>NZ_JAJNKD010000001.1:0-1027041 GCF_021043325.1 Ideonella azotifigens
TTGGGGCGGCCCGGCGCCGGCCTGCTGAAGTGGGGCACCCGGCTCCGCGGGTACGCGGAACCACCCGCCGGGCGGGTCGCGCAGGCCGCTTGGGGCGGCCCGGCGCCGGCCTGCTGAAGTGGGGCACCCGGCTCCGCGGGTACGCGGAACCACCCGCCGGGCGGGTTGTGCAGGCCGCTTGGGGCGGCCCGGCGCCGGCCTGCGTTTGTCGAGCCATCGCACTTGAAGCCAGCTTGCTGGATTTCGTCCATCAGTCACGAGGATGTCACCTCATGTGACGACCATGCGCACTTCGCCGCAGTGCCTTTTTCGGGTGCCTGGCGACCTTCACTGGCCGAACCAGGCCCACCCACGGGATGCAACGCGTCCCAAACACAACGATCAGGAGTAGCTTCATGAAGTTCCGAACTGGCCTGAGCCCGCTTGCGCTGGCTGCCATCGCCGCGATCGGCAGCACCGCTGCCATCACCGCTCCCTCGGCCGCCCAGGCCGAATCCACCCCTTCCGGCAAGTACGTCACCGGCGACTTCCACAACCACACCACCTGCTCGGACGGCACGATCTCGATGCAGAAGCTGGTCAGCAAGGTGACCGACAAGACCGACGGCACCTTCGGCCTCGACTGGTTCGTGCAAGCCGGCCACGGTGGCACCGGCAACCGCAACTGCACGCTGGTGGAAGACGCCACGCTGAGCACCCCGGCCTACCCGTTTGTCGAAGGCCAGGGCCCGACCACCACGTGGACCAATTCCATCGGCGCGGCCGCCATCAAGGGCGACGGCGGCGGCGTGGGCGGCAACGGCAACATGTGGCGTTGGCAGTCGGTGCAGGAATACCAGTACCCGCTGCTGGAATACCTCTCGGCCCAGAAGAACGTGCCGCTGTTCATCGGCATGGAATCGGTCGTCGCCGGCCACGAGCACAGCTCGATGTCCGTCGTCACCGGCCAGATGCCCAAGAAGCTGGACAAGGTCACGCTGCCGACCGGCCCGGGCTACAAGGCCGTGGGCAATGCCAATGCGCTGGCCCAGTGGTCCTACTGCTTTGACCGTGGCGACACCGACACCAGCCGCGGCAACACCACCGGCACCGCCACCGGCAACAACTGGGATTGCTCGGTCACCGGCAGCCTGAATGCCGCCGACCCGAGCTGGAACGCCACCGCGCACAAGCTGATCCCCGCCAGCGGCACCGGCTCCGGCAACACCGGCCACGCCAAGACGGTCGAAGCCCTGAAGTGGATGGCCCAGAACCACGGCAACGCCAGCTACTACGTGCCGGCCCACCTGGAGCGCGCCGGCCCGTTCAACCCGGACGGCAACAACGGCTTCAACATCGAGCACCTGCGTGACTTCAACAACGCAGCCCCGAACATCGCCTTCGGCTTCGAGACCCACCCGGGCCACGGCGCTGCCAACAACCGCGGTGAATACCAGGTCCTGCGCAACACCTTCCCGACCGGCAAGGTCGACTCGGTGGGCGGCACGACCTACGGCGGCACCGGCGTGTACGGTGGCGTGATCGGCGGCGTGTGGGACGCACTGCTGGGCGAAGGCCGCAACTACTGGTTCTTCTCCAGCTCCGACTGGCACAACCGCGGCATCTTCGGCCCGGATGACCGCCGCTCGTCGCAAGACTTCTACCCCGGCGAATACCAGCGCGACTTCGTGATGGTGCGCAACGGCCAGGACAAGCTGCGCCCGCAAACCATCGTCGACGGCCTGCGCACCGGCAACAGCTTCGCGGTGGACGGCCAGCTGATCGACCGCCTGGGCCTGGTGGTCTGCAAGTCCAACGCCTCGGCCTACCTGTCCGACTCGCAAGTCCGCAACTACGCTTACGCCGGTGCCGAAAAGGGCAGCGTCGTGAACCACGCGAACTGCGTCTCGATGGGCGAGAAGCTGGTGGTGGACGCGGGTGACGACGTGGTGGTCGGCATCTCGGTGCGCGACCCGGCTGGCACCAACTACGCGCCTTACAGCTTCGCCAACCCGTCGCTGGCCCAAGTGGGCATGAACCAGCCGATCAACAAGCCGGTGCTGGACCACGTGGACCTGATCCGCGGCATGGTCTCGGGCTACAAGACGCCGGGTGCTGCCGACTACTCGGGCGAATGGCCGCGCAACACCGCGTGGCTGAGCGCTGATGGCGTCACCGCTGACCTGGCTGTCGTGCCGGCTGCTGCCAAGAACACCTCGGCCGCAATCGTCAAGACCTTCAGCGCGCCCAAGGGCTGGAATTCGATCGTCTCGACGACCGACGGCACGACCTACCTGCGCATGTCCTACCGCCTGCCGGCGGTGGTGGCTTCGCAGTACGTGCGTCTGCGTGGCAGCAACCTGCCGGCCGCCACGCCTTACGAGACCGATGCCAGCGGCAACCCGCTGTCGGACCTGTTCACCAACGCCAACGACACCAGCAAGCTGCGCATCCCCTGCACGGTCGCCGGCACCAACGTGCCTGAAAACGGCGTGAGCTGGACGGCCGCCAACGGCACGATCAACGGCTGCCCGAACCACCTGGCGGTGGTCAACGGCCAGAAGATGGTGTCGTACGACGTGGCCGCCTGGTCTGACCTGTGGTTCTACAGCAACCCGGTCTACGTGGAAGTGAAGGGTTCGGTGAAGGTCGCCGGCGTCAAGTAAGCCGGCTGGACCCATCCGTCCCTGCGGCAGTTGTTTGACCGCCGCACGGCGCCGCGCGATTTCGCGCGGCGCCTTTTTCCGTTGTTATGGTTGTTCTGTCGAGAAATCATGTCCACTCCGCTGACGATGCCTGTTGATCCTGTCGCCAAGCCCGCTGCTGCCCAGTCCGCACCCCGTGCCGGGCTGCCGAACTGGACCCGCGAGCCGCTGCTGCACTTCCTCGTGCTGGGTGCCCTGCTGTTCGGTGCCGACCATTTGCTGATCAGCCGCAGCGACGACCCGCACACCATCGTCGTCGGTGCCGCGGTGGACAAGGAAGCCATCGAGATCTTCAAGGCCTCGCGCAACCGCGATCCGAACGCCGAGGAACTGGCCGCGTTGCGCAAGGTCTGGCTGGACAACGAGGTGCTGTACCGCGAAGGCCTGGCGCTGCAGGTCGACCGCGGCGACAGCGCGATCCGTGATCGCGTGATCTTCAAGGCGCTGAGCGTGGTGGACGCCAACACCAAGCTGCCACCCGCCGATGACGCGACGCTGCAGAAGTGGTTCGAATCGCACCGCGCGAAATACGACGAGCCCGCCCGCTTCGACTTCCAGGAAGCCGCGCTGGACGGCGACAGCTCCGAGGCCGCCGTGCGCGCCTTCGTCACCGAGCTCAACGCCGGCACGCCGGGCGATGCCAAGGCCGGCCTGCGGGTCTTCAAGGGCAGGCCGCACCAGAACCTGGTGCTGAGCTACGGCGAAGACTTTGCCAAGGCGCTGGAAACCGCGCCGGTGGGCGAATGGCGCGCCGAGAAGACCCGCGAGGGCTGGCGCGCCGTGCGGCTGGAGGCCGTGAGCCCGGCCAAGCCGGCGCAGTTCGAGGTGTTGCGCCCGGTGGTGCAGCAGGACTGGACCGATGCCACGCTGTCCGAGCAGCGCAGCGCCGCGGTGCAGCTGCTGGCCAAGAAGTACAACATCCGCTACGAGGATGCGAAATGAGGTCCCTGAATGTGATGCTGCGCGGCTTGTTGGCTGCGTTGCTGCTGGCGCTCGGCCCGGTTGCTGGCGCGCACGAGCTCAGCATGGCCGAGATGCAGCTGCGCGAAGTCTCGCACGGCGAGTTCTACTGGATGTGGGCCGCCGCCGAGAAGCGCGCCGCCAGCGATGACCTGACCCCCGTCTGGCCCGAAGGTTGCCAGGCCGAGGAGAACGTGCTGCACTGCGGCGAGGCCGGCCTGACCGGCACTCTGTCCATCACTGGCGTGGGTGATCGCTACTCGGCCGCGCTGGTCAAGGTCTACTGGCTCAATGGCGACGCGCGGGTCTACACGCTGACCGCCGGCCAGCCCTCGGTGCACCTCTACGGCGCGGCCGACGATGGCCGCAGCTGGCGCGAGGTCGCCACCGCCTACACGGTGCTGGGGGTCGAGCACATCCTCAGCGGCGTGGACCACCTGCTGTTTGTCATCAGCCTGCTGCTGCTGGTCGGCTTCCAGCGCCGCCTGGTCTGGACCATCACCGCCTTCACCGCCGCCCACAGCCTGACGCTGGCGCTCAGCGCGCTGGGCATCCTGACGCTACGCCCGCCGCCCGTGGAGGCAACGATCGCACTGTCCATCGTGCTGGTGGCCGGCGAAGCGCTGCACAAGCGCGAGACGCTGGCGCGGCGCTGGCCGGCGCTGGTGGCCTTCCTGTTCGGCCTGGTGCACGGCCTGGGCTTCGCCGGCGCGCTCAAGGAGATCGGCCTGCCCGAGAACCACCTGCCTGTGGCGCTGCTGACCTTCAACGTCGGCGTCGAGATCGGCCAGCTGATGACGGTGGGCGCGGCGATGCTGCTGTGGAAGTTGTGCAGCCGCTGGCCGCAGCTGGCCAAGGCGCGCAGCGTCGTGCTGTACATGATCGGCTCGATCGCGGCCTACTGGTCCTGGCTGCGCGTGGCCGCCATCTTCGGTTGAGGTCTACAAGCCATGGCTGAAATTCACGGATTGTTCGCCACGCCCTTCATGCGCGTGCCCGGCGCGCTGCCGCCGGCCCTGGTGGCCGCGCTGGTGGCGCATTTCGCGGCCCAGGCGCAGCAGCAGAACAACGGCTCGGCGCTGCTGTCGCACACCAGCATGCTGCGCCCCAGCGACAGCCCGCTGCTGGTGGACGTGGCGGGCCTGCTCACGCCGCAGCTCTCCGAGTTCGGCGCGCTGCTGTTTGGCCAGCGCATGCCCTGGGCGCTCAAGGAGATGTGGGTCAACGTGCTCGAGCAAGGCGGCCAGCAAGCCATGCACAACCATGCCAACAGCTTCATCTCCGGCGTGGTCTACCTGACACCCACCCACCCCAGCGCACGCACCGTGTTCATCAAGGCGCCTGGCGGTACCGACTTTTCGTTCAAGAACGACCATGCCGGCGTCGTCACCGGCCCGTACAACGCCGACAAGTGGATCAGCCCGCCGCCAGAACCCGGCGACCTGGTGCTGTTTCCCAGCTACCTGATGCACGCCGTGCCGCCCAACCAGGGCGAGCAGCGCATCACGCTGGCCTTCAATGCGATCCCGGCGCGGCTGGACTCCTGGGGCTACACCATCGGGTTCTCCGGCTGAAGCGATGGCGGCGAAACGCGTGTGGGCCGCGCATGGCCTGATGCTGGCCTCCGGCTTTGCCGGCCTGGGTTACCAGGTCGTCTGGGCGCAGCAGGGCGCGCTGTGGCTGGGCCACGAGTCGGCCGCGGTGCTGGCGGTCGTGGCGGCGTTCTTCGGCGGGCTGGCGCTGGGCGCGCTGCTGATGGGCCCACGCATTGCGCGCAGCCCGCGGCCCGCCCGCTGGTACGCTGCCTGCGAAGCCTTGATCGGCGGCTGGGCGGCGTTGCTGATCTTGCTGATGCCGGCGGTCAGCGGTGCGCTGCTGGCCATCACCGGTCCGCAGCCCAGCGCCGCCTGGCAATGGACGGTCGCGTTTGGCGGCATGTTCCTGCTGCTGTTGCCGGCCACCGCGGCCATGGGCGCAACGCTGCCGGCGATGGAGCGTGTCGGCCAGCAACTGCTGGGCGCTGCACAGCCCGGCCGCGCGCTCGCGGCGCTGTACGCCAGCAACACGCTGGGCGCCGTCGTCGGCGTGCTGGCCTCCGCGTTCTGGCTGCTGCCTGCCTTGGGCCTGGCGCGCACGGCCGCTTGCTGCGTAGCCTTGAACCTGCTCTGCGCCATGGTCGCCTGGCGCGCCTTTGCTGGCGACGCATTGCCTGCCGAGGCTCGCGCCATCCACGGCGACACCCGCGGCCCCATGATGCGTTTTGCGCTCACCGGCCTGCTGGGCCTGGGCTACGAAGTGCTGGTGGTGCGCGTGCTGAGCCAGGTCACCGAAGACACGGTCTACACCTTTGCACTGCTGCTGGCGGTCTACCTGGTGGGCACCTCACTGGGCGCAGCGCTGCTGGCCCGGTTGCGAAAGCCGGGTGCGGTGGACGATGAGCGCCTCGCCAACCGCCTGCTCAGCGCCCTGTCCGTGGCCTGCCTGCTGGGCACTGGCAGCCTGTGGGCGGCCGAGTGGGTGCGAGATGGCTGGCTCGCCGCCACGGGCGGCGGCATGGCCGCAGCGCTCAGCGTCGAAGCCTTGCTGGCGCTGCTGGCCTTCGGCCTGCCCACGCTGGTGATGGGCGCCTTGTTCAGTGAGCTGAGCGCCCGCGCGATGGCTCGCGGCCTGAGCCTGGGCCGTGCACTGGGCGTCAACACGCTGGGCGCGGCGTTGGCCCCGCTGCTGTTTGGCGTCTTGCTGGTGCCGCTGCTCGGCCCCAAGGGCGGGCTGCTGCTGGTGGCCGCCGGCTACCTGCTGCTGCGAAGTGGTGGCGCGCGCTGGCGGGTTGGCAGCTGGGCACCGGCAGTGGTGGTGCTCGCAGTCACCGTGCTGGCGCCGCCGCTGGCCTTCGTCGAGCTGCCCGAAGGCGGCAGGCTGGTGAGCTACCAGGAAGGCGCGATGGCCGCGGTCAGCGTGGTCGAAGACGCACGGGGCGTCTCCCGCCTGCGCATCAACAACCGCCAGCAGGAAGGCAGCAGCGCCACGCGGCTGGTGGACGGGCGCCAAGCCTTGCTGCCGCTGCTGCTGCACCCGGCGCCGCAGCGCGCGCTGTTCCTCGGCATGGGCACCGGCGTCACCTCGTCGGTCGCGGCCGAAGACCCGCAGCTGCAGGTCGACGTGGCCGAGCTGCTGCCCGAGGTCATCGTCGCGTCGCACCTGTTCGTCGACGCGCCGCGCCTGCATCCCGTGGCGGCCGATGCCCGCCGCTTCGTGCGCGCCGGCGACACGCGCTACGACGTGATCGTCTCCGACAACTTCCACCCTGCCCGCAGCGGCTCGGGCTCGCTCTACACCGTCGAGCATTTCCAGGCGGTGCGCGCGCGCCTGGCGGCCGGCGGTGTGTTCTGCCAGTGGCTGCCGCTGCACCAGCTGGACCGCGCGACGCTGCGCAGCATCGTGCAGTCCTTCCTGCTGGCCTACCCGCAAGCCAGCGCCATCCTCGCCAGCGACAGCCTGGAGACCCCCGTGCTGGGCCTGGTCGGCCGGGCCGACGACCTTCGCTTCGACGCCGCCGCATTGCGCGCCGGCCTGGCCCGCAACGCTGGCCCGCGCGGCCTGGCCGCCTTTGGCCTGGACGATGACTTCGCGCTGCTCGGCAGCTTCGTGGCCGACACCACGGCGCTGCAGCGTTTCGCCGCCCACGCCCCCGCCAACACCGACGACCACCCCGTCGTCGCCTACCTCGCGCCGCGCGTCACCTACGCGCCCGAGTCGCTGCCGCGCGACCGCCTGCTGGCGCTGCTCGCCGAGGTCTCGGTGCAGCCCGCGCAAGTGATGACGGCCGACGCCGTGTGGCTGCAGCGCCTGTCAGCCTACGGCCAGGCCCGCCGTCAGTTCATCGCCGCCGGCCGAGACGTGCGGCCCGCCCGCAACGCCCGCGAAATGCTGGCCCAGGTCCAGGCGCCGCTGCTGGCCGTGCTGCACACCAGCCCGGATTTCCGGCCGGCCTACAACCCGCTGCTGCGCATGGCCACCGCGCTGGCGCCCAGCGACCCGCCCGCGGCCCGCGCGCTGCTGAGCGAGCTGGCCCAGCTGCAGCCCGCTCGTCCCGAGGCCAGCGAGGCGCTGAAGCAGCTGGCCTTGTAGGTCCGGAATAGAGGCGCCTGAAAACGACAAGGCCCGCCGGCTTGCGCGGGCGGGCCTTGTCAGCCTGCAAGGGCGCTGGCCTCAGGCCTTCTTCTTGGCCGCAGCCTTCTTGGCAGGCGCCTTGGCGGCGGCCTTCACAGCTGCCTTCTTGGCCGGCACGGCGGTGGCGGCCCTGGCCGCCTTGCGCGCCGCGGCCTTCGGGTCCACGGCGGCCTTGAAAGCCGAGCCCGCGGTGAACTTCGGCAGCTTCATGGCGGCGATCTTGAGCTTGTCGCCGGTGGCCGGGTTGCGGCCGGTGCGTGCAGCACGGGTGGTCTGCTTGAACGAGCCGAAGCCTGGCAGTGTCACGGTGCCGCCCTTCTTGACGGTGTTGACGACCGCGTCCAGCAGCGTCACCAGCACCCTGCCGGCTTCGGCCTTGCTCAGGCCATGCTGCGTCGCAACCAGTTCGATCAGTTCCTGACGGTTCATCGATTTTCCAAGAGATCTCACGCCCAACATCGGGCGGCTGCATTCTGCCAGGGTGGCCCGGCGAGCCGGGCCACCCGCCGCTCGGGTCAGCGCCGGGCCGCTCCACCCGGCCTCGCGCATTCGCGAGGCCGGGTGCCCCGTCAGCTCAACGGCACCGGCACGAACAGCGTGTCGCCGTCGCGCTTGACCAGCAGCGCTACCTGCTTCGGATGCTGCTTCAGCACCGCGCGCACGTCGTCCAGCGTCTGCACCGGGCGGCCGTTGACGGCCAGCAGCACGTCGCCGGCCTGGATGCCGGCGCGGGCCGCGGCGCCCTCGGTGTCCTCGATCAGCAGGCCTTGGGCCACGCCGGCTTCGCGCTTCTCGGCCTTGTTCAGGTCGCGCAGCGCCAGGCCGAGTTGCGGGCCGTCGGCCTCGCCGCTGCCGGCCTTGGCCTGCAGGCCGCGTTCGGACGGCACGCCGTCCAGCTTGGCATCCAGCGTGTGCTGCTTGCCTTCGCGCCAGACGGTCAGCGCCACCTTGTCGCCCGGTGCCGCGAGGCCGATCAGGCTGGGCAGCGTGCCCGATTCGCGCACCGGCCGGCCGTCGACCGCCGTGATCACGTCGCCGGCCTGCACGCCGGCCTTGGCCGCGGCGCTGCCCTTCTCGACCTTGGCCACCAGCGCGCCTTCGGGCTTGCCCATGCCGAAGGACTCGGCCAGCGCCTGGTTGACTTCCTGCACCGACACGCCGAGTCGGCCGTGGCGGGCCTCGCCGGTGGCGACGATCTGGTCCTTGACCTTCAGCGCCACGTTGATCGGGATCGCGAAGCTCACCCCCTGGAAGCCGCCGCTTTGCGAGTAGATCTGCGCGTTGATGCCGACCACCGAGCCCACGCCGTCGAACAGCGGGCCACCGGAGTTGCCGGGGTTGACGGCGGCGTCGGTCTGGATGAACGGCACCACCGCATCGTTCGGCAGCGAGCGGCCCTTGGCGGAGACGATGCCTTGCGTCGCCGTCTGCTCCAGCCCGTAAGGCGCGCCGATGGCCAGCACGCGGTCGCCCACTTCGAGCTCGTCCGAATTGCCCAGCCGCACGACGGGCAGGTTCTTGGCTTCGATGCGCAGCACCGCGATGTCGGTCACCGGGTCGGCGCCCAGCACCTTGGCCTTGTATTCGCGGTGGTCGCTGAGCTTGACGGTGACGTCCTTGGCGTCGCGCACCACATGGGCGTTGGTCAGGATCAGGCCGTCGGCCGAGATCACGAAGCCCGAGCCCAGGCCCTTGAACGGCACCTTGGCCTGCGGCCGCGCGCGCTGGCCGCGCTGCATGCCGGGCATGCCGCGGAAGAACTGGAAGAACGGGTCGTTCTCGATGTCGGCGCTTTCTTCGTCGGCATCGGGCTTGCGCTCGCCGGCGACCGTCACGCCGACCACCGCCGGGCCGGCCTGCTTGACGATGGCGCGATAGTCCGGCACGGCGCCGGGCGGCAACGGGGCGATGGGGGCGGCCGGCACCATGGCCGCACCGGCCACGGCGCCGCCGTTCACCGGCGAGGCGCTGGCCACCTGCTGTGATGACTGCTGCTGCGACTTGTCGCCGCCAAACAGGCTCTTGAAGTCGATCGCCCCGGCACTGCCTGCCGCGACGACAGCAGCCGTGACCCCGGCGGTGATGACCACCGTCGACAAGGTCGACACCCGGCCGGCTTGCTTGCTGTTGCTGCTCATGAAATGGGCTCCTTCGGGATGGACACAGAACACTGCGGCTTTCGGCCGCTTGGTTTGCACTGTGCTGAAGGGGAATGAGGGCAGCGTTAGCGCTGGGTTAGGCGAGGATTAAGCCTTGGGGATTTCCAAACCCACTGCAGGTCTGGCCAAATGGCTCGGGTTGCAGTGCCGGGTAACCCTCGTACGTACCGGGTCCGGGTAAGTGCGCGCCCACTGATTCAAGTCAGAGGGGACAATTCAGCAATACCCCTTCACGCGGCGGCTTGGCTTGCTGCAGGAGTTTCCACGATGAGCAGAAGCTTGCTGAAGCAATGCCTGGCCGAGGCCTGGCAGCGGGTGATGGACGAGGCCTACGCCGATCAGATGATCGATTCCGAGCGCGGGCTGCAGCTGTATTTCGGCCACGCGCTGATGGCGGGTTTCAAAGCCCGTGACATGCAGCGGCGCATTTACGTGGAGCCGGTGTTTGTCGGCCAGCAAGGGCGTTTGCGGGTGCCGGACCTGGCCATTTGTCATGCGGGCCAGTTGATTGGCGTGGTGATGCTGCGGTATTTGCCGCGCGGTGCGCCGGAGGTGGAAAAAGACCTGACGACGCTGCGCAGTTTTGCCGGCGCCGGGCGGGATTTGCTGCTCTCGCAGGAGCGTTACCTCGGGCCGGGCGACGAGGTGCAGCGGCTGTATGTGCTGGCGCCGGAGCCCTTGCTGTGCTGGGCCGGGGTTTACCGCGGGCCGCAGCGGCGGCTGGTGGAGCAGCAGGCGGCGGACCTGGGCGAGCGTTTTGTCGGTCTGCATGCGGTGACGGCGGCGCGGCGGCCGCCGGTCGTCTCGATGGTCGGCCATGGCGGCGTGGCGGTGCCGGGCGAGGCGGACGAACCGGTGGCCGCCGACGCGCATGCTGGCGCGGACGTCTGAGACGCCAGGCTGGCGTCAGCCACCGGCGCCGTCCGGCTGCAGGCTGAATTTGACCTGCACCCGCAGCCCGCCCAGTGGCGAGTCGGCCAGCGTGATGCTGGCGCCGTGGCGGCGCGCAACGGCCGCGGCAATCGCCAGCCCGAGGCCTGCGCCATCGCCCTGGCCCGGGTCGCGGCGCCAGAAGCGGTCGAAGGCGCGGGCGCGGTCTTCGGGCGGGATGCCGGGGCCGTCGTCGTCCACCGTGAGCAGCGCGCTGCCGTCGCTCTGCAGCGCCAGCGCGACCATGACCTGGCCGCCTTCGCGGCCGTAGCGCAGCGCGTTGTCCACCAGGTTGCGCACCAGTGCAAACAGGCCGGCGCGGTCACCGTCCAGCCGCAGTGGCTGCGGGGCTTCCAGCGACAGCCGGATCTGCCGCGCCTGGGCCAGCGGCCACAGGTCTGCCAACGCGTCGCGCGCGACGGCCGCCAGGTCCAGCGGCGCCGGATGGCCGGCCGGGCCGGGCTCGCTGCGGGCCAGCGCCAGCAGTTGCTCGACCAGCCGCGCCGAGCGTTCGATGCCCGCGGCCAACGCGGCCAGCGCCTCGTCGCGCGCGGCGGCGTCGGGGGCCGCCTGCAGCACCCGCAGCTGCAGCTTCAGCGCGGTCAGCGGCGAGCGCAGCTCGTGCGCGGCGTCGGCCACGAATGCGCGCTGCGTGGCCAGCGAGTCGCCCAGCCGCATCAGCAAGGCGTTCAGCGCGCTGACCAGCGGGCGCACCTCGTCCGGCAGCCCGGCTTCGGGCAAGGGCCCCAGGGCCACCGCGTCACGCTGCTGCACATCGGCTGCCAGCTTGCGCAGCGGTCGGGTCAAAAGGCCCAGCACCCACCACAGCACCAGCAGCAGCGGCAGCGCCAGCCAGGCCAGCGGGGCCACGCTGTGCAGCGCGGCCTGCGCGGCCAGCCGGCTGCGGATGCGCTCGGGCTGTGCGACCTGGATCACCCGGCCCTCCGAGGCCACGCCAAAAGTGCGCCAGACCTCGCCGTTGACGTTCACGTCGGCCAGGCCCAGGACGGCACGCGCCGGCAGCGTGGGGTGCAGCCGCGAGGCATAGATGCTGCGGCCGTCCACGGTCCAGATCTGCACCACGAAGTCCAGCTGCTCGTCGGCCAGCGCGCGGGCCTCGTCCGGCGCAATCGCGCCCTGGTCGCGCAGCGAGAGCGCCATCTGGCTGAGCTGGTAGTCGAACAGCGCCTCGGTCTCGGCCAGCACGGCGCGGTAGGTCAGGCCGGCGGTGGTGGCGGTGGCCAGCGCCAGCACGACCACCAGCGCCAGCATCAGCCGCCAACGGATGGAGCCGAAACTCATGACAACCCCTCGCCCGGCGAATACGCCGTTCGATCCCCCGAGGGGATGGGGGCCGGCTTGGGAGCGGCCCGGCGCTCGGCCCCCTGAACGCGTGGTGGCAAAACGGGTCTCACGCGCTGGCCGGCCCGCTGTGCGAAACCGGCGTCAGGAAGTAACCCACGCCGCGCACATTGCCGATGCGCTCCGCGCCCAGCTTGCGGCGCAGCTGGTGCACATAGACCGACACCGCATTGCTCTCGATCTCCTCGCCCCAGCCGTACAGCCTGTCCTCCAGCTGGGCCCGCGAGAGCAGCGCGCCGGGCCGCTGCATCAGCGCCTCCAGCACCGCGTATTCACGCGCCGACAGCAGCACCGGCTGGCCGTCCACGGTCACCTGGTGCGCCGCGGGGTCCAGCACGATTGCGCCATGCTGCAGCACCGGCTGGGCCCGGCCGCCATGGCGGCGCTGCACTGCGCGCATGCGGGCGCGCAACTCGTCGAACTCGAAGGGCTTGACCAGGTAGTCGTCGGCACCGGTGTCCAGCCCGCGCACCCGGTCGCCGGGGCCGTCACGCGCGGTCAGCACGATGACCGGGGTGCTGTCACCGCGCTGGCGCAGCTCGCGCAGCAGCGTCAGGCCGTCCTGGCCGAGCGCGGCGGCGGCGCTGTCCGGCCCGCTGGTCGGTCCACCGGGTGGCAGGCCCAGGTCCAGCAGCACCAGGTCGAAACGCTCTGTGGAGAGTGCCGCGCGGGCCGCGGCCACGTCGCGCACCCAGTCAACCGCAAAGCCTTCCGGGCGCAGCGCGGCCCGCAGGCTGTCGCCAATCATGCGGTCGTCTTCCACCAGCAGCAGGCGCATCGACTCGGTTTCTACGGGTTTGCCAGGACTCGCGGAGCATAGCGCGCCAGCGCCGCATCGACAGCGACAAGAACGCCGGCTGCCCGGACAATCGCCGGGCGCCTCATGTGTCCTGATGCGCATTGCCCCAGGAGTCGACTCCCGTGAAACGTTTCATCTGCCTTGTCGCCGCGCTGTTGCTGGTTGCCTGCGCGCAGACCCCATCTGTGCCATCGCCAGCGGATTTCCCGCCGGAGGCCGCGCCGCAGGCCATGGCCTGCCCCAAGGAACTGGCGGCCGGCACGCGCTGCCTGCAGGGCCGCGACAGCGCCGGTGCCGTCTACATCATCGTGATGCCGCCGGACTGGAACGGCACGCTGGTGCTGCATGCACACGGCGGCCCGCTGCTGGGCACGCCCACGCTCAAGCGCGTGGAGGAAGACCTGGACCGCTGGTCCGTGGTGCCGCGAGCCGGCTACGCCTGGGCGGCCTCCAGCTTCCACCAGGGCGGCGTGGCGGTGCGTGCTGCGGCCGAAGACACCGAGCGGCTGCGCCACATCTTCCTGCAGCACGTCGTCACGCCGAAGCTCACGCTGCTGCACGGCCAGTCCTGGGGCGCCAGCGTGGCCGCCAAGGCGGCCGAGACCTACACCGCGGGCCGGCCGTACGACGCGGTGCTGCTGACCAGCGGTGTGCTGGCCGGCGGCAGCAAGGCCTACGACATCCGACTGGACCTGCGCGCGGTCTACCAGGCGCTGTGCGGCAACCATCCGCGCCCGGACGAGCCGCAGTACCCGTTGTGGATGGGCCTGCCCGAAGGCGCGAAGATGACCCGAACCGACCTCGCTGCACGGGCCGACGAATGCCTGGGCCTGGTGCACCCCGCTGCCCAGCGCAGCCCCGCGCAGGCCGAGCGCCTGAAAACGCTCACCACCGTGCTGCGCCTGCCCGAATCGGCCATCCTGCCGCACCTGACCTGGGCCACCTTCCACTTCCAGGACATCGCGCAGCGTTACGGCAGGAGTGTGTTCGGCAACCTCGGCGTGCGTTACCAGGGCTCGGCCGACGACGACGCGCTGAACGCCCGCGTGGCACGCTACGCGCCAGACCCAACCGCGCTCGCCGCCTTCTCGCAGGCCGCCGACCTGGGGGGCCGCATTCCGGTGCCGGTGCTCACCGTGCACGGCGTGCACGACCTGACGGCCTTCGTCGAGATGGACAACAGCTTTGCCGCCACCATGGCCAAGGCCGGCCACGCCGACACGCTGGTGCAGACCTTCTCCGACGACAGCTCGCACAGCTACCTCAGCGACGCGACCTACGTCGCGCTGCTGGGCCAGCTGCAGGGCTGGGTGACGCAGCAGCGCAAGCCTTCGCCGGTGTCGGTCAGCGCCGCCTGCGTGCAAGCCCAGGCGAGCTTCCCGTCCACCTGCCGCTTTCTGCCGGATTTCCGTCCGGCGCCGCTGGCTACGCGTGTTGCGCCGCGTGAATAGACCAGCGCTGAACCACGGCTCGGCGCCGGCCGTGCACCCGCCAAGTCCGCCGATCATGCTGGCCGCTTCTGCGATGGCGACGAAGCAGCACAGGCATCCGCAGGTATGGGTTGCGGGGGCTGACCGAGGAAGGAGGGTTGGCTGGCAAGTTGAGGCAGACTGGCATTCCCAGTTCCGAGTCCATCGCCTTTCCTCACCATGAAGCTGCCTCACATCCGCATTTGCTGGATTTGCACCTTTCCATTGGCCTTGGCGATGACCGGGTGCAACAACATTGCTGCCCAAAAGGCAGAACTCGTGCAGCAGGCGCCGCCTTGCTGTGCGGGCCTGAGCGCTCAAGCGGCAACGCCCTGGCAGCCGCGGCCCTTTTCGGTCCAGATTCCGGAGCACGGGCCGGTGCTTGCTTTTTCGACCGGCAACAGCCGGTATGCGATCGTGGATTTGGCTGGTTCAGGCAAGCCACCCCAGCATCTCGCCTTGGCGTCCGGCGCCTGGCCACAGAGCCTGCTGGGCACCGGTCGATGGGCACCGGTGTTTTTTCCAGCGGCGACCTTCGCTGACGCGCAATGGCGGGTTCTGGTCACGCTCGACAACACTGAACAAAGCCCCGGCAGCTGTGCCGCAGGAGCCTCTTGCAGTACCAGGACACTGGATGTGGCTGTGCCAATCGAGGCCCGCTATCTGGTGATTCACACGCCCGGACGGCTTGTCGGCGCCACGGAGGGCGGTCGGCCAACGGGTGGTGTGGCTGCGTCGAGTATTTACCGAATCAACGGTGCTTTTGTGTCGGTGGGCGGAGGCTTGACCACAGAGCGCACGGTGGGCATGTCCTACGGTAGCGTGGAGGTCCTGCCGGTGGAGTTCCCCAACCCCCCTTAAGCCGTTCTTCAGGCAGGCGTCTTCAGCCCGCTGCGGCCTGGTCCACCCAGGGCTGCAGCGCCTGCACCGCCGCCGCTTCCAGCACCCGGCCCAGCACCAGCACGGCGGGGCTGCCCAGGCCTTCGCGGTCGATGGTGGCGACCAGCTCGCCCAGCGTGGTCAGCGCGCAGCGCTGCGAGGCGGTGCTGGCGTGTTGCACCACGGCGGCCGGGTAGTCCGCGCCCAGCGCCGGTAGCAGTTGCTCGACCAGGCGCGGGGCCTGCGTCACGCCCATGTAGATGACCAGCGTGAGGCCGGTGGCCGCGGCCGCGCCGATGGCGGCCCAGTCTGCGCCGGTACCGCCGGATTGCGCATGGCCGGTGACCAGCATCACGCCCTGCGCATGCCGGCGGTCGGTCCAGCCGGTGCCCAGCGCGTTGACGGCGGCCAGGCCGGCGGTGATGCCGTTGACGACGATCACCGGCACGCCGGCCTCGCGCAGTGCGGTGATCTCTTCGCCGGCGCGGCCGAAGACCAGTGGGTCGCCGCCCTTGAGCCGCACCACCTTTTCGCCGGCCAGCGCTTCGCGCACCAGCAGCTTCTCGATGAAGGCCTGCGGCGTCGACGCGCAGCCGCCGCGCTTGCCCACGTGCACGACGCGCGGCCTGGCCTGCGCCGAGCCGTCCAGCACCTCGTCGAGCACGCGCTCGCCCACCAGGTCGTCGATCAGGATCACCGTGGCTTCGCGCAGCACGCGCACGGCTTTCAGCGTCAGCAGCTCGGGGTCGCCCGGGCCGGCGCCGACGAGGTGGACGGGGTGGATGGTGGGCGAAGCGGTCATGGCGGCAGCTCGGTTCGGGTCAGTTCGCAAGGGTCTGGCGCAGCGCCAGCAGCGCGTCGCGCTGGCGCAGGATGGGCTCGGGTACCGGCAGTTCGCCGGCCAGTGTCGCGCGGATGTAGCCGGCCGCGGCGCTGGCTTCGGTGCTGGCCGGCAGCGTGGGCACCTGCAGCAGCGAGCCGCCTTGCGCGGCCACGCTGAAGCTTTCGTCCTGCTGGCCACGCACAAAGCACTTCAGCGCCGGCAGGCGGCGCGGGTCGGCCACCGGCTCGCCTTCGGTGCCGCGCAACAGCATGGCCGTGGCCTCGCTCAGCGTCAGGTAGTCGGACAGGCTGTCGGCATATTCCGGGTGCGTGTGGTTGACCACCCGCAGCGCGCCCGGCACGGCCGGCAGCAGCTTGGCCAGCGTGTGGCCGGGGTTGCGCAGGCCGAGTACCGCACGCAGCGCGAGCAACCTGGCCAGCGACGGATGCAGCACCTCCAGCGGCAGGAAGGCCGGTTGGCCGGTGGTCCAGCGCGCCTGCACTGCCGCAGCGCTGTCCACTGGCGGCAGATCCAGCGCTTCCAGCACCTGGGCGCTGGTGACGCGCGCCGCATCCCGCGTGAAGCCGTGCAGCAGCACCGGCACGCCTTCGCGCGCCAGCAGCAGCGCCAGCAAGGGCGTGAGCGCCGGCAGCTTGCGCGCGCCGTTGTAGCAGGGCAGCAGCACCGCGGGCGTGGGGCTGGCGAGTGCCAGCATGCGCGGCAGCACCGCGTCCATGAACCCCGCCAGCTCCTCCGCTGTCTCGCCCTTGATGCGCATCGCCAGCGCAAAGCCGCCTTTTTCCAGGTCCGAGATCTGGTCGTCCAGCAGCCTGGCCATCAGGTCCTGCGACTGCGCGCGGCTCAGCGCCCGCGCACCGTCCTTGCCGCGGCCGATTTCCTTCAGGTAGGGGGCGATGCTCATGCCGGCATTGTGGCTTCAGGTCGCCGGCGTGGCGGTGACGGCCACCGGCACGGCCTGTACCAGCTTGCGCAGCGTCGGGATGCAGGAGCCACAGTTGCTGCCGCACTTCAGGGTGGCCTGCAACTGGGCGACGCGGTTGTCCACCGTGCCGGGCAGCGCGGGCAGCGCGTCGCGGATCTGCTGTTCGGTCACGTTGAAACAGGTGCAGACCTGCGGGCTGCGCGGCACGGCGGCCGCGCCGGCCATGGCCTGGCCCAGCGCGCCCGGGGCCAGCAGCATGCGGCCGGGGCCGGGCAGGGTCTGGTCGGCTTCCAGCAGGCTGCGCAGCCAGGTTTCGCCGCTGCCCACGCTGGCTGCGTCGCCCGCCAGCCAGAAGGCCAGCAGGCGCTCCGCGCCGGCTTCGTCGCGGTGCAGTTTCAGCGCGCGCTGCTGGCCGCGGCGGGCGTCCTGGTAGCCCAGCACGCCGGGCGCGCCCAGGCCCATCGCGTCGCGCAGCACGGCGGCCAGCGTGTCGGCCATGGGCTTGGCCGCGCCGGCACGCAGCAGCAGGCCGACGCGGCCGTCCGGCAGCGTGGCATGGCCCAGGTCCGGCTCGCGGCCGAACGGCAGCAGGCTGGCCCAGGAGAAGGCGTGCAGCAAGGGGTGCATCTGCTCGCGCAGTGCCAGCGCCTGGTCGGCCGGCAGCCAGGCCATCGCGGTGAGCCGCCACGGCACGTGGGCCTTGGCGATGTGCACCGCGCAGTGCTTCAGCTCGGGCTGCTTGGAGATGGGGCAGTACGCGGGCGTGGTCAGCGCGTTGACGCCAGGCACCGGCCGGCCCTGCGCGTCGTGCCCGGTCAGCACTTCTTCGCCCCAGTGCATCGCGATGAAGGCTTGCGTGGGCAGGACGGTGTCGCTGCCACGCGCCGGCAGCACCAGCGAGCCGCGGCGCGAGCGCACTTCGACCAGGTCGCCTTCGGCCAGTTTCAGGCGTGCCATGTCGGCCGGCGCCAGGTCCACCGCCGGCAGGCTGTCGTGGCCGAACAGCCGGCCCAGCGTGCCGGTGCGGCTCATGCCGTGCCACTGGTCGCGCAAGCGGCCGGTGCCCAGGCTGAACGGGTATTGCGCGTCGCGCGGTTCGGCCAGCGGCTTGAACGGCACGTCGGCAAATTTGGCCTTGCCGCTGGCGGTGGCGAAGCGGCCGTCTTCGTAGAGCCGGGCCTGGCCTTGGGTGGCACCTTCGGGCAGCGGCCACTGCTGCGGGCCTTGCGTCTCCAACATGGCGTAGCTCAGGCCGGTGATGTCCAGGTCGCGGCCACGCGTGCTTTCGCGGTGCTCGTTCCAGACCGATTCGGGTGTCGCGTAGTCGAACATCGCAATGCGGCCCGGCGCGATGCGGGTGGCGATGCGGCGGGCGATGTCGGCGGCAATGTGCCAGTCGTGCCGGGCCTGGCCTGCTGCCGGAATGGCTGGCCGCACGCGGCTGATGCGGCGCTCGCTGTTGGTCACCGTGCCGTCCTTCTCGCCCCAGGTCGTGGCCGGCAGCAGCAGGTCGGCAAACGGCGCGGTGGCGGTGGTGGCAAAAGCTTCCTGCAGGATCACGAACTCGGCACGTTCCAGCGCGCGGCGCACCATGGCCTGGTCGGGCATGGACTGGGCCGGATTCGTGCAGGCAATCCACAGCGCCTTGATTTCGCCATCGGCCGCGGCCTGGAACATCTCGACCGCGCTCTTGCCGGGCTTCGAAGGCACGCTGGGCACGCCCCACAGCCTGGCCACCTCGGCGCGGTGGTCGGGGTTGGCCAGGTCGCGGTGCGCGGACAGCAGGTTGGCCAGGCCGCCCACTTCGCGGCCGCCCATCGCATTCGGTTGGCCGGTCAGCGAAAACGGGCCGGCGCCGGGCTTGCCGATCTGGCCGCTGGCCAGGTGCAGGTTGATCAGCGCGGCGTTCTTCGCGGTGCCGTCGGCGCTCTGGTTCAGGCCCTGGCAGTAGAGCGACAAGGTGGCCGGGCTGTCGCCGAACCAGCGCGCGGCGGTCAGCAGGTCGTCCTCGCGCAGGCCGGTGAGGCGGGCGGTTTCGCGTGGCGTGAAGTCGCGCACGCGCGCCTTCAGCGCGTCGAAGCCTTCGGTGTGGGCGGCGATGTAGGCCGGCTTCGTGAAGCCTTCCCACAGCATCAGGTGCAGCAGGCCGTGGTACAGCGCCACGTCGCTGCCGGGCAGCAGCGGCAGGTGCAGGTCGGCCATCGCCGCTGTCTCGGTGCGACGCGGGTCGGCGACGATCCACTTCTGCTCAGGCTTCGCACGCTTGCCGTCTTCCAGCCGGCGGAACAGG
Source organism: Ideonella azotifigens (assembly GCF_021043325.1). Lineage (NCBI taxonomy): Bacteria > Pseudomonadati > Pseudomonadota > Betaproteobacteria > Burkholderiales > Sphaerotilaceae > Ideonella > Ideonella azotifigens. The sequence continues at coordinate 19,469 of NZ_JAJNKD010000001.1, forward strand.
ATGGGGTGGGCCCAGGCCATGTTGCTGCCGGTGATGAAGACCGTGTCGGCCAGAGCCAGGTCCTCGTAGCTGCAAGGTGGTGCATCGGCTCCCAGTGTGGCTTTGTAGCCGGCCACCGCGCTGCTCATGCACAGGCGCGAGTTGGTGTCCACATGGTTGCTGCCCAGCAGGCCCTTCACCAGCTTGTTGAAGACGTAGTAGTCCTCGGTCAGCAGCTGGCCGGAGATGTAGACGCCGATCGCGTCGGCACCGTGCTGCTGGTGGATGGTCGAGAGCCGCTCGGCTGCCAGGTCCAGCGCGGTGTTCCAGGTGACAGGCGTGGCGGGCTTGCCGCGCTCGGCGCGCAGCAGCGGCTGCAGCAGCCGCGTCTGGCGGGTGATGCTGGCGCTGGCGGTCAGGTGCAGCGTGGAGCCCTTGGTGCACAGCCGGCCGAAGTTGGCCGGGTGGTCGGGATCGCCTGAGACGCCGGTGATCTGCGCGCCATCGTGTTCGATCACGACGCCGCAACCGACGCCGCAGTACGGACAGGTCGAGCGCGTCTGCACCATGGCGGTCTCCTTCAGGCCGCGTGGCGCAGGCAGGGGCCGGCCATCGGCAGCGGCAGCTCGGTGCCCAGCGTGGCCAGTTCATCGGCCTTCAGGCTGACGGCGCCGTCTTCGATGCGCACCGCAAAGCGCGGCGTGCAGCCCACGTCCGGCGCAGCGGCCTGGCCGTCGTGCAGGCCAATCGTCCAGTTGTGCAGCGGGCAGGCCACGCTGCTGCCGAAGACGATGCCTTGCGACAGCTGGCCGGCCTTGTGCGGGCAGCGGTCCAGCAGTGCGAACACTTCGTTGGTCTCGGTGCGGAACAGCGCGACGGCCGCGCCTTTTTCGCGCAGCACACGGCGCGAGCCCAGCACGGGGATGTCGTCAATGCGGCAGATGGGGGTCCAGGTGGTCATGGCGAAGGTCTCCGTGTTCAGGCGCTGGTGGCGGAGGAAGCCAGCTGCGGCTGCAGCGGCTGGAACTGGCGGGTGTCCACGCGTGCCTTGTCGAAATCGAACCACGGGTCCGGTTCGCCGTCCAGCGCGAACTGCAGCTCGGCCCACAGCGCCTTGCGGCCCTCGTGGTCGTCGAGGATCTTCTTCTTCACGTAATCCAGGCCCACGCGGCTGACGTAATGCACGGTGCGTTCCAGGTACCAGCCTTCCTTGCGGTAAAGCTGCATGAAGGCGCCGGTGTATTCCAGCACCTCTTCGGCCGTCTTCAGCTTGGTGAAGAAGTGGGCGACCTCGGTCTTGATGCCGCCGTTGCCAGCCACGTACATCTCCCAGCCGGAGTCCACGCCGATGATGCCCACGTCCTTGATGCCGGCTTCAGCGCAGTTGCGCGGGCAGCCCGAGACGGCGAACTTGACCTTGTGCGGCGCGTACATGCGCCACATCGCACGCTCGAGGTCCTTGCCCATCTGGGTGCTGTCCTGCGTGCCCATGCGGCACCACTCCGAGCCCACGCAGGTCTTCACGGTGCGCAGCGCCTTGGCATAGGCATGGCCAGAAGGCATGCCGATGTCCTTCCAGACGTTGACCAGGTCTTCCTTCTTCACGCCCAGCAGGTCGATGCGCTGGCCGCCGGTGACCTTCACCGTGGGGATCTTGTACTTGTCCACCGCATCGGCAATGCGGCGCAGCTCGTCGGCGGTGGTCTCGCCGCCCCACATGCGCGGGATGACGGAGTAGGTGCCGTCCTTTTGGATGTTGGCGTGCGAGCGCTCGTTGATGAAGCGGCTCTGCGGATCGTCCTTTGCCTCCTTGGGCCAGGACGAAATGAGGTAGTAGTTCAGCGCAGGGCGGCAGCTGGCGCAGCCGTTGGGCGTCTTCCAGCCCAGGTGCTGCATGAGCTGCGGGATGCTGGTCAGGTGGTCCTTGAAGATCGCGTCACGCACTTCCTGGTGGCTGTGGTCGGTGCAGCCGCACATGGCCTTCTTCTTCGGCGTGGCCGAATAGTCGCCACCGGCGGTGAACATGATCAGCTGCTCGACCAGGCCGGTGCAGGAGCCGCAGGAGGCGCTGGCCTTGGTGTGCTTGCGCACCTCTTCCAGCGTGAACAGGCCCTTGTCCTTGATGGCCTTGCAGATGGCGCCCTTGTTGACGCCGTTGCAGCCGCAGACCTCGTCGCTGTCGGCCATCGCCGCGGCCTTGTTGTGGCCTTCGTGGCCCGTGTCGCCGATGTTGCTCTCGCCGAACATCAGGCGGTCGCGGATGTCGGCCACCGAGCGGCCTTCGCGCAGCAGCTTGAAGTACCAGCTGCCGTCCACCGTGTCGCCATACAGGCAGGCGCCGACCAGCTTGTCGTCCTTGATCACCAGCTTCTTGTAGATGCCGCCGCCCGGCGCGGTCGGGTCGGACAGCAGGATTTCCTCGCAACCTTCGCCGCCCATGAAGTCGCCGGCCGAGAACAGGTCGATGCCGGTGACCTTGAGCTTGGTGCTGGTCTGCGAGCCGGTGTAGCGGCCGATGCCGAAGTGCGCCAGGTGCGTGGCGCAGACCTTGCCCTGCTCGAACAGCGGCGCCACCAGGCCGTAGGCAATGCCGCGGTGCGCGGCGCATTCGCCAACCGAGTAGATGCGCGCGTCGGTCACGGTCTGCATGGTGTCGGTGACGACGATGCCGCGCTGGCAGTGCAGGCCGATCTTCTCGGCCAGCGTGGTGTTCGGGCGGATGCCGGCGGCCATCACCACCAGGTCGGCCGGGATCTCGCGGCCGTCCTTGAACTGCACCGCACGAACTCGACCTTCGTCGTTGCCCAGCAGCGCCGCGGTGTGGGCGCCCAGCTCGAACTTCAGGCCCCGGTCGGCCAGCGACTTCTCCAGCAGCTTGCCGGCCACGGTGTCCAGCTGGCGCTCCATCAGCCAGCTGCTGATGTGCACCACGGTGACCGACATGCCGCGCAGCATCAGCCCGTTGGCCGCCTCCAGCCCCAGCAGGCCGCCGCCGATGACGACCGCATGCTTGTGCGTCTTGGCGGTCTCGATCATCGTGTTGGTGTCGGCGATGTCGCGGTACGCGATCACGCCGATCAGGTCCTTTCCGGGCACTGGCAGGATGAAAGGATTCGAACCGGTGGTGATCAGCAGCCGCTCGTATTCGGCGACCGTGCCGTCGGCCGCGGTGACCACGCGGCGCGCCCGGTCCACGTCGACCACCGTCTTGCCCAGGTGCAGCGTGATGCCGTGTTCCTCGTACCAGCTCAGCGGGTTCAGGATGATCTCGTCGATGGTCTGTTCACCCGCCAACACCGGCGACAGCAGGATGCGGTTGTAGTTCGGATGCGGCTCGGCACCGAAAACGGTGATGTCGTACATGTCCGGGGCGATCTTCAGCAGCTCTTCCAGCGTGCGCACGCCGGCCATGCCGTTGCCGATCATCACGAGCTTCATCTTTTTCATGGCGGAGTCCTTGAGGGCGGGGCGTTGAATCGGTAGGAGAGAGGACGGAAACGGTATTCGGGCGCTCAGCACCGGCCGGCGAGGCCGTTGACAATCCCGGCATGAGCTTTGAAGTTGACATCGGCTGCTGCAGCGAGCGTGGCGCCCGCCCGCTGAACGAGGATTTCGCCGGTGCCGTGCGCGCCCAGCCGCACGAGGCGGCGCGCGGGCTGATCGCGGCGGTGGCCGATGGCGTGTCGGCCGGTGGGCTGGGCCGCGAGGCCGCACAGACCACGGTGATGGGCCTGCTGTCGGACTTCTTCGCCGCGCCCGCGACCTGGGAAACCAGCGTCGTGCTGGACCGGCTGGTCAGCGCACAGAACGCCTGGCTGGCCGGCCACAACCGGCGCCGCAATGGCCGCGGCAGCGAAGAAACTGCGCTGACCACGCTGACCGCGCTGGCGCTGCACGGCCAGACCTGGACGCTGGCCCACGTGGGCGACACGCGGGCCTGGCTGCTGCGCCGCGGCAGCGAGGTCGAAGGCGCGCCCGAAGCCGGCGAGCTGACCCAGCTCAGCCACGACCATGCCTTCGACCACCCGGACCAGCGCAGCCGGCTGACCCGCGCCGTGGGACTGGACGACGCGGTGCGCATCGACTTCGCGCAGGGCGACGTGCACATGGGCGACTGCTTCCTGATGACCAGTGACGGTGTGCATGGTGTGCTCAAGCCGGCGCGCATTGCCGCGCTGCTGGGCCTGGCTGCCGAGGCCGACGCGCAGACCGCGGCCGATGCGATGGTGCAGGCCGCGCGCGACGCCGGCAGCCGCGACAACCTGACCGCGCTGGTGCTGCGTGTCACCGGGCTGGACGCGCGCCAGCTGCACGACGAGTGGGCCGATGCCAAGCGCCTGCCCGTGCTCGGTGTGCTGCAGGTGGGCGACGGGCTGGACGGTTACCAGGTCACCGCCCGCGTGGCAGACACCGGCGTGCACCTGATCTACCAGGCGCGTGACCGGCAGGGCCAGCTGGTGGCGCTGAAGACGCTGCACCCCAGCCGCGCCAGCGACCCGGAAGAGCGCGCGATGCTGGCGCACGAGGCCTGGCTGGGCCAGCGCGTCAGCGACCGAGGCGAGCCGGGCTTTGTGCGCGTGTTGCCGCGCGGTGCCGACGCCAGCGCGCTCTACACCGTCTTCGAGTGGCACAGCGGTCGCACGCTGGCCCAGCGCATGGAGGAGGGTCAGCGGCCCGGCGTGAGCGAGCTGCTCGCCGCCGCGCAGGCCTGGGCCGAGATCCTGTCGCGGCTGCACCGCCAGGGCGTGATCCACCGCGACGTGAAGCCCGGCAACCTGCACCTGGGCGACGACGGCCAGTGGCGGCTGCTGGACCTGGGCGTGGCCGTCAGCGGCCGCGAAAGCGCCGCGCAGCGCGAGCTGCATGCCGGCACGCCCAGCTACATGAACCCCGAGCAGTGGCAGGGCGGTGTGGCCGATGCCGGCAGCGACCTGTTTGCGCTGGGCGTGACGCTGTACCAATGGCTCACCGGCCGCCTGCCCTACGGGGAGGTCGAGCCCTGGCAGACCGGCGGCTACCGGCGCGACCCGCAGCCCGCCAGCCGCCTGCGACCCGACGTGCCGATCTGGCTGGACCACCTGCTGGCCAAGGCCGTGGCGCGCGACGCCGCGCAGCGCTTCGAGACCGCCGACGAGCTGCTGCTGGCCTTGCAGCGCGGTGCTGCGCGCCCGGTCAGCGCACCGGCTGCCACGCCGCTGATGCAGCGCGATCCGGCGGCGTTGTTGAAGCTGGCGCTGGGCCTGTCCCTGCTGCTGAACTTCCTGCTGGTGTTCTGGCTTTTGTTCTTGCCCAGATGAGGCGCGCGCCACGGCGCTGCAAGCTTGCGCGGCGTTGCGACGGACAGAGCTGGGGGCGGTCATGATGCGCGAGCGGTGAGGGCCATCAGCCGACGCGGCGCAAGCCGGGCTTGCTGGCCACGACCGGAGACGACTCGGCATGCACCCGGGCGCGACCACCTTTTTCTGCCCAGGTGCGGGTCCAGCGCAGCTGCATCTTGCGCATCACCGCCAGCATCAGCAGCGAGAACACCGCCAGCACCACGAAACCGATGAAGAAGCTGCCGGTCTGCTGCTTGACCTGGCCCATCAGCGCCGGCACCGTGCCGCCGCCCAGCGCGCCGATCTCGCCGATCATCGAGCCGGCCACCGCGGTGGAGGTGGGCCAGCGCAGCGGCACCAGCTGGAACAGCGCGCCATTGCCGGCGCCTAAAGCGGCGAAGCAGACGATCAGCAGCAGCGTGGTCAGCACGATGGAGCTGGACGACAGGCCCACGCCGACCAGCGCAAACGCCGTCACCACCAGCACCACCGTCAGCGTGTTGACGCCACCCCAATGGTCGGAGATCCAGCCGCCGAAAATGCGCACCACCGAGCCCATCAGCGCCGCCAGCATGGTCAGCTGGCCGGCCTGCACCTTGCTCACGCCGAACTGGTCGTAATAGTAGGTGGGCAGGAAGGTGGTGATGCCGATGAAGCCGCCGAAGGTCACGACGTAGATCAGGCTGAAGACCCAGCCGTCCTTTTCCAACAGGCAGGCCAGGTGAGCGCGCAGGTTGGCGTGCTCGTCGCGGTCCGGCGGCTCCTTGGCCAGGAAGGCCACCACCGCCATCGGCACCAGCGAGGCCAGCGCGGCCAGGCCGTAGACGGTCTGCCAGCCGAACTTCTGCGCCAGCGGCGGGGCGGCCAGTGCGGCGATGGCCGTGCCAACATTGCCGGCGCCCACCAGGCCCATCGCCAGGCCCTTGTAGCGCGGCGGGAACCAGCCCGAGCCCAGCGACATCGCCACGCCGAAGCTGGCGCCGGCCACGCCCAGCAGCAGCGCCATCTTCAGCATGTCGTTGTAGCTGTGCACGAAGAAGTAGCCGAAGGACATCGCGCCGGCGATCAGGACCAGCTCGACCAGGGTGGCGGTCTTCCTGCCCACGTACTGGGCCAACAGGCCCAGCGGGAAGCGCATCAGCGCGCCGGCCATGATGGGAATGGCCAGCATGGTGCCCTTCTGGGCCGCCGTGAGGTGGAACTCCTCGCTGATGAACGGCGCCATGGCGCCGTTCACCACCCAGATGACGAAGGAGAACGTCAGGTAGAAGAACGCGGCGAACAGCGTGGGCGCATGGCCTGCGCGCAGGAAGCTCTTGAAGCTGGACATGGCGTTGGGGCTGGCTGGTGGGTTGAAGGGCTGGCGGTGGACGAAATGAGCGGGACAGCGGGGCTTCGGGCCCGGTGTCACGGGCCTGTCGGCGGTTCAGGCGGAGGTCGCCAGCGCGCGGCGTTCAGGCCAGGCGATGGCAGCGAAAGGAGAGGGTGCGGGGCCGGCGCGGCGCTCGGAAGCAGCTGGCAAGGCCAGTGCGGGAAGGATGCGGTGCGCGGTGTTGAGCGTGGCCCATGGCGCCGCATGGGCGCAGCGCGGGGCAGGCAACAGCGCAGACTGGCTAAACGGCAGAACCGCAGTGCCATGCGGAACAGCATGGCCCGGCTCACCGGCCTGGTGCACTTGAATCGGCGATGCGTCGTTACACCGCTTGTGGGCGTTTCTCATGCAAGTGCCGTGCCCATTGCGGCACCTCTTGCGAAGCGCTGCCAATTTGTGCCGAATCGGCGCCAACACACACCGCCCTCGCGGACCCGCCGAAGGGCGTGAAAGAATTGCCGTCATGACCGCTCCCACCCTCGTGATCCGCGCTGTTTCGGCAGGCTCGGCATCGCATGCCGCAGACGCCGCGTCGGCCTTGCCGAACGGCTGGCGCCAGGCCTTGCGGGACACTGGCGCGGCGCAGATTGAGGTGGCTGAAAGCCCCGATTGGGTGCCACAACTCGGTGCGGGTGCACCAAGCTCGGCACCCGCGCACGTGCTGGCACTGATGTCGGCGCAAGCCCTGCGGGACGCCTTGGGTGCCCATGTCGCGCCCCTGCCATGTCCGCTGACCTTGCTGGGCACGCCGCCAGCGCCGGCCCTGCTCGCCGAGCTGCTGGCCCAAGGCCTGAACGGCTGGTGGCCGGCCGAACTGGACGCGGCAAGTGCCGCCGCCGCGCTGGCGCTGGACCGTGCGCGCTGGCAACGCGAGTGCGCCTTGCACGAGGAACTGCAGCGCGCCCGCGGCCAGCTCGACGAGCGCAAATGGGTGGACCGCGCCAAGGGCGTGCTGATGAGCGCGCGCGGCATGGGCGAGGACGAGGCCTTCCGGCTGCTGCGCGGCGCGGCCATGCATGCCAATTTGCGCGTGGGCGAGGTCTCGCGCTCGGTCACCGAGGCGGCGCGCTGGGCCGAGGCCATCAACCGCGCCGGCCAGCTGCGCATGCTGTCGCAGCGGCTGGTGAAGCTGGCGGCGCAGCGGCTGGCAGGCGTGGACGCGCGGCGCTCGCGGGCGCTGCAGGACGCATCGGCCGAGCGGGCGATGGAGAACCTGTTGCACCTGGACAGCCTGCCTGCACTGGCCGGGCCGCCGGTGGACGCCGGACTGCAGGCGGTGCAGCTGAGCTGGGGCAGGCTGCAGCAGGCCCTTTCGGTTCGGCTCTCTCCCGCCGTGCTGCAGCACGCCGACGCCTGTGCCGACGCGCTGCTGGCCGCCGCCGAGGCGCTGGCTGCGCAGCTCGAAGCCGGCGGCGCCCGCAGCGCGCTGCACATCGTCAACCTCTGCGGCCGCCAGCGCATGCGGGTGCAGCGGCTGGCCAAGGATGCCTTGCTGGCCGAGCTGCTGGCCGAGCCGGCGCGGCTGGACACGCTGACCCCGCTGATGGACGGCTTCGAGGCCACGCTGCGCGAGCTGGAGCAGGCGCCGCTGAGCAGCCCGGAGATCCGCGAGGCGCTGGTGCAGGCGCGTGACGAATGGCTGCGTCTGCTGCGCGGCCTGCGTGGCCCCGGCAGTGCCGAGGGCCGCAGCGCGTTGGCGCGATCGAGTGAAGCCTTGCTGGACATCTTCGATCGCCTGACCGCCAGTTATGAACGCAGCCTGCAGGTGATCATGGGCTGATCACGCGGCCAGCTTCTCGACATGCGCATGGCGCGTGTAGAGGAAGTCGATCACCGCCTTGCGGGCATGCACATAGGTCGGGTCTTCGGCCAGCGCCACACGGTCGCGCGGGCGGTCCAGCGTGACCGGCAGGATCTCGCCAATCGTGGCCGACGGCCCGTTGGTCATCATCACGATGCGGTCCGACAGCAGTACCGCCTCGTCCACGTCGTGGGTCACCATCACGACGGTGCTCTTGGTGCGGGCCACGATCTTCAGCAGCTCGTCCTGCAGCTTGGCGCGGGTCAGCGCATCCAGCGCGCCAAACGGCTCGTCCATCAGCAGCACCTTGGGTTCCATCGCCAGCGCGCGGGCAATGCCCACCCGCTGCTTCATGCCGCCGGAGATCTCGTGCGGGCGCTTGTGCGTGGCGTGGCCCATGCCTACCAGTTCCAGCGCCGCTTCGGTGCGTTCCTTCAGCTTGGCCTTGGGCTCGGCACCGCCGAAGACCCGCTCGACTGCCAGGTAGACATTCTCGAAACAGGTCAGCCACGGCAGCAGCGAATGGTTCTGGAACACGACGGCGCGCTCCGGGCCGGGCGCGTTGATCTCCTTGCCGTCGCAGATCAGCACGCCTTGCGTGGCTTTCAGCAGGCCGGCGATCAGGTTCAGCAGCGTGGACTTGCCGCAGCCCGAGTGGCCGATCAAGGTGACGAACTCACCCTTGTGGATCGCCAGGTCGATGTCGCGCAGCGCCTGGAACGGGCCCTTGCGCGTCTGGAACGTGACTTCGGCGGACTGGACTTCGATGAACGGTTTCATGATCGTGATCCTTTGGGTTCAGTCGTATGAAAAACGCTTGGCAAGCAGCATCAGGAACTGCTCCAGCAAGAGGCCGACGATGCCGATCACGAAGATCGCGATGATGATGTGCTGCACGTTCAGGTTGTTCCACTCGTCCCAGACCCAGAAGCCGATGCCCACGCCGCCGGTCAGCATCTCGGCCGCGACGATCACCAGCCAGGCCGTGCCCACCGACAGGCGCACGCCGGTCAGCATGTAGGGCAGCACCGAGGGGAACAGGATCCTGGTGATGACCTTCCATTCGGACAGGTTCAGCACCTTGGCCACATTGAGGTAGTCCTGCGGCACGCGCTGCACGCCGACTGCCGTGTTGACCACCATCGGCCAGATCGAGCAGATGAAGATGGTCCAGATCGCCGCCGGGTTGGCGCTCTTGAAGACCAGCAGGCCGATGGGCAGCCAGGCCAGCGGCGAAACGGGCTTGAGCAGGCTGATCAGCGGCGAGACCATGCGGTTGATGAACTCGAAGCGGCCGATGATGAAGCCCAGCGGAATGCCCACCGCGGCTGCCAGCCCGAAGCCCACGGCCACGCGCTCCAGCGAGAACAGGCTGTTCCAGCCAATGCCCTGATCGTTCGGCCCCTTGCGGTAGAACGGGTCGGCGAACAGCTGCACGGCAGAGTCCCAGGTCTGCAGCGGCGTCGGGAAGGTGGTCGACTTGATGGTCAGCAGCGCCCAGATGCCGATCATCAACCCGAGGCCCAGCACCGGCGGCAGCACCCGCAGCCAGACGGCCCGCCAGTCGATGGACAGGCGTTGTCGCCGCGGTGCCGGGGTGCCGGGGAGGGTGGCGGGCGCTGCCTTGGCGGCGGCATCAGTCGGCGCGACCGGTGGGGTCGCACTGCTGCTCAGAGGGCTGTGGAAAACGGCACTGACCATGGTGATCTCCTGGGGTGCGGGTGGAGCGGGCGGGGGCTGGCGGCGCGGGACGGGCTCAGGCGCGCACGGCGAAGCTGTCGGCGTACTTCTTCGGGTCCTTGCCATCCCAGACCACGCCGTCCATCAGCTTGGAACTGCGCAGCGGGTCCTTGGGCACGCTGATGTTCAGCGCCGAGGCGGCCTGCTTGTAGAGCTCGATCTGGTTGATCTGCTTCGCGGTGGCCAGGTAGTCCGGGTGCTCCTTCAGCAGGCCCCAGCGCTTGTGCTGGGTCAGGAACCACATGCCGTCGGACAGGTACGGGAAGTTCACCGCGCCGTCGCTGAAGAACTTCATGTAGTTCGGGTCGTCCCAGGTCTTGCCCAGGCCGTTCTGGTAGCGGCCGAGGATGCGCTGGTTGATCGCGTCCACGCTGGTGTTGACGTAGGACTTGTCGGCGATGGTGTCGGCCATCTTGTTCTTGTTGGACAGGCTGGCGTCGATCCAGCGGCTGGCCTCCAGCACGGCCATGACCACGGCGCGCGCGGTATTGGGGTACTTCTTGACGAAATCCGCCGTGGTGCCCAGCACCTTCTCCGGATGGTCCTTCCAGATGTCCTGCGTGGTGTTGGCGGTGACGCCGATGCCGTCGATGATGGCGCGGTGGTTCCATGGCTCGCCCACGCAGAAGCCGTCCATGTTGCCCACGCGCATGTTGGCCACCATCTGCGGCGGCGGCACGGTGATGACCTTGGCGTCCTTCATCGGGTTGATGCCCGCCGAGGCCAGCCAGTAGTACAGCCACATCGCGTGGGTGCCGGTGGGGAAGGTCTGCGCAAAGGTGTATTCGCGCTTGTCCTTGGCCATCACCTTGGCCAGGCTGGGGCCGTCCACAGCGCCGGCGTCGGCCAGCTTCTTGGACAGGCTGATGGCCTGGCCGTTGTTGTTCAGCGTCATCAGCACGGCCATGTCCTTCTTGGGGCCGGTCTCGCCCAGGTGCACGCCGTAGACCAGGCCGTAGAGCACGTGGGCCATGTCCAGCTCGCCGTTGACCAGCTTGTCGCGCACGCCGGCCCAGCTGGCTTCCTTGCTGGGGATGATCTTCACGCCGTACTTCTTGTCGAAGCCCAGCACCGAGGCCATCACGATGCTGGCGCAGTCGGTCAGCGGAATGAAGCCGATCTTCACTTCCTCCTTCTCCGGCTTGTCCGAACCTGCCGCCCAGGCGCCGCCCGGCAGGCTGCCGGCCCCCACGCCCATGGCGCCGATGGCGGCGGCCGAGGCGGCCTGCAGCACCTTGCGGCGCGACAGCTCGGGCTGGGCGGCTTCCAGGCTGTGGTGGTTCAGCAGCGGGTGTTCGGGGCGGGGTTCCGGGGTGCGCTCGGCGGGGTACATGCGGGCAATTCCTTCAGCAGGCGGACAACAGACAGAACAGACGGTGAAACCGACAGGCGAAAAAAAAGCGCCCGACGACAGGGCTGCTAAGCCATGTCGGTCGGACGCCTTTGTCCAGGAAACCTAGCCCCTGTTGGCTTCGGTCCTCTCGGTTTCTACAACTTGATCATTGCCACTCGTCGTTGAGCGGCGCATGTCTACATGCAAGCGATGTGCCAGCCAGGCTTCAGGTCGTCTTGCCCGGTGAGCGAGGCCCTGCACACAGGTACCTTTTGAATTCCGCACCAAGAACGGCGGCCCAGCAGCGTGCGCTGCACCAATTGCCTGCACCAAAGCCGAGCGAATCGGCGGTCCGGTTCTCAAGGAAACGCCGAGCCGCCCCAAGTTTCCTTGACCCCCTCGGGGGGCCTGGCGCGAAGCGACAGGTCTGGGGGTGCTCAGGAAAACAGGTCGGCCAGTTCCAGCAGCCGGCGCGAGATCTCGGCAATCGTCTGGCCCTGGTTCATCGCCGTCTTGCGCAGGCGCGCGTAGGCCTGCGGTTCCTCCAGGCCATGGCGCTGCATCAGCAAGGCCTTGGCGCGGTTGACGATCTCGCGCTCGGCCAGTTGGCCCTTGGCGGCCGCCAGCTCGGTGCGCAGCTGCTGCTCGTGCTCGAAGCGGGCGATGGCCACGTCGATCACCGGCCGCACGCGCTCGGGCGCCAGCCCGGCCACCACGTAGGCCACCACGCCGGCCGCCAGCGCCTCGCGCACATGCGTCGGGTCATGCTCTTCGGTGAACAGCACGATGGGCCGCGGCGCGTCGCGGCTGGCCCAGACCACGTGCTCGATCGCATCGCGCGCGCCGGATTCGGCGTCGACGATCAGCACATCCGGCGCCAGCGCGGCAAGTTTCTCGGGCAGCTGCGCATCGGCGCCCAGCAGCCCGGCAATGCGGTAGCCGCCCAGCTCCAGCCCGCGGATCAGCGCGCGCAGGCGCAAGGCTTCGTCCCAACCTTCCTCATCGGCGAGGTCCGGGATGCTGGTGGCCATCGTGATGACGGCCAGACGGAGTTCGGGCTTGCCCACGCTGTTGCAGCATGCAAGGAATGCACCTGTGCGGTGACAAGACGGGAAGGCCATGCCGCCTAACATGTCACGATGAGTCCTGATTTCCCCACGCTCCAGACGCCGCGCCTGCGGCTGCGCGAGTTGCAGCCGGCCGATGCCCCGGCCTTTTTCGAGATCCACCGCAATGCCGATGCGATGCGCTGGTTTGGCACCGATCCGCTGACCGAGCTGGCCGAGGCCGAGCAGGTCATCGAGGGTTTCCGCACCAGCCGCGAGGCCAGGCAGCCCGGCATCCGCTGGGGCCTGCAGCAGTTGTCTGACGACCAGTTGCTTGGCAGCTGCGGCCTGTTCCGCTGGAACCGCGGCTGGCGCAGCTGCGGCCTGGGCTACGAGCTGGCACCGGCCGCGCAAGGCCAGGGCCTGATGCGCGAGGCGCTGCAGGCGGTGCTGGGCTGGGGCTTCGAGCACTGGGCGCTGAACCGCGTCGAGGCGCAGGTGCACCCGGCCAACCAGGCCTCGCTGGGCCTGTTGCTGCGCCTGGGCTTCCAGCGCGAAGGGCGCATGCGCCAGGCCGGCTTCTGGCAGGGCGCGCACCGCGACCTGCTGCTGTTCAGCCTGTTGCGCGAGGACTGGGACGCCAAGCTGGGTGCAAGGCTCGCGGGCTGACCCCGTTGCCCCGGGCGAAATCGTCGATCCTTACAATGTGACGATGTCCCGACCCGACGAATTCATCCTCACGCTGGCCTGCCGCGACACCAAGGGCATCGTGCACAACGTGTCCGGCCTGCTGTACCAGGCCGGCTGCAACATCCTCGATTCCCAGCAGTTCGGCGATGTGTCGGGCGAAGACGCCACCGGCCTGTTCTTCATGCGCGTGCATTTCGAGGCGCCCGCCCAGCTGGCCGACGTGGCCACGCTGGAGCGCCTGTTCGCCCATGTGCGCGAGCAGTTCGGCATGGACGCCCGCATTGACGCGGTGGACCGCAAGCCGCGCGTGCTGCTGATGGTCAGCCAGCACGGCCACTGCCTGAACGACCTGCTGTTCCGCTGGAAAAGCGGCCAGCTGCCGGTGGACATCCCGGCCATTGTCTCCAACCACAGCACCTTCGAGTCGCTGGCCGCCAGCTACGGCCTGCCGTTCCACCACCTGCCGCTGGTCGGCGGCTCGGACCCGGCGACCAAGCGTGCGCAGGAGCAGCGCATCGAGGCGCTGATCGAAGCCGAGCAGGTCGACCTGGTGGTGCTGGCGCGCTACATGCAGATCCTCTCGCCCGAGTTCTGCGAGCGGCTGCGCGGCCGGGCCATCAACATCCACCACAGCTTCCTGCCCAGCTTCAAGGGCGCGAAGCCGTATTTCCAGGCCCACGCGCGCGGCGTGAAGCTGATTGGCGCGACGGCGCACTATGTGACGCCGGACCTGGACGAAGGCCCCATCATCGAGCAGGACGTGGCCCGCGTGGACCACTCGTTGTCGGCCGAGGACCTGACCGCCGTCGGCCGCGACGTCGAATGCGTGGTGCTGGCACGCGCGGTGCGCTGGCACGTCGAGCGCCGGGTGCTGATCAACGGCTACAAGACCGTGGTGTTCCGCTAAGCCGGGCGCCGCCAGCCCACAGGAGACGACCCAATGCCCACCAAAGCCCAGGCAGCCGCCTTGCTGGCCTCGCCGGACGAGGTCGAGAACCAGTTCTACGAAGCCTTGCGCGAGGCCGACCTGGCCAAGCTGATGGCCGTCTGGGCCGAGGAGGAAGAGGTCATCTGCGTGCATCCGGGCGGGCCGCGCATGGTCGGCGCCGCGGCGGTGCGGGCGGCCTTCGAGGCCTTGTTCAGCAACGGCCCCATCGTCGTGCAGCCGGAAAACGTGCGGCGCGTGCACACCCTCTCGGCCGCGGTGCACAGCGTCAACGAACGGCTGGAGCTGGTGACCGCCGAAGGCAAACGCACCGGCTGGGTCAGCGCGACCAACGTCTTCATCAAGACCACGCTGGGCTGGCGCCTGGTGGCCCACCACGCCAGCCCCGGCACGCCGCACGAGCCTGTGGAGGTCATCGAAACCCCGGCGGTGCTGCACTGAGTGGACGGGACGGAGCGGGTCTGACCATGCAGGCCTTCCACGCGCCGCGCTGGCTGCCTGGTGGACATCTGCAGACCATCTGGCCGGCGCTCTACGCCAGGCCCGTGCTCGGCCCGCCGCCGCGCTTCACGCGCGAGCGCTGGGCCACGCCGGACGGCGACTTTGTCGACGTCGACCTGTGCGCCGCAGCCGACCCGCAGGCGCCCTGGCTGGTGCTGTTCCACGGCCTGGAAGGCTCGTCTTCCAGCACCTATGCCCAGGCCTTTGCCGAAGTGGCTGCCGAGCGCGGCTGGTCCTACGCGGTGCCGCATTTCCGTGGCTGCTCCGGCGAGCTGAACCTGGCGCCGCGGGCCTACCATTCGGGGGACTTCGAGGAGATCGGCTGGATCCTCGGCCGGCTGCGCGAGCGGGCTGAGCGGCCGTTGCTGGCGGTGGGCGTGTCGCTGGGCGGGAACGCGCTGCTGCGCTGGGCCGGCGAGGTCGGACATGCGGCGCGTCCTGTGGCCAGCGCGCTGGCGGCGGTCTGCTCGCCGCTGGACCTGACGGCTTCCGGCCACGCCATCGGCAAAGGTTTCAACCGGCAGGTCTACACCCGCATGTTCCTGCGCAGCATGAAGCCCAAGGCGCTGGCCAAGCTGCGCCAGCACCCGGGCCTGTTCGACCGCCAGCGCATGCTGGCCGCGCGCGACCTGTACGAGTTCGACAACCTGTTCACCGCGCCGCTGCACGGTTTTCGCGACACCGACGACTACTGGCGCCGCGCCTCGGCCAAGCCGCACCTGCCAGCCATCCGCGTGCCCACGCTGGCGCTGAACGCGCGCAACGACCCGTTTGTGCCGGCACACAGCTTGCCGCAGGCCAGGGACACCGGGGCCATGGTCACGCTGTGGCAGCCCGGCCATGGCGGCCACGTCGGCTTCCCGTCCGGGCGCTTTCCTGGCCACCTGCAGACCATGCCACGCGCGGTGGCCGGCTGGCTGGGCCAGCACCTGGCGTCGGTCGACACGCCAAAGGAGCCCGAACATGGATGACATCGTGCGCGCCGCACTGGCCAAGTGGCCTAACGTGCCGCATTGCTACAACTGGCTGGCGCTGGACGCGCGTGGCGACTGGTACATGCGCGACGACCGCTGCCAGGCGGCGGGCCCGTTCCCGCATCCCAAGGGCAGCCGCATCCTGCACGACAAGCTGCGCGAGTTCATCGCCCGTAACTACGAAGCCGACGAACACGGCTGCTGGTTCTTCCAGAACGGCCCGCAGCGGGTCTACGTGGAGCTCGAAGCCGCGCCCTGGGTCTGGCGCCTGCAGCGCGGCGACGATGGCGCGCTGCGCGTGCAGTCGCACACCGGCCTGGCGGCCAGCCTTTCGGCCTGCTGGCTGGACGAGGCCGGCCGGCTCTACCTGGCAACCGACATCGGCCTAGGCCTGGTGCACAGCCTGGACATGGACCTGGCCGCCGAAGAAGTCGAAGCCGGCCGCTGGCAGCCGCAGGACAGCAGCGCCGAGGCGCTGGCCGCGCAGTTCGGCTATGTGCGCAGCCCCGCGGCGGCCCAGCCGGCGCACGCTGCCTGAGGCGAACCGGGCGGGCAGCAAAAAGCCGCCTCGCGGGCGGCTTCTCGCAGGGGGCCGAGCGCCTTATTGGCTGGCGGCACCGGCGGCTGCCGGGGCTGCGGCACCGCTGGCAGCATCGGCCGGCGGCTTCGGCTCGTCGAACTTCGCGCCACCCTTGTTGGCCATGTAGACCACCGCACGCGCGATCTCGTAGTCGGAAGCATCGCCGCCACCTTGTGGCGGCATGCTGCCCTTGCCCTTCAGCGCAGACTGCCACAGCGCCTCGAAGCCGGTCTTGATGCGAGGGCCCCAGGCGGCCTCGTCGCCGAACTTCGGCGCCCCCAGCGCACCGCTGGCATGGCAGGCCGAGCACTGGCCCTGGAACACCTGCTCGCCGGTGCGGGCCGACGCGGCACCTGCCGCGCGAACCTCCACCGAGCCGACCGGCAGGATGCGCGCCGCGACCGCTTCCGGCGCCAGCGCGTCGGTGCCTGCCGCTTCCTTGTTGCCGAAGGCCACGAAGTTGATCAGCATGATGATCACCAGGATGGGCACCAGGAAGGAGGCGACAACTGTCACCACCAGCTGCTTGGGCGTCTTGATCGGCCCTTCATGTGGCCCGTCATGCGCGCTGTCGTGCGGGGCGCCGTGTGCTTCAACGTGAGCGTCGCTCATGAGGTCCTCGTCTCGCTTGGTGTTTGATCTATCGCAATCCCGCGGCGTTCAGCATCGCTGAAACCCCAGGCCGACGGCCAGTGCACGGGCGCCCTGGCCGCTCAAGCGTGCGAGTATAGCCAGCGGGTCCACCGGGACGGGGCGGGGTATGCACCCCGTGCGCCGCCCCCGTCACCTGCGCTAGACATGGATCAAGTCCGCCACCGCGCTGGCGTGCGGCCGGCCTTGCAGGGAGAGAGCAGCCGTCGCAGCCCTGCTAGAATCCGCGTTCCTCTCCGTGGCGCCCGTAGCTCAATGGATAGAGTACTGGCCTCCGAAGCCAGGGGTTGCTGGTTCGATCCCAGCCGGGCGCACCACCAACGAGGAACCGCAAGAAGGTCGATGCTTGTCGAGCATGCCCATAACTTGGCCGCATTCGCCATGACCAGTGTGCTGATCACTGCCGATACCGCGTAACCCGGCAAGGATTTGCGGTCTGTCTTCTTTGTGCGTCAAGCACTTGCGCACCCTAGGAAGTTCAGCCACGTTTTTGGTGGTGCTCCTAAAAGCTTCGCCACGTTATGCCTCGAATGGCTGGCCGGAACCAGCGCGCGGCGTGCAAATGCCGCCTTGTCATGCCTGATTTTCCAGCCAGCAATTGCCGAACTTCACACAGTGGACCGGGAGGTCTACGCTGAGGGACCTCCGAGCCACCAAGCGGCGCGTCCGGCCGATGCTCGGATTCAAGTCGTTCTGGTCGGCGGCCAAGATCATCGCCTGCATCGAAACCATGCACATGATCAACAGGGGGCAGATGACCTGCCCCGATGGCCAAGTCATCTCCGCAGCCAACCAGTTCTACTCGCTGGTGCACTGAACCGGCCCGCCCGCGTTGGCTATCACGCGCCTGTTATCCGGGTCGCGACAGAGCCCACTTGAGCCTGCACGCATGACGGCGGCCGACCCCTCGTGCTTTAACCCTCGAGCCAGTGCTGATACTGGTCGGCCAGATTGCAGCCCTGACTAGTGATGACGGTGCCGTTGCCCACGCTGTCCGTGTTCAGGCAGTAGCCGCTCAGCGAAGCGCTTTGCCACATGTAGTACCAGCCAGTGGACGTGTGGTCGGAATAGTAGACAGTCCACTCTTGGTTGAGCGCCTGGAGGTCGCAGTCCTTCATGGTGATCGCCGCCCCGCCGGAGGACGGCGCCGTGATGCATCGGCCCGTGCGCTGGTTGATGAAGCGGAACGAACCGAGTTGGGAGTTGTAGATCTTCAGCCACTTCTCGTCGCTACCGCTGTCGCACGACCACATCTGCAGTTTCGAGGCATTGTCGGTGGCGTTGTCCAGGCAGTGAGTCGTGTTCCAGACGCGGATGTTGGTGTAGCCGGCCGCCCTGGCGGGCGTTCCCGCGAGGGTCAGCGCGGCGGCTGCCACACCGGTAGCGAGCGCGCACAGAACGCGGGAAGGAGCCCTGCCCGCCCTTCGCCTCTGGTGCAAGCGGAAAAGTCGAGCCGGAGAGGTTTTCACGATGCTGCTCTCCAATGCCGAACTGCTGGGGCCATGCGAATCATTGGTATCGCCCTTCGTCGAGGCCGGGGCTTCGTGGCCCTGGGTTTCCTGTTTTTGCATGATCTCTCCTTTAAATTGCGCCGAAAAAACGGTCGGCACGTCCGTCCCTTAGGCCGCCCGTTGGACGGCTGCAGATCGATTAATCGTCGTGGCACCTGTCGAGGTACAGGGTGT
Organism: Ideonella azotifigens; assembly: GCF_021043325.1. NCBI lineage: Bacteria > Pseudomonadati > Pseudomonadota > Betaproteobacteria > Burkholderiales > Sphaerotilaceae > Ideonella > Ideonella azotifigens. The sequence continues at coordinate 38,085 of NZ_JAJNKD010000001.1, forward strand.
TGCGCTGGCATCGCCGCGCCTCGGCGGCTGGACCAGCGAACGCGCCTTCCACCTCGCACATCCGAAGGCGGCGTAGCGCACCGCGTTGGGCGAGGCCGACGGTGAAACCCGGCCGTGCGCGTGGCAACAGACGCGACAGTCTGTAGATTTCGTCGGTGCCATGGTCGTTTCGGTGGCAGTCGGCGGCGATGAACGAGCTCCTCGGTTTGGGTGGGGCCAAGGTGTGCCCGAAGACCCTGCCCGGTACCACGCAGGCCGGCACCGAATCCGGCCATCGCAGCGTGCATCCCCCCCATTGGCGGCCGTCACCGCAGCGGCGCGCGCCACTCTCGTGTGCGGGCGCCTGCCGGCGGCGGAAACAGCAGGTCGATGACAAGGAAAAGCGGCAAGATGGCCAGGATGGCGATGCCCGGGCAACTCAAGCGTCGTCACGGTCGCCGCGCCGCATGCCGCCGAGAGCTGAGCCAAGAAGGGCTCGTAGAAACGCGCAGCGACCCCCATCGCAGGCACGAGGAGGATGCCCAGCCCGACGGGGTTCGCCGGTGCGCATGCACTGGACGCGGCCTGGCAGGACCGGACGGTTGAAGATTCGGCAAGCATGACGGGCTCCTCCATGCATCTGTCTGGGGCGGTGAGTGCCTCAACCTTATGGCGCGCGCGTCCTTGAAACGTCCTTTCACGTGGGACCGAGGAACTCTGACTACCATGCTCGGATGCACCCCGCCGAGCCACCTGCGCTGCTGCTGAACCTGTTCGGGGTGCCGTCGCTGGTGCTGGCCGGCGAGCGCTTACGCATCTCGCTGCAGCGCGCCTACGGGCTGATGGCGATGCTGGCGCTTGAGCGGCGACCGATCTCACGCGACCAGGCGGCACGCATGCTCTGGCCCGAGGCCGCAGCGGCCGTCGGACTGGGGCGGCTGCGCCGACTCATCTACGAACTCGAGGCCCGCTGCGGCCGCGCGCTGATCGACAGCCATGAACGCAGCATCTCGTTCGCCGCGGGAGCGCTGCGTTGCGAAGCGCTCGAATTCCGCAGCCTCGCCCAAGCCATGATTGCCGGCACAGCAGTGCCGCCCCCCCAGGCCGACATCGAGTCGCTGGCGGAGCGCGCGTGCGAACCATTGCTCGATGGGCTGACGTTCGGGTCCGACGAGTTCGACGACTGGGTGCGCATGCAGCGGATCGAGCATGTCCATCTGCTGACCCGCATGCTCGCCTGCCTGGCCGAACACCAGCGGGCGCAGGGGTGTGCCGAGGCCGCGATCGGAACTGCCGAGCGGCTGCTCGCCTTCGACCCGTATGCCGAGCCGTCCTATGTGCTCCTCATGGCGCTGGCCGCCGACGCTCGCGACGGCGCGGGCGTTGATGCAGCGTTCATGCGCTGCGCTGACGCGCTGCGTGCCGAGTTCGGCACCAAGCCGGCGCCCGCTACCGAACAGGCCTACCTCCAGGAGAAGGAGCGCGCCGCAGCGCTGGCGCACGGCCGGCGCGAAGCGCCGTCTTCGCCGATCACGACACTGCCGATCCGCTTCGCGACAGGAAAGCACGGCTCGGTGGCCTACGCCACCGTCGGCGAGGGTGGCGAGGCGCTGGTCATGCTGCCGGGGTTCGTCTCGCACATCGAAATCGGCTGGGAACACCCTGGGATCCGCGAGGCCATCGGCCGGCTCGCAAGACGTTTCACCGTCGTCGTGTTCGATCGTCGCGGAGTTGGTTTGTCCGAGCGGCTTGGCGAGGTGAGCACGGTCGAGTCCGCCGCAGACGACGTGCTCACCGTGCTTGCTGCAGCACGCATCGGGCGCGCCTGGCTGTTCGGCTCGTCCGAAGGCGGACCGGCGGCCATTCACATCGCGGCGCAACACCCACAAGGCGTCAGCGGGCTGATCCTGTTCGGCTCGCTTGCCCGAGGCAGTCGCGACGCGGACTACCCCTGGGCGCTGCGCGGCGACTCCTTTGACCACTGGATGGACTCGCTCATCGCCGGCTGGGGCGGTCCGGCGGACATCCAGACCTTTGCGCCCACGCTGCGCGACGATCCCGAAACTTGCGCATGGTGGGCGCGCATGTTGCGCCAGTCGGCGTCGCCGGCCAGCATGCGCGCTGTGCTGAAAGGTCTGCGCGAAATGGACGTGCGGCCGCTGCTGCCGCGCATCACGGCTCCGACACTCGTGATGCATCGCCGTGGCGATCGCGCAGTTCGCTTCGAGGCCGGAGAACACTTGGCGCGCAGCATCGGGCGCGCCGAGTTTCTGCCGCTGCAGGGCGACTCGCACTGGTGGTGGACGGGTGACACCGATGCAGTCATCGATGCCATAGAGTCGTTTGCTGCTGCCTCTGCAGCGCGAGCGGGTGCCGTAGAGGGGGGTACCTGACTTAAACCAAACAGCCTCCTCGAAACCCGGGTTGATTCATTTGAGTGGGTGCTTGTTCTCGCATTGCCTGACCAGGCTTGGCACGGCGGCCTTTTGGCGACGCGCATTTAGGGTTGGCGGAAGCTTGGCCACGTTATGCTTTCCGTTTTGAAAGCTTGGCCAAGTCATGCCTTCTGAGTTGGGCCGAGGCCGGCCCAACTCGCGCAAGTACGGTCAGGTTATGGCTCACTTTCGGCCAACAAATGGTCTACTTCACAGATGCGACGCTGTGAAGCGTTTCGACCCCGCGTCAAACCGATCACCGGGCCTGCACGCTCGACCTGAATGGCCGTTCATGCAGGTCCATGCGCAAGCTGCTGCAGCGCGTGGCTACTTGCTTTCGGGGTTCTTCCAGCGTGACGACAAGGCCATGTCGTTGCCGATGACGCGCCCGAAGTACTCGTAGACGTTGTGCGTGCTGTCCTTGTTCACGGTGGTTCGGTAGTCGGTCCAGACGGCCAGGAAGGTGTTCCTGGCGGCGGCCACGTCCGGCCGGTACTGGCCCTTTTGCGCAATGGTCAGCGGGAAGGCGTATTGGCGCAGCTTGCCGTTGCTGGCGACGAACTGGCCATAGATGCCGTCAGAGTAGTCGCCGAATGCCGAATTGTCGAAGGCCACCAGGAACATGTCCTGCTGTTTGAGGTAGGCCACCGCGGCGCGATTGCGGTCGCCACCGAGGTTTGAACCGATGAGGGTGGGCGTGCCCAGCACATTGCCGTTCGGGTCGATGGTCTGGCTGAACATGCGAACGCTGGCGTCTGCCATCTCGACCTCCCACACCACGAGGTAGGTCCCGGTCTTGGCGCTTGCCGCCACCACTGGGCGCCGCTCGGTGTCCGGGGTGCTGGCGATCAGGAAGTTGTTGCCCAGCAGGGTGCCGTCCGACGACAGCAGTTGCCCATAGATGTCGTCCTTGCTTGCCTCCTGGCGCTGGTCTTCCCAGACGACCAGGAAGCGGTCGTTCAATTCATCGCAGTCCACGTCCTGCTTGAACTGATTCTTCGCGCCGGTGGCGATCAGGAAATTGCCGCCCTGCATGAGGCTGCCATCGCCTGCGATGAACTGCCCGTAGACATCGGAGTCGCCGTTCTCGTAGTCGTACTGCGCGCCTCTTGACCAGGTGACGAGGAACCGGTCGCGGCCGGGGCAGTAGGCGATGGACGGGCGTTGGTCGTACAGGTCGGAGACGGAAATCCGGAATTCTTCATGGACCACGCCGCCGCTCAGGCCCAGGCTCATCCCGACGATCTCCGCCCTGGACTCGTCGGCGAGCTTGCGGCCCCAGACGACCAGGAACCGCTCGGACTTGGCGCCATAGGCGAGCACGGGCTTGGTCATCTTGCCGGTTTGACTGGACAGGCGGACATCGGTGCCCAGCGGGGTGCCGTCCGACTTCAGCGCCCGGCTGTAGATGTTCGGGCCGCTGGTCGCCTCGTTGCTGCTGTAGACCATCAGGTATTGATCGGAGGCATTCGCATACTTGAGCGAGGCCTTCAGCTCGAAGGGTTCGCTCGAATCTGCCGCGTGCGCCGGCAGCGATGCCGCGAGGCCCACCAACTGCGACAACATGACAAACAGGGTTCGGGAAAAGCGGCGGAGTGGCGACTGCGGATTCACAAGGTTCCTTCAATGGCGATGGGGGTGCGAGGTTCTTTGGGCGCGCGCATTGTCCGTGCGAGGCCGTGGCCGGTCATCACCCGGGGAGCGCATGCCGGGCGCGCCGATCATCCGATCTTTACGCTGGCTGACGTTGGCGCATGAAAGTCCACAGTGCGTGGCGCCTAGCATTGCAAGTTTGATGTTTGCCTGCCGAGCGCCATGAGAACCCTGTCTTCCCTGTCTGTGGCATGCCGGCTTGTCGCCCTTTGTGGGCCAGGCGCTTGAAGTTGGACCTTCGCGCCGCGCCGGCCCGGCGGCGCGCCGTTGCCGGGCTGGTGGTGTTGGCCGTGCATGGCGTGCTGGTGTGCCTGGGCTGGCAGACCAAGCTGGAACTGCCGCGGGAGAGGGAAACGCCCGTCGTCTCCTGGATGCGCCTGCTGCCAGACCCGGTGGCGCGCGTCCTCAAGGAAGCCGAGCGCAGCGTGGCGCCCGCGCCGCCGGTCTCGCGAAGCTTGGTGGTGGCAGCGCCTGCCGCGCCCTCGCCAGGCGCGGCTGCTGCGGTGGTGCCGACGCCCAACGTGCCGATCAACGAGGCGAGCACCGCCTCGCCGCCCGCCGCGCTGCCAGGGCATGTCGGCCTGGACGGCGCCGAGGTCGGCGTGCCGGCGCCGGCCGCCCGGGCGGCTTCGGGTGCGCTGGTGCTCGCGCCCAGACGCGAGGTGCTGCGGGAGTCCTTCGCGAACCCGGGTGTGCTGGACCCGCGCAGCAACACGCCCGTGCCGACCTTCGAGGAGCACATTGCCCTGGGCATGAACCCCGATCTGTGCCTCAAGGTGGAGCGCCTGCCCGATGGCTCGACGCGCCGTGCCCTGGTCCATCGCGTCGACATGCCGTCGGCCATGCAGGCCATGAACGGCATCCGGACAGCCCCTGTTCGGACCTGCCCGTAGTCCGCCGCATGCGGGGCATGGGGGTCTACCCAATCTGGAAGATGTGACGCGCCGCGAATTCGGCGATCGTGCCGGTGTCCTGACCGCGCCCAATGCGGGCGCGGCAGGTCATTTCACAGTCGAATCCCGGAATCACGATGAAACTTCCCGACACCCTGCTCATACCCGACAACTGCGCACTGGTCCTGATCGACCACCAGGCCGGCCTGGCCTTTGGCGCTCAGTCGATGGACCGGCAAGTGTTGTTGAACAACACCCTGGCCCTGGTTCGGACAGCCCTGGCCTTTGACCTGCCCATCATCGTCAGCACCTCGGCGACGAAGGTCTACAGCGGGCCGCTGCTTCCTGCGCTGCGGGCCCTGCTGCCCGAGCATCCGGTCCTGGATCGGCGGAACATGAACGTCTGGGAGGACGACGCGGTACGGGAAGCGATCCTGAAGTCTGGCCGGAAGAACCTGCTGTTCTCCGGCATGCTCACCGAAGCGTGCATTTCGCTGCCTGTGCTGTGTGTCCAGCAGGAAGGCTTGAATGCCTATGTGGTTGCCGATGCCTGCGCCGGCCTGACCGACACCGGGCACGAGATGGCCCTACGGCGGATGGCGCAGGCCGGCGCCCGCATGACCAGCTGGCTGCAGGTGCTGCTGGAGTTGCAGCGGGACTGGACGCGGCACGACACCTACGATGCCGCGCGAGCCATCGTTGAGGGCAATGGCGGCGGCTACGGGATCGGGCTGAACTACGCGCGTGACATGCTATGAGCATGCCGGCGGGAACCACACGCTCAGCTTCTACCTTGCTTGCGGTGCGCTGCTCATCGCGTTGGGGCTGGATGTCTGCGGCAATCGCCGGGCGCAGGCCGTGAGGCAGTGAACACAAGGCACGGGGCGGGGGCTCCGCCCGCCGCATCGCCTCAGCGCATCAACACCAGCTCCTCGGCCATGCTCGGGTGCAGCGCCACGGTGTCGTCGAAGTCCTGCTTGGTCAGGCCGGCTTTCACGGCCACCGCGGCGGCCTGCAGGATCTCCGGTGCGTCCGGGCCGATCATGTGCAGGCCAACGACCTTGTCGGTCGCGGCGTCCACCACCATCTTGTACAGCGCGCGTTCGTGGCGGTTGGCCAGCACGTTTTTCATCGCGCGGAAGTCCGAGGTGTAGACCTTGATGTCGCCATAGCGCTTGCGCGCCTGCGCTTCGGTCAGGCCAACGCCGGCCATCGGCGGGGCGCTGAACACGGCGGACGGGATGCAGCTGTGGTCCACCGTGCGGGGCTTGCCGCCGAAGACGGTGTCGGCAAAGGCCTGGCCTTCGCGGATGGCCACTGGCGTCAGTTGCACCCGGTTGGTCACGTCGCCCACCGCATAGATGCTCTCCACGCTGGAGCGGCTGTATTCGTCCACCTTGACGGCGCCCTGGTCGTCCAGCACCACGCCGGCCTCGGTCAGTCCCAGCCCTTCGGTGTTGGGCTTGCGGCCAGTGGCGAACAGCAGCGCGTCGCAGGCCAGCGGGTCTTCGCCGGTGATGTGCAGGCGCAGGCTGCCGTCGCCTATCTTCTCGACGCGCGCCAGCTCGGCGTTGAAGCGGAACTGGATGCCCTTGGCCAGGCTGATCTGCTGCAGCCGGTCGCGGATGGATTCGTCGTAGCCGCGCAGGATCTGCGAGGTGCGGTTGACCAGCGTGACCTGCACGCCAAACGCATGGAAGATGCCGGCGAATTCGTTGGCGATGTAGCCGCCGCCGGCAATCACCAGCCGCCGCGGCAGCTGTTCGATGTGGAACACCTCGTTGGAGGTGATGCCCAGTTGCGCGCCTTCGATGCTCGGCAGCACCGGCGAAGCGCCGGTCGCCACCAGGATGACCTTGGCCGTGACCCGCCGGCCGCTGGCCAGCAACACCTCGTGTGGGCCGGTCACGGTGGCGCGTTCGCTCAGCACGGTGACCTGGTGGCTGTCCAGCGTCTGCCGGTACAGGCCGCTGAGGCGCGCCACCTCGGCCTGCACCGTGTCGCGCAGCGCGGGCCAGTCGAAGCCGCATTCGGGCACGTCCCAGCCGAAGCGGCGCGCGTCCTGCAGGTCTTCGGCGAAATGCGCGCCGTAGACCAGCAGCTTCTTCGGCACGCAGCCGCGGATCACGCAGGTGCCGCCCACCCGGAACTCCTCGGTGACCGCCACCTTGGCGCCATGTCCGGCCGCCACGCGCGCGGCCCGCACGCCGCCCGAGCCGGCGCCTATGACGAACAAGTCGTGGTCGAAGCTGTTGCCCATGTCGAATCCCGTGGCCAGTGGCAGAAGTGAAGAAGCTTGGGCGAGCTTAAGCGCTCAGTCGCATGCTGCAGCGCCCGCCGTCAAAAATGGAGTCTGACCCCATTTATTCGGCCGTCGTCGGCGGCGGCGGCTCAGGGGTGGGGGTTGGGCATCATGGCCCGGGCGATGGCGGTTTCCAGGGTCTCCAGCCCGAAGGGCTTGACCAGCCTGTGGGCGGTGACCGGAGACTGGCCGATAGCGAGTTCGGCGAAGCCGCTGGCGAGGATGGCGGGCAGGGCGGGGAATTCGCGGCGGGCGATGGCGATCAGCTCGGCGCCCGTGACCTGGGGCATCGCGTGGTCGGTCAGCAGCAGCTGGACACCGGGCTCGCTGCGCAGCAGCTGCAGCGCCTCGCTGGCCGAGGCGGCGCCAAGCGCGCGGTGGCCGAGTTCTTCCAGCATTGCCAGCGCGCTGCTGAGCACCAGCTCGTCGTCGTCCACCACCAGGATCTGCAGGCCCTGGCCGGTCGGCGTGACCTGCTCGGCGCCTGCCTTGGGCAAGGCGCTGGCTGCGCTGGCTGCGGGCAGCCACAGCTCTGCCGTGGTGCCCACGCCGGGCTGGCTGCGCAGCACGAAGCGGCCGCCCAGCTGCAAGGCCAGGCCTTCGATCATCGACAGGCCCAGCCCGGTGCCCTTGCCCGGGCCTTTGGTGGTGAAAAACGGCTCGGTGGCGCGCGCCAGTGTGGCCTCGTCCATGCCCTGGCCGGTGTCGCGCAAGCTGATGCAGACGTAGGCGCCCGCGGGCAGGGGTTGGCTGGCCGCGCCCGGCAAGGGCTTGATCACGCTCGGCTGGACGCTGATGGTCAGGCTGCCGCCGTCGGGCATCGCGTCCCGCGCGTTCACGGCCAGGTTCAGCAGCGCCAGCTCCAGCTGGCTTTCGTCGACCTGCACGTGCAGCGGCGCCTGCCCGGTGGGCAGCTGCAAGCGCACCGAAGGGCCCAGCGACTGGCGCAGCAGCTCGCGCATGCCCAGCACCAGTGCCAGCGCGTCCACCGTCACCGGGTTCAGCTCCTGGCGGCGGGCGAAGGCCAGCATGCGCTGGGTCAGCGAGGCGCCACGCCTGGCCGCGCTCAAGGCGGTGCTGACCAGCGATTGCAGCCTGGCGTCGTCACCGGTGCGGCGGCGGATCAGTTCCATGCTGCTGACGATGACCATCAGCAGGTTGTTGAAGTCGTGCGCCACGCCCCCCGTCAGCTGGCCGATGGCCTCGACCTTTTGCGCCTGCAGCAGGGACTCGCGGGCGCGCTCCAGTGCCTGCTGGGTCTCGCGCCGCTCGGTCAGGTCGCGGGTGACTTTCGCAAAGCCCAGCAACTGGCCCTGCGCGTCGCGGATCGAATCCACCACCACGTGGGCCCAGAAACGCGTGCCGTCCTTGCGCTGGCGCCAGCCTTCGCCTTCGAAGCGGCCTTCGCGTGCCGCGGTGTCCAGGGTCCGCGCCGGCAGGCCGTTCTGCCGGTCTTCGTCCACATAGAAGCGTGAGAAATGCGAGCCCAGGATCTCGCCCTCGGCATAGCCCTTGAAACGCTGCGCGCCGGCATTCCAGCTCGACACATGGCCGGTCGCGTCCAGCAGGTAGATCGCATAGTCGGTCACGGCCTCGACCAGCAGCCGGTACCGTTGTTCGACCGACATGGCGGGCAGGGGGCTGGCGGGATGGTCCATCGGTGTCACCTCTGGCCGGCCGCGGAAGCAGGCTGCTTCCGGCCGGGCCAGAGGCGATGATAGCCATCGCCGCCGCTCTCACTGCCCCGGTTTCACTGCCCCAGTTTCAGCGCGAAGCGGTTGGTGAAGCCCCAGGTGCCGGCCTGGCCGTAGCTGTTGCAGACCGGCGAGGCCCAGCCGGGTGCGCAATCCACGTCCCGGTCCAGTGACCAGAAGTGCACGCCGGCCAGCTTGTTGGCCCGCGCGAAGTTGGCGACGGTGTCCACGTCGGCCAGCGTGAAGGTCTCGTCCTGGGTGTCGTTGCCGCCGATCATCGGCGTGATCTCGATCTGGCTGTACGGCACGCCCCAGTAGCTGTGCAGGCTGGTGGCCGCGGCCACGGCCGACTTGCCCATGTCGCACAAGCCGTTGCTGCCGATCACGCAGTTGTTGGCATTGGTGCTGCCGTAGTCCATGGTCATCAGGTTGACGATGTACTTGCTCAGCCCGGCGGCCTTGATCGCGTTCATGGTGCGCACACCGGCGTCGCCCAGGCTTTGCGCCGTGTTGCTGCCGCCCAGCGTGGCCAGCGTGAAGCTGAAGCGCAGTGTCGGGTGCTTGGCCTGCGCAGTCTTCACGCGCGCCACCAGGTTGTTGATCACCTCCTGGCTCTGGCCGGCCTCGATGTCGAAGTCCACGCCCTGGAAGCTGCTGGAGGCGTAGGTGGCCAGGAATTTCTCGAAGCCGGCGTCAGAGCCGCAGCTGAAGCTGCCGGCCGCGCCGCCGGTCGAGATGATGTATTTGCGGCCTGCCGCGACCCACTTCGAGACGTTCGCCGAGACCAGTGCCGCAGGCGTCACACCGGCCCAGTTCTCGGCCCCGCATTCGCCGGTGGCAAACGCCCAGGTGGCCGAGTGCTGCCTGGCCGGCAGCACGCTGAGCACCGGCTGCAGCGAGCCGGTGACCTGGGTCGAGAGTTCGTTGGTGTTCCAGTTCAGGTTGACCGTGATGTCCTTGTACGAACCGAAGACCAGCGCGGTCGGCGCTGGCGCGTCGCAGGCCGTGGTCTTGGTCCACGGCTGGCCGCTGCCGGCGCTGCCGTTGTGCGTGGCCGGCTCCTGGTTCAGCGTCTGCGCCAGCGCCTGGTAGCCCACGGCGTTTTCGGTGACGAGTGCGTCCTTGGCATAGGTCACCGTGCCGCTCCAGGCCGCACAAGGTGCGGGGGCTGGCGGCGGGGGCGGCGTGCCGGTGCAGCTGGCGATCTGCGTCCAGGGTTGGCCGCTGCCGGCGCCGCCGTTGTGCGTGGCCGGGTCGTCGCCCTGGGTCCACCAGTTGGCCTTGTACGAGCTGCCGTTGCGCGTGGCCGTGTCGCCCGCCACGTAGACGGTGCTGGCGGCCCAGGCCTGGCAGGCGGCGACGGCCTGCGCCGTGACGGGCTGCTTCAGTGGCGTGGCGGCCGAACTGCCCAGCGGCACGGTGGCGGCGACAACGGCCGACAGCGCGGCCAGCCAGTCCAGCCGGGCGCGCGCTGGGGTGAAAGCGGGAATCGACATGGCGGTGATCTCCTTGAAGAAGGCCCCGCCTGATGAGCAGATGGTGGATGAAAACAGCAATGAGGCAAGGGCGACGCGATGCTATTGGCATTCAATTGGTTCTACACATATAGGACCAGTAAGAGACCTGTTCAGGCGTAAGCGTGCGTTTCGACGGGGGCCATGACGCTTGCAGTGCCGTGGTGACCTGTTGCGACGTGCGATGTGTCACGCCGCCACGTCGTTTGATTTGACGAGGGTCAAGTTGCCGTCAGCTTCGGTGGTTTCGAGCCGAAACAAGACAGACCTCCGGCAGGGTGCCGGCCCATTTCGCAGTTCGAGCCGCCCATGAAAACCTTGTCCCTCACCACCCGCCTGCGCCTGATGGCGCTGCTGCTGACCCTGGCCATGCTGGGGCTGGCGGCGTACACCGCGCTGGCGTTCTACGAGTCGTCGATCGGCCAGCGCCTGAGCACCACGCGTGCGGTGGTCACGCAGGCGCTTGGCACGGTGCAGAAGTACCAGACCGAAGCCACCGCCGGCAAGATCAGCGAGGCCGAAGCGAAGGCCAAGGCCAAGGCCGAGCTGATGGCCATGCGCTACGAAGGCAAGGAATACGTCTTCATCACCGACGTCACGGCGCACATGGTCGCCCACCCGATCAAGCCGGAGATGGACGGCACTGACCAGACCAACACCAAGGACCCCAAGGGCAAGCAGCTGTTTGTCGAGATGGCGAACGTCGTGAAGGCCCAGGGCAGCGGCTACGTGGACTACCTGTGGCCGCGTGTCGGCAGCGACGAGCCGGTGCCCAAGCGCAGCTACGTGGCCGGCTTCACGCCCTGGGGCTGGGTGGTCGGCTCGGGTGTCTACATCGATGCGGTGCGCAATGACGCGCTGCGTTTTGCCGGCGTCACGTTGGCCATCAGCCTGGTGGTGTGCGCGCTGATCTTCGTCTTCATCCATCGCTTTGCCGGCAGCCTGCAGCGCCGCTTCCAGCAGGCCGAGACGGCGCTGAGCGCGATTGCCGCGGGCGACCTGACCGTGGACGTGCCGATCGGCCGGCTCGACGAGATCGGCCGCATGATGCAGACCCTGTGCAGCACCCGCGACCGCCTGGCCCAGGTCATGGCCCAGGTGCGGGACGCGACCGGCAATGTCGGCGCGGCCAGCGGCGAGATCGCGCTGGGCAACCAGGATTTGTCGACCCGCACCGAAGCCACCGCGGCCAACCTGCAGCGCACGGCCGGCTCGATGAGCCTGCTGACGACCACGGTCAACCGTTCCACCGAAGCGGCCGAACAGGCCAGCAGGGAAGCCGGCTCGGCCACCGAAGTGGCGCAGCGCGGCGGCCAGGTGGTTTCCGAAGTGGTGACGACGATGCAAAACATCCAGGACAGCTCGAACCGCATCTCCGAGATCATCGGCACCATCGATGGCATTGCCTTCCAGACCAACATCCTGGCGCTGAACGCTGCGGTCGAAGCTGCCCGCGCTGGCGAGCAGGGCAAGGGCTTTGCGGTGGTGGCCAGCGAAGTGCGCTCGCTGGCGCAGCGCTCCGCCGCCGCGGCGCGCGAGATCAAGACCTTGATCGTGACCTCGGCCGAAAGGGTGGAGTGCGGCGCGCGCCTGGTGGGCAGCGCTGGCAGCACCATGTCCGAGATCGTTGGCCGGGTGCAGCGCGTGACCGAGATGATCAACGGCATCTCGGCCGCGTCCAACGAGCAGTCGCGCAGCCTCGGCGAGATCGCCGGCGCGGTGCAGCAGCTCGACGAGGTCACGCAGCAGAACGCCGCGCTGGTCGAAGAGTCAGCCGCAGCCGCGCAGAGTTTGCGCGATCAATCCTTGCAACTCTCGGCCGCGGTCGGCCGCTTCCAGTTGCCCGCGTGAATCAGGTGCCTGAATCAGCCTGACGGAGGCCGGCAGCAGCTGCACCGCGATCAGGAGGCGCCGCCGGTCCATGCTGTCCGACAGCACGCTGGCGGGGATTGCCAGCAGAAGATCGGCAGCGTGGCCGCGGCCTGCACCAGTGCCACGGCGGCGGCTTCAGTGCCCGCTGCGCTCACGCCAGTCCATCCAGGCCACCAGCACAAAGCCGCCCGCCAGGCCCCAGTGCTCGAAAAACGCGTTCATCAGCATGAAGCGGTCCTGGCCCTCGGCCAGCCAGAAGCGGTTGGCGATGAAGGTGGCGCCCAGCGTGAAGACGGCCAGTGCCAGCGCGCCCAGCCAGCGCAGTTTGCCGCTGAGGATCAGGGCCGAGGCGACCAGTTCCAGCACGATGGTGGCCAGCGCCAGCGGCATCGCCGGCTGCAGCCCGAAGTGCTGCATTTCGCCGACCGCGCCGGCAAAGTCGAAGGCCTTGACCAGCCCGCCTTGCAGGTAGGCCGCGCACAGGCCGAGCAGGGCCAGCCAGCGCACGACAGGGGATGCCAGGCCGGAGGCCGGCGCCAGGTCGGCGCCGGGCAGCGGCGCGATCTTGAGGGTGGAACGTGCCATGTCAAACCGCCCAGCAGGCGCAGCCCAGCGCGCCCCAGAAGGATTTCAGATCGGATACAGGTGCCTTGTTGCCCCAGGCCTTGGCATGCGCATGGCCGTGCACGCCGCAGGACGTCGCGCAAGCGCAGGCAGCCGCCGCAGCCGCGGCGCGGGCCAGCGGTGCTTGAGACTGATCGCCCCAGGCGCCGTAGCCGCCGTAGCGCCGCACCGGCGACCAGTCCGGCATGGGCAGCGGTGGCGCGCTGTCGTCATGCACGGCGAAGTCGCCCGCACCCCAGACCACCTTGCCGCCGACGACGGTCAGGAGCGCACTGGTGTCGGCGATCTCGCTTTCTGCGCAGGCGAAGAAGTCGCGGTCCGGCACCACCAGGTCGGCCAGCTGGCCTTGCTCGATGCGGCCCTTCTTGCCGACCTCGTTGGAAAACCAGGTCACGTTTTCGGTCCACATGCGCAGGGCCGTCTCGCGGTCCAGGCAGTTGCGCTGCGGCGTGAGCTGCATGCCGCCCACGGTCTTGCCGGTGATCAGCCACGACAGCGAGACCCAGGGGTTGTACGAGGCGACGCGGGTGGCGTCGGTGCCCGCCGAAACCTTCATGCCCTTTTCCAGCATCTTGGCGACCGGCGGCGTGGCCTCGGCCGCGCCATGGCCGTAGCGTTCGACGAAATACTCGCCCTGGTAGGCCATGCGGTGCTGCACCGCGACGCCGCCACCGAGGGCCGCGATGCGGTCCATGGACTGCTCGGAGATGGTCTCGGCATGGTCGAAGAACCAGTTCAGGCCGGCCAGCGGAATGTCCTGGTTCACGCGCTCGAACACGTCCAGCGCGCGGCTGATGGTTTCGTCGTAGGTGGCGTGCATGCGCCAGGGCCAGCGGTTCTGCGCCAGGATGCGCACGACGCCGTCCAGGTCGTCTTCCATGTTGGCCGGCATGTCCGGCCGCGGCTGGCGGAAGTCCTCGAAGTCGGCCGCGGAGAACACCAGCATTTCGCCGGCGCCGTTGTGGCGGAAGTAGTCGTCGCCCTGCTTGTACTGCGAGCTGGCGGTCCAGCGCAGGAAGTCGTCCTTCTCCTGCTTGGGCTTTTGCGTGAACAGGTTGTAGGCCAGGCGGATGGTCAGCTGCCCGTCCTTGGCCAGCTGCTCGATGACTTCGTAGTCCTCGGGGTAGTTCTGGAAGCCGCCGCCGGCGTCGATCGCGCCGGTCACGCCCAGGCGGTTCAGCTCGCGCATGAAGTGGCGGGTCGAGTTCAGCTGGTAGTCGAGCGGCAGCTTCGGGCCTTTGGCCAAGGTCGCGTAGAGGATGTTGGCGTTGGGCTTGGCCAGCAGCAGCCCGGTGGGGTTGCCGGCGCTGTCGCGCAGGATCTGGCCGCCCGGTGGTTCGGGCGTGTCCTTGGTATAGCCGACGGCGCGCAGCGCGGCGCCGTTGAGCAGCGCGCGGTCATAGAGGTGCAGGATGAAGACGGGCGTGTCGGGCGCCACCGCGTTCAGCTCTTCCAGCGTCGGCAGGCGCTTCTCGGCGAACTGGTGCTCGCTGAAGCCGCCCACCACGCGCACCCACTGCGGTGCGGGGGTGTTGGCGACCTGGGCCTTGAGCATGGCCATGGCGTCGGCGAGGCTCTTCACGCCGTCCCAGCGCAGTTCGAGGTTGAAATTCAGCCCGCCGCGGATGATGTGCAGGTGGTTGTCGATCAGGCCAGGCAGCACACGCTTGCCGCGCAGGTCGATGACCTTGGTCTGCGGGCCGGCCAGCGGCATGACCTCATGGTCCTGGCCCACGCGCAGGAAGCGGCCGTCCTTGATGGCCACCGCGCTGGCGGTCGGCTGGGCGCGGTTCAGCGTGGTGAACAGGCCGCGGTGCAGGATCAGGTCGGGAGTGAGGTTCTCAGCCATGCGGATTGCCTTCGGCAGGTGATTGGACAGGGGTGGCGGCCTGGGCCGAAGCGCAGCGCGGCAGCTCGCCGAACATGTGCGGCTTGACCTGGTGCTGCAGCCACGAGACCGGCGCCGAATCGGTCTGCAGAACCTTCTTGACCAGCGGCGGCAACTGCTCCCCCACCAGGATGCCCAGCAGCCCGACCAGCGCGATCACCGGCGGCGCTGGCGAGCGCACATTGAACAAGGCGTAGATCACGCCCACCAGCAGCCCAAGGGCCGCGGAGACAAGGTAGGGTTTCATGCGAGCAGCTGCAACGTTGAGACGGTGTTAACCCAGCGAAGACCGCGGATCCGGCTTCGCCGGTCCGCTGGTCTTGCCCCTAGAGGGGCGCGCGAGCGCGTAGGGGTGGTCCTTAACCCTCATGCGCGCCGAACATGGTCTTGGCGTAGATCACGCCGAGACCGTAGGCGCCGCCGAATTTCTTGGCGATGCCGGTGGTCAGCTCGTAGGTTTCGCCGCGGGCCCAGTCGCGCTGCAGCTCCAGCATGTATTGCAGCGAGGTCATCGGGCGGGCGCCGGCCTGGATCATGCGTTCGACGGCACGCTCGTGCGCTTCGGTTGAGACGTCGCCACAGGCATCGGTGATCACGTAGACCTCGTAACCCTGGGCGATGGCCGACAGGGCCGGGCCGACGATGCAGACCGAGGTCCACAGGCCGGCGAGCACCAGGCGGTCCTTGCCGATGGCGTTCAGCGTCTTGATGACGGCCGCGTCCTCCCAGGTGTTCATGGAGGTGCGGTCCAGCATCTCCTGGCCCGGGAAGGCGGCGGCGATCTCGTCGAACATCGGGCCCGAGAAACTCTTTTCGGCGACCGTGGTCAGCACCGTGGGCACCTTGAAGCCGGCGGCGGCGTTGGCGATCAGCGCGGCATTGGTGCGCAGCACGATCGCGTCGATGGACTTGGTGGCAAAGGCCATCTGCGACTGGAAGTCGATCATGACCAGCACGTGGTCGGTCGGGCTCAGCAGCAGCGGGCCGGGGGTGGGGGTGGCGGTGATGGACATGGCGTGACCTTTCAGAGGCGTTGAGCGGGGGTGTGGCCCGGGTTCCGCCGAACGGCGCGGCACTCCCTGGGCTTGCGCTCAGTCTCCGGCGGTCACGCCGGCATCGCATCATCCGCATGGACAGGGTGACGCTATCCCGATGAGGGCTCAGGCCAGCTTGCCGAGCACGGAAGCGTTGCCTGACGCCGCGCGCAGCCGGCGCACCTGCAGCGTGGCAATCACCAGGAAGGCCAGGAAAAACACGCCCACCACTTTTTGCAGGCCGGGGTCGTCCGGGCTGCTGAAGACTGGCGAGCCGGCCGGCAGCCGGGTGAAGGTCTCGGTCAGGCCGGGCACGAAGTGGAAGAACAGCGTCAGCGAATAGCTGATGGTCTCGACGTAGCGGCTGCTGCGGCCCAGCAGCGTGGTACGGCCGGCCACCGTGGCCAGTGCCAGCACCAGCAGCGTGATGATGCCCAGTGCATGCGGCTTCCCGAAGCCGCCGTGCTGGAAGATGAAAAAGCCGGTCAGGCAGGTGAAGATGGTGGTCCAGAGGTAGGTCTGGCCCAGGCCGGTGCGCGGCGAGATCTCGCGGTCCCGGGCCAGCGCCCAGACGCCGGTCACCAGCGCGACCAGGCTGATGGCGGTGTGGACAACGCCGATGGAAGTCAGTCCAAACATGGGGTGCTCCTGTGGAAGGGGATGAAAAAGGGGCGCGGCCCAGCATGCGAGCCACGCCCGCCGTTGCCAATCCCCTGCACTGGCGATCTTGCGGGCGCAGGCGCGGCCCGCCATGCCGCCGCGGGAGGGGGTCTGTCTAGGCCAAAAGGAGGGGGGTGCGCCGGCTGACAAGCCCTGAAACAGGCAGGATGGCGTGGCGCGGCAGAATGCAAGCCCACGCGGCGGCCCGCCGGGCCTGCCTCCGCGTCCAACCTTGTCCGGGAGCACCATCGGTTTGTCCTCTGCGCTGGCTGCCTCGCCTTGTCGCCGCCTTGTTGCCTGGTTGTGCGCCGGCTTGCTGGTGTTGCTGGCCGCCTGCACGACCACGCAAACCGCGACCATGGGTACGGGCAACGGGCCGGACGGTCCGCCGCCGGCCGGCAGCGGGCCTGACCCGCAGCAGGTGCCCGACGCGGTGCCCAAGATCGAGCCCATCGTCAGCGGTGGGCCGAACAAGCCTTACGAGGCGCTGGGCCGCAACTACACGCCGGTGACCCGCGACGAGCCGCTGGCCGAGCGCGGCCTGGCCTCCTGGTACGGCAAGCGCTTCCACGGCCGGCGCACCGCCAGCGGCGAGCTGTACAACATGTACGCGATGACCGCGGCGCACCGCACCATGCCGATTCCCAGCTACGCCCGGGTGCGCAACCCGGTGAATGGCCGCGAGATCATCGTGCGTATCAACGACCGCGGGCCGTTCTCGAAAGACCGGGTGATCGACCTGTCTTGGACGGCCGCCGTGAAGCTGGGCGTGCAGGGCGGCGTGTCGGCGGTGGAGGTCACGCGGCTGACGAACGATGACATCCGCGCCGGCGTCTGGCCCTCGGTCAGCTCGCCGCCGGTGCTGGCCGCCGGCAGCCGGATGGAGCGCGTGACGCCACCGGCCGCGGTGCCGCCGCCGGTGCTGGCCGGCATGCCGGCGAACACCTTGGCCCCGGCGGCGGTGGACGCCGCGGCGGCTGCCGACGACGGCCCGGGCGGCGACGCACTGCGCGCGCAAACCCTGCTGGCCGCGAGCGGCAACCCTGCGGGCAACGACCCGCCACCGGACCCGCAGGCCAGCAACCCGCGCCTGCCGGCCGAGCTGAGCCGCCTGCCCATGCCCGCGCCGGGCAGCGACGCGGCGCCGCTGCCGCCCAACAGCCGCACCGCGCCGACCCAGGCCCGCTCCTACACCACCGCGGCCAGCGGCTTCTGGCTGCAACTGGGCGCTTTCAGCCGCAGCGAGGGCGCAATGAGCTTCCACCGCCGCGTGGCCGACGAGTTGGGCTGGCTGGCGCCGTTGCTGGCGGTCTTCAGCGAGGGCGGCATCCACCGGCTGCAGGCCGGGCCGTATGTTTCGCGCGAGCAGGCCAGGGAGGCCAGCGAGCGGGTGCGCAGCACGCTTCAGCTGGTGCCGGTGATCGTCGAGCGGCGCTGAATGGCGCCGCCTGTCCGTCTGGTCGGCGCCAAGTGCAGCCTGTCCTCGCGACCGGCCGGCGCGTCGCAAGCCGGCTGCAGGGCGGCGGTGGCTTGCCTACATTTCGAACCATGCCGTCGTCGTTCCGTGCGGGTCCGAACATCATGAGTCCTTCTTTCCCCTCCTCCCAAGACACACCAGCCCAGCGCTGGCAGCGGTTTGTCGCCGGCTGCATGCGGGCCTTCCACGCTTACGGCACGTGGTTGGTCCGCATCAGCTGGCGGCGCTTCGCGGTGCTGTCGGTGTTGCTGCTGGTCGTGGTGCACCTGGTGCAGAGCCTGCCGCCGTTCAAGTGGACCTTCACCGAATCGGTGGTGGCCACGCGTCGGCCGAAGATCACGCTGCCGACGGTGCCGCCCGTTCCGCCGGTCTCGGCACCGGACATCCACATCGTGCTGCCCAAGCCAGCGGCACCGGCGTCGTCGCCGCGCCGCTCGTTCGAGTTCTCGATCGACGAGCATGGCGTGCGGCTGGAGGAAAAGCCGCAGGCCGCAGCCTCCGCCGCCGCGGCTGCGGCCGCCAGCGCCGCCAGCGCCGCCTCGGCCGAGCAGCCGGGGGTGGAGATCAACATCGGCGACAAGCATGTGCACGTGGCCCTGCCTGCCGATGCCGACTCGGAAGACGTGCGCGACGCGGTGAAGGAGGCCAAGGAGCAGGTGGTCGAGGCGCTGGAGCAGGCGCGCGACGCGCAGCGCGAAGCGGTCGAGGCCGCAGCCGAAGCGGTGCGGGACGCTGCCCAGGAAGAGGACGGCCCCAGCACCCGCATCCGCACCGTGCGCTATGGCGAGTTCCTGAGCGACCTGGCGCTGTTGTGGATCGTGGCTTCGGCGATCCTGAAGTTCACCTACAAGGGCCGCATGCAGGCCGAAGTGAAGGCCGCGCAGGCGACCGAAACGGCCGAGGCCGAGTCGCTCAAGCGCCAGGTGGTGGAAGCCCGCATGGCCGCGATGCAGGCCCAGGTCGAGCCGCACTTCCTGTTCAACACGCTGGCTTCGATCGACCATTTGATCGAGACCGACCCGCCGCGCGCCAGCCAGATGCAGAAGAACCTGATCGCGCTGCTGCGGGCCAGCATGCCGACGATGCGCGACACCGCGGACGCCAGCGCCCGCGACCTGGGCCGCGAGCTGGCGGTCGTGAAGCCTTATGTCGAGATCCTGAAGGTGCGCATGGAAGAGCGGCTGGACGCGCGCATCGACGTGCCGGAGGGCCTGCTGTCGGCCGAGTTCCCGGCGATGATGATCCAGACGCTGGTGGAAAACGCGATCCGCCACGGGCTGGAGCCCAAACCCGAGGGCGGCACGCTGCGCGTCACCGCGGAGATCGTGCACGGCAAGCTGCAGGTCACCGTGGCCGACACCGGCGTGGGCTTCGGTGCCGCGGCCACCTCCGGCACCGGCGTGGGCCTGGCCAACATCCGCGAGCGGCTGCAACTGCTGCACGGCAGCAAGGCCAGCCTGACGGTGGCGGCCAACCAGCCCAGCGGCACCGTGGTGACCATCACCGTGCCGTACCGCCCGATCGAAACGCCCGGCCGGCCGCTGTGAAGGCCACAAGTGCCGACGGCCCGCTAAAGTAAGCACCATGACCGACGCCGCTGCTTCTCCTTCCTCCCCTTTCCCGCCCGCCCGTGCGGTGCTGGCCGACGACGAGCGGCTGATGCGCGAACAACTGCGCGCCCGGCTGGCCGAGGTGTGGCCGGCGCTGGAACTGGTGGCCGAAGCCAAGCACGGTGCCGAGGCGGTCGAACTGGTCGAGCAGCACCGGCCGGACGTCGTCTTCCTGGACATCCGCATGCCCGGCATGACGGGCGTGGAGGCGGCCAAGCAGATTGCGCAGATGGACGTGGGCGACGACGGCTGGCTGCCGGAGATCGTCTTCATCACCGCCTACGACCAGTACGCGGTCGAGGCCTTCGAGCAGGGCGCGGCCGACTATGTGCTCAAACCCGCCGAGCGCGACCGCCTGCAGCGCACGGTTGAGCGCATCACCAAGCGCCTGGCCGCGCGGCGTGCGGCGGACGACGCCGGCTCGGCACCGGCCGCCAGCAGCGCGGCGCTGGACGGCCCGCCGATCCAGCAGCTGCTGCACCGGCTGGCGGCAGGCGGCAGCGCGCAGCCGCAGTACCTGAAGTGGATCCAGGCGACGGTGGGCCAAGGCATCCAGATGATCCCGGTCGAGGACGTGCTGTTTTTCATCAGCGACGAGAAATACACCCGGGTGCAGACGCTGCAGGTCGAGGCCCTGATCCGCAAGCCGATCAAGGAGCTGGTCGACGAGCTGGACCCGCAGCGCTTCTGGCAGATCCACCGCTCGACGCTGGTCGCGGTGAACGCCATCGGCTCGATCACGCGCGACTTCCGCGGCCGCCAGATCGTGGCCGTCAAAGGCCACAGCCAAAAATTGGAAGTGAGCCGCAGCTACGCGCACCTCTTCAAAGGCATGTAGCTCGGGCGCTTCACTTATCTCGTGACTTCCAAGGTATAGCGGCCGCCGCTGTCGCCGACGCCACCACTGGCGCGAGAGACGCGCACGAACAGGTCGGCAGCGGTGCTGGCGCTGTTGGTCCAGCTGAGTTCGTCGGTCAGGCCCTTGGCGCGGACGCTGGTGGCGAGCACCACGCTCTTGGTGTTGCGGAATGCCAGGTTGTAGTCGGACTCGGCATTGCCGATCAGCCGCGCCTTCACCGTGCCTTTGGCCGGGACGCTGATGCGATAGGTGTCCAGGTCGCCGTTGGCGTTGATGCTGCCCTTGACCTTGGCCGGGAAGCTGCTCAGCAGCTGGGCCTGGGCGTGGCTGTTGTTGGGTTCGACTTCGGTGACCAGCGTGGGGGCGCTGCCGGCGAGGAAAACCGCATTGACCGCGGCGGCGGCGTCCACAAGCCCGGTGCCGCAACTGGTGCAGGCGCCGGGGATCTTGCGGGTGCTGCTCTTGATCAGCACTTCGACTTCGTCAGGCGTCAGCGCCGGGTTGCGTGCCAGCATCAGCGCGGCCACGCCCGCCACGTGCGGCGTGGCCATCGAGGTGCCTTGTTCGACGCGGTAGCTGTCGCTGCCCACCGTCAGCATGCCGGTGTTGGAGGTCGACAGCACGCCGTTGGCGCTGCCGGTGGCCATGTCGCCGCCGGGCGCGGCCACGTCGACTTCGGCGCCGAAATTGGCGTAGCTCGCGCGCTTGCCTTCACGGCTGAGGGCGGTGACGACGATCAGGTTGCGACAGTTGGCCGGTGAATACTTGGCTGTCGCGCCGCTGTTGTTGCCAGCCGCGGCGACCACGGTGGCGCCCAGGCTGCGGGCCTGGTCCAGCGCCGACTGCATCGTGGCCGAACAGCTGCCGCTGCTGCCCAGCGACAGGTTGACGACCCTGGCCTTGCTGGCCGCCGCGGCCACGCCGCTGACGCTGCCGCCAGCGGCCCAGACGATGCCGCTGGCGATGTCCGAGTTGTAGCCGCCGCCGCAGCCCATCACGCGCACCGGCAGCAGCCTGGCACCATGGGCCACGCCGGCCACGCCGAGGTTGTTGTTGGCGACCGCGGCCAGCGTGCCGGCGACGTGCGTGCCGTGCCAGCTGGCGGCCGCGGTGCCGCAGCCGTCGCCGGGATCGGTCGCGTCGGCGTCACGGCCATCGCCATCGGCGGCGGTGGTCTTGTTGGCAACGAAGTCGTAGCCGGCGAGCAGGTTGCCCACCAGGTCGGCATGCGGGCGCACGCCGGTGTCGACCACGGCAATGGTGACGCCGCTGCCTGTGGAAAGGTCCCAGGCGGCCGGCAGGTTCAGGCCGGCAGTGGCCTCGAAGTAGTGCCACTGCTGGCCGTACATCGGGTCGTTGGGCACCGATTGCGGCTGCATCAGCAGGTCCGGCTCGGCGTAGGCGATGTTGGGGTCGGCTGCGACCATGGCCGCTGCGACCTGGCGCAGCTCGGCGGCGCGGGCCCAGCGGTTCAGGTGCAGCACCTGCGCGCCTTGCGCGGTGCTGTGGCTGTCCAGCGCCTGCAGGCCGAAGCGCTGCAGGTGCTGCTGGGTCCTGTTGGCGGCGCTGAGCAGGGTGCGGCGCATTGGCGTGGTCTCGGCCGTGCGGTAGGCGATGACCAGGCGGTCGGTCCAGGCGTCGGCTTCGAGTGCGGGGTCAACGGTGACGGCCAATGCGCGCGCATGGGTCGGGCCGGGCCACAGTGCGGCGGCGCCGCCGGCCAGCAACAGCGCGGCCAGTGCTATGCGGGCCAGGGCGGCGGCAGGCGAAGCCGGCATGGCCTTGGCGCGGGCCGCGTCGGCTCGGGCATGGCGCATGAAATGGGGTGTGGAAGATTCGGTACGGAGCGGCATGCCGGGCAGTCGTGGGCTCGTCGCAGATCGACGTCCCTCTGCTTTCGTCCGCCGCGCGCCGGGATCCAGGGCTGGACCCTGCCGCGCCTGGCGCTGGCGTGCACTGCGTCACGCGATGGGCCCGAGTCGTCAGCGGTCCCTTCGCGGCGCCGGCAGCGAGCCGGCAATGCAGGCCTGGGCCAGCCAGTAGCTGGCCAGCACCCACAGCGTGTCCAGCGGCACCGGCGGGCGGAACTTGTTCGTCGCCAGGATCGCGTCCGACAGCATGAACAGCGCGCCGCCCAGTGCTGCGCGGCGCAGCCAGGGTGCGGCAGCCTGGTCGCCACGGCCATGCCACCAGCGGCCCAGCGCCAGCCCGGCCATGCCGGCCAGCGCCAGCACATAGACCACCACAGGCAACTGCAGGTCTGTCGGCACGCCGGGCCACAGCCGGCTCAGCACGACGGCGGCAACCAGGCCGTAAAGCAGCAGGCCCGGCGCCCACACGCAGCGCCCTGGCCCGCGCGTGAAGCCGAACATGTAGGCCAGGTGGGCCAGCAGGAAGCAGATCAGCCCGGGCAGGAAGCCTTGTTGCGGCCACATCAAGGCCACATCGCCTCCCAGCGACAGCCACAGCCCCGCCAGCAGCGCTGTGCGGGCCGGATGCTGCCGGCCGCGCGGCCAGGCCCAGGCGATCAGCAGCAGCGTGGTCAGCGGCTTGAAGGCGAAGTTCAGCCAGGGCCGGTTCAGCGCCCACGGCGCGGCGGCAATCGCCAGCGCAGCGCTGATGGCGGCCAGGCGCAGCAGCCAGGCGGTCGAGATGCCGGCGGCGCGCGGCAAGGGCAGGGACGTCATCGGCCAAAGTGTCGGACCGGGCCCGCGGGCCGGCCATGCGGAGAAGGCCCCATTGCCTGGTCTTGGTAACCGGGATGTTCCTGCGCCGGCTGGCCGGCCGCGACAATGCGGGCCGGGCTGGCGGCGCTGCCGGCCGTTCACCTGACGAATCTGCCAAGGACCGTGCCGATGCCTGCCGAATTGCTGTTCGACCCCCATCCGCTGCCGGTGGCGCCCTCGCTGCTGGGCGAGTCGCCGTTCTGGCACCCGGAGCAGGCGGCGCTGTACTGGTGCGACATTCCAGGCAAGACCTTGAACTGCTTCCATCCGGCCACCGCGACGCACGAACATTGGGCCTTCGAGACCGAACCCTGCAGCATCGCACCACTGCTGGGCGGCGGGCTGATGCTGGCCATGCGCGATGGCTTGTGGACCTTCGACACGCGCAGCGGCGAGCGCAGCCGCTTGGCGCGGCCGCCCTACGATCCGCGCAAGGAGCGTTTCAACGATGGCAAGGCCGATGCGCAAGGCCGCTTCTGGGTTGGCACGATCTACGAGCCGCGCGAGCCGGCGCTGGCGGCGCTGTACCGCTGGTCCGGCGAGCACCTGGCGCGCGTGGCCGGCGACGTGACGGTCAGCAACGGCCTGGCCTGGAGCCCGGACGGCCGCACGCTGTACTGGAGCGACACCAAGGCCCACACCATCCATGCGCTGGACTTCGATCCGGCCAGCGGTGAACTGTCGCGCCAGCGGGTCTTCGCTAGCTTTCCGTTGAAGCAGGCCGGCCAGGACCTGGCGTCGTATGGCGGCCGGCCCGATGGCGCGGCGGTCGACAGCGAGGGCTGCTACTGGGTCGCGATGTTCGAGGGCCAGCGGCTGCTGCGCCTGGCACCCGACGGCACGCCGCTGCAGGAAGTGGCGCTGCCGGTGCGTTGCGCGACGATGCCGTGTTTTGGTGGCGACGACCTGCGCACCTTGTACGTGACGACCTCGCGCGAAAACCGGCCGGCCGAAGAGTTGCAACGCCAGCCCTGGGCCGGTTGCGTGCTGCAGATGCGGGTCGAGGTGCCGGGGCTGCCGGTGCATTTCGCCCAGGTTTGAGGCGTGGCGCGAGGCTCGGCAGGTGCTGGCACCGAACCGGGGCTGGTGTCAAGCAGAGCCGGAACAATTCCGGCGGCCTTGGCAGGCCAAGACCGACAGGTTTTGGACAGGCAGGCTTTCACCCTATAATTCCGAGGCTTTGTCGCCCCCAATGTCCTTTACCAAGGAACTTTTTTGTCCATGTCAGATCGGCAAGCCCGCTTTGACCGCTGGTCAGATTCCGAGCAAGAGGGCGATGAGCCAAAGTTTCAAGCCCTGAATCGCGAGCAGGCGCAAGCCCTCGCGGCGCGGCACCCATCGGTGTCGCCATGGCGGGTGGTCGCGGTGCAGGCCGTGGTGGGGTTGGTGCTGGCCACGGCGACATGGCTGGTCACAGGTCGACAGGGGTGGGCGTGGTCGCTGCTGTATGGCGCGGCTGCGGTGGTGGTGCCGGGTGCCTTGATGGCGCGCGGCATGACCAGCCGGCTCAGCAGCTTGGCGCCCGGCGTTTCCGCCGTGAGCTTCATGCTGTGGCAGTTCGGCAAGATGGGGATTTCGGTGGCCATGTTGATGCTGGCCCCGAAGCTGGTGCCTGACCTGAGCTGGCCAGCCTTGCTGGTGGCGCTGGTCCTGTGCATCGAGGTTTATTGGCTCGCGCTGTCGTGGCGTGGTCGCCGCAAGCGTTGAACGAACGAGAAGCAATCAATCATGTCAGCTGAAGGTCCAGTCGCAGAGCACGCGCCCACCGCCGGTGAGTACATCGTTCATCACCTGACCCACTGGCGCAACAAGGAGTTGAACGGCCCGTTCGACCTCTCGGTGGTCAGCTGGGACTCGATGTTCTTCTCCATCGTGCTGGGTGTGCTCACCTGCTTCGTGCTGTGGCTTGCCGCGCGCAAGGCCACGTCCGGCGTGCCGGGTCGCTTCCAGGCAGCCGTCGAGATCCTGGTCGAGATGGTGGAAAACCAGGCCAAGGGCATCGTGCACAACGCCAACAGCCGCAAGCTGGTCTCGCCGCTGGCGCTGACGGTGTTCCTGTGGATCTTCGTGCTCAACGCAATGGACCTGCTGCCGGTCGATCTGCTGCCCTGGATCTGGGAGAAGATTGTTGTTGCCAATGGCGGCGATGCCCACCACGCCTACCTGCGCTCGGTGCCGACCGCCGACCTCTCGGTCACGATGGGCATGTCACTGGCCGTGCTGATCGTCTGCCTGGTCTACAACGTCAAGATCAAGGGCCTGGGTGGCTGGATCCATGAGCTGTTCTCGGCGCCGTTTGGTGACCACTGGGCGCTGTATCCCTTCAACTTCTTGATGCAGATCATCGAGTTCGTGGCCAAGACCGTCTCGCACGGCATGCGGCTGTTTGGCAACATGTATGCCGGCGAACTGATCTTCCTGCTGATCGCCCTGATGGGTGGCGCTTTCGCCTCCGTCGGTCTGGGCACCGGCATCGGTCTGGCCATCGGCCACATCATTGCCGGCTCCGCCTGGGCGATCTTCCACATCCTGATCATCACGCTGCAGGCCTTTGTGTTCATGATGCTGACGCTGGTGTACATCGGCCAGGCGCACGACTCGCACTGACAGCGGCCGTTCAGGATTTCTCTCGCTTTTCCCTTTTCGTAAACATAACCTCTCGACCTAGGAGTCATCATGGAAGTCATCAGCTTTGTTGCCCTCGCCGCCGGCCTGATCATTGGTCTGGGCGCGCTCGGTGCTTGTATCGGCATCGGCGTCATGGGCAGCAAGTACCTGGAATCCGCCGCTCGCCAGCCCGAACTGATGGGCGAACTGCAGACCAAGATGTTCCTGCTGGCCGGCCTGATCGACGCGGCGTTCATCATCGGTACCGGTATCGCGCTGTGGTTCGCCACCGCCAACCCTTTCCTGGGCCAGATCCAGCAGCTCGCCAAGTAATCGGCGTCTGTCGAGTTTGAGAGGCCGGGCGCACCCCCACAGGGTGCGCCTTGTGCTGAATGTCCCAGTCACCGTTTGAGGCAATAAAGTGAGCATCACCGGTACCCTCATCGTCCAGATGATCGTCTTCCTGATCCTGGTCGGGTTCACGATGAAATTCGTCTGGCCGCCGATTGCCGCCGCGCTCGACGAGCGTGCGCAGAAGATTGCCGCCGGCTTGTCTGCCGCCGACAAGGCCAAGGCCGAGTTGGTTGCTGCCGACAAGAAGGTCCAGGCCGAGCTGTCCGCCGCAAAGGACAGCGCCGCCAAGCGCCTGGCCGATGCCGAGCGTCTGGCCCAGCAGTTGGTGGAAGAGGCGAAGGCCCGCGCCAGCGAAGAAGGCGCCAAGATCGTTGCCGCCGCCCATGCCGAAGCGCAGCAGGAGTCCACGAAGGCCCGCGAGGTGCTGCGTGAGCAGGTCGCCGTGCTGGCAGTCAAGGGCGCTGAAGCGATCCTGAAGCGCGAAGTCAACGCCGGCGTTCACGCCGAGTTGCTGACCCGCCTGAAGACCGAGCTGTAAACCATGGCCGAGCTCGCAACCATCGCCCGTCCCTACGCGGAAGCCATGTTCAAGGCCGTCGCTGGCGACAACGCCGCCGCACTGGCCGAACAGCTGGAAGCCGTCGGCCAGGTCGCCGGCAACCCGCAGCTGCGCCAGTTTGCCGACAGCCCCAAGGTCATCGCCAGCCAGGTGTTCGAGCTGATCGCTGGCGTCGCCAACATCAGCCTGTCGCCCAAGGTTGCCAACCTGCTGACTGCCGTGATCGACAACGGCCGACTGGTTGCGCTGCCCGAGATCGCGGCGCAGTTCCGCGCGCTGGTCAACGCCAGCAGCGGCGTGTCGGACGCCCGCATCGCCAGCGCTTTCCCGCTGTCGGACGCGCAGCTGGCAGAGACCGTCGCGGTGCTCGAACAGCGCTTCGGACGCAAGCTCAATGCCGCAGTGGAGATCGACGAGTCGCTGATCGGCGGCATCCGCGTGGTCGTGGGAGACGAGGTGCTGGATACCTCGGTCAAGGCGCGCCTCGAGCAGATGAAGTCAGCGCTGACCCACTGAACGCGCCGCACGCCCCCGCATCCGCACATTCATCCTTCGGCAGCCGCAAACGGGCTGCCGCGCTTTCGGAGAAAGCAATGCAACTCAATCCTGCAGAAATTTCGGAACTGATCAAGAGCCGCATCGAGGGCCTCGGCACCTCGACGGACATCCGCAACCAGGGCACCGTCGTCTCGGTGACCGACGGCATCGTCCGCGTGCACGGCCTGTCCGATGCGATGCAGGGTGAAATGCTCGAATTCCCAGCCACCAAGGATGGCGTGCCCAGCTACGGCCTGGCGCTGAACCTGGAGCGCGACTCGGTCGGCGCGGTGATCCTGGGCGAGTACGAGCACATCTCCGAAGGCGACACCGTGAAGTGCACGGGCCGCATCCTGGAAGTGCCGGTCGGCCCCGAGCTGATTGGCCGCGTGGTCAACGCCCTGGGCCAGCCGATCGACGGCAAGGGCCCGATCAACGCCAAGATGACCGACGTGATCGAGAAGGTCGCCCCGGGCGTGATCGCCCGTAAGTCCGTCGACCAGCCGGTGCAGACCGGCTTGAAGTCGATCGACTCGATGGTGCCCGTCGGCCGTGGCCAGCGCGAGCTGATCATTGGCGACCGCCAGACCGGCAAGACGGCCGTGGCCGTCGACGCGATCATCAACCAGAAGGGTCAGAACATGACCTGCGTCTACGTTGCGATCGGCCAGAAGGCTTCGACGATCAAGAACGTGGTGCGCGCACTGGAACAGGCCGGCGCGATGGAATACACCATCGTCGTCGCTGCTTCGGCTTCCGAATCGGCCGCGATGCAATACGTGTCGGCCTACTCCGGCTGCACGATGGGCGAATACTTCCGCGACCGCGGCCAGGACGCGCTGATCGTCTATGACGACCTGTCCAAGCAGGCCGTGGCCTACCGCCAGGTTTCGCTGCTGCTGCGTCGCCCGCCGGGCCGCGAAGCTTTCCCTGGCGACGTGTTCTATCTCCACAGCCGCCTGCTGGAGCGCGCCGCCCGTGTCAACGCCGACTACGTCGAAGCCTTCACCAAGGGTGAAGTCAAGGGCAAGACCGGCTCGCTGACCGCGCTGCCCATCATCGAGACGCAAGCTGGCGACGTTTCGGCCTTCGTGCCGACCAACGTGATCTCGATCACCGACGGCCAGATCTTCCTGGAAACCAGCCTGTTCAACGCCGGCATCCGCCCCGCCATCAACGCCGGTATCTCGGTGTCGCGTGTCGGTGGTGCTGCGCAGACCAAGCTGATCAAGTCGCTGTCCGGCGGCATCCGGACTGACCTGGCCCAGTACCGTGAACTGGCTGCGTTCGCGCAGTTCGCTTCCGACCTGGACGAGTCGACCCGCAAGCAGCTGGACCGCGGTGCCCGCGTGACCGAACTGCTCAAGCAGGCCCAGTATTCGCCGCTGCCGATCAGCCTGATGGGCGCGACGCTGTATGCGGTGAACAAGGGCTTCATGGACGACATCCCGGTCAAGCGCATCCTGGCCTTCGAAGCCGGCCTGCACCAGTTCCTGAAGGCCAGTCACGCCGCCCTGCTGGCGAAGCTGGAAGCCGACAAGGCCATGGACAAGGTTGCCGAAGATGAACTGTCCGGCGCCATCGCCGCGTTCAAGAAGTCTTTCTGACCCTGCCCTGACGCAACGCTGAAAGGAGCACCGTCATGGCGGTTGGAAAGGAAATTCGCGGCAAGATCAAATCGGTGGAGAACACCAAGAAGATCACCAAGGCCATGGAAATGGTTGCCGCCTCGAAGATGCGCAAGGCGCAGGAGCGCATGCGCAATGCGCGCCCGTACAGCGACAAGATCCGCAACATCACGGCCAACCTGTCGCAGGCCAACCCGGAATACCACTCGCCCTTCATGAGCACCGAGCACCGCACCGGTGTCACGGGCTTTGTGGTAGTGACGACGGACAAGGGTTTGTGCGGCGGCCTGAACACCAACGTGCTGCGGGCCGTCACCGGCAAGATGCGCGAGGTGCAGGAAGCAGGCGGCAAGTCGCAGGCCGTGGCCATTGGCAACAAAGGCTTCGGCTTCCTGAACCGCGTCGGTGCCCAGGTCGTCAGCCATGTCACGCAGCTGGGCGACACGCCGCAGCTCGATCGCCTGATCGGCCCGGTCAAGGTCATGCTGGACGCCTTCGTCGAAGGCAAGGTCGACGCGGTCTACCTCTGCTACACCCGCTTCATCAACACGATGAAGCAGGAGCCTGTGGTCGAGCAGCTGCTGCCGCTGAAGGCCGACAGCCTGGCCCAGACGCCGGCCGAGAAGTCGGCCTACGGTTGGGACTACCTGTACGAGCCGGACGCAGCGACCGTGATCGACGAGTTGTTCAAGCGTTACCTCGAAGCGCTGATCTACCAGGCCGTGGCCGAGAACATGGCGTCCGAGCAGTCGGCGCGCATGGTGGCCATGAAGGCGGCCACCGACAACGCGGGCACCTTGATCGGTGAGCTCAAGCTCATCTACAACAAGACCCGCCAGGCGGCGATCACCAAGGAACTCTCCGAGATCGTCAGCGGCGCGGCCGCGATCAGCGGTTGAGCCGGCAGCGCCGCAGCCAGACCCGAATACAGCGAATCAAAGATTGAAGGACACCGAAATGTCGAACACTCAAGCAGCCACGGCCGCCGTGGGCAAGATCGTCCAGTGCATCGGCGCCGTCGTGGACGTCGAGTTCCCGCGCAACCAGATGCCGCGCATCTATGACGCGCTGAAGATGGAAGGCTCGGCGCTGACGCTGGAAGTCCAGCAGCAGCTGGGCGACGGTGTGGTGCGCACCATTGCGCTGGGCTCGTCCGACGGCTTGCGCCGCGGCGTGATGGTGACCAACACCGGCTTCCCGATCACCGTGCCGGTGGGCAAGGCCACGCTCGGCCGCATCATGGACGTGCTGGGCAACCCGATCGACGAGCGCGGCGAGGTCTCACACGAGCTGACCGCCTCCATCCACCGCAAGGCCCCGGCCTACGACGAGCTGAGCCCGTCGCAAGAGCTGCTGGAAACCGGCATCAAGGTGATCGACCTGATCTGCCCGTTCGCGAAGGGCGGCAAGGTCGGCCTGTTCGGCGGCGCTGGCGTCGGCAAGACCGTCAACATGATGGAGCTGATCAACAACATCGCCAAGGCCCACTCCGGTCTGTCGGTGTTCGCTGGCGTGGGTGAACGCACCCGCGAAGGCAACGACTTCTATCACGAGATGGCCGACTCCAAGGTCGTCAACCTCGAGAACCTGCCGGAGTCCAAGGTCGCGATGGTCTACGGCCAGATGAACGAACCGCCGGGCAACCGCCTGCGCGTCGCGCTGACCGGCCTGACGATTGCCGAGTCCTTCCGCGACGAAGGCCGCGACGTGCTGTTCTTCGTCGACAACATCTACCGCTACACGCTTGCCGGTACCGAAGTGTCCGCACTGCTGGGCCGCATGCCTTCGGCCGTGGGCTACCAGCCGACGCTGGCCGAAGAAATGGGCCGCCTGCAGGAGCGCATCACCTCGACCAAGGTCGGCTCGATCACCTCGATCCAGGCCGTGTACGTCCCTGCGGACGACTACACCGACCCGTCGCCTGCGACCACCTTCGCCCACTTGGACTCGACCGTCTCGCTGTCGCGTGAAATCGCCTCGCTGGGCATCTACCCGGCCGTCGACCCGCTGGACTCGACCTCGCGCCAGATCGACCCGAACGTGATCGGCCAGGAACACTACGACACCACCCGTGCCGTGCAGTCCACGCTGCAGCGCTACAAGGAACTGCGCGACATCATCGCCATCCTGGGCATGGACGAACTGGCACCGGAAGACAAGCTGGCCGTCTCGCGCGCACGCAAGATCCAGCGCTTCCTGTCGCAGCCCTTCCACGTCGCCGAAGTCTTCACCGGCTCGCCGGGCAAGTACGTGCCGCTGAAGGAAACCATTCGCGGCTTCAAGATGATCGTGGCTGGCGAATGCGACCACCTGCCGGAACAAGCGTTCTACATGGTTGGCACGATCGATGAAGCCTTCGAGAAGGCCAAGAAGATCCAGTAAGACTTCGCATTCGGGCCTGATGCGTCGTTGCTCTCCTCGCCGTACGGGTGTACGGCTGAGGGGAGCGCCTAGCCTGAGGCCCGACTGCTCGCTTACTGAAACTTCTTGAACTTGAGGAACACGAGCATGGCAACCATTCACGTCGACGTGGTCAGCGCTGAAGAGTCGATCTTCAGCGGCGAGGCCAAGTTCGTCGCGCTGCCGGGTGAAAACGGCGAGCTGGGCATCTTGCCCCGCCACACGCCGCTGATCACCCGCATCAAGCCGGGCGCGGTGCGCATCCAGCGGGCCGACACGGGCGAAGAAGAGTTTGTCTTCGTTGCCGGTGGCATCCTGGAAGTGCAGCCGGGCTCGGTCACCGTGCTGGCTGACACCGCGATCCGCGGCCACGACCTGGACGAAGCCAAGGCCACCGAGGCCAAGAAGGCCGCCGAAGCCGCGATGAAAAACGCCAAGAGCGACATCGACCTGGCGCTGGCCCAGGGCGAATTCGCCACCATGGCCGCCCAACTGGCCGCCATCCAGCGCCTGCGCAAGAAGTAAGCTGCAGCGCGCAGCGAACCCCGCAAGCCCGCCGCGATCCAGGTCGTGGCGGGCTTTGTGCTTGTGGGGCTTCAAGTTCGCCGCAGCCGTCGCCCTCTCATTCGCCCACCGTCTCGCCATGCCAAGTTTTCGCATCCTGCGCTGGGCGGCCTGGGCACCGGGCCTGGACGATCCCGCCCACTGGCTGGATTGGCTGGCCGCTCCGCGTGCCTTGCCGGCAGACGGACTGGCGTCGTTGAGCGAAGTGCCGGCCATGGCCCGGCGCCGCATCGACCCGCTGGGCCGCGCCGCGCTGCAGGTTGCCTTCCAGGCCCAGGGCGCCGACGCCGGCGGCCCGGTGGTGTTCGCCTCGCGCTGGGGCGAGATCGCGCGCTCGGTGGCGATGCTGCAGCAACTCGCGGCCGACGAGCCGCTGTCGCCGACCGCCTTCAGCCTGTCGGTGCACAACGCGCAAAGCGCGCAGTACTCGATTGCCCGCGGCGACAGGTCCAATTTCCTCGCCGTGGCGGCCGGGGCGCACAGCGCCGAAGCCGGTTTTGTCGAAGCCCTGGGTCTGCTGGCCGACGGTGCGGAGCAGGTCACCGTCGTCTGCTCCGATGGTCCGCTGCCAGCGCCTTATGCCGATCTGGCCGAGCCGCCAGGCTTGGCGCCGCTGCGCGCCTGGGCGTGCTTGATCCAGCCCGGCAGCGAGCTTTCGCTGCAGACCACCGCGCCAGGTCCGACCGAGGGCAACGCGGCCTTGGGCGACCTGGCCGTGCTGCGCTTCCTGGTCGGCACCGACACGCAGCTGCAGCGTGGCCGTTGGCGTTGGCTGCGCGCATCGGCGGCCCCATGATGGACCGCCTGCGCCGCATGCGCGGCCTGCTGGCGACCGCGTTGGCTTTTGGCAGCTTTGGCGCCGGCGGCGTGTTGCTGTGGCTGGTCATTTTTCCGTTGCTGACCTTGGTCGTGCGCAACCCGGTGCGCCGCGCGAGGCTCGCGCGCTCAGCAGTGCACCACCTGTTCCGCGCCTTCATCGGCTGGATGCGGCTGCTGCGCCTGATCACCTACGAGGTGCGTGGCCTGGCGCGTTTGCAGCGCAGTGGCCTGCTGGTGCTGGCCAATCACCCCACGCTGATCGACGTGGTTTTCCTGATCTCGCTGATCGACAACGCCGACTGCGTGGTGAAGTCCACACTCGCCCAAAATCCGTTCACGTGCGGTGCGGTGCGCGCAACGGGCTACATCTGCAACAATTCAGGGTCGGAATTGCTGCAAGACTGCATAGACAGTGTCAAGAACGATGGCAACCTGATCATCTTTCCCGAAGGCACGCGAACGCGCCCGGGCCAGCCCATGAAGATGCAGCGCGGCGCGGCGCAGATTGCGCTGCGTGGCGGCATCGACATCACGCCGGTGTCCATCCAGTGCCAGCCCCTGGGGCTGACCAAGGGGGCGCCGTGGTGGCGGGCCGCGCCGGTGCCGCTGCATTTTGTGCTGACGGTGGATGAAGACATCCCGGTCGCGCCTTTCATGGCAGCGGCAGGGCAGGAGACTGCGTTGGCCGCGCGGCACCTGACAGACCATTTGATCGGCCATTTCTCGAGGGTAAGAGGGAGTGATGGAAGCGCTGGAACGTGAAATCAAGGAGCTGCTGATCTCGGCGCTCAACCTCGAGGACCTGCGTCCCGAGGACATCGACGCCGAACAGGCCTTGTTCGTCGAAGGCCTGGGGCTGGACTCGATCGATGCGCTCGAACTCGGCCTGGCGCTGCAGAAGCGCTACGGCGTCAGCATGGCGGCCGACTCGGCCGAGACCCGCCGTCACTTCGCCAGCGTTCGGGCACTGGCGCAGTTTGTCAGCGCCGCCCGCATGCCCGCCTGATCGCCCCGACAGATGACTCAGCGGCAAGCCAGTGCCGCCCGCCAGCCCACGAGTTCCAGCATGACCAACCAAGACATTTTCGAGCGCCTGCGCGACATCCTGGTCGAAACCTTCGACATCGCGCCCGACCGGGTCGTGGCCACCGCCCGCCTGCACGAAGACCTGGACATCGACAGCATCGATGCGGTCGACCTGATCGTCCGGCTCAAGCCGCTGGTCGGCAAGCGCCTGCAGCCGGAGGCCTTCAAGGCCGTGCGCACGCTGCAGGATGTGATCGACGCGCTGCAGGGCCTGATCAAAGCCCCTGACGCCGCCGAAACCAGCGCCTGAGTCCGGCCATGCGCTGGGGCCTGGTGGTCGTGCTGACCGCCGCCTACCCGCTGCTGGTCTACCTGGGTCTGGGGCGTTTCGAGCCGCGCTGGCTGGCCTTGCTGCTGGCCGCGCTGGCGGTGGCGCGCGCGCTCGCCAGCCCGCGGCGCGATCCGTTCTGGTGGTGGGCCGCCGCGGCAGCGCTGCTGCTCGCCGCCACCACCGCCTTGATCAACCAGGCCATGCCGCTGAAGGTCTATCCGGTAGTGGTGAACCTCGGCCTGCTGTTGCTGTTCGGCGCCAGCCTGCGGCACCCGCCTACCGTCGTCGAGCGCATTGCCCGCCTGACCGAGCCGGACCTGGACGCCGCCGGCGTGCGCTACACCCGCTGTGTCACGCAGGTCTGGTGCGGTTTTTTCGTGCTCAACGGCAGCCTGGCGCTGTTCACCGCCTGCTGGGGCGACGACAAGCTCTGGGCGCTCTACAACGGCCTGATCGCCTACCTCCTGATGGGCAGCCTGATGGGCGGCGAATGGCTGGTGCGCCGCAAGGTGCGCGCGGCACAGAAAGCCACGCCATGAGCGACTGGACCGACCTCTGCCGCCTGATGTGCGCGGACGGTGCCGACCGGCCGGTCGCGCGCAATGCCGCCGGCGAGGTCGTCACGCTGGGCAGCCTGCGCCTGGCCGCCGGCGCGTGGCAGGCCACCTTCGCGGCACAGCCCGGCCAGGCCGTGGCACTGCACTTCGAGGACACGCTGGACTTCAGCGCCGCGCTGTTCGGCGCCTGGCACGCCGGCAAGATCGCCTACCTGCCCGGTGAGCTCACGGCCGCGACGCTGCAGGCGCTCGGCACCCAGGTCGCCGGCCTGGCCAGCGACGCGGCGGAAGACTTCGCGCTGCCACGGCTGCGCTCGTCGCCCGCGGCCGAACCGCTGCCGGTCTTGCCGCTGAACCCGCAGGCCGAGCAGCTCGTGCTGTTCACCTCCGGCAGCACCGGCGAACCGCAGGCCATCACCAAGCGGCTGGACCAGCTGTTCGTCGAAGTTGCCGCGCAGCAGCAGGCCTTTGGCGCGCGCGCCGGCCAGGCCGAAGTGCTGGGCACCGTTTCGCACCAGCACATCTACGGCCTGCTGTTCCGCGTGCTGTGGCCACTGGCCAGCGGCCGGCTGCTGCATGCGCGGCGCCTGGCCTACATTGAAGACCTGCCGGTCGCCTTGCGTGCGCTGCCCAACACCGCGCTGCTGATCGGCAGCCCCGCGCACCTGAAGCGCCTGCCGCCGGCCTTGCCGGACGACAGCTTCACCGCGCGCGTGGCGCTGGTGTTCTCGTCCGGCGGACCGCTGCCAGACGACGCGCTGCCGGACTGCCGGCGCCTGTTCGGCCAGGCGCCAATCGAGGTCTACGGCAGCAGCGAAACCGGCGGCATCGCGTGGCGCCAGCGTTCGGGCGAGGTGCATTCGCCGGTCTGGCGCGCCCTGCCAGGCGTGGCCTGGCGGGTCGACGGCGAACGGCTGCAGGTTTCGTCGGCGCACCTGGCCGAAGCCGGCTGGCAGGACAGCGAAGACAGGGTGCGCGCCAGCGACGAAGGCTTCGAGCTGCTGGGCCGGCTGGACCGGGTGCTGAAGATCGAAGGCAAGCGTGTCTCGCTGCAGGCCATCGAGCAGGCGCTGCTGGCCACCGAATGGCTCGCCGAGCTGCGCGTGCTGGTGCTGCCCGGCCTGCGCGAACAGCTGGCCGTGGTCGGCGTGCCGACCGAGGCCGGCTGGGCGCTGCACGCCCAGCAAGGCCGCGCCGCAATGGCCGAAGCGCTGCGCCGCCAGCTGCAGCCACTGCTGGAAACCATGACGCTGCCGCGCCGCTGGCGCTTCGTCTCGCACCTGCCGGCCAACGCGCAAGGCAAGACCACCGCGCAGGCACTGCAGGCCTTGTTCGACCCGCGCCGTCCGGCGATGCAGGTGCTCAGCCAGAGCGCGACCGAGGCCACGCTGCGCATCTGGCCAGACGCCACGCTGCCGCAGTTCGACGGCCACTTCAGCGGCCACCCGGTGCTGCCCGGCGTGGCCCAGGTCGAGTGGGCCTTGCTGTTTGCGCAGGAACTGTTTGGCCTGCCGGGCGCGCTCCGTGCGCTGGAAGCGCTGAAGTTCCAGCAGGTCATCCGCCCCGGCCAGGCGCTGCAGATGCAATTGACGATGCAGGCCGCGCAAGGCAAGCTGGTCTTCAAGCTCGAATCCGACTCAGGCCCGCATGCCAGCGGTCGCGTGCTGTTCGAGCTGCCCGCCGCCGAGGCCACGGCATGACGCTGGGTGCAGTGATCCCGGTCTACAACCATGGCGAGGCCATTGGCGCCGTCGTCGCCGCCGTGCGCGCCCACGGCCTGCCGGTGCTGCTGGTGGACGATGGCAGCGAGCCCGGCTGCGCGGCGGTGCTGCAAACCTTGGCGGCCGATCCTGTCGGTCGCGTGCAGTTGCTGCGGCTGGCGCAGAACCAGGGCAAGGGTGGCGCGATGGTGGCCGGCTTTCGCCGTGCCGGCGAACTCGGCTGGACCCATGTGCTGCAGATCGATGCCGACGGCCAGCACGACGCGGCCGACATCCCGCGCTTCGCCGCACTGTCCGCCGCCAACCCGGCGCACATGATCTGCGGCTGCCCGGTCTACGACGACAGCGTGCCCAAGGCACGGCTGTATGGTCGCTATGCCACGCACCTCTGGGTCTGGATCAACACGCTGTCGCTGGCCATCCAGGACTCGATGTGCGGCTTTCGCATCTACCCGCTGGCGCCCACGCTGGCGCTGGTCAACGAGGTGCACATCGGCCGGCGCATGGACTTCGACACCGACATCGCCGTGCGCCTGTTCTGGCGCGGCATGCCGTTCATCAACCAGCCGACGGCGGTGCACTACCCGACCGACGGCGTCTCACACTTCCGCGCGCTGCGCGACAACGTCCGCATCAGCGCGATGCACACGCGCCTGTTCTTCGGCATGCTGCCGCGTGCGCCATTGCTGCTTTGGCGGCGTTGGACGAATTCGGCATGACCGCTGCTGCGAAGCCCACGGCGCGCCATTGGGCGCAGATGGGTGAGACGACATTTGTCGCGGGCATCTGGTTGCTGTACGGCCTGCACCGCATCGCAGGCCGGCGAGGCTTCCGGCTGCTGATGTGGCCGGTCGTGCTGGTGCATTGGCTGACGCGCCCGACGCTGCGCGAGGCAAGCCTGGATTACCTGCGCCGGCAGCAAACCACGAACCGGCTGTGGCCGCACGAGCCCGGCTGGCGCCAGGGCCTGCAGCACGTTGCCTTGTTCGCCGAGACCATGCTGGACAAGCTGCTGGCGATGGCCGGCCGCTACCCGGCCGGCAAGGTGCGCCTGGACGGTGCCGAGGCGGTCGCGCAGCAGGCACTTTCCGGCGGGGGCGGCGTGCTGGTCACGGCCCACATCGGCTGCCTGGAGCTGTGCCGCGCAATGGCCCAGCGCCAGCCGGCTTTCAAGCTCAACGTGCTGGTTCACACGCGGCACGCGCAGGCCTTCAACCGCATCCTGCAGCGCCTGCAGCCGGGCGCGGCGCTGAACCTGATCGAGGTCAGCGAGATCACGGTTGCCACCGCCATGCTGCTGGCCGGCAAGCTCGCAGCAGGCGAGTTCGTCGCCATCGCTGGTGACCGTGTGCCGCTGCATGGCGGCCGCACCGTGACGGTCGACTTTCTCGGCAGCCCGGCCCCGCTGCCCATCGGCCCCTACGTGCTGGCCAGCCTGCTCAAATGCCCGCTGTATTTCCTGGGTTGCCTGCATGAAGGCGACGGCTACGCGATGCATTTCGAGCGGCTGGCCGAGCAGGTGCTGCTGCCGCGCAAGCAACGCGAAACGGCGCTGGCCGAACATGCGGCGCGCTATGCCGAATGCCTGGCGAGGCTGTTGCGGCGCTCGCCTTACGACTGGTTCAATTTCTACCGCTTCTGGGACCCCGCCCATGCTTGAGACCTCCCCCGTCGTGTTTGACGGTCACCGCCTGTGCATCGAGGACGTGGTGGCGCTCGCGCGTGGTCAGCGCACCGCGAAGCTGAGCACCGAACCGGCCTTCACCGCGCGCATCCAGGCCGGCGCCGACTTCGTCGCCAAGCTGCTGGCCGAAGACGGCGTGATCTATGGTGTCACCACCGGCTACGGCGACTCCTGCACCGTCGTCATCCCGCCTGCGCTGGTGGCCGAGCTGCCACGCCACCTGTACACCTACCACGGCTGCGGCGCCGGCGCGATGCTGGGCCCGCAGGAGACCCGTGCGGTGCTGGCCACGCGGCTCAACTCGCTGGCCCAAGGCGTGTCCGGCGTCAGCCTGGACCTGCTGCGCCAGATCGAAACCCTGCTGCGCGAAGACCTGCTGCCGCTGATCCCGTCCGAAGGCTCGGTCGGCGCCAGTGGCGACCTCACGCCGCTTTCCTACCTGGCCGCCGTGCTCTGCGGCGAGCGCGAGGTGATGTGGCGCGGCGAGCGCTGCAGTGCCGCTTCCGCGCTGCAGGCGCTGGGCGTGGCGCCGCTGACGCTGCGGCCCAAGGAAGGCCTGGCCATCATGAACGGTACCGCGGTGATGACCGCGCTGGCCTGCCTGGCCTGGCAGCGCGCCGACTACCTGGGCCGCATGGCGACAAGGCTCACCGCGATGAACGTGCTGGCCAGTGCCGGCAATGCGCACCACTTCGACGAGGCGCTGTTCGCCGTCAAGCCGCATGCCGGGCAGCAGCGCGTCGCCGCGCGCATCCGCGAAGACCTGGCCAGCGATCGACCCAGTCGTAACGAGCAGCGCCTGCAGGACCGCTACTCGCTGCGCTGCGCGCCGCACGTCATTGGCGTGCTGGAAGACGCGCTGCCCTTCCTGCGCCAGCTGATCGAGAACGAACTCAACAGCGCCAACGACAACCCCATCATCGACGCCGAAGAAGGCCGCGTGTTGCATGGTGGCCATTTCTACGGCGGCCACATCGCGTTTGCGATGGACGCGCTGAAGACCGCCGTCGCCAACGTCGCCGACCTGATGGACCGCCAACTCGCGCTCTTGGTTGACACCCGCTTCAACCATGGCCTGCCGTCCAACCTCTCGGGCGCCAGCGGCGAGCGCGCGGCCATCAACCACGGCCTGAAGGCGCTGCAGATCAGCGTCTCGGCCTGGACGGCCGAAGCGCTGAAGCTGACCATGCCAGCCTCGGTCTTCTCGCGCTCCACCGAATGCCACAACCAGGACAAGGTCAGCATGGGCACGATTGCCGCGCGCGACTGCCTGCGCGTGCTGGAGCTGTCCGAGCAGGTGCTGGCCGCAATGTTGATCGCTGCGCGCCAAGGTGTTGCCCTGCGCGACCGTCAGCAACCACTTTCGCTCAGCCCCGCGCTGGCCGCGATGCAAGCCGACCTGGCAGCGCGCATCCCGCTGATCGAGGAAGACCGCGCGCTGGACGGCGAGCTGCAGCGCCTGATCGTCGGCCTGCGCGAAGAAGCCTGGAGCCTGTATGACTGACAAGCCGAGCTTCGTGCACGAGATCGAGCTGACGCCGGCCTTCCACGACCTGGACCCGATGAACGTTGTTTGGCATGGCCACTACGTCAAGTACCTGGAAATCGCCCGCTGCGCACTGCTGGCCCGCTTCGACTACGACTACCCGCAGATGCGCGACTCCGGCTTCGCCTGGCCCATCGTCGACATGCGGCTGAAGTACGTCGCCTCGGCCACCTTCGGCCAGCCGCTGCGCATCCGCGCCGAGATCACCGAATGGGAAAACCGGCTGCGGCTGGACTACCTGATCAAGGACGGCGCCAGCGGTCGCGTGCTGACCCGCGCCCACACCATCCAGGTGGCCGTGGACGTCAGCACCGGCCTGATGGCCTACGTCTGCCCTCCTGTGCTGTGGCAGCGCCTGGGCGTGCAGCCGACATGAAGCGGCGTGACCTGCTGATCGCCGCGACCGCCGTCGCCACAGGTCTGTCTTGGGCCGACGACGGTGCCGCGCTGGTGCGCGAGCTGCAGTCGCGCCTCACGCAGCCGGCCTGGCTGCACGGTGAGTTTGAGCAGGTAAAAGAGGTGCCTGGTTTCAAGAAGCCGCTGGTCTCGCGTGGCGACTTTGTCGTTGCGCGTAGCAAGGGCGTGCTCTGGCGCACCAGGCAGCCGTTTGCCAGCGAACTGCGCCTCACACGCGACCAGGTGCGCGCCAGCCAGAGCGGCGTCACGTCCTTCCAGCTGGACGCTTCACGCGAGCCGGCGCTGCGGACCATCAATGCCTTGATGTTCGCGCTGCTCAATGGCGAGATGGCCGGCCTGGCCGAGCTGTTCACGCTGCAGGCCCAGCTGCAGCCCAAGACCTGGCAGCTCTCCCTCACGCCGCGCCAGCCAGCGCTGCAGCAGTTCCTGCAGCGCATCGAACTGGAGGGCGATGCATTCGTGCGCCGCCTCGTCATCCTGGAGACCAGCGGCGACCGCAGCACCATCGCCTTCAGCAACCTGCGTGCGGATGCCGCACCGGGGGCTGGCGAGGCTGGGCTGTTCGAGTGACTTCAGGTCCGCGCGCCTTGCGTTGGCTCGCCCTCGTGTGGCTGGCCTGGGCGCTGCTGTGCCTGGGCCACAACGCCTGGCTGTGGACCCGCAGTGGCACGCTGCTGGACACCGACGTGCTGGCCATGCTGCC
Organism: Ideonella azotifigens; assembly: GCF_021043325.1. Taxonomy (NCBI): domain Bacteria; kingdom Pseudomonadati; phylum Pseudomonadota; class Betaproteobacteria; order Burkholderiales; family Sphaerotilaceae; genus Ideonella; species Ideonella azotifigens. The sequence continues at coordinate 78,758 of NZ_JAJNKD010000001.1, forward strand.
GCGGGACGAGCGCGACCCGTTGGCCGCCAGCGCCACGCGCCTGATGGCCAGCGCCGCCGAGCGCCGTGTCATCGTGCTGGTGGGCGGCAGCGACTGGCCCGCTGCCTGGCGCGCGGGCGACGCCTTTGCCGCCAGCCTGGCCGGCCAGACGGTCGCCACGCTGCGCTACCGCGTCGACGACCAGGCACAGCGGACCTGGCTGGACTTCTACGCGCCGCACCGTGCCGCATTGCTCAGCGCCAGTTCCCGCGAGCAGCTCACGCAGCAAGGCGCACCGCAGCTGGCAGACCAGGCGCTGGCCTGGCTGTACCAGCCGGTGGCCGGCCCGCGCGTCGGCCGCTGGGCGGACGACCCGCTGAACCTGCTGGGCCAGTGGCTGGCCGAGCGCTCGCAGCTCAGCCGTGTGCGCGTGCTGGACGGCCGGCTCGCGTTGCAGGACGGCACCCAGTCCTATGCCGTGCTGATGTTGGAACTGCAGGCCTCGGCTTTCGACATTGCCGGCCCGCAGGCGCTGCAGCCGCTGCTGGCAAATGGCCGCGCCGCCGCGCTGCAGACCTCGCCAAAGGCGCAGGTGATCCAGGGCGGCGTGCCGCTGTTTGCTGCCGCTGCGGCGGCGCAGGCGCAGCACGAGGTGCACACGATTGGCATCGGCTCGCTGGTCGGCATCGTGTTGCTGACGCTGCTGGTCTTCCGCTCGCTGCGCCCGCGGCTGCTGGTCACGCTGTCGATGGCGGTGGGCCTGCTCACCGCCATCACCGTCTGCGCACTGGTCTTTCAGCGCCTGCACCTGATCACGCTGGTGTTTGGTGCCAGCCTCTTGGGCGTGGCCGAGAACTACGGCAGCAACTACTTCAGCGCCCGCCTGGGCCTGGCGCCCGAGCAGCGCTGGCAGATGCTGCGCGAGCAGGCGCCGGTGATGGGCCTGGCGATGCTGACGACGGTGATTGGCTACGCGCTGCTGGCGCTTACGCCGTTCCCCGGTCTGCAGCAGATCGCCGTGTTCTCGGCCGTCGGCCTGCTGGCGGCCTTCATCACCGTGCTGCTGTGGTTCCCGCTGCTGGACGGCGGGCAGATGCAGCCGACCCGTTTCGCGCAGTGGCTGGGCGGCTGGCGCGCGCGCTGGCCGCAGTGGGGCAGGCAGCCGTTCACCGCGCTGGGTGTGGCTGCGGTGGTGATCGTGACCGCCGCCGGGGCCTGGCGTTTCCAGGCCAACGACGACATCCGCCAGTTGCAGAACGCACCGGCCGCGCTGGTGCAGGACCAGCGCGAACTCGGCCGGCTGATGGACCTGCCCGGCGTCGCGCAATTCTTCGTCGTGCAGGGCCAGGACGAACAGCAACTGCTGGCCCGCGAAGAAGCGCTGACCAACCGGTTGCGCGCGTTGCAGGGCGCGGGCCAGCTGCGCGGCTGGCAGGCCGTGTCCGACTGGGTGCCTTCGGCCGCGCGCCAGGCGCAGGACTTGGCGCTGTTGCACCAGCGCTTCGACGGCGAAGCCGGGCTCACGGCTCTGCTGGCACAGCGCCTGGAACAGCCGGTCGACAGCCCGCTGCCGGCCCAGGCACCGCCGGCGCTGACGCTGCAGGCCTGGCTGGCCTCGCCGGTTTCCGAGCCGCTGCGCCACCAGTTCCTCGGCCATCTGGGCGACGGCCCGGCCAGCGCGGTGCTGCTGCGCGGCTCCGAGTCTGCCGAAGCCCGCACACGCCTCGCCGCTTTGGCCACCGAATTGCCCGGCGTGCGCTGGGTCGACAAGGTGGCCGATGTCTCGTCGCTGCTGGGCCGCTACCGGGTGCGCATGAGCGGCGTGATCCTGCTGGCCTACACGCTGGTCTGGGCCGCGCTGGCCTGGCGCTTCGGCCGCGCGGCCTGGCGTGCGCTGCTGCCCACCGCGCTGGCCAGTGTGTTGACGGTGGCGCTGCTGGCGCTGGCCGGCCAGCCGCTGCAGTTGTTCCATGTGCTGCCGCTGTTGATCCTGCTCGGCCTGGGCGTGGACTACGGCATCTTCCTGCTGGAGCGGCCGGCGCCCGAGGCGACACGGCCGTTTCTCTCCGTCACGCTGGCCGCCGCCTGCACGCTGCTGTCCTTCGGGCTGCTGGCGCTGTCCGGCACGCCAGCGCTGCGGGCCTTCGGGCTGACACTGCTGATCGGCGTGACACTGGCCTGGGCCCTCACGCCTGTTTTCTTGCCCCGCTCCCCTTCTTCATCGAACTGACCCTCCTTCATGCTGGACAAGAAGTTTTCCCCCGAGCCGCAGCACGCGTTTGCAGCCCGTTTCGAGGCCCAGAAGATCGCCTTTGGCCCGGTCGTTTTCCACTGCGTGCGCTACGCCTGGAAGCGCGGCCTGCTGCAGGCGCTGGCCAAGGCGGGAGACCGCGGGCTGACGCAGGCGCAGCTGCTGGCCAACGGCGAGTGGAGCGACTACGCGCTGAAAGTGGTGCTGGAGTCCTGCCTGTCGGCCGGCGTGCTGCTGCGCGCCGACGGGCGTTGGGTGCTGGACAAGACCGGCTACTGCATCCTCAGCGACCGCATGACCCAGGTCAATTTCGACTTCGTGCACGACGTCTGCTACCAGGGCCTGTTCGAGCTGGAACGCTCGCTGGATGCGCAGCAGCCGCTGGGCCTGGCCCACCTGGGCGACTGGCCCACGCTGTACCAGGGCATGGCCGAGCTGCCAGAGCCAGCCAAGAGCAGCTGGTTCGCGTTCGATCACCTTTATTCAGACACCTCTTTTCCGGACGTACTGCCCGATGTGTTCGCCACCGGCCCGCGCCGGGTGATGGACGTGGGCGCCAACACCGGCAAGTTCAGCCTGGCCGCGCTGGGCTACCAGCCCGAGGTGGCGCTGCACTTGGTGGACCTGCCGCAGCAACTGGCGGTGGCCGCGCAAAACCTGGCGGACGCCGGCCTGTCCGCGCGCGCCAGCCTGCACCCGGTGGACCTGCTGGACACGGCATGTGCCTTGCCGGGCGAGATGGACCTGGTGTGGATGAGCCAGTTCCTCAGCTGCTTCAGTGAGGACCACATCGCCGGCATCTTCGAGCGCGTGGCCGCGGCGCTGGCGCCGCAGGGCCAGGTGCTGGTGATGGACACCTTCTGGGACCGCCAGCGCTACGACATTGCCGCGTACTGCCTGATCAACACCTCACCCTATTTCACTGCCATGGCCAGCGGCAACAGCAAGGTCTACGAGAGCGCAGACTATGTGCGCCTGGCCGAGCGCGCCGGCCTGAAGCTGCTGACCACGCGCGACGGCATTGGCTACTGCCACAGCCTGCTGAGGTTTGCTCACGCATGATCGTCCATTCCCGTCGCCTTTGGCTGGCCAGCGTCGTGTTGGGCCTGTGCGCCTGCGCCGCCGCGCCGGTGGCCGAGCGGCACGAGCTGCCGATGCTGCGGCTGTCACCCGCTTTGCTCACCGAGTCCGCCAGCCTGCAGCAGCGCCTGCGCGTCACGCGGCTGGACGACGGCCGTGTCGCCGCCCAGTCGATTGACGTGCAGTTGCAACTCGAACCCGGCGGCCTGCTGCTGGCCGCTTTTGCACTGGGCCAGCGCGTGCTGCTGCTGCAATGGGACGGGCAGGATCTGCAGGAACAGCGCCACGCGATGCTGCCGGCCAGCGTGGACGCGGCCCACTTGTTGCGCGACATGAGCCTGGTCTACTGGCCGGCCGCCAGCGTGCAGCAGGCGCTGCCACAGGGCTGGTCGTTCATCGAAACCGAGGCCGGCCGCGAGCTGCGGCACGACGGGCAGCTGGCCGTCAGCATTCGCATCGACGGCCCGTTGCTGGGCCGCAGCCAGGTGCAGCTGCGCAACCTGCAGGAGCACTACGCGTTGCAGATCGAGTCTGCGCCGCAGGAGGGCGCACCTTGAGTGGCGCGGTCTACCTGCATGCTTTGGGCTTGACCTGCGCGCTGGGCGAAGGCCAGGCGGCGGTGCGCGCCGGGCTGTTTGCCGACGCGCCGGGCGGCGTGGCCGAGAACACCGCGATCTGGCCCGGCCGCAGCCTGCACCTGGGCGCCGTCACGTCACCGTTGCCCAGCGTCGACCACCTCCCGCTGCGCCACCGCAGCCGCAACAACGCGCTGCTGCTCAGCGCGCTGGCGCAGATCCGCGCCGAGGTGGATGCGGCCATCGCGCGGCACGGCGCCGCACGGGTCGCGGTGGTGCTGGGCACCAGCACCTCGGGTGTGGGCGAGAGCGAGCTGGCCTTCGAGCGGCAGGCGCGCGAAGGCGGTTTCCCGCTCAGCTTCGACCTGGGGCAGCAGGAAATCGGCTCCCCCGCACTGATGCTGGGCGAGCTGCTGGCACTGGGCGGGCCGTGCCACGTGGTGTCCACCGCCTGCTCGTCCAGTGCCAAGGCCATGGCCAGCGCCGCGCGGCTGTTGCGCGCCGGCATGTGCGACGCGGTGATTACCGGCGGTGCCGATTCGCTGTGTCGCTTCACGGTGGCCGGCTTTGCCGCGCTGGAGTCGGTGGACCCACAGCGCTGCAACCCGATGAGCGTGCACCGGCACGGCATCAACATCGGCGAAGCCGCGGCGCTGTTCCTGATGACTCGCGAACCGGGGCCGGTGCGGCTCTCGGGCTGGGGTGAAAGCTCGGACGCGCACCACATTTCGGCCCCCGAGCCCAGCGGCGCCGGCGCGCTGGCCGCGATGCGGCAGGCGCTGGCCCGGGCGGGCCTGCAGCCGCAGGACATCGATTACCTGAACCTGCACGGCACCGCCACGCCGCAAAATGATGCGATGGAAAGCCGCGCCGTGATGCAGCTGCTGGGCGAGAGCGTAGCCTGCAGCTCGACCAAACCGCTGTCCGGCCACACGCTGGGGGCTGCGGGCGCGCTGGAGGCGGCGTTTGCCTGGCTGTGCCTGGTGGGCAACCCACAGGGCAAGCTGCCGCCGCACTGGTGGGACGGCGCCGCCGACCCGCAGCTGCCGCCACTGAACCTGGCGCACCCCGGCCAATCGCTGGGCCGCCCGCTGCGCCACGTGCTGAGCAATTCCTTTGCCTTTGGCGGCAGCAATGCCGCGCTGGTGCTGAGTGCGGAAGAGGCGCCTCATGGCTGACACCGAGGACTGGCAGATCCAGGAACTGGTGCCGCACGCGGGCCGCATGTGCCTGCTGGATCGGCTGGTGTCGGTCGAGGGCGAGACCTTGATTGCCGAAGTCGAATTGCGCGAGGACCACCTGTTCCTCGACAGCCTGGGGCCGGGCACTGGCGTGGGCGCGTGGGTCGGCATCGAATACATGGCGCAGGCGGTCGCGGCCTGGGCTGGTGCGCAGGCGCGGGCTGCGGGCGAAGCACCGAAAATCGGCTTCCTGCTCGGCAGCCGGCGCTACCGCTGCGAGCTGCCGCGTTTTGAACGCGGGCAGGTGCTGCAGGTGGTGGCAAGGCGCGAGTACCAGGCCGACAACGGCCTGGGCCAGTTCGCTTGCGAGATCCGGTTGGCAGACCGGGTGGTCGCGAGCGCGCAGGTCACCGTCTTCGGTCCCGATGATCCCGAAAAATTCATCAGAGGCGAGACAACATGACGATGACATCGACGGCGAAGACCGTGCTGGTCACCGGCTCCAGCCGCGGTATCGGCCGAGCGATCGCGCTGCGGCTGGCGCAGGACGGGTATGACTTGGTGCTGCATTGCCGCAGCCAGCTCGAGGAAGCTCGGAAGGTGGCACAGCAGATTGCTACGCTGGGTCGCCAGGCCCGGGTGCTGCAGTTCAACGTGGCCGAGCGCGAGCGCGTGGCCGAGATCCTGCTGGCCGACGTGGAAGCGCACGGCTGCTACTACGGCGTGGTCTGCAATGCCGGCATCGCGCGCGACGGCGCCTTCCCGGCGCTGAGTGGCGAAGACTGGGACCAGGTCATCCACACCAACCTGGACAGCTTCTACAACGTGCTGCAGCCGCTGACGCTGCCACTCGTGCGCCGCCGCCAGCCCGGCCGCATCGTCACGCTGGCGTCTGTCTCGGGGCTGATGGGCAACCGCGGCCAGGTCAATTACAGCGCGGCCAAGGCCGGTATCATCGGCGCGAGCAAGGCACTGGCGGTCGAGCTGGCCAGCCGCGGCATCACGGTCAACTGCGTGGCGCCGGGCCTGATCGCCACCGAGATGGTGGACGAGCGGGTGCTGGAAGAGGCGATGAAGATGATTCCTGCCAAGCGCGTCGGAAAACCCGAAGAGGTGGCGGCACTGGTGGCCTTCCTGATGAGTCCGGACGCCGCCTACATCACGCGGCAGGTGATTTCGGTGAACGGGGGGATGGTGGGATGAGCAGGCGCGTTGTCGTCACAGGCAGGGGCGCGATCAGCCCGCTGGGTACCGGCTGGATCACGGTCGAGGCCAAGCTGAAGGCCGGCCACAACGCGGTTCAACGCATGGCCGAATGGGCTGGCTACGAAGGCCTGAACACGCAGATCGGCGCACCGGCTGCGGCCTTCGAACTGCCGCCCGAGCGCTACCACCGCAAGAGCATGCGCAGCATGGGCCGTGTCGCGCTGATGGCCACGCGCGCCAGCGAAATGGCGCTGGCCGATGCCGGCCTGCTGGGCGACGAGTGGTTGAAGAGCGGCGAGGTCGGCATCTCGTACGGCTCGTCTTCCGGCACGCCCAAGGCGATTGGCGACTTCGGCCGCATGATGCTGGAGAAGAGCACCGAAGGCATCAACGCGACGACCTACATCAAGATGATGTCGCACAGCGCCGCGGTCAACATCGGCGTGTTCTTCGGCCTCACAGGCCGCATCGTTCCCACCAGCAGCGCCTGCACCTCGGGCAGCCAGGGCATTGGCTACGCCTACGAGATGATCCGCCATGGCCAGCAGGTGGCGATGCTGGCCGGCGGCGCCGAGGAGCTGGACGCCACTCAGGCGGCAGTCTTCGACACCTTGTTCGCCACCAGCGTGAAGCACAACGACACGCCCGAGCTGAGCCCTCGGCCCTTCGACGCCAACCGCGACGGCCTGGTGCTGGGCGAAGGCGCCTGCACGCTTGTGCTGGAAGAGCTGGAACACGCGCGGGCCCGCGGCGCCACCATACACGCCGAGGTCGTTGGCTTCGGCACCAACAGCGATGGCAGTCACGTCACGCAGCCGAATGCGCCGACCATGGCGCAGGCCATCCGCCTGGCGCTCAAAAGCGCTGGCCTGGACCCGGCCGCGATTCCCTACATCAACGCACACGGCACCGCGACCGACCATGGCGACGTGGCCGAGTCGCAGGCCACGCACCAGGTTTTCGGACCCAGGGTCGCCATCTCTTCGCTGAAGAGCTACATGGGCCACACGCTGGGCGCCTGCGGTGCGCTCGAAGCCTGGATGAGCATCGAGATGATGCGCAGCGGCTGGTTCGCGCCCACGCTCAACCTCACGCAGGTGGACCCGCGCTGCGCCGAACTGGACTACGTTACCGGCAACGGCCGCGCGTTGCAGACCGAGCTGGTGATGAGCAACAACTTCGCTTTCGGCGGCATCAACACTTCGCTGATCTTCAAGCGATTCGACTGACCCCCAAAACCTCAAAGGAGCTGACATGAAAAAAACCGGTCGACTGGCCTTCGCCACGCTGGCCCTGCTGGCGGGCATGCCGCTGGCCCAGGCACGCGACTCCATCCTGAACATTCCGCTGGAAGAGGTGCTGGCCCTGCCCGAGGCCAAGACCAAGCTGGACGGCAGCGTCAAGTTCTACCTGAAGGGCCAGGCCACGCCGGCGGTCACGCGCCGCATGGGCTCGGATGTGTCCAACCCCAAGACCAATGGTTTTGGGAAGTCCGATGAGTTCGGCTGCAAGTGGGCCATCCTGACCGCGTTGATCAACTTCCAGGCCAGTGCCAAACGCGAAGGCGCCAATGCGGTGGTCGACATCGTCAGCTACTACAAGAAGAACGAAACCCAGAGCCCGACGACGATCGAGTGCCACGCCGGCGCCCTCATCATCGGCGCGGCGCTGAAGGGTGATTACGCCATCATCAAGGACTGAGTGCCTCGACGCACCGTCTGAGCTGCCCAGGCCACGATCGTGCTGCAAGTCCTGCGGCTGACGCGATGGGCGCAGGCGCAGCCACCCGGCTCGGCGTGGCTGACCGTTGCCGAGCAAACGCGTTGGCATGGGTTCAGCCAGGCCGCGCGCAAACAGACCTACCTGGCCGGCCGCTGGCAGTTGCGAATTGAACTGACAGGACTGCTAGGCGGCGAGCCTGCTGCTCAGCCGGTGGACCTCGCCGCTTCCGGCGCCACCACGCTGGCAGGCACCGGCCTGCACGCCAACCTCTCGCACAGCGGCGACTGGCTGGCGGTGGCGATTGCCGATGCGCCGATCGGCGTGGACATCGAGCAGCTCAATCCCAAACGCGACGTGCTGGGCCTGGCGCAGATGGTCTGCAGCCCGGCGCAGATCGCGTTGCTGCAGGCGCAGCCTGACGCGCTGCTGCGCATGCAGCAGTTCTACCGCTGGTGGACGCTGAAGGAAGCCTGGCTGAAGCACCGTGGGCAGGGGCTGCAATTTCCCACGCTGCAGTCGCTGGCGTTTGAGGCGGCGGGGCCGGACATTGCGCCCGCTGCGAGTGGCATGTTGACGGAGCCGCCGCTGGCCGTCGCTTTGGTCAGCGCCAGTGCGCTGGGGCCACTGCCGGCCTTGCCGACAGGCACGCCCTGGCAGCATCTCAGCCCAGGATCACCACCGCATCCGGCAGCTCGTTGAGCTGGCGTTCACCTGTCAGCGGGAAGTGCTGGCGCAACAAGGCGTCGATCTCGGCCACCGCGTGGCCGAGACCTGGTTCCCATTGGCCCTGGCTGAAGGCCTCGCGCAGCCCGGCGATGACGCGGGCCCAGGTGGCAGCGTCGACCTGATGGTTCAAGCCTCGGTCGGCCACCAGCTCGATGGTGCGTTCGGCCAGCAGCAGGTAGACCAGCACACCGTTGTTGTGCTCGGTGTCCCACACGCGCAGCTTGCCGAACATCGCGATGGCGCGTTCACGTGCACCGGCGCGGCGCCAGAGGTAGCTCAATGGCAGGCCGGCTTCGACGCAGATGCGGATCTCACCGCTGTGCCCAGCCTCGCTGGCCGTGACCTGAGCGGCCAGCCGCTGCAGCGCGGCCGGGTTCAACAACCTGCGCGCATCGGTCACATCCCAGCGGCGGTGTTTCAGCAGGCGCAGCAGTCGGCTGCCGCTTCGGTTGGTCGCTGCCATCACCAGTCTCCCGACGCGCCGCCGCCACCAAAGTCGCCACCGCCGCCGGACGAAAAGCCACCGCTGTCGCCGCCGCCACCCCCGCTCCAGCCGCCACCTCCACCGCCCCAGATGACGGGCGGCACAAAGCCGCCACCACCCAGCCCGCCCCGGCCACGCCGCGTGCTGCCAATGCCCAGCAGCCCGACCAGCACCAGCGCACCAATGCCCGCGCCCAGCGCTATGGGCCAGCTGCCGGCCAGCAGGCCCGCCGCGGTGCCTGCGCCGCCTGCGGTGGCGAGGGACCCCAGCTTGCGGCCCAGCATCGCGCTGAGCAGCGCGCCGGCCACCGGCACGCCGAGGAAGAAGAACAAGGCCAGCGACTGCCAGCCGCCGAGCGAGTCGCCCGTCGCGTGGCCGCCTGCACTGCCGTTTTGCACCTGCACGCCGCTGCGCGGCTGCGGTGCCGGCAGGTGCTCGCCGCGGATGCGCGCCATCAGCTGGTCCACGCCGGCATTCAGTCCGCCGGCATAGTCGTTCCGCTGGAACGCGGGCTTGATCGCCCGATCGATGATCTGCCGCGCCGCCAGGTCCGGCACCGCGCCTTCCAGCGCCTTGGCCACCTCGATGCGCACGCGCCGGTCGCCCTTGGCCACGACGACCAGCACCCCGTCGCCTACCTCGCGCCGGCCGATCTTCCATTGGTCCGCCACACGCCAGGCATAGGCCGCGATGTCTTCCTGCTGCGTGCTGGTGACCAGCAGCAGCACGATCTGCGGCCCGGCCTCGGCTTCGAAGCGGGCCAGCTTGCCGTCCAGCGCCTGGACCTGCACAGGCGTGAGCGTGCCGGTCTGGTCGACCACGCGGCCGCTCAGCGGCGGCACGGCCAGTTCGGCCTGCGCTGGCGCAGCGGCCAGCAGGCCCAGCGCAAGGAGGCTCAGCAGCGCGCCAAGCCAGCGGGTGAACAGCCGCATGGCGGGCTTACTTCGAGGCCGGCTTGTCGAAACTGACCGAGGGCGGCGCCGAGATGGCTTTTTCGTTTTCCACCGTGAAGACCGGCTTCACGTCGTAGCCGAACATCTTGGCCGTCAGGTTGGTCGGGAAGCTGCGGGCCAGCACGTTGTAGCCCTGGACCGTCTGGATGTAGCGGTTGCGCGCCACGGTGATGCGGTTTTCGGTGCCTTCGAGTTGCACGCGCAGGTCCTGGAAGCCCTGGTTGGCCTTCAGGTTGGGGTAGTTCTCGGTCACCACCATCAGCCGGCTCAAGGCGCTGGTCAGCTCGCCCTGCGCGGCCTGGAATTTCTGGAAGGCCTCGGGGTTGTTGATCAGCTCCGGCGTAGCCTGGATGGACGTGGCCTTGCTGCGCGCCTCCACCACCTTGGTCAGCGTTTCCTGCTCGAAATTGGCCTCGCCCTTGACGGTCGCCACAAGGTTGGGCACCAGGTCAGCCCGGCGCTGGTATTGGTTCAGCACCTCGGACCAGCCGGCTTTCACCGCCTCGTCCTTTTGCTGGAACTCGTTGTAGCCGCAGCCGCTCAGGCTGGCGGTCAGCGCGGCGGCGCCCAGCGTCAGGGCCAGCGTGCGGGACAGGCCGCTCCAGGTCAGGTACATGTTGATCTCCATCAGAAAACAGGTGACAGCCGCCCAGGCATGAGGCAGCGTTCCCGCTCAAGATGAGGGGTGCACGGCGGGCTTCAAGCGGCCCGGCAGGATAATCGCTTCATGTTCGCCCCGCTGCAAAACGACACCTTCCTGCGCGCCTGCCTGCGCAAGCCCACCACGCACACGCCCGTCTGGCTGATGCGGCAGGCTGGCCGCTACCTGCCGGAGTACCGCGAGACGCGGGCCAAGGCCGGCAGCTTCATGGGCCTGGCAACCAACACCGAATACGCCACCGAGGTCACGCTGCAGCCGCTGGAGCGCTACCCGCTGGACGCCGCCATCCTGTTTTCCGACATCCTCACGGTGCCCGACGCGATGGGCCTGGGGCTGTCATTCCAGCAGGGCGAAGGGCCGCGTTTCGCCTACCCGGTGCGGGACGAGGCGGCCGTGCAGGCGCTGGCCGTGCCGGACATGGACAAGCTGCGCTACGTGTTCGACGCCGTCACCTCCATCCGCCGCGCGCTGAACGGCCGGGTGCCGCTGATCGGCTTCTCCGGCAGTCCGTGGACTTTGGCCTGCTACATGGTCGAAGGTGCCGGATCAGACGACTACCGCCAGGTCAAGAGCATGCTCTACAGCCGGCCGGACCTGATGCACCGCATGCTGCAGGTCAATGCCGACGCGGTGGCGCTCTACCTGAACACCCAGATCGAGGCTGGCGCACAGGCGGTGATGATCTTCGACAGTTGGGGCGGCGTGCTGGCGGACGGCGCCTTCCAGCGTTTTTCGCTGGACTACACCCGCCGCGTGGTCTCGCAGCTCAAGCGCGAGCAGGGCGGCGAGCGGGTGCCGGTGATCGTCTTCACCAAGGGCGGCGGCCTGTGGCTGCGGCAGATCGCCGAATGCGGCGCCGACGTGGTCGGCCTGGACTGGACCGTGAACCTGGGCGAAGCCAGGCAGCGGGTCGGCGCGAGTGTCGCCCTTCAAGGCAATCTGGACCCGAACGTGCTGTTTGCACCGCCCGAAGTGGTGCAGGCAGAAGCCCGTTTGGTGCTCGACAGCTTTGGCCGGCCGCAGCGCGCGGACGGTGGCTGGGACGGCCATGTGTTCAATCTGGGCCATGGCATCAGCCAGTTCACGCCGCCCGAGCGGGTGCTGGACCTGGTCCAGGCTGTGCACGAACACTCACGGGCCTTGCGCGCCAGCCCCGCCGCGGCCTGACTAGGTGCAAATACCAAGGTCTGTCCGACGGGTTTTGCAGGGTGAGTGAGCGCTCAGGGGCTTGACTTATCCCCAAAAAACTCTAGGCGAGACGGTGGCATAAGCGGCGTTCGCGAAAAGCGGAAAAAATACCGGCGAATCGTGGCAAGTGCTTGATTTGTAATAACAAATGAGCACTGCTCCGAATTGGGGCAATCTGTCGCAAAGCGCGCTGGATCAAGCAGTTAGCGCACGCCGATGAAGCTTTCCCACAAAGTTATCCACAGAAAACCTGCACAAGTGGGAAAGGCGTTTCCAATCATGGGCTTACGGCACCTTTCTCAAAACTGTCACAGAGATGACCTGCAAATGACGGAATGCCCGGGCTTGTGGACAACTGTGACGCTGGGTTCGTCATGTCCATGCCGCACATGACAGCGCCGGCCGACGGCGCCACGCAAGCGAGTGCTCACCGTGTCCGCGTGGCCGTCGAGACTCCCCAGCACGCCGGCATGGCCGATGTGCTGGACTACCTCGCCGAGGCCGAGCTGCCGCCCGGCACGCTGCTGCGTGTGCCGCTGGGCCGGCGCGAACTGCCGGGCGTGGTCTGGCCCGGCGAGCCCAGCGCAGAAGAAGCTGCCAACGCGCTGCCGGCCGGGCAACTGCGACCGGTGCGCGAGGCGCTGCTGGCGCTGGCGCCGCTGCCGCCGGCCTGGTGCCAGCTCGTCGAATTCACCGCACGCTATTACCAGCGCGCCATTGGCGAAGTCGCGCTGGCGGTGCTGCCGCCGGAATTGCGCAAGCTGGACAACACCGGCCTGGCCAAGCGCCTGAAGCGCCTGCACAAGCAGATGGGCCTGCCGGACCCGGACGCCAAGCCGAAGAAGCGCCGAAAGGCCGACCTGCAGCCCGAGCCGGAAGCCGTGCCCGAGGTGCCTGCTTCGCCGCCCGTCCGCCCGGCCTTGACGACCGAACAAGCCGAGGTGCTGGCCCGGCTGTCGCCGCAGTTCGAGGCCGAGGCGCCGGCCTGCCACTTGTTGTTTGGCGTCACTGGCAGCGGCAAGACCGAGGTCTACCTGCGCGCAGCCGAGCAGGCGCTGGCCGCCGGCCGGCAGGCGCTGGTGCTGGTGCCCGAGATCAACCTGACGCCGCAGCTCGAAGCCCGTTTCGCCGAGCGTTTTCCCGGCCGCCGGCTGGTTTCGCTGCACAGCGGGCTGACACCGGCGCAGCGCCTGCAGAACTGGCTCTCGGCGCACGAAGGCCATGCCGAACTGGTGCTGGGCACGCGGCTGGCCATCTTCTGTCCGCTGCCGCGGCTGGGGCTGATCGTCGTCGACGAGGAACACGACCCCAGCTACAAGCAGCAGGACGGCGCGCGTTATTCAGCGCGCGACCTGGCCGTCTACCGCGGCAAGCTGGAGCGCGCGCCGGTGCTGCTGGGCTCGGCCACGCCTTCGCTCGAAACCTGGCAGCACGCCCGCAGCGGCCGCTACCAGCTGCTGACGATGGCGCAGCGCGTGGGCCAGGGCGCGCTGCCGGCCGTGCGCGTGGTCGACATGGCCAAGCAGCCCACGCCCGGCCAGGGCCAGGAGGCGCCGGCCCTGTGTCCGCCGGTGCTGGCGGCGGTGCGCGACCGGATTGAGCGTGGCGAACAAAGCCTGCTGTTCCTGAACCGCCGCGGCTTTGCGCCGGTGCTGAACTGCGGCGCTTGCGGTTGGAAAAGCGGCTGCCCGCACTGCAGCGCCTGGCGCGTCTTCCACAAGCTGGACCGCACGCTGCGCTGCCACCACTGCGGCTTTGCCGAACGTGTGCCCAAGGCCTGCCCGGACTGCGGCAACCTCGACATCCAGCCCGTGGGCCGAGGCACCGAACGCCTGGAAGAACAGATCGCCACGCTGCTGCAAGACGTGGAGCGTCCCGGTGGCGGCAGCGTGCGTGTCGCCCGCATCGACGCCGACACCACCCGCCACAAAGGCAGCCTGGAAGAACAACTGGCCGCGGTGCATGCCGGCGAGGTCGACGTGCTGGTCGGCACGCAGATGATCACCAAGGGCCACGACTTCCGGCGTGTCACGCTGGTCGCCGCCGTCAACCCCGACAGCGCGCTGTTCGCCGCCGACTTCCGTGCCGCCGAGCGCCTGTTCGCCAGCCTGCTGCAGGCGGGCGGACGGGCAGGGCGAGACGCCGAAGCGGCCGCCCGCAGCGAGATGTGGGTGCAGACCTGGAACCCGCAGCACGCGTTGTTCGCCGCGCTGAAGGCGCACGACTTCACCGCCTTCGCCGCCAGCCAGCTGGCCGAGCGCGAAATGGCCGGCCTGCCGCCCTACAGCCACCTCGCGCTGCTGCGCACCGAAGCCCGCGAAGGCCCGGTCGCCGAAGCTTTCCTGCAGCAGGCGCGGGATGCCGCACAAGCCTGGCTCAAGACTCACGGCGGTGCCGACGTGATGCTCTACGCCCCGGTGCCACCGCCCGTCGCCAAAGTCGCCGGCCTGGAACGTCGCCAGATGCTGATCGAGTCGCCCTCGCGCGGCGCGCTGCAACGCCTGCTGGCGAACTGGCTGCCCGAGTTGCACGTATTGCGCAGCTCGCTGAAAGGCATTGCGCGCTGGGCGGTGGATGTGGATCCGTTGAGCATTTGAGCTGACAGCTATTCAATTTCTTGTGCACGGATGATTGGATCGCCCAAAAGAGTGCACCCCCTAAATTTGGGGATAGGGGAGAGGGCTGTTCAGCATAAACTGATTCATCAAACTACTTTACCAAACGCGTTGGGAAACTGGCTAGAGCTGTAGGCCGGCCGACTTTCGTGATTTGCCTTGCGCATGCCAAGTGCTAAATCCATTGCTTTATACGCTGTTACCGTGGTGTTTGGGTTGGGTGTTGGTTACGCCTTGTCGCGTTTTCCGAATATATTGGAGCGGCGTTATCAAGAAGGTGACTATGTGGCCCTCCTCCAGGATCAGAGGACCCGTGTTTTGGTTCTCGGAACGCAAAGCTGCAGCTTTTGCAAACGTGCACGAGCGTACCTGGATCAGCGCCACATCCCGTACGTCTTTGAGGACGTTCAGAGCTCCCGAAGTGCTGCTGCCAAACTCGCCGCAACTGGCGGCGGCGGTGTTCCTGTCGTCATCATTGGCAATCGTCGCATCCAAGGCTTTTGGCCTGAGGAATACGACGTTGCGTTGAAGATCGTTGGTAACTGAAGATGTTGCAGTGCCGCAAGTCGGCGAGCGGATTGCAATCGCCGACGTCTATGAGTCAATAGCATGAAAAAATGGAAATCTCTCCTTGTGTTGTTTGCCATGTCTGTGGCGGCAAGCGCTGCGATGGCTTCTCTTGCGGCGGATTGTTCAAGATTGTGTCGGTCTTTATACCCGGGCAGTACAACTACACCTGAATATCGGGAGTGTTTTGACTATTGCATGGATAATGAAGGCGCGCCGCCCCCCTATCCCTGACCAATGATTGCAAGAATGGGCCATCCCTTAGTGGGGTATGGCCCATGCGTATTGGTTTAACGCAAGGAGCGCTGCCTCTGGGTGACGCTTGGCAGCTCGCCGAACTGCAGCCGGTACGCCTGGTTAAACTTTCTGGCGTTCTGGAAGCCCCAACGCGCTGCATGGGCTGCGCCACTCCATGAAAGGCATTGCGCGCTGGGCGGTGGATGTGGATCCGTTGAGCATTTAAGCGACGGGCGACAGCGTGCAGCGCGAGCTTGGCGGCGATGCGCTGGGGCGCTGCTTCCACACTCACTGGTACAAGTGCCCCGAGTCGCCGGTGATGTTGGCGCCTGGCGTGGGGGAACTGAGGATCACGCGGGCCTTCTTCAGGCTCAGCTCGCCAGTCACCGGCACGCCATTGACCAGAGTGCCACCCACCTGGTTGTAGCTCTTGATCAGCGCGCGCACCACCAACTTCTGGCCGACCACGGCGTCATAGACGGCGCGCAACGTCACCTCCTGCTCGGCGTCCAGTGCGTCCGGGCCGTACCAGAAGGCGCGCGTGTCTTCCACTTGCACCATTGTCTCCAGGTACATGTAGCCGAAGTCCGGCGGAGGCGCCACAAGGCTGAGCTTGAGCTTCATCTTGGCGATGTAACGGATCGGCGTGCCGTCCGGCAGGCCAGGTGCCCAAGCGGTGACCGAGTCGGTGGAGTCCACCTCGGTCTGGCAGCCGAACCATTCGTCGTCGGCGCGGACCTCCCGGTGCAGCTTGAAGCTGCTGGGCATGAAGATGCCGTTGGAACCGCCGGCCTTGCAGTCCACCACGCTGCCATCGGCCGCAGTGCCGCCGGCGCTGATGGGCGTGTTGCTCAGGCCGTTGGTGGTGAGCGTGTTGCTCTCCCAGATTTCGGCACCATAGGCCCAGGCCGACAGGGAGGTTGCGGCGGCGTTGCAGGCACAGGCGAGGGAGATGGCTGCCACGAGGGCGTGGCGAACGAAGCGGTGCGACATGAAAAGTCTCCAGGTTGGCATGGGTGTGAAACCGCTGTACCAGCCGGGGAGTGCAGGCTATCAGCGCCCATGCCAACCCGCCAAGCCTCATTCAAGGGGGGCGCGTCCGGGCCCTGGCTCACTCCCCGCTGCAACTGCGTGGTGCTGGGCAACTCCTAAACCGCAACCGATGCGCCTGGCTGAACTTGCTGGCGTTCTGGAAGCCCCAGCGCAGCACCACGTCTCGCACCGGCAACCGGGGTGCCCCAGCAGTTCGCGGCGGACAGTCTTGAGGCAGCTGCAAGGCGAGGCGCCCAGCTGGGCGTTGAACTGGCGTACCGGGCTGCTGACGCTGAGGCAGGCCGCTTCGGTGATGTCCGCCAAGCCAATCGCGCCCTCTGCATGGGCGTGGATGTCGTCCATCGCCCGGTGCAGGCTGGCAATCCTGGGAGCGAGCCCGCCGCTCTGGCATCCCGCCGTGCGCGGCGCTGCTCCCGGAATGCGCCCGAAATGCGCGGCTTGTGGTGCCACGCCTTTGCAGCTTGGATCAGGCGGCCGAGCGCAGCGCGGTGAAGAACCGGCCCAGGCTCTGGCCCAGCCCCAGCATGGCGGGACCGTTTGCAGCCAAGGGGCTGCCCGTGGCGCCCAGCCGCGTCGGATGGCTGTGCTTGGGCACCGAGGCGGCTGGCATCGCCGTCCGCTCTGCGTGGCCGACTGCCAGCGACGTTTGCCGGCCCTGGGGCGCATTGTTCACCCAGTCCAGCAGACCTTGCCACTGCGCGAGGTCGGTGCGGACCTGTTCGGCGGGCAGGTCGAACAGGCTCAGGCCGTCTTCTGCGGTGCGCGGGTACACGCGGCTGTCGCGCAGCGCGCCCAGGCAGCACACCTGGTGGGACGTGGCCCACCGGTTCAGCAGCGCGATGTCGCGGCTGCGCGCATCCATGCGCATGCCGATCACGGCCAGCCGACAGCGACCCGTGGCCACGCGTGGCAGGCGCAGCAGCTCCGACAGGGACTCCGCGGCAGACTCCCGGTCGAACGCGCTGGGACTCACCGGTACCAGGATCATGTCGGCGTTCATCACCACCCTGGCCAGTTCCAGGCCGTGCATGCCACCGGGGGTGTCCAGCACGACATGGCTCACCCCGGGCGGCGGACGCCGGGCATTGCGGGTGTCCAGGGCCCAGGGCAGGATCTCGGCCGTGCGCGCCAGCGGGTGCGTGGCACGGCGGCGCAGCCAGGCCAGCGAGGACTGCTGACGGTCCACATCGCCCAGCATCACCTTCAACCCGCACTGTGCAAAGTGGCCAGCGAGCTGGGTCGCAAGCGTGCTTTTTCCACTCCCGCCTTTGCGGTTGATGACGGCGACAACAGGCATGGTGGCTCTCGGTACGGGCGGGGCGAAGCGACTGATTTCAGCATCCGAGCTCCGCCGCAGGCGTGCCAGCGCGTTGCAGAACGCAACAAGCATGGCGGCAGGTGCCGGTGCTGCAACATCTGGAAGCCCGGCTTGCGTGGGCGCTACAGGTGAGACGGGGCGGTGCCGGCCCTGAGGGCGGTGATATGGTCCCGCGCATGTCGCCCGAGTCACCGGTCCTGCCCCCTGAGGACTTGCCGCAGACCCCCGCACCGGTGTCGCCGCGCGCGCTCTGGGGTGGCTACGCCGCCATCGTGCTGGTCGTCGGCCTGCTGCAAGGCCTGGCGGAACTGCAGCACTACCTGGAGCGCGGCGGCCAGCACCCCTGGGAGCCGCTGCTGTGGGAGCTCAGCTCGGTCGTCTGCATGGGGGCGCTGGGCGTGGCGGTCTATCGCTGGCATGCGCGGGCCTGGCAGCAGTTGCAGGCCGGTGGCAGCCGGCTGGCGCTGCTGGGCCGGCATGTGCTGGGTGCGCTGGCCTATGCGGTGCTGCACGTGAGCGGCATGTTCGCGCTGCGCTTTGGCTTCTATGCGCTGATGGGCGCGGGCTATGAACCGGGCGGGCCGCTGAAGGTCATGGCCTACGAGCTGGGCAAGGACCTGGTGAGCTACACCGTGATGGTCGCGGTCTGCCATGGCCTCTTGCTGCTGTTTGCCGAGCAGCAGCGCCAGCGCGAGCTGGCCCGGCTGCGCGCGGAGCTGGCCGAGGCCCGGCTGGCGCGGCTGGCCGAGCAGATCCAGCCGCACTTCCTGTTCAACACGCTGAACCTCATTTCCTCTGTCATGTACGAAGACGTGCCGCGCGCCGACCGCATCCTCTGCGACCTGGCCACGCTGCTGCGCCAGGCGCTGGCGGCCGAGCAGGCGGGCCGGCATGCG
Source organism: Ideonella azotifigens (assembly GCF_021043325.1). NCBI lineage: Bacteria > Pseudomonadati > Pseudomonadota > Betaproteobacteria > Burkholderiales > Sphaerotilaceae > Ideonella > Ideonella azotifigens. Next base: position 97,450 of record NZ_JAJNKD010000001.1, read on the forward strand.
CTGGACGAGGAGCTGGCGCTGGTGCAGCCCTACCTGTCCCTGATGCAGGCGCGTTTCGGCGAACGGCTGGTGGTGGAGATCGACGTGTCGCCGGCTGCGCGCATCTGCCAGGTGCCGGCGCTGCTCTTGATCTCGCCTGTCGAAAACGCCATCAAGCACGACGTGGCGCAAAGAAGCGGCCCGGTGCGTGTGACGGTGCGCGGCGAGCTGCGGGCCGGCCCGCGCCTTTGGCTGCAGGTGCAGAACAGCGGCGTGACGCCCACGCGTGACGAGCGCGAAGGCGCCATCGGCCTGGCCAACACCCGCGCGCGGCTGCAGGCGCTGTATGGCGACGCGGCCAGCGTCACGCTCGCGCCTGCACCCGGCGGTGGTGGCCAGCTCACCTTGGTCTTGCCTGCGCAAGGGGCGGTCGCCGCATGAAACTGCTGATCGTCGATGACGAACCACCGGCGCGCGCCAAGCTGCGCCGCCTGCTGTCGGACATGCCCGGCGTGACCCTGGTCGGCGAGGCGGCAGATGCCGACGAAGCGCTGGCGCTGGCCATCACGCACGCGCCCGATGCGGCGCTGCTCGACATCCAGCTGCCCGGCCGCAGCGGCCTGGAGCTGGCGCTGCTGCTGCCGCCCGGTGTGGTCTGTGCCTTCTGCACCGCGTTCGACCAGCACGCCGTGCGCGCCTTCGAGCTGAACGCGGTCGACTACCTGCTCAAGCCCTACACCGGCGAGCGCCTGGCCGAGGCCATCGCCCGCATGCAGCAGCGCCTCGCCGCTGCCGGTGCCGCCCCTCGCCGCGGTGCATTGCTCACCGCGCTGCAACAACTGCAGCCGCTGACGGGTGACTGGCTGGTGCCGCAGCGCGGCGGTGGCCTGCGCCGCCTGCCGCTGGCCGAGGTCGAATGGGTGGCCGCGGCGGACAACTACATCGAGCTGCACGCCCCGCCCGCCTGCCACCTGGACCGCCGCACGCTGGCCGAATTCCTCGCCCACCCGGCCGCCAAAGGCTTTGTGCAGGTGCATCGCTCGCATGCGGTGAATCCGGTGCATGTGCTGGGCATCGCGCCGCTGCCGCGCGGCGAGGCCCAGCTGACTTTGCGTTCCGGCGAGACGCTGCGGATTTCGCGCAGCTTCCGCGATGCTTTGAAGTAGATCCGCCAACTCGCCCCAGCCGCCGTCCACTTCGCCCCAGCGCGCTTGAGCGGCGCGCACCGGCCGGCGATGCTGGCGGCATGAACGCTACACCCCTCGCGCCAACCGCAGCCGGGCGCCTCTTTTTCCTCGACTGGCTGCGCATCCTGGCCTTTGCCCTGCTCGTGCCTTACCACGTGGGCATGTACTACGTGAGCTGGGACTGGCATGTGAAGAGCCCGCATGCCGGTGGCGCGATCGAGCCGCTGATGATGCTGACCTCGCCGTGGCGGTTGTCGCTGCTGTTCTTCATTGGCGGCGCGGCCACGCAGGCGCTGCTGCGGCGCGAGAGCGGCCTGGGCTTTGTGGGCCAGCGCAGCAGCCGGCTGCTGTGGCCGCTGCTGTTCGGCATGCTGGTCATCGTGCCGCCGCAGGCCTATGTGCAGGCCCTCACGCAGCTGGGCTTCGTGGGCGACTACGGCGCGTTCATGCAGCGCTACCTGCAGGGCGGCAAGCTGTGCAGCGGCGCCAACTGCATTGACCTGCCGACCTGGAACCACCTCTGGTTCCTGCCCTACCTGTGGGTCTACAGCCTGATCGCCTGGGCACTCGTGCGCTGGGCGCCTAAGCTGCTGGACGCTGCCGCTGCGCGCCTGCCTGTGGGGCCGTGGGGCCTGCTGCTGGGCCTGGCCTTGCCGACCATGGCCGCGCGGCTGATGTACGGCCTGTTCCCCTCCACCCACAACCTGACCTGGGATTGGTACAACCACGCGCAATACCTCTGGGCCTTCGGCCTCGGCATCGTGGGTGCGCGCGCAGGTGACCGGCTGTGGGCCGGACTGCAGGCGCAGCGCTGGCGGGCGCTGGGCCTGGCCTTCGCCGGCTGGGCATTGTTGTGCCTCTATTTCTTCGGCCCCTGGCACGACCAGACCATGCCGGACGGGCTGCTGACAGCCCAGCGCCTGCTGTGGGGTGCCACGCAGTGGTGGGCCATCGTCGCGGCCTGCGGTTTTGCGCGGCGCTGGCTGGACCATGACGGCCCGTGGCGCCGGCGCCTCACCGGCGCGGTCTTCTGCCTGTACGTGATGCACCAGACGGTGATCGTGCTGCTGGCCTGGTGGCTGCAGCCGCTGGCGCTGCCGCCGGTGCCCGAAGGCCTGCTGCTGATCGCGGCCACCTTCGCTGCCAGCGGCGCGGTGTACCTTGCGGCCAGGCATGTGCCGGTGCTGGCGGGGCTGCTGGGCATCGTGCGCGCCAAGCCGCTGCCAAGTGGCTTGCCGGCCCGGTCACTGGCCTGATACGCGCCGCAGCGAGCCTGGCTTTGCCAAGTTCGCCGCGAACCTGAGCCGCTTCGTGCGGCTTTGGCGGTGGGCTGCCGGGGCGGCTTGGCTATGATCCGCGGCCCCCTCCTGTTGCCGCCATGTCCTCCGCCTCGCCTCCGCCCCCGTCCACGCTGAATGCCGCCCAGATGGAGGCGGTGCACTACCTGAGCGGGCCTTGCCTGGTGCTGGCCGGCGCGGGCTCGGGCAAGACGCGGGTCATCACGCAGAAGATCGCCCGGCTGCTGCAGGCGGGGCTGCAAGCCAAGCAGATCGCCGCCATCACCTTCACCAACAAGGCCTCGCTGGAAATGCGCGAGCGGGCCAAGAGCCTGGTGGGCGCGCGGGCGGCGAAGGACCTGGGGATCAGCACCTTCCACTCCCTGGGCGTGCGCATGCTGCGCGAGGACGGCACACGGCTGGGCCTGAAGGAGAAGTTCTCCATCCTCGATTCGGACGACGTGCTGGGCGTGATCCGCGACGCCGGCTCCTGCACCGACAACGCCATCGCCCGCAAATGGCAGTGGACCATCAGCCTTTGGAAGAACCAGGGCCTGGACAGCGATGGCGCGATGGCCGCCGCGAAGGACAGCGACGAGCAGCTGGCGGCTCGCGTGATGAAGCTCTACGAAGAGCGGCTGGTGGCCTACCAGGCGGTGGACTTCGACGACCTGATCAGCATGCCGCTCAAGCTGATCCAGAAGATCCCGGAAGCGCGCGAGAAATGGCAGAACCAGTTCCGCCACGTGCTGGTGGACGAATACCAGGACACCAACGCCGTGCAGTACGAGCTGCTGAAGGCGCTGGTGGACCACCCGGACGAACGCCGCCGCGGCATGTTCACGGCCGTGGGCGACGACGACCAGAGCATTTACGGCTGGCGCGGCGCGACCATCGAAAACCTCAAGCGCCTGCCCGAGGAATTCCCGAACCTGAAGGTCATCCCGCTGGAGCAGAACTACCGCTCCACCTCGGCCATTTTGCGGGCGGCCAACGAGGTGATTGGCGGCAACCCGAAGATCTTCCCGAAGAAGCTCTGGAGCGACCTGGGCGAAGGCGAGCCGGTGCGCATTGCCGAGTGCGACAGCGAAGACCACGAGGCCGAGCGCACGGTCGCGCGCATCCAGGCGCTGATGGCGCAGGATCCGCGCATCAAGCTGTCGGACTTCGCGGTGCTCTACCGCACCAACTTCCAGGCCCGGCCCTTCGAGCAGAAGCTGCGCGCCGCGCAGATCGCCTACAAGGTCTCCGGCGGCCAGAGCTTTTTCGACCGGGCCGAGATCAAGGACCTGTGCGGCTGGCTGCGCCTGCTCGTGAACCAGGACGACGACCCGGCCTTCCTGCGCGCCATCACCACGCCCAAGCGCGGCATTGGCCACACCACGCTGGGCAAGCTGGGCGAGTTCTCCGGCAAGTGGAAGCTCAGCATGTTCGAGGCACTGTTCGCCGAGAGCCTGGGCGTGGCGCTGCCGGGCAAGGCCATCGACTCGCTGCACGAGTTCGGCCGCTACCTCAACGATCTCGAATACAAGGCCCGCACGACGATTGGCGCCGAGGCTGCCAAGCCGATGCTGCTGGAGTGGCTCAAGGAGATCGGCTACGAGCAGCACCTCTACGACAGCGAGGACAGCGAGAAGGTGGCCGCCGCCCGCTGGACCAATGTGCTGGACTTCATCGACTGGGTGGCCAAGCGCTGCGGCGGCGAGATCAGCCAGGACGGCGGCATGACCGTCGAAGGCGAGAAGAAAAGCGTGCTGGACGTGGCGCAGACCATCAGCGTCATCCTCAGCCTGGCCGAGCGCGGCGAGGAGCAGGACGTGGTGACGCTGACCACGCTGCATGCATCGAAGGGCCTGGAGTGGCCGCACGTGATCCTGGTCGGCATCAACGAGGGCATCCTGCCCTTCAAGAGCGACGCCGAGGACATGACGCCCGAGCGACTGCAGGAAGAGCGCCGGCTGATGTACGTGGGCATCACGCGCGCGCAGAAGACGCTGCTGTGCACGACGCTGCGCCGCCGCAAGAAAGGCCGCGAAACCGTGGCCGGCATTCCCAGCCGCTTCATCAAGGAGATGAAGCTGGACCTGGCCGGCAGCAAGGAAGACCCGAAGGAAAAGTTGAAGCGCATGCGCGAAGCGCTGGCCGCCAAGGTGGCAGGCGCGCCACCGCCTGCCTGATCCTTCCGCCTGCCTTCAATCCGCCAGCAGGTGCTGCTGGTGGGCTTCGTGGATGGCTTCCGCCTTCGACGAGACGTTCAGCTTCTCGTAAATGCGCCGCACGAAGCTGCGCACCGTGAAGGGCGAGAGCTGCATCAACCTGGCAATCTCGTTGGCGGTGAAGCCCTTGGCCAGGTAGCCCAGCACCTCGCGCTCGCGGGCTGACAGGGCTGGCGCACCATCGTTCGCTGCCGCGGGTGTGGTCGGCGTGGGCGGCGCGATGGAGCAGGTCACCTGCGCGTCGTCATCGATGCTCACGACGATATTGCACGCCGCCCGCGGCCCATGCGCCGCGCGGCTCAGGTCCGATACCGCCTGCATCGCCGCGCACAGCGCTCTCAGGAAGCCGGGGTCGTTGCGGGCAGTGTCGAAGGCGGGCACAAAACCCTGCGTGGCATCGCTCCAGGCGAGGCGGTAGGCGTTACTCATTTTGGGGCTCCAGGGCAGTCGGCGGCATGGAATGGACTGTCGGGGAGCGACCCCTGCGCCGTCCTTCAGCGGCGCTTGTGGCTTGTTAAGCCTTTTGAACCCACGGCTTCTGCCGCGGCGATTAAGAACTTTTAAAGACCGCTTAAGAAGCCTGGTGCAGCGCTGACGCGCCCTCGTCAAACCGGAGGATGGCCGTAGCGCATTCGTTCTACGGACGCCGAGCCGGCGCTTTCCTACGATCAAAACGTGATGGCTGAAGGCTTGCGAACCCCGCAGCGGCAGCCCCCACATCTCCAAGATCGCAAGGGAAACAACACCATGACCTACTTCCTGTTGACTGGCCAGAAGCTCCGCGCTGGCGAACACCTCACGTCGCCGGACGGCAGCTGTTTTCTCACGCAGCAGCGTGATGGCAACCTTTGCCTCTACCAGGGCCCCGGACCGGAGGCACGGGGCGGCTGCATCTGGGCTGCACTGGGCGCCTCGCTGCCGCAGGGCGACTACTTCGCCGCGATGCAGGGCGACGGCAACCTCTGCGTCTACCGCCAGAAGCCCGACGGCAACACCGACTTCATCTGGAGCACCGGCACCGTGGCACCGGGCGGAAAGTTCATGGCGGTGGTTGAAGACGCCGGCCTGCTCACGGTGCGTGTTGGCGAGGCCGACGAGCACGCGAAGCAACCGGTGCTGTGGGCCTCGCGCCGTTTGCGCCTGCTGAGCTTCAACACCCACTTGATGGAGGGCTCCGCCATCGTGACAGGGGCGAAGCTCACCGGCAAGCTGCCGGTCACCTTTCGCGACGATGAGCGCCACGCCTTCATCGTGGAGAAGGTCAAGCAGTCTGGCGCCGACGTGGTGGCGCTGCAGGAGGTCTGGTCCGCCAACCGCATGGACAACATCCGTGACGACCTGAAGAGCGTCTATCCGCACAGCATCCGGGGCACCAGCGGGGCCTTGAACCGGGCGGGGTCTGGCATCGTGCTGGTCAGCAAGTTTCCGCTGGAGGACTGGCAGTTCAACCAGTTCCCCGAGACTTCGGAGGAAGACAGCGAAGATGCCTGGGCCACCAAGGGCGTGCTGTCGGCCACCATGAAGCTGGACGGGGGTGTGAAGCTGCGCATCGGCATGACCCACGCCTGGACCAACGCGGGCAACAAGGATGCCCGCTGCACCAACATCGAGAACCTGATCGGCTGGACCCTGGGCGGCCGGGGCGACATGCCCGCGGCCTTGCTGGGCGACTTCAACGTGCACCGCATTGGCGACCCGGCCAAGTTCGCCACGCTGGAGAGCTTGATGGCGGCCCAGGGCGCGACCGACAGCTGGACCCGCGTGCACGGCCCGGACCAGGCGCTGGCCTCGGCCACCGACGACCACATCCACAACACGCTGGATCAGTTCTTCACCCCGGGAAGCGACACGCCCGATTCCGACTGCCTGGACTACGTCTACCTGAAGGACGGCGCGCAGACGCCGCTGCGGCCGCTGCAGGCGACTGTGCTGCGCGACTGGCACTACCCGCTGAATACCTCCAACCCCGCGTGGTACTGGGTTCACAAGGGCACCCTGGCGCACCTGCCGTCTGCCGCGGTGGCCGGCGACAAGCTGTGGGTGGCCACGCGCGCCGCGCATGACCGCAGCCTGCAGATCAGCCGCTTCGACCAGGCGACCAAGCAGTGGCGCCACGAGGTGCTGCCGGACGTGAGCAGCGACGGCGCGCCAGGGCTGGTGTGGTTCGCGGGCTGCCTGCACCTGTTCTTCCAGCAAGACCGGCAGGTGATGAAGATGGAATCCGTCGATGGACGCAAGTGGTCGCGAGCCGAGAGTCAAGGCGGTGAAATGCGCTCCTCCGGCGGCGTGTGCGCGGTGGTGCACCAGGGCCGGCTGTACGTCTTCTGCCGTGATCCGAATGGCGAGCAGGTCTGCGTGCACCAGTGGGGTCCTGGGGGCTGGTCCAAGCGGGACTGGCTGCACATCGACACACCGCACGACATTGCGGCCGCGTCGCTGGGTGACACGCTGTGTGTCGTGACGGTGGATGCCGGCTCGGGCAGCCCGCGTGGGCTGATGCGCGCGGTGCTGAACCACACCGGCAAGTGGCAGCCAGCGCAGCTGGAAAGAGGCGCCACCGCGACCGGCTCGCCCGGCATCACCAGCCGCAATGGCCGCTTCGAACTGTTCTACCGCGAGCCCGGCGGCGCCGGCATGTTCCATCGCTCGTCTGCTGACGGCCTGAACTGGTCCGGCCAGGACTTCGATGCGCGCCTGGCGACGATGGACACGGTCTGCCCCGCGGCATTCGGCGATGACTTGCTGCTGTTCTACGCGCATGTGCACGAAAGCGGCGAGGGCTACGCGAAGCGCGCACTGGCGCACAGCCACTACCCGGCCGGCGTGCAGCTCGACGCTTCGGACCACTACCCTTACCAGGTCGACCTGGTCTGGCCGCAGGGCTGACGAGGCCCGAGGCCTGCGCGTCGCGCAGGCCTTGTTCAGCGCGCTTTGGCCGCTGGCAGCCCCATCGCCCTGAAGTCCTGCGGCGCCATGCCGTAGGCCCGGCGGAAGGCGCGGGTGAAGTCGGAGGCGCTGTTGAAGGACAGGCCGTAGGCGATGTCGATGATGGGCTTGTTCGGTGCGCTCAGCAGCTCTTCGGCGGCCTCGCGCAGCCGGCAGTTGCGGATGTACGCGGCCAGCCCGCCCTCGGGCTCGAACAGGCGGTACAGCGTGGCGCGTGGCAGCCGGAACTGCAGGCGGATGCCGTCGGGCGACAGCGTGTCCTGGTGCAGGTTCTCCTGCACATGGTGCTGCAACCGGTCCAGCAGCGCCATGCGCACGGCATTGCGCGCATGGCCGTGCAAGCGGGCCTGGCGGCCGAATGCGGCCAGCATCAGCTCGGCACCGCTGCGGATGGCGCGCTCGGCTTCGGCTGGTGGCAGGCGCGGCAGGGTGGTGGCCAGCGTCTGCAACTGCGCCAGCAGCAGGCGGGCCAGTGACGAGGTGTAGGTCACGACCTGGCCGTGGATCGCCGGGGCATCGGGGATCACGGCCTCCACCTTGGCGCGCGGCAGCATGAAGGCCAGCACGCGAGCCTGCGTCGGGCGGTGCATGCGCCAGGGCTGGCGCATGTCCAGCGCCAGCACGCCGGGCATGAACTGCGTGGACCGGCGCGGCCGGTGCCCCTGGGCCACCGATTCGATCAGCCCTTCTACGGCGACGTGGAAGACGTAGTCGTCCAGCGTGTCGGTGCCAATGCGCGCGGCGCTGCGCAACTGGGTCACCGCGTCGCTGCGGATGTCCATGAACACCATGTCGCTCAGCACATGGGTGGCGATCTCGCCGTGGAAACCTGCAGCCACCTGCGAGCGTGAGAGCGGCACGTCCAGCGAGCGACCCACGTAGTCGCGCCAGGCCGGGGCCTGCAAGGTGCGCGCCTCGGCAGCCACGCTGAAGTGGTGCCGCAGCACCGCGGATGCCTCGGCCGGGGAAGCGGTGGCACCAGGGTGCGCGTAGCGCTGCGCTGGAGAGGCCAGGAGCTGGCGCACGGTGGGCGAGTAATCGCTGGTCATGGAAGAACTGCTGGCCATGAAGAGGAGGGCAAGGCGGTGTACCCCCAATCCTGGGGATTCATTTTGGCAACTGAGACACCCGGTCAAGTCGCCGGCCGCCGCTGAAGAAAATCACGCGGCACCCCAAGCGGCTTGGCGCGGCGCCGCTTGAGCGCTGGTGTGCGCGGCCGCCGAGTGTGTCGCAGGTTTGCCAGCGGCCAGTGTGAGCGGCCGCTGGCGACGCGGCTGTAGCGCATTTGTTCTACGGACAGGCTAGGGCCCGCTCCCTAGCATCCCGCCAACCCTCTTTCCCTCCAATTCTCCCGCCATGAACCACGCCTATCGCCTTGTCTGGAGCGAACTGTTCCAACGTTTTGTCGCCGTGCCGGAGACAGCCAAGGCGAGGGGCAAGCGCAGCGGCGCGGTGCTGCTTGCGGCGGCTGCCTTGAGTGGCGGTGCCTTCGCTGGGCCCACCGGCGGTGCGGTGAGCACCGGCAGCGGCACGATCACGCAAAGCGGGAGCACCACGACCATCACCCAGGGCAGCCAGAACCTGGCGATCAACTGGGCGACCTTCAACGTGGGCAAGGGCGAGAGCGTCAAGTTCGTGCAGCCCGGGGCTGCGTCCATCGCGCTGAACCGCGTGCTGGGCACCGATGCTTCGAGCATCAATGGCAGCCTCACGGCCAACGGCCAGGTGTGGATCCTGAACCCGAACGGCGTGCTGTTTGGCAATGGCGCGAGCGTCAACGTTGGCGGTCTCGTTGCATCCACGCTGAGCATGAGCGACAGCGACTTCGCGGCCGGCAAAGCAAGCTTCAGCGGCAACGGCAACCAGGGCGGCGTCGTCAACCAGGGTAGCCTGACCGGCGGCTATGTTGCGCTGATCGGCAAGCAGGTCAGCAACAGCGGCACCATCACCACGCCCAACGGCACGGCAGCACTCGCCGCCGGCGACAAGGTCACACTCGACTTCAGCGGCAGCCAGCTGCTCAGCGTCACGGTGGACGAAGGCACGCTGAACGCCTTGGCCGAGAACAAGGGCTTGATCCGCGCAGACAACGGCAGCGTGCTGCTGAGCGCCAACGCGAAGAACGCGCTGCTGGACACCGTGGTCAACAACGAAGGTGTGATCGAAGCGCGCGGCATCGACAGCAGCGGCGGCAGGATCATCCTGCTTGGCAGTTTCAACGGCGGCACCGTGAAGGCCGGCGGCACGCTGGACGCCTCTTCGGTGAACCATGACGGCGGCTTCATCGAGACCAGCGGTGCGCATGTGCAAGTGGCAGACGGTGCGCAGATCAGCACACTGTCGCAAAGCGGCAAGACCGGCACCTGGCTGGTGGACCCGACGGACTTCACGATCAGCGCGGGCAGCGGCGCGCAGACCAGCAGCGGCATCGGCGCGGGCACGCTGGCCAACAGCCTGGCCAGCAACAACGTCACGCTGGCGACCGACAACAGCACCGGCACGGACAGCGGCGACATCAACGTCAACGCAGCGGTCAGCTGGAGCGCCAACACGACGCTGACGCTGAACGCCTACCGCAACGTCAACCTCAACGCAGCGATCACTGCCACTGGCGAGGCAGCCGGACTGGCGCTGAACCATGGCGGTGACTACAAGGTCAACGCCCCTGTCACGCTCAGCGGCGCCAACGCCAGTCTCAGCCTCAACGGCAATGCCTACACGCTGATCCACAGCATGGCCGAGCTGCAGTCGGCCGACAACCACGGCCTGCTCGCGCTGGCGCAGGACCTGGACGCCAGCGACACGGTCTACGGTGGCGCGGTGATCGGGACGTTCTTCGGCACGCTGGCCGGCCTGGGCCACACCATTCATCAGTTCAACGTGGCGGGCGCAGGCAGCCTCGCCGGGCTGATCGGCCAGATCCGCAACGGCGCCGTGGTGCGCGACCTCAGCCTGGTGGGCGGCAGCGTGCAGGCCTCGGGCCCGGGCGCGGGCGCGCTGGCCGGGCTGAGTGACGGGACGATCCTCAACGTGCATGCCGCCGTCGATGTCAGCGGTGGCGACGATTCGGGTGGGCTGGTCGGCTACAACACGGGCCGCATCACACGGTCGGACGCCACCGGCACGGTCACTGGCGGCAATGACACCGGCGGGCTGATCGGGCGCAACAAGGGCAACCTGGACCAGGTGTGGGCCAGCGGTGACGTGACGGGCGCATCGTATGTCGGGGGGCTTGTCGGTTTGCAGACCGAGGCCGTGACCCTCAACAACGCCCATGCCAGTGGCGACGTCAGCGGCAACCTCTACGTTGGCGGCCTGGTCGGCGTGGCCTACAACACCTCGGTCTTTTCCAATGTCTATGCCACTGGCAACGTCACCGGTCTCACCGGTTCGGTCGGCGGGCTGGTCGGCCACAACGACGCCTCTTTCATCATCAGCGCCTTCGCCACCGGCAACGTCAAGTCCGCCGGTGGCGAAGGCGTGGGCGGCCTGATCGGCTCGGCCAACTACGACAGCACGGTCGTCTACGCCTATGCCACTGGCGACGTGAGCGGCGACTCGCGCGTGGGCGGCCTGATGGGCAAGGGGGCCGGCGTGCTGACCGATGTCTATGCCAGTGGCCATGTCAGCGCCAGCTATCAACCTGGCGGCCTGATCGGCGGCTTCGACGGCTTCTACCCCACCGTCACCAACGGCTACTGGAACCTGGAGACCACCGGCCAGTCCACCAGCCTGGGTGGCGGCACCGGGCTGAGTTCCGCGCAGATGATGCAGGCGTCCTGCTTCAGCGGCTGGGACCTGGCCAGCAGTGGCGGCAGCAACGCCGTGTGGCGCATTTACGAAGGCCAGACCGCGCCCTTGCTGAGGTCCTTCATGCCAGCGCTCACCGTCAGCGCCGACGGCGTCAGCAAGGTCTATGACGGCACGGTGAATTTCAGCGGCGGCGGCTACGCCACCAGTGACGCTGGCGCCGACCGCAGCCTCATCCTCGGCACGGCGGTTTACGGCGATGCCGGCAGCAAGAACGTTGGCAGCTACAGCATCGGCCTCAGCGGCCTCTATTCCGGCCAGTTTGGCTACGACCTGAGCTTTGCCGAAGGCACCGCCAAGGTCACCGCCGCCAGCTTGACCGTCAGCGGCGGCACCGCGGCCAGCAAGACCTACGACGGCACGACGCTGGCGAGTGTCAGCGGTGGCAGCCTGGGCGGGGTGCTGGCCGGCGACAGTGTCGCCCTCAGCCAGAGCGGCAGCTTCAGCGACAAGAACGCCGGCAGCGGCAAGACAGTCACGGTCACCAACAGCCTGGCCGGCGACGATGCGGGCAACTACGTGCTGGTCGGCCCGGTGGCGAAGGTCGCCGCCGACATCGACCCTGCGCAACTGCAAGTGAGCGGTGCGCAGGCGAGCAGCAAGACCTACGACAGCACAGTCGTGGCACAGCTCAGCGGCGGCAGCCTCGTGGGCGTGGTTGCGGGCGACCAGCTGGGGTATCACCTGAGCGGCAGTTTCAGCGACAAGAACGTGGGCACCGGCAAGACCGTGAGCATCACCGGCGCGCTGTCCGGACCCGATGCCGGCAACTACGTGCTCGGCCCCCAGGCCGGCACCGCGCAGGCCGACATCTCGGCCGCCACCCTCTACCTCGTCGGCGGCACGGCCCTCAGCAAGGTCTACGACGGCGGCACCGCAGCCAGTGTCAGCGGAGGCCGCCTGGATGGCCTGTTCAACGGGGACCTGGTCACCGTCAACCAGAGCGGCAGCTTCGGCGACAAGAACGTGGGCTACGGCAAGCAGGTCGCCGTCTGCCGCAGCCTGGGTGGCGCCGATGCCGGCAACTACCTGCTGCTCAATCCGTCAACCGTCATGGCGGCCGACATCACGCCCAAGCTGCTGTCGGTTGACCTCGTGGCGGCTGACAAGACCTACGACGGCTCGTCCCGCGCCAGCGTCACCGGCAGCCTTGGCGGCGTGATTGCCGGCGACGCGGTTTCGGCGGATGTCGTCGGCTACTTCGACGACAAGAACGTTGGCACGAACAAGAGCGTCAGCGTGGGCCTTTCCCTGCTGGGCACGGACGCCGGCAACTACACCTTCAACCGCCTGGGTGCGAGCACTGCCAGCATCAGCGCGGCGACCTTGACAGCGAGCGGCGGCACGGCGGCCAACAAGACCTACGACGGCACGACCCAGGTCAGCCTGGGCCAGGGCACGCTGCTGGGCCTGCTGCCGGGCGACAGCGTCAGCCTCAGCCAGAGTGGCAGCTTTGTCGACAAGCATGCCGGCACGGGCAAGACGGTCAACGAACAGTTCGCCATTGGCGGTGTCGATGCCGGCAACTACGTGCTGGCCAATGCCACCGGCACCACCACGGCCGACATCGCCGCCGCCACCTTGCTGGTGGCCGGCACCGTGGCGGCCAACAAGACCTATGACGGCAAGACCGCCGCAGTGGTCGGTGGCGGCCAACTGATGGGCGTGCTCGCCGGCGACAGCGTCACGCTGAGCCAGAGCGGCGCATTCGTTGACAAGAACGCCGGCAGCGGCAAGGTGGTGGTCGTGACCAACGACCTGGGCGGCAGCGATGCGGGCAACTACGTCGTCGCCAACGACAGCACCACGGCCAACATCGCGCAAGCCCAGCTGACCGTGACCGGCGCCAAGGCGCAGGACAAGGTGTTCGACGGCACCAAGACCGCCACCGTCACCGGCGGCACGCTGACCGGCCTGGTCGCGGGCGACGACGTGGCGCTCAGCCAGACCGGCCAGTTCGTCACCGCCTTGTGGGGCCACTACAAGCCGGTGGTCGAAACCTTCGCCATCAGCGGCGCGGATGCGCAGAACTACCAGCTCACCAAGACCCAGCAACTGGGCCAGGCGGACGTGTTCAAGCCCGCGGCCGTGACCGTGGCCCAGCAACTGAAGCTGGCCGCGCTGCTGAGGGGCCTGGGCCTGACGGTGCTGGAGGCCGACGCTGCGGCGCGCTGAGCTCGCTTCCGCCGGCCGCTGCGATGCCGGCCGCCCACGCTGCACGGGCGTGGGCGGCCGGCTGTAGCGCATTTGTTCTACGGACAGCGGCGGGGCCGCTTCCTAACATTCCGTCAGCCCCTTCTTCCTCATCCTTCCCTGCCATGAACCACGCCTACCGCCTTGTCTGGAGCGACCTGTTCCAACGTTTTGTCGCCGTGCCGGAGACTGCCAAGGCGCGTGGCAAGCGCAGCGGCGCGGTGCTGCTTGCAGCGGCGGCACTGAGCGGTGCCGTGCTGGCCGGGCCGACGGGCGGTGCGGTGAGCACGGGCAGTGGCACGATCACGCAAAGCGGCAGCACGACCACCATCAACCAGGGCAGCCAGAACCTGGCGATCAACTGGGCGACCTTCAACGTGGGCAAGGGCGAGAGCGTCAAGTTCGTGCAGCCCGGGGCTTCGTCCATCGCGCTGAACCGCGTGCTGGGCACCGATGCTTCGAGCATCAACGGCAGCCTCACGGCCAACGGCCAGGTGTGGATCCTGAACCCGAACGGCGTGTTGTTCGGCAACGGCGCGAGCGTCAACGTGGGCGGCCTGGTAGCGTCCACGCTCAGCCTGAGCGACAGCGACTTTGCGACCGGCAAGACCAGCTTCAGCGGCAACGGCAGCCAGGGCAGCGTCGTCAACCAGGGCAGCCTGACCGGCGGCTACGTGGCGCTGATCGGCAAGCAGGTCAGCAACAGCGGCAGCATCACCACGCCCAACGGCACCGCAGCCCTCGCAGCCGGCGACAAGGTCACGCTGGACTTCAGCGGCAGCCAGCTGCTCAGCGTCACGGTCGACGAAGGCACGCTCAATGCGCTGGCCGAGAACAAGGGCTTGATTCGCGCAGACAACGGCAGCGTGCTGCTCAGCGCCACAGCCAAGAACGCGCTGCTGGACACAGTCGTCAACAACGAAGGCATGATCGAGGCCAAGGGCATCGACAGCAGCGGTGGCAAGATCATCCTGCTGGGCGGTTTCAACGGCGGCACAGTGAAGGCCGGCGGCACGCTGGACGCCTCGTCCGTGAACCACGACGGCGGCTTCATCGAGACCAGCGGCGTGCATGTGCAAGTGGCAGATGGCGCGCAGATCAGCACACTGTCGCAAAGCGGCAAGACCGGCACCTGGCTTGTCGACCCGACGGACTTCACGATCAGCGCCGGCAGCGGTGCGTTGACCAGCAGCGGCATCGGCGCGAGCACCCTGGCCACGAACCTGGCGACGAACAACGTCACGCTGACGACCGACAACAGCAAGGGCAGCGACAGCGGGGACATCAACGTCAACGCCGCGGTGAGCTGGAGTGCCAACACCACGTTGACGCTGAACGCCTACAACAACATCAACCTGCTGGCCGAGCTCACCGCCACTGGCGCGAATGCCGGCCTGGTGCTGAACACCGGCAATTACGCCGCCTCCGGCAGCGTGCGCAGCGGCGCGGACTACAAGCTGCACGCGCCTGTGACGCTCAGCGGCGCCAATGCCTCGCTGAACGTCAACGGCACGGCCTACACCCTGGTCCACAGCCTGGCGGACCTGGAGGCCATCAACAGCCAGGGGCTGGCCGGGCACTACGCGCTGGCGCAGGACATCGACGCCAGCGCCACGGTCTACAGCGGCGCGCTGATCGCCAGCACCGACAGCCCGTTCACCGGCAACCTGGCCGGCCTGGGCCACGCAATCAAGGGCTTCACCATCGCCGAGGCTTCCGGCCAGGACGTGGGCCTGATCGCCGCCGCCGGCAGCGGCAGCGAGATCCGGGACCTGGCACTGCAAGGCGGCAGCGTCAGCCTGGGCGAGTACGGCTTCGACGCCTACATCGGCGCGTTGGTGGGCCACAACTGGGGCAGCGTCCGCAACGTCAGCAGCAGCGTGGACGTGTGGGCACCGCAGGGCTCCAACGTGGGCGGCCTGGTCGGCTTCAACTTCGGCAGCATCACCGGTGCAGCGGTCAGCGGCAGCGTGACGGGGCACGACATGGTGGGCGGCCTGGCGAGCTACAACGCCGGCAGCATCAGCGACAGCACGGTGAGCGGCAGCGTCAGCGGCGTCAATGCCGTGGGCGGCCTGGCAGGGGTCAACTGGAATGCGATCCGCAATGCCTATGCGGCAGGTTCAGTGCAGGGCCAGTCCCAGGTGGGCGGGCTGGTGGGCCTCAATGGCGGGGAAATCCGCTACCTGGTGTGGGACGGCAGCAGCACCGGGCAAGCCAGCGCCGTCGGCACTTCGGCCGGCGGCTACAGCAGCAACATTGGCAACGCCGCGGGCGGCAGCAAGCATGGCGACTATGCCAACCTCGGCAACTGGCACGAAAGCGCGCCGGGCTCGGGCTTCTGGGTGGCGAACGACGTCGACGGCCAGCCGGCCTGGATCATGGTGGACGGCCTGCGCCCGGTGCGCGTGGCCGAGTACGTGCGCGGCATCCACACCGTGCGTCAGCTGCAGCTGATCGGCTACGACCTTGGTGCCAGCTACACCCTGGCCAACGACATTGCCGCCAGCCCAGCCGACAACGCTGGCCAACTGGGCGACAGTGGCTTCGTGCCGCTGGGCACTGCCGCCGCGCCCTTCACCGGTAGCCTGGATGGCCAGTCGCACAGCATCGACGGCCTGGTGATCAACCGAGCCGGCCAGGACAACGTGGGCCTGGTGGGCGTGCTGGGCAACGGCGGCAGCATCAGCCACCTCGCGCTGAGTGGCGGCAACACCACCGGTGGTACCCACGTAGGCGGCCTGGTCGGCCTGGTCAACGCGGGCGGCAGCGTCAGCGACGTGCGGGTCAGCGGCAGCGTCACCGGCAGCAGCGCGGTGGGCGGGCTGGCCGGCCTGAACCTGGGCACCATCGCCGGTAGCCAAAGCCTGGCCACCGTGAGCGGTGGCGACAAGGCCGGCGGCCTGGTGGGCGACAACGAGTTGGGCGGCCTGGTGCAAGCCAGCAGCGCCGCGGGCACGGTCAGCGGCGGCAGCTCGGTCGGCGGCCTGGTGGGCTGGGACAGCGGCACGCTGAGCGGCGTGAGCAGCGGCGGCAGCGTGAGCGGCACCTCCGACGTGGGCGGGCTCGTGGGCACGCTGAGCCGGCCCAGCGTGGCGGGCACCGATGCCAACGGCCAATCCACCACCGTGAAGCTGCCCCTGAACCTCAGCAACGTCTCGTCCACGGCCTCGGTCGACGGCGAGGCCAACGTGGGCGGGTTGGTCGGCTGGAGCGACGCCGCGCTGAGCAATGTCAGCGCCAGCGGCGCTGTGAGCGGCGACTGGAGTGCCGGCGGCGCGGTGGGTGGGCTGGTCGGGCGCAATGCCGGCAGCATCGGCAACTCGCAGGCGACCGCCTCTGTCTACGACGGCAACCAGGTGGGTGGCCTGGTCGGCATCAACGACGGCAGCATCACAGGCTCGCACGCCAGCGGCCTTGTTTACGGCAGCACCGAGGTCGGTGGGCTGGTGGGGCACAACAACGGCAGCCTGGGCGGCGTCTACGCGACGGGTGCCGTCACCGGCTATGGCAACGACACTGGCGGCCTGGCGGGCAGCAACAGTGGCAGCGTCGACGGCGCCTACGCCACCGGTGTGGTTGTCAGCTACGGCAGCAGCGCTGGCGGGCTGGTGGGCAGCAGCGGCGGCAGCATCGGCAGCGTCTACGCGACCGGTGCCGTGTACGGCTATGGCTATGGCAACGGGACTGGCGGGCTGGCGGGCGTCAACAGCGGCAGCATTGACGGCGCCTATGCCACCGGTGCCGTCATGGCCTACGGCACCGGCACCGGCGGGCTGGCGGGCAGCAACAGCGGCGTGCTGAGCAATGTGTACGCCAGTGGTGCGGTCTCGGGCGCGTACGTCGTTGGCGGCCTGGCGGGTGCGAACAGCGGCAGCATCGCCAGCGCCTACGCCACCGGCAGCGTCTTGGGTTACACCCAGCTGGGTGGCCTGGTCGGTCTCAACTCCGGCGCAGGCCAGGTGACCCGCTCGTTCTGGCTCACGGCCAACACGGGCACCGGCATCGGCAGCAACCAGGCCAGTGTGGACAGCCTGACGCGTGGCCTCAGCGATGCCGAGGCCAGGTCCACCGCCACCTACACGGCGGCCGGCTGGTCGCTGGACGACGTGGGCGGCAGCGGCACCGCCTGGCGCTTGTACGAAGGCAGCACGATGCCGCTGCTGCGCAGCTTCCTCACGCCGGTCAGCGTGTCCTTCACGGCAAACGGCAAGGTCTACGACGGCCTGGCCGCCGCGGGCAGCACCAGCAGCTACACGCTGTCCCAGCCCGGCGCCCCGCTGCTGGGCAGCGGCGTGCTGAGCTACGCCAGCAGCAGCGACAACGCCGGCAGCTACAGCGCCGGCAATGGTTCGCTGCGGGTGAGCGGCCTCTATTCGACGCAGCAGGGCTACGACATCGCCTACAGCGCCAACCTGGCGATCAGCCAGGCCGCCCTCGTCGTGTTCGGCGCCCATGTCGCCGGCAAGACCTACGACGGCACAAGCACGGCCAGCGTCAGTGGTGGCTATCTGCACGGCTTGGTCGATGGCGACAGCGTGGCACTCAGCCAGAGCGGCAGCTTCAGCGACAAGACCGCCGGCACCGGCAAGACCGTCACCGAGACCTTCGCCATCAGCGGCGGCGACGCCGGCAACTACGTGCTGATGAACCCCTCGGCCATTGCCCGGGCCGACATCGCGCAGGCGCTGCTCACCGTCTCCGGCAGCGCGGTCGCCAACAAGACCTACGACGGCACGACGCTGGCGCAGGTCAGCGGCGGCACGCTGGCCGGCGTGATCGCGGGCGACAGCGTCACGCTCAGCCAGAGTGGCAGGTTCGCCGACAAGAACGCTGGTCTCGGCAAGGTCGTGACGGTGACAAACAGCCTGGGCGGCGGCGACGCGGGCAACTACGTCGTCGCCAACGACAGCAGCAGCGCCAACATCGCCCAAGCCCTGCTGACCGTGACCGGCGCCCAGGCGCAGGACAAGGTGTTCGACGGCACGAAGACCGCCACGGTCACCGGTGGCACGTTGACCGGGCTTGTCGCGGGCGACGACGTGGCGCTCAGCCAGACCGGCCAGTTCGTCACCGCCTTGTGGGGCCACTACAAGCCTGTCGTCGAGACCTTCGTCATCAGCGGTGCAGACGCGCAGAACTACCAGCTGACCAAGACCCAGCAGCTCGGCTTGGCAGACGTGTTCAAGCCGGCCACCGTGACCCGCGCCCAGCAACTGAAGCTGATCGCTTTGCTGAAGGGCCTGGGCCTGACGGTGCTGGAAGCCGACGCTGCAGCGCGCTGAGTTCCGATTCATCCCGGGTTGTTGTTGCCGTGAGAAGCTTGTCCCCGAACCGCCTGACGCTGTGTGCGCTGAGCCTGGCCACCAGCGCCGCGCTGGCCGCACCTGATGCCGGCCAGCTGCTGCAGGAACTGCGAAACAACCCGCCGCCGCGCCCGGCGCCGAGTGCATCGCCGCCGCTGAACGTGGACGCACCGGCGCCTGGCGCTGTGCCTGAGGGCGGCGCGCGCGTGCGGGTCAGCGGCTTTGTGCTGCGCGGCGTGCAGAGCCTGCCCGAGGCCGGGCTGCAGGCCTTGCTGGCCGACGCCATCGGCCGCGAGCTGAACCTGGCCGAGCTGAACCAGCTGGCCGGCCGGCTCACCCGCGCCTACCGCGAGGCCGGCTACCTGGTCGCGCGGGCCTACCTGCCGGCGCAGGAGGTGCAGGGCGGGCGAGTGGAGATTGCGGTGGCCGAAGGCCGGCTGGGCAAGGTCGAGCTGCGCAACCGCGCCGAGCTGCAGGGCGACGCGCTGGCCCCGCTGGACCTGCTGCAGCCGCAGGCCGCGCTGCGCGAGCAGGACCTCGCGCCGGTGCTGCTGTCACTGCGCAGCCTGCCGGGCGCGCGCGTGCTGTCCACGCTGCGGCCGGGCGACACGCCAGGCGCTTCGGACCTGCTGGTGGAAGTGGACGAAGGCCAGGCCTTCGAGGCCGATGCCGCGCTCGACAACCACGGCAGCGACAGCACCGGCGACCAGCGCCTGAGCCTGAACCTGTCGTTCAACAACCCGCTGCGCCTGGGCGACCAGCTCAGCCTGCACCTGCTGCGCAGCCAGCTGGCCCAGCGCTACGCCGCCGCGTCCTACCAGCTGCCCGTGGGTCCGCTGGGCACGCGCGTGGGCCTGTCTGCCTCGCACATGGATTACCGGCTCGGCAAGCAGTTCGCCGCCCTCGGCGCCTACGGCCTGGCCAGCACGCTGAGCTTCTACGCGCGCCACCCGCTTGTGCGCAGCCAGACCGAAAACTGGAGCCTGCAGCTGCAGTACGACGACAAGCGCCTGGTCGACATGGTGGCCAGCACCGAGACCCGCAGCACGCACCGCATCAACCTTGCCAGCCTCAGCCTGCAAGGCCAGTGGCAGGACGGCTGGCTGGCGCTGCCGGCGATGAGCGACCTGAGCCTCGGCCTGCAGACCGGCCAGGCCCACATGGACGCAGTGAGCGATTTCATCGACCAGCTCAGCGCCAACACCGGCAAAGGCTTTGGCAAGTTCACCGCCAGCCTGCAGCGACAGCAGCAGCTGCTGCCCGAATGGACGCTGGCGATGGCCTGGCGCGGCCAACGCGCCGACCACAACCTGCCCTCCGCCGAAAAGATCAGCCTCGGCGGCGCCAACGGCGTGCGCGCCTATCCTGAAGGCGAAGCCAGCGGCGACGACGGCTGGGTCGGCAATGTGGCACTGCGCTGGCAGCCGGCGCCGGAATGGCAACTGCAGGCGTTTGCGGATGCGGGCGTGGTGCAGGTCAATCACCAGCCGTGGGCCACCGGCAGCAACCGCCGCCGGCTGGCCGGTGCCGGTGTGGGCGGCGGTCTGCAAGGCAGTGGCTGGGCACTGGACCTGTCAGCCGCCTGGACCACGGACCACGAAACCGCGGTCATCACGCCCAAGCGCAGTCCCAGGCTGTGGGTGAGTCTGTCGGTCGGCTATTGATTGGCGCCCTGGCTGCGCGGCCGGACTGAGTAGCCGGATCCGCGGCCGCCAGATCCTTCGCGGCGCCCACCGGCACCGTGCGGCCCGGCCGAAGCAGCTCCGCGCTTGGCAAGACGATGCCGCGCCCGCAGAATCCCCAACAAGCGCCGCTTTTGACGGCGCTGTGATGTCGAGTCTCAACGCAATTCGACAGGGGGGATTGAAATGGATCAAGGACTGGTGCCAAGGCTGCTGCCTGATACTCGGATGTGCCTGATGGTATTCAGCCTATTTTCGCGAGGAACGCCGCGATGGGTGGATTGGATGTCTGCGTTTTTGCGACAGACATTTTTCCTCACGGTTCTGGCCGGCATCTCAAACATGGCCGCGGCGAGCGCTGTTTGCCTTGATCGCAATTCCGGCCAGCCGACCGATCTCACGAGCATCGCGAACAAGCTCAGTGACCTTGACCACGGGCCGTTGATCAAGGCCGCTTCGTTGAGCGTCGATATCAACCGGGATGGGGCAAACGAACTCATCGTCAGGAGTAGCGATGAAGCGTGCGGCAGCGGAGGGTGCTTCTTCTCGGTTTTCGATGGGAAGACGGGCCGCAATCTGGGTGAGCAGTTTGGCGGGATGCTCTATTTTCACGAACCATTCACCAATGGTTGGCCTGTGCTCGAGGTCTACGGGCACTCAAGCGCCGAATCGGGGACATTCGCCACATGGGTCATGGAGGGCGGAAGGTATCTCGCCGTCGCCGATGTATTCCTCCAAGGTGCACTGCTCAAGCAACACGTCGACAAGCTTCAGTCCATGTGCAGCATTCCGTGAGCGAGGCGAGTGACGTCCAGCTAAGCACAACCCTTTCATTCCTCAGGTGTCATGTCGGCCACTTTCGCCATCGTCGCAGTCATCGCGGTCACAATCATCAACTTAGCCATTGTTGCGGCGAGTTCGGTATTTGCGATTCACGGAGACGGAACTCCTGGCGAGATGTCTCTGGTGCTCGTTGTCGGCTCTCTATGGGTCCTTGCCTTTGCGGCCCGCTCGATCTTCACGGTCACCAAGGGAGCGCGCGGTCAGGCAGTGAGTACATCGGCAAAAGCAATCCCCTATGCTCTTATGGTGCTGGTTCTGTCTCAATTCTTTATTCCGCTATTTAACTGAGGCTCGTGGAAGTCGAGGCCACGTGCGAGTCGAGAGTCAGGTGTCCCATTTCCCGTTCCGCTTTCGGTTAACGTGACGAGCCGGACCTCGCGCCTTTGACCCGCGACCCTCACGGAGGAGCCGCATGACTGAATCAGTGCCTAAGGTGGTTTACCGAGGTGAATCAATGATCGAAGGTTGGCCTGAAAGAATTCGTCAAGCCCATGAGCTGCGTCCTTCGAATTGCCTCTGATAAATTGGACCTGATCTTGGGTGGGATTTCTTTGAAGCCTTATCGGCTCCAGGGTGGGACGGCACATTTTCAGGTCAGTGAATGCGACTTCGACAATCTGCCAGGGCAAGTGAGAGACGCTGTTGCCTTCCTCAGTTTACGAAGGCACGAGATCGCTGCGCTCATGGCGGCGTCGACGGCCAGCGGCGTCCTCGACTTCGCGGTTGAAGGTGCGGGCTCTGAAGTTCGTTTCGCTGCGCTGCCCGCTGTACTGGTGCGCGAAGCGGGCGCGCTTGGCTTGGCACTGGAACTTTCGCAGTATCCGAAGGAATAGCCGCCGCCACCGTGGTTCAAATAAATGGGGTCGGAGTCAATTTATCTGCATGTCAGGCGAATGCTGCTCAATGGTTGAGAAAGATAAATTGACTCCGACCCCATTTATTTGTGCGCTGACCTACCCTTGTTTGCTCCCGAATTTGGAATTAAGCATCCTGGTCTTGGTTGCTGGATTCGCCGTCGCGGCAGTTGCGGTTTCGGGTTTGGCGGATCGATTCGCCGCTGCCGCGCGGCCTCGCGTGAGGCAAGGCCGCTGATAGTCAGCGCTTCGGCTCAGTGCCCGGCGATGACGCCACAAGCCACGCGCCCACCTGAATTGCCAGTCGGCTGCGTCGCGTAGTCGTCAGGGTTCGCGTGCACGATCACCGAGTGGCCGATGACGCTGGTGGGGCCGGCGGCGACGGTTGGGCCGTCGAGCATGAAGTGTTCGTCGGCGTTGCCGCTGGCGTCTGCGGTCAGGGCGGGGATGTCGCCGACGTGGTGGGCGGCGGCCTGCGGGCCATGGGGTTGGCCGGTGGGGTTGAAGTGGCCGCCGGCGCTCATGCCGTCGGGGCTGGCGCAGTCGCCCTTGTCGTGCAGGTGGAAGCCGTGCAGGCCGGGAGCCAGGCCGCTGAGCTTGGCGTGCACCATCAGGTGGCCATCCTTCTCATGGAACATCACGATGCCGCGCACGTTGCTGCCGGCGATCGGTGTGAGCGTGGCCACGGCCATCGAGCCCATGTGGCCCATGCCTTCCCTGCCGCCCATTCCCCCCATCCCGCCAGCACCGTGCTCATGCGCGGGCGGCGCGGCGCAGCCTGAGGCGAGGGCGGCTGCGGCGAGGGCCAGTGGCGAGATCAGGCGGGCGAGCGACGAGCTTGAACGGGTCATGAGGCGGCTCCTTGTGCACGAGGTGCTTGTTGGGATCGCCGACTATAGGAGCGCCCGTGGCAGCGTCACAAGCCGCCCAGCGCAAAGAGGCGACGACGCCCGCGCGCCTGGGCCTCTTGAGGGCTACCCGGAGCTGCTCGGCGCTCAGTGCCCGCCGCCCAGGTAGGCCGCCTTGACCGCAGGGTCGTTGCGCAATTTCTCGGCCCTGCCGTGCACCGCGATGCGGCCGTTCTCCAGCACGTAGCCGTAGTCGGCCACGGCCAGTGCTGCGGCGGCGAACTGCTCGACCAGCAGCATGGTGGTGCCGGCGGCTTTCAGGCGCTCGATGATGCGGAAGACCTCGTCGACCAGGATGGGGGCCAGGCCCATGGACGGTTCGTCCAGCAGCACGACTTCGGGGTTCAGCATCACCGCGCGGGCCATGGCCAGCATCTGCTGCTCGCCGCCGGAAAGCGTGCCGGCGAGCTGGGTGCGGCGCTCCTGCAGGCGCGGGAACAGCGCCATGGCTTTTTCCAGGTCTGCCGCCACGTCGCCCTTGGGGCGGCTGCCAGTGAGGCGCGGGAAGGCGCCGAGCAGCAGGTTGTCGGCCACGCTCATGGTGGCGAACACGCGCCGGCCTTCGGGCGAGTGGGCCAGGCCGAGGCGGGCGATGTGGTACGGCTCCAGGCCGTCGATGCGCTTGCCGTTCAGGTGGATCTCGCCGCCGGTGGGCGCGATCATGCCGCTCACGGCGCGCATGGTGGTGGTCTTGCCGGCGCCGTTGGAGCCGATCAGCGTGACGACCTGGCCTTTGGGCACGTCGATGGAAATGCCGTGCAGGACCTGGACTTTTCCGTAGCCGGCGCTGAGGTTGTGGATCGTCAACATTTCAGTTCCTTGCATGTGGGCGGGCCGAGCGCCGGGCCGCCCCAAGCCGGCCCGCATCCCCTTGGGGGATCGGCCGACGTACTCGTCGGACGAGGGGCACCATCAGCTCGCTTGGCCACCGAGGTAGGCCTCGATGACTTTTTCGTTGGCTTGCACTTCGGCCGGTCCGCCCTCGGCGATCTTCTGCCCGAAGTCCAGCACCGAGACGGTGTCGCACAGGCTCATCACCACGTCCATGTGGTGCTCGATCAGGATCACCGTGACGCCGTGTTCGCGGATCTTCTGGATGATGGCGCGCAGCGCGACGATGTCGGGCGCGGTGAGGCCCGCGGCGGGTTCGTCCAGCAGCAGCAGCTGAGGGTCCAAGGCCAGCGCGCGGGCAATCTCCAGCAGGCGCTGCTGGCCGTAAGGCAGGTTGCGCGCCTCCTCGCCGGCCAGCTCGCCCAGGCCCACGAAACGCAGCAGCGCCAGCGCACGCAGCCGGGCGGCGCGGTGCTCGCGCAGGTAGCGTGGCAGGTGCAGCGCCACGTCGATCAGGTTGGAACGGAAGCTGTGGTGCAGGCCGACCATCACGTTGTGCAGTGCGCTCATTTCGCCGAACAGCTGCACGTTCTGGAAGGTGCGGGCCACGCCGCGCTGGGCGATCTGCGCCGGGCTGAGGCCGGCCAGCGAATGGCCGGCGAACGCCACGCTGCCGGCGGTGGGCGTGTAGATGCCGGTGAGCACGTTCATCATCGTGCTCTTGCCCGAGCCGTTCGGGCCGATCAGGCCGTGGATGCTGCCGCGCCTGACGTTCAGGTCCACGTTGTTCAGCGCCTTCAGGCCGCCGAACTGCATCAGCACGCCGCTCGCGGCCAGCAGTTGCTCGCCGGTGGCACCACCGGCCTGGGTCAGCGCCTGTTGGCCGGGCGCAAGGGCTGCGACCTCGGCCGCCTCGTGCGAGGCATGGCTGCGCAGGCCCAGCGCGCCGCGCACAAAGCCGACGATGCCGTCCTGCAGGTAGTACACGACGAACAGCGTGATCAGCCCGAAGATGGACAGCCGCCAGTCCGTCATGCTTTGCAGCTTGAACGACACGGCGGCCAGCGCGATGGTGCCGATCACAGGAATGGCGGCGCTCTTGGGCTTGATCTTGCCGCGCTGCACGGCCACGCCCGCGGCGATGGCGACGATCACCGCCAGCGCCACCGAGGCGGTGCGGAACATCGCCAGGTCGTCCAGCAGCTTGGGCAGCAGCACGATGATGGCGGCGCCCAGCAGAGAACCGATGCGGCTCTTGCGCCCACCCATGATGACGGCGAGCAGGAACATCACCGTCAGCTCGAAGTTGTAGGTGTTGGGCGAGATGTACTGCTCGGAGTAGGCGTACAGCGCGCCCGCCAGGCCGGCGAGGCCGGCGCTGATCACGAAGGCATAGACCTTGTAGCGGTAGACCGAGACGCCCATGCAGTCCGAAGCCACCGGGCTGCCGCGCAGCGCCTCGAAGGCTCGGCCCAGGTGTGAGCGCAGGATGCGGTGCACCACCAGCAGCGAGGCCAGCAACAGCACGCCCACCAGCCAGTAGTACTCGGTCTCGTCCATGGTGTGGCCGAAGACGCTGGGCTTGGTCAGCGTGATGCCCATGGGCCCTTCGGTCAGGAAGCTCATCTCGTTGATGAGGATCTGGATGATGGTGCCAAAGGCCAGCGTGACCATGGCCAGGTACGGCCCGGTGACGCGCAGCGCCGGCAAGGCCAGCAGCGCGCCGAACACGGACGCCACCGCAATGGCCGCCGGCAGCGTGACCCACAGCGGCGCGCCCAGCTTCATCACCAGCACGCCTGCGGTGTACGCGCCAATGCCGAACAGGCCGGCGTGGCCCAGCGAGACTTGCCCGGTGTAGCCGACAACGATGTCCAGGCCGAACAGCACGATGGCGTAGATCAGGATGGTCTCGACCAGGTGCACGTAATACGGGTTGCCGACCATGGCCGGGAAGGCCGCCAGCAGGGCGATGCCCACGGCGATGGCCGCGATTTGAGGTGCCTTCATTGCGTCAGACTTTCTTGATCGCCGTCTTGCCGAACAGGCCGGCTGGCTTGAGTGCCAGCACGATCAGCAGCAGCACCAGGCCCGGCACGTCCTTGTAGCCGGTGGAGAGGTAGAAGCCGGTGGTCGTCTCGGCAATGCCGAGGATCAGCCCGCCAACGACGATGCCCATGCCGCTGGTCAGCCCGCCGATGATGGCGACCGCAAAGGCCTTCAGGCCCAGCACCGCGCCCATGGTGGCGCCGGTGAGGGTGAGCGGGGCGATCAGCACGCCGGCAAACGCGGCGGTCAGCGACGAGAGCGCGTACGAGAAGGTGATGACCAGGCTGGTGTTGATGCCCATCAGCTTGGCCGCGTCCCGGTCATTGAAGGTGGCGACCACGGCCTTGCCGTAGATGGTCTTGCGGTTGAAGAACTCGACCGCCAGCATCATCGCCAGTGCGCCGAAGACGACCAGCAGCTCCATCGGCAGCACGTTGGCGCCGAGGAATTTCATCGGCGACTCGGGCAGCGGCGACGGGAACTTCAGGTCGTCACGGCCCCAGATGTTCTCGGCCACGTTCTTGAAGATGATGCCCAGCGCGATGGTGGACATGATCCAGCCGAACTCGGACTTGATCTTGATGGCAGGCCGCACGCCGATGCGCTCGACCACCGCGCCCTGCGCCGCGCCGAACAGGCAGACGATGGGAATCATCAGCCAGTAGTTCACGCCCAGGCCGACCAGCGTGAGCCCGACCAGCGCGCCCAGCATCAGCGCGTCGCCCTGGCCGAAGTTCAGCGTGTCCGAGGTCGCGAAGGTCAGCTGGTAGCCGAACGCGATGACCGCGTAGATCATGCCCAGCGCAATGCCGCTGAACACGAGTTGGGTGAGGATCTGCATGGACTTCCTCTTCAATGAGGGATGGACCCTTCGACAGGCTCAGGGCGAACGGGCGGGGCGCAGCGGCCTCGCCAGTCATCTCGGCCACCACCGTTCGGGCTGAGCTTGGTCAAAGCCCTGGCCCTTCGACAAGCTCAGGGTGAACGGAAAACAAGGCACCTCTCCCCCGTTCGGGCTGAGCCTGTCGAAGCCTTGCGGGCGTGCCGCGCGGCCCTTCGACAGGCTCAGGGCGAACGGATGCGAAGCGCGGGGCGAACGGTGTGGGTGGCTGCGGTCGGCTTACTTCTTGACGGCCGTCAGCGCACCCTTGGCGTTGACGTCCTTCACGCGCACTTCCGAGGCCTTCTTGAAATCGGCTTCATAGGCGTAGACCACGCGCTGGCCCTTGACCTCGCCGAACACCGGGATGTTCACGGTGATGGCCTCGTGGTCGGTCTTGGTGAAGGGCTTGTTGTAGGTCGTGACCACGCCGTCCACCGGCGCCTTCAGGTCTTCCAGGGCTGCCTTGACCTTCGGGCCTTCGGTGCTGCCGGCCTGCTTGATGGCGGCAGCCAGCAGGTAGATCGAGTCGTAGCCCTGCGCGGCCGAGACCGGCGAATCGATGCGGCTGTTCTTCGGGTTGAAGGTCTTCAGGTAGGAGACGATGAAGGACTGGCGCTTGGGCGTCGTCGGCTCCTGGATGAAGGTTTGCGGCATGCGCGCGCCCTCGCCGCCGGGGCCGGCGTTGTCGATGTAGTTGGCCATCGACAGCGTCCAGCTGCCGATGATGGGCACCTTCCAGCCCAGCTTGGTCATGCCGTTGGCGATCTGCGCCAGCTCGGGGCCGATGCCGTAGGTCAGCACCGCTTCGGCGCCGGCTTCCTTGGCCTTCAACAGCTGCGGCGTCATGTCGACGTCCTTGATGTTGAACTTCTCTTCGGCGACCGGCTTGATGCCTTTGAGCTCCAGCGCCTTCACCAGGTCCTGCCGGCCGAGCTGGCCGTAGTTGGTCGAATCGGCCAGGATCGCGAGCTTCTTGTAGCCGCGGCGGGTGACCGCCTCTTCGACGATCATCGGCGCCTGGATGCTGTCGTGCGCGGCGTTGCGGAAGATGTAGTTCTCGGGCTGGTTGTCGAACTGGTGGGTGATGGCCGAGCCGGTGGCCACGTTGTTCATCACCGGAATCTTGGCTTCCTGGTAGAAGCGCTGCGAGGCCAGCGCCACGCCAGTGTTGATGTAGCCGACAGTGGCGGCGACCTTCTCCTTGTTGATCAGCTCCTGGGCGATCTGCACGCCGCGCTCGTTCTTGGCTTCGTCGTCACGCTCGACCAGTTCGATCTGCCGGCCCAGCACGCCGCCGGCCTTGTTGATCTCGTCGGTGGCCAGGCGCACGCCGTCGCGCATCGAAACGCCCATCGAGGACGAACCACCGGTGAACGGCCCTGCCACGCCGATCTTGATCGGGTCGGCGGCCTGTGCGCTGGCGAAGGCCGCGGCCAGCGCCAGGGTGATGAGGGGCAGGCGGAAATGCGTTGCTTGCGAGATCATCGGCTTGTCTCCGGATTGTGTGAAAGCGAGTGGAACGAGTGTGTAACTCCGCGCATCTGCGCGCCACCGCTGCAATACCTAGAGCCGATTCGCGGCTTTACGCACTCGTTTGCCCGCTCCGGTGAGACCCGATCAGGGAAAGCACCGCAACCTTTGCGGCACTGAAAAGCCGTGCTTAGCCACCGGTGCGCGCGGCGTTTTCTACTGCGTACTTGATCAGCTCGGCCTGGCCGGCGAGGTTGAGCTTGCGGCGGATGTTCTGCCGGTGCGACTCGACGGTGCGCACGCTCAGGTTCAGCGTGTTGGCGATCTGCTTGCTGGCCAGGCCCTGGCCGAGGAAGCTGAGCACATGCTGTTCGCGGTCTGACAGCAGCGGCCGTGCGCTGGGGCCGCGGAACAGGCGTGCAGCCATCGCCGGGCTGAGGAAGGTGCCACCGGCGTACACGGTGCGGATCGCGTGCAGGATCTCCGAGGATGGCGAGTCCTTCAGCACGTAACCGCGCGCGCCGGCCCGCAGCGCGCGCTGCGCGATCTCGGTGCCGTCGTGCATCGAGAGCATCAGCACCACGCGCTCCGGGTCCTCGTCCAGCAGCCTGGCGGTCAGGTCGATGCCGCTTTCGCCGCCCTTCATGCCCACGTCCATCAGCACCACGTCGGGCGCGCCATCTGGCGGGCAGTCGCGCAGGCGCGAGAGGGCTTCCGTGCTGTTGCCGGCCTCGGCGATCACCAGCAGGTCGTCGGCCATCGCGAACACGGCCTTCAGCCCATCGCGCACGACCGCGTGGTCGTCGACGATCATCAATTTGATCGGGCGTTCAGGGCTGTCGGTTGGCATTGGGTTCCTGTCGGGAAAAACGAGTGATCACGGCCTTGGGCACGTTGGCCAGCAGCAGCGTCTGGCCCGGGTGGGAGCTGATGCTGAGCGTGCCATCGATCGCGGCCAGGCGTTCGCGCATGTGGCGCAGGCCCAGGCCGCGGCTGGGGTGGCGCTGGAAGAATTCGGTGTCGAAGCCGCGGCCGTTGTCCTGCACGCGCAGCTGCAGGCCGGCCGGCGTGAA
Source organism: Ideonella azotifigens (assembly GCF_021043325.1). Taxonomy (NCBI): domain Bacteria; kingdom Pseudomonadati; phylum Pseudomonadota; class Betaproteobacteria; order Burkholderiales; family Sphaerotilaceae; genus Ideonella; species Ideonella azotifigens. The sequence goes on from NZ_JAJNKD010000001.1 coordinate 126,957, forward strand.
GTCCAGCTGCAGCTCGACGCGGGAGGCCGCGGCATGCTTCTCGATGTTGGCCAGCGCCTCCTGCGTGACGCGGAACAGCACGGTCTTGATGGCTTCGGGCAGGTCTTCGACAGCGCCATCGGTGCGCAGCGTGAAGCGCGTGGCGCTGTCGCCCCACATCTCCTGCGCCATCTGCGCCAGCGCGGCGGGCAGGCCCAGCGTGTCCAGCATCACGGGGCGCAGCCGGTGCGACATACCGCGCACCTCGACCAGCGCGTCGCGCAGCCGGTCCACCGCACGCTGCAGCGCGGTGCGCGCAGCCAGCGCGCGCTCGTCGCCCAGCTCGGCGGCGTTCAGGCGCTGCAGCGCCGATTCGGCCAGCAGCTTGACCGAGACCAGGGTCTGGCCGGTGCCGTCGTGCAGCTCTCGTGCGAGGTAGGCGCGCTCGCTTTCCTGCGAGCTGACGAGCTGGCGCGTCAGCAGCGTGAGCTTGGCGTCGGCCAAGCGCAGCTCGTGCATGTTCAGCCACAGGCCCACGCCGAAGATAAGCAGCAGCCCGGCCACGCTGATGCCGGCGATCCAGCGGGTCGTGGTGTTGACGCTGGCGGCCAGCTCCTCGTCCAGCTGGGCCAGCACCTGGTCCACGTCGTCCACGTACAGCCCCGTGCCGAACCACCAGTGCCAGCGCGGTAGCGGCGTGACATAGGCGACCTTGGCCGCGTCGGCATCGCTGGAAGGCTTGTGCCAGCTGTAGTCGACAAAGCCGCCGCCGGCCTTGGCCTTGTCCATCATCAGCTGGATCGGGAACTGGCCGTAGGCGTCGCGCAGGCGCCGCAGGTTGCGGCCCACCAGCTCGGGCTGGCGGGCGTGCATCAGGTTCACGCCCTCGTCGTTGTAGAGGAAGAAGTAGCCGTCGCTGCCGTAGTCCAGTGCGGCCAGCTGCCGCATCACCTGCTGCTTGATCTCGTCGTCGTCGCGGCCGGTGTTGTAGAGCGGGCTGATGGTGCTCAGCGCCATCGCCACGAAGTGCCGCAGCTCCGAACGCGCCGCCTCCATGTACGCGCTCTTGACCAGCGCCTGCTGCCGCTTGGCCAGCAGTTCCTCCTGGTGGCGTTGGGCCACCGCGATCAGGCTCATGGCCGCGATCAGCGGCGTCATCGCCAGCAGGACGACCTTGTGGGTGAGGCGCATGCGTCAGTCGAAGGGGTACACAGAACGCTTCACGACGCAGCCGGCGCCGGGCCGCCCCAAAGCGGCTGCGCAACCCGCTCGGCGGGTGGCTTCGCGTATTCGCGAAGCCGGGTGCTCAAAGTTCGGCCTTCAGGTAGTGCGCGCCCGGAACAGGGTTGAAGTAATACGGGGGGATCTCTTCAAAGCCCAGCGAGGTGTAGAGGCCGCGGGCGGATTCCATCTCGTCCAGCGTGTCCAGCAGCATGCAGGAGTAGCCGGCCTGGTGGGCGTTGTCCATCAGCGCCTGGGCCAGCAGCCGGCCCAGGCCGAAGCGCCGGAAGGCGCGGCGCACGTAGAGCCGTTTCATCTCGCAGGCGTTGGCGTAGTCGGCCTCGGCGCAGGGGCGAAAAGCGCCGCAGCCGGCCAGTGCGCCGTCCACATAGGCCAGCAGCAGGTGGCCGGCAGGGCCGGCGTATTCGCCCGGCAGCGCGGCCAGCTCCTGCTCGAAGTCCTGGAAGGCGAGGTCGATGCCCAGGCCGTCAGCGTATTCGCGGAAGATGGTGCGCGTCGCGTCCAGCGCGTCAGGCGTTTGCGGGCAGATCAGCAGGATCTCGGGTGGGTCGTTTGGGGACACCGGGCGTCGGGCGGCGAGCAGCGCGCCAAAAGCAAGCGGAAGCGCCAGTCTAGCGGGCAGAGCACCCATCGGGATCCTCCAAAGGTTCGGGATTCCCCGCCATGAGACATGGGGCACCCGGTCCCGCGAAATACGCGAGACCACCCGCCGCGCGGGTGGCTAGGGCCTGTTAACGCTACGGCACCCCTTGCCGTAGCGTTAACAGGCCCTAGGCCGCTTGGGGCGGCCCGGCGCGGCCAAGCCCCAAGTCCTGCCGCCAATCAAGGCTTTGCCATGCCCGGAACAATGGCGCGCATGAAGATCGACTTTGTCTCCGACGTTTCCTGCCCCTGGTGCATCATCGGCCTGCAGTCGCTGCAGCAGGCGCTGGAACGCATCGGGCCCGAGCTGCCAGTCTCGCTGCACTTCCAGCCTTTCGAGCTGAACCCGCAGATGGCGGCGGAGGGCGAAGACATTGGCGAGCACCTGCAGCGCAAGTACGGCGCCAGCGCGGCGCAGAGCGAGGCCAGCCGCGAGAACATCCGCCAGCGCGGCGCGGCGCTGGGCTTCGAGTTCCGCATGGACAAGCGCGCGCGCATCTACAACACCTTCGACGCGCACCGCCTGCTGCACTGGGCCGGCGAGCAGGCAGACGGCCTTCAACTGGCGTTGAAGAAAGCCTTGTTCAGCGCCTACTTCACCGAAGGCAAGAACCCGGGCGACTTTGCGGTGCTGCTGGACGCGGCCGAAGCCGTGGGCCTGGACCGCGAGGCCGCCGAGACGGTGCTGAAGAGCGACACCTACGCTGTCGAGGTGCGCGAGCTGGAAGCCTACTGGCAGCAGGCCGGCATCCACTCGGTGCCGGCGGTCATCATCAACGACCGCCACCTGATCTCCGGCGGCCAGCCACCCGAGGTGTTCGAGAAGGCGTTGCGGCAAATCGCCGCCGAAACCACTTCGGCCTGATCCCGCAGGGCGCCGGGCCGCCGGGTGCACGATCAGCCCCGCGTTGACAGTGCTTCCCAGCGCTCCATCGCTTCGAGCAGTTCTTCGTCCAGCGCTGCATGGCGCTGCGTGACCTCGGCGATGCGCTTGGCGCCCTGGCTGTAAAGCTCGGTGCCGGCCAGCATCGCGGCCAGCTGGGCCATCTCTTTTTCGATGGCGTCGATGCGCGCGGGCAGTTCGCCCAGTTCGCGCTGCTCCTTGAAGCTGAGCTTGCGCTTCTCCGCGACGGGCTGCGCTGCCACCGGCGCGGCAACCGGTGCCGGTGGCGTGGGCGCAGGGGCCGAGGAACGCGCGGCCTGCGCACGAACCTGCGCGGTGCGCGCGGCCTGGGCCTGCCAGTCGGCAATGCCGCCTTCGTACTCGCGCCACTGGCCATTGCCTTCGGCGACCAGCGTGCTGGTGACGACGTTGTCGACGAAGCGCCGGTCGTGGCTGACCAGGAAGACGGTGCCGTCGTAGTCCTGCAGCAGCTCTTCGAGCATTTCCAGGGTTTCGATGTCCAGGTCGTTGGTCGGCTCGTCCAGCACCATCACGTTGGCCGGGCGGGCGAACAGGCGGGCCAGCAGCAGCCGGTTGCGCTCGCCGCCGGAGAGGCTCTTGACGGGCGAGTTGGCGCGCGCCGGGGCGAACAGGAAGTCGCCCAGGTAGCTCATCACGTGCTTGCGCTGGTTGCCGATCTCGATCCACTCGCTGCCGGGGCTGATGGTGTCGGCCAGCGTGGCCTCCATGTTCAGCGCCTCGCGCATCTGGTCGAAATAGGCGACCTGGATCTTGCTGCCTTGCAGCACGCTGCCGCTGTCGGGCGCCAGCTCGCCGAGGATGAGCTTGAGCAGGGTCGTCTTGCCGGCGCCGTTCGGGCCGATCAGGCCGATCTTGTCGCCGCGCAGCACGGTGCTGGAGAAATTGCGCACCACCTGCTTGTCGCCGTAAGCCTTGTTGACGTCTTCCAGCCGCGCGACGATTTTGCCGCTGGCGCCGCCGGTGTCCACGTCCAGCCGCACGCCGCCGATCACGTCGCGCCGCGCGGCGCGGGTTTCGCGCAGCTTCTCCAGCCGGCCGATGCGGGCCACGCTGCGGGTGCGGCGGGCTTCCACGCCCTTGCGGATCCAGACTTCTTCCTGCGCCAGCAACTTGTCGGCGCGGGCGTTCTGCAGCGCCTCGGCTTCCAGCTCGCGCTGCTTGGCGGCCTCGAAGGCGGCGAAGTTGCCGGGGTAGCTGCGCAGCTGCCCGCGGTCCAGCTCGACGATGCGGGTGGTCACGGCGTCCAGGAAGGCGCGGTCGTGGGTGATCAGCAGCAGCGCGCCGCGGAAGTTATTGAGCAGGCCGGCCAGCCAGTCGATGGCGTTCAGGTCCAGGTGGTTGGTCGGCTCGTCGAGCAGCAGCACGTCGGGCGTGGCAACCAGCGCGCGGCCCAGCGCCACGCGCTTGCGCAGGCCGCCGGAGAGCGTGTCCACGACGGTGTCGGGGTTCAGGTCCAGGCGGTGGATGGTCTCGTCCACGCGCTGTTCCCAGTTCCAGCCGTCCAGCGCTTCGAGGCGGGTCTGCAGCGCGTCCAGATCCTCGCCGTCGGCATGGGCCTCGTAGCGTTCGCGGATGGCCTTGGCCTCGGCCACGCCTTCGCTGATGGTCTCGAAGATGGTGGCGCCGGGGCGCAGGTGCGGCTCCTGCGGCACGTATTCGCGGCGGATGCCGGTCTGGATCTGCATCACGCCGTCGTCCGGTTTCTCCAGACCGGCGAGGATCTTCAGCAGCGAGGACTTGCCGGCGCCGTTGCGGCCGATCAGGCCGGTGCGCTCGCCCATGTCCAGGGTCAGGTCGGTGCCGTTGAGCAGCGGCACATGGCCAAAAGCGAGGTGGGCGTTGGAAAGGGTGATCAGGGCCATGGGAGCTGCCGGAGGCAAAAAGCAAGAAGGCCGGCCGGTCGGCACGGAAGGTGGCGCAGCGCGCGCAAGCCACGCGCCGGCCAACCGGGGATTATCCGGGCTGGACAGCGCGCCGTGTTGGCTGCGGGCATCTGCCGCCAGTTGAAGCTGCAGCCAGCCGGCCCCGGCGCCACTTGTTGGCAGTCTGGCCCGATTTGAAATAAATGGGGTCAGACTCCCTTTTCCGTTCCGCTCAAGTCAGGCCGCCAGGGGCCGAGAAAGGGGTTGGACACCTCTGCCATGCCTGCTTTCCCCCTCCTTTCTCCTGGCGCCGCCGCCATGGCTGCGCTGCTGCGCGCCGGGCTGCTGGTGCTGGCGTTGCTGTGGGCCTGCGGCGTGCAGGCGCGGCCGGCGATCTGGCAGCAGCAGGACGCGCTGGTGTTGGACGATCCTCACGCCGCGGAGCGTTGGACGCAGCACGAACTCGCGGCCGCGCGAGTTGCCGGTGATGTCGATGCCGAGTTCTGGCTGCTGCTGGGCGCCGCGAGCGTGCAAGACCAGCTGGAAGACACACCCGCGCAGCTGGCGCTGCTGCACCAGGCCGAGGCATTGATGAATGCTTGGCCCGGGGCGGGCGAGCTGCACAAGGCCTGGCTGGCCCAGGCGATGATCCTGGCAGACCTGCGTGAGAAGCCTGCCGCCGAGATCGCCGCGCGCATTGCCGCGCTGCGCCGCCAGATCGAACCGCTGGAGGCTTCGGACCTGCAGTGCGAGCTGGCGTCGCTGGACATGTGGGCCATGGTGTACGCCGGCAACAATGACGAGGCCTGGGTGGCGGGCGAGGCGCTGGAGCGCTGTGCGCATGCGGTGGGCAGCCTGGACCAGGAAGTCTCGGCGCTGCTGCAACTGGGCAGCTTGACCAGCCAGGTCAGCGGCAAGGTGCCGGCAGCCGGGAAGGGCGAGGACTATTTCCGCCGTGCGCTGGCGCTGCTGGGCGACCGGCCGGCGCGCTTCATGCGCAGCCTGCTGGAATGGCAGCTGGGCAATGCGCTGGTGTATTCGCGCCAGCTGCAGCAGGCCCGGGACCACTACGAGGCTGCGCTGGTGCTCAGCCGCGACCTGCAGGACGAGGCAGGCATTGCGGCGGCATTGATCAAGGTGGGCGAGCGGGTGCTGGACGACGGCAATGCCGAGGCCAGCCTGAGCATGGCGCGCGATGCCCAGGCCCTGATGGAGGCGCAGCACAACGAGGGCCGACTGATGGCGGCACACGTGCTGGTGCTGCGCTCGTTGACGGCGCTGCGCCGGCCGGACGTCCTGCAGGCGATCGAGCAGGCAAGGCCGTTGGACGCGCCCGAGCGCATCGCGTCACGCCGCATCGAACTGGCCACGGCGATGGCCGAAGGCTTTGCGTCTCAAGGCCTCTACGCCAAGGCCTATGCCGAACTGACCCGCGCCAACCTGCTGCGCAACGAGGCCAAGGAAACCTTGCGCGACAGCCAGATGCTGCGCCTGCAGGCGCGCTACGAAGGCGCGCGCCTGGACGCGGAAAACGCCGACCTGCGCCGCCGCTCCGAAACCGCGCACCTGGAGCTGGTGGCACAGGCTGCCACACGCCGCGCCTTGTGGGCCGCACTGCTGGCTTTGCTGGTGATGCTGGCTGGCGCCGCAGTGCTGGTGGTGCGCGGCTGGCGCAAGCGGCGTCACCTGGCCGAACTGGCCTTGCGCGACGAGCTGACCGGGCTGCCGAACCGGCGCGCGATCAAGGCTGCTGGTGAGGCGCAGCTCGCGCAGGCCCGCCAATGGCAGCTGCCTTTCAGCGTGGCGCTGATCGACCTGGACCATTTCAAGCAGGTCAACGACCGCCTGGGCCATGCCGCCGGTGACGCGGTGCTGCAGGCGCTGGCCGCAGCGGCCGGCAGGGTGCTGCGCGGGCAGGACCGGTTGGGTCGCCTGGGTGGCGAAGAGTTTTTGCTGCTGATGCCGGGTACCACGCTGAGCGAGCTGAACGCGGTGTTCGACCGGCTGCGTGCGACTTTTGCCGCCTGCGAGATTGCGGGCCTGCCGTCGCCGCACGGCGTGCGGTTTTCGATGGGCGGCGCCGAATGGCAGCCCGGCACCGACTCGCTGGCCGCGCTGATCGACGCGGCGGACCAGGCGCTCTACGTGTCCAAGGCCGCGGGCCGGGACCAGCTTTCGCTGGCCGAGCCGGCGACGGTGCTGCTGCGCATGGCTGTGCCGGCCTGACGCCAGCCGGCTCCGACGCCCGGTCCGACCGGTCAGCCTCGGCGCGCGCCAGTTTCCAGGGCGTCCACGAACAGCGCCGCCACGTCCACGCCGGTCTGGTTGGTGATTTCCTGGAAGCCTGTCGGGCTGGTGACGTTGATCTCGGTCAGGTTGTCGCCAATCACGTCCAGGCCGATCAGCATCAGCCCGCGCGGCGCCAGCACCGCGCCGATGGTGCGTGCGATTTCCTCGTCCCGCGCACTGATGGGCTGGGCCACGCCCTTGCCGCCGGCCGCCAGGTTGCCCCGCACCTCGCCGCCCTGCGGAATGCGCGCCAGGCAGTGCGACACCGGCTCGCCGCCAATCACCAGCACCCGCTTGTCGCCGGCTTCGATGGCTGGCAGGAAGCGCTGGACCATGATGGTCTGCGCGCCGTCGCGGTTCAGCGTCTCGATGATGCTGCCCAGGTTCAGCCCGTCGTCCTTGACGCGGAAGATGCCCATGCCGCCCATGCCGTCCAAGGGCTTCAGGATGATGTCGCGGTGCTCGGCGTGGAACTCGCGCACGTCGGCAGCAGCGCGGGTCACCAGCGTGGGCGGGGTGAACTGCGGGAATTCGAGGATGGCGAGTTTTTCGGGATGGTCTCGCAGCGCGCGGGGCGAGTTGAAGACCCGCGCGCCTTCGGCTTCGGCGCGTTCCAGCAGGTGGGTGGCGTAGAAGTATTCGCTGTCGAACGGCGGGTCCTTGCGCATCACCACGGCGTCGAAGCTGGCCAGGTGGCGCACCAGTTCCGGGCCGGCTTCGAACCAGTCGTGCACGTCTTTGCCGGAGCGGCCGGTCAGCGTGACCTGGCGCAGGCGCGCCTGCACGGAGCCGCCGCTGCGCCAGTGCAGGTCCTGCGGGCCGCAGGCGAACAGCACATGGCCGCGCCGCTGGGCTTCGCGCATCATCGCGAAGGTGGTGTCCTTGTAGGTCTTGAAGTGATCCAGCGCGTCGGCGACAAAAAGCAGGTTCATGGCGGCAGCCCGTGACAAACTGAGGCGCAGTGTGCCCTGAAGCGTCAGCCGTTGCCGGCGGGTTCGGGCTTGACCTCTGGCGGCTGAAGCATTCTGATACCGGTTGAGCGTCAGCCGAACGGCCTGGATTGCGTTATACCCACAGGCTTCAAGCCTTCAACGTCGTACCCGCAGGTACCCCACAGTATTTGCCCCACAGCCTCCCGGAGGAGCTGACAACAATGAACCCCTCAACCACTGTTCCCTCGTCTTCCGCCAGTTCCGGCCTGCCGCGCGCGGTCTGGGTCGCTGGCGGCCTGATGGCCGTCGCCATCGCGGCGCTGGCCGGCACTGTCGTCTGGCAGCGCAGCCAGATCTCTGCCGCGCCGACCAGCGAAGTGGCCACGCTGCCGGCCACCCCCGCAACCTTGCTGGACGATGCGGCCAGCGCGCCGATGGCGGCCGCACCGGCGCCAGTGCCGCAGCAGGCCGAAGTGGTCGAGCCGGCCGTGAAGCCAGTGGCTGCCGTCAAGCACGCGACGCCGAAACCGACGAAGCCTGCCAACGCGTACCCGGCTGACACCACCACCGCCAAGGCGGAGGACTACCCGGTCGAAGCACCGCCGGCACCGCCCGCACCGGTGATCTGCGCGACCTGCGGCACGATCGAGTCGGTCGAGACGGTGACGGTTGAAGGCAAGGGCTCTGGCGCTGGCGCCGTGGCTGGCGGCGTGGCCGGTGCCGTGATCGGCAACCAGTTCGGCAAGGGCGGCGGCCGCACTGCGGCCCGCCTGCTGGGCGCGGTCGGTGGCGCGTTTGCCGGCAATGCCATCGAGAAGCACGCCCGCACCGAAACCGTCTACCGCATGCACGTGCGCATGGACGATGGCACCCGCCGCACCATCACCCAGCCGCAGCCGGTCTCGGTCGGCACCGCGGTGACGGTGGAGGGCAATTCGATGCGCGTCGGCCACTGAAGCCGGACGGCATCTGCCAATGAGAAAAGGGCCTGCGGGCCCTTTTCTCATGGCGGGACGAATCTCCCTCAGCCAGCCTGCCGTCTGGCGCTGCTGAGCAAGGCCACGGCACCCGCGATGACGCCCCAGAACGCCGAGCCGATGCCGAAGAAGCTCAGGCCCGACAGCGTGACCAGGAAGGTCAGCAAGGCCGCGTCGCGGTGGCGTTCGGCGTTCAGCGCGTTGGCCAGCCCGGCGCCAATCGTGCCCAGCAGCGCCAGCCCGGCCACCGCGATCACCAGTTCCTTCGGGAACGCGCCCAGCAGCCCGGCCACCGCACCGCCGGCCAGGCCGACGACGATGTAGAACACGCCCGCCGCGGCAGAGGCCATGTAGCGTCGCGCCGGGTCTTCGTGCGCCTCGCGGCCCATGCAGATGGCTGCGGTGATGGCTGCCAGGTTCAGCGCGTAACCGCCGAATGGCGCGAGCAGCAGCGAGGCGACGCCGGTGGCACCCACGGTGGGGGAAACAGGAATCTGAAACCCCGCGGCCCGTTGCGCCGCCACGCCGGGCAGGTTCTGCGAAGCCATGGTCACGACGAACAAGGGCAGGCCGACCCCGATCAGGGCATGGGCTGAGAACTGCGGGGTGGTCCATGCCGGCCGGGCCCAGCCCCAGGGCACGTCGCCCAGGTGCAGCAGGCCTTGCGCCGCTGCCAGTGCGATGCCGGCTGCCAGCACGCCGGGCACCGCATAACGCGGCCACCACCGCCGTCCCGCGAGGAAGGCCGCGGCCATGCCCAGCACCAGCAGCGGCTGGGCATGGCTGGCCAGCACCGCGTCCAGCGCAAAACGCGCCAGCACGCCGGCCAGCAAGGCCGAGGCAATGGCCATCGGGATGCGGTCCATGATGCGTTCGAACCAGCCGGTGTAGCCGACGATGGCGATCAGCAGCGCACAGGCCATGAAGGCGCCAATCGCCTCGGCCATCGGCACGCCCTGGGTCGCGGCAATCAGTGCGGCGCCCGGCGTGGACCAGGCGGTCAGCACCGGCTGGCGGTACCAGAGCGACAGGCCCAGGCTGGTGAAGCCCATGCCCAGCCCGAGCGCCCAGATCCACGAGGCTGTCTGCGCTGGCGTCGCGCCCAGCGCCTGGGTCGCGGCGAAGATCAGCGCGACCGAGCTGGTGAAGCCGACGAGCACGGCGACGAAGCCCGCCACGACGGTGGAGAACGAAAGGTCCCGCAGAAGAGATCGTTTCATCGGTGATGGCGTAGCAACAGCACGCTGCGGCCGAGGGGGATTCGGCGCCGGGCCGCCCCAAGCCGAATCGCGCCCCTCGGGGGCAGGAGCGCAGCGACTGGGGGGCTCAATTCAAATCTCGACCTTTGCGCCCAACTCGACGATGCGGTTCGAGGGCAGGTTCAGGAAGTCGGCCATGTCGGTGGCGTTGCGGTGCATGCTGGCGAACAGCTTCTCGCGCCACATGGCCATGCCGTCGCCGAAGGTCGGGATCACGGTTTCGCGCGACAGGAAATAGCTGGTGTCCATGTCGTCCATCGGCACGCCGCGGCCTTCGAGCAGTCGCAGCGCCTCGGGCACGTCCGGGTCGTTCTTGAAGCCGAAGTTCAGCGTGATCTGCCAGCAGTCATGTCCCATGGAATGGATGGACAGGCGCTTGTCGAAGCCGACCCAGGGCACTTCGTGATGCCGCACCGTGACGAACAGGTTGTGCTCGTGCAGCACCTTGTTGTGCTTGAGGTTGTGCATCAGCGCATTGGGCGTGAGGCCTTCCTCGGCAACCAGGAAAACTGCCGTGCCGGACACGCGCACCGGAGGGCTGACGAACACCGCTTCGAGGAAGCCTTCGAGCTCGATGGCGTCGTCCCGCACGCGGTGGCGCATGATGGTCCGGCCCTGTTTCCAGGTCAGCATCAGCAGGAACATGCCCGAGCCGATCACCAGCGGGAACCAGCCGCCGGCGATCAGCTTGAGCAGGTTGGACAGGAAGAAGGTCAGGTCGATGACAAAGAAGAAACCGGTCACCGCGATGCACAGCAGCAGCGGGTAGCGCCAGCCGTAGCGGATCACGAAGAAGGTCATCACCGTGGTGATGGTCATGTCCAGCGTGACGGCAATGCCGTAGGCCGAAGCCAGCGTGGACGAGCTCTTGAACAGCGCCACCGCCAGCACGATGAAGACGAACAGGCCCCAGTTGACGAAGGGCACGTAGATCTGGCCGGTGTCGCGCACGGAGGTGTGGCGGATCGTCATGCGCGGCAGGATGCCGAGCTGCATGGCCTGCTTGGTGACGGAGAAGGCGGCCGAGATCAGCGCCTGCGAAGCGATCACGGTGGCGGCGGTGGCCAGGAACACCAGCGGCAACTGGGCCCAGGCCGGCGCCATCATGTAGAACGGGTTTTCGACCGCCTCCGGGTGCTCCAGCAGCATCGCACCCTGGCCGAAATAGTTGATCACCAGCGCCGGCATTACCATGCTGTACCAGGCAATGCGAATGGGCTTGCGGCCGAAGTGGCCCATGTCGGCATACAGCGCTTCGCCGCCGGTCACGCACAGCACGACCGCGCCCAGTGCGACGAACGACACCAGCGGCTGGTCGATGCAGAACCTCGCGGCATGCAGCGGGTTCAGCGCCACCAGCACCGCGGGGTTCTCGATGATGTGCGGCAGGCCCAGCCAGATCAGCACGCCGAACCAGACCAGCGTGATCGGCCCGAAGAATTTGCCAATGCCGCCGGTGCCAAAGCGCTGCACCGAGAACAGGCCGGTCAACACGATCAGCGTGATCGGGATGATGAAGCTGTGCAGCCCGGGCGCCGCGACCTCCAGGCCCTCGACGGCAGACAGCACCGAGATGGCCGGCGTGATGACGCCGTCGCCATAAAAGATCGCGGTGCCGAACAGGCCGACGACCATCAGCACCCGCCGCAGCCGCGGCCGGTCGCGCACGGCCGTCGTGGCCAGTGCCAGCATCGCGATCAAGCCGCCTTCGCCGTTGTTGTCCGCCCGCAGGATCAGCAGCACATACTTCAACGAGACGATGATGGTCATCGTCCAGAAGATGAGGCTCAGCACCCCCAGTACATTGCCCTGCGTGGCCGGCACATGCCCTGCATGAAAGACTTCCTTGAGCGCGTACAGCGGGCTGGTGCCGATGTCGCCATAGACCACACCCAGCGCGGCCAGCGTCAGGGCGGCCAGCGCGGCGGGTGACTTTGGGGTGGCGGATGAACTCAAGCGCGGACTCGGCGAAACGGAGCCGCTATTGTGCGCTGCCTACCTGCGCAGGAAGCGTCTTTCCAAGCCTGCCCGATCGTGGTAGGCGGCCCTGGTTCTGGGGCGTGCCGGCGCGTGATTTCAGTCGTAAACCTCGGCGTCCGGATCGGTGGCTTCGAGTTCGTAGGACGCGGCCAGCATGGCCAGGCGGCCGATCACGCCGTACATGTAGAAGCGGTTCGGGGCGCTGGCGCCTGGGCGGCTGCCGGGCTTTGGCAGCAGGTGGCTGTCGGAGAAGGCCAGTGGCACGAAGCTGGCGCCGGGGGCGTTGAGGTTCTCGTCGATGCCGCGGTCGGCATGCACCCGGTAGAAGCCACCGACGACGTAGCGGTCGATCATGTAGACCACCGGTTCGGCGACCGCGTCGTTGACGCGTTCGTAGGTCGGCACGCCTTCCTGGATCAGCACGTCGGTGACCTCCTGGCCGTCCTTGATCACGCCCATCTTGTTGCGTGTGCGGCGGTTGACCTCGTCGAGTTCCTTGGCGTCGCGCACGGTCATGATGCCCATGCCGTAGGTGCCGTTGTCGGCCTTGACGACGACAAACGGCTTCTCGTTGATGCCATATTCCTTGTGCTTGCGGCGGATCTTGGTCAGCAGCGCGTCGACCTGGGTCTGCACCGCGTCGATGCCGGTGCCGTCGGCCCAGTTGACCGGGCCGCAGTGCGAGAACATCGGGTTGATCAGCCACGGATCCATGCCCAGCAGCTTGGCGAATTTCTTGGCCACTTCCTCGTAGCTGCGGAAGTGATTCGTCTTGCGGCGCACGGCCCAGCCGGCATGCAGCGGCGGCAGCAGGTACTGCTCGTGCAGGTTTTTCAGCACGTCCGGAATGCCGGCCGACAGGTCGTTGTTCAGCAGGATGGTGCAGGGGTCGAAGTTCTTCAGGCCCAGCCGGCGCTGGCTGCGCTCCAGTGGTTCCAGCGTCAGCATGCTGCCATCGGGCAGTTCCAGCGTGCTGGGCTCGGTGATGCTTTCGTCCAGCGTGCCCAGGCGCACGTTCAGGCCGGCTTGGCCGAAGATCTGCACCAGGCGCTGCACGTTCATCAGGTAGAACATGTTGCGGCTGTGCTTCTCGGGGATCAGCAGCAGGTTCTTGGCTTCCGGGCAGATCTTCTCGATCGCCGCCATCGCGGCCTGCACCGCCAGCGGCAGCATTTCGGGGGTCAGGTTGTTGAAGCCGCCGGGGAACAGGTTGGTGTCGACCGGCGCCAGCTTGAAGCCTGCGTTGCGCAAGTCCACCGAGCTGTAGAACGGCGGCGTGTGCTCCATCCATTCGAGCCTGAACCAGCGTTCGATCGCCGGCATGGACTCCAGCATGCGCTGTTCCAGTTCATTGATCGGTCCGGTGAGGGCGGTGACGAGGTGCGGAACCATGGTGTTTTCTGGCGTGTGCGGCGGCGGGATACAGCGGGGCGCGGGCAAGCACGACAGGATGGGTGTGTGCCTGGGGCGATGGGGAATTCTGGCAGATGGCGGCCCGGGGTCGCACAAGAGGCGCAGAACGATCCGCGTTTTCAGATCAGGGCTGGCGTGCCAAATTGCAAGATTCGCCTCTGCCATGCGGATAAAAAAAGGGACTGCCTTTCCAGGCAGTCCCCAACTCGCTCCGAACTTGTGAGCGACAGCGACTTCAGGCGCTGTCGCTGCTTGGCATCACTTGTTGTAGGCAGTCTCGCCGTGAGAAGAGATGTCCAGGCCTTCGCGTTCCTGGTCTTCCGGCACGCGCAGGCCAATGACCAGATCGACGATCTTGTAGGCGATCAGCGAGACCACGCCCGACCACACGATGGTGATCAGCACGGCCTTGGCTTGCACCCAGACTTGCGATGCGATGCTGTAGGCATCGGGGGTGATCATGCCCACGGTGACCCAATCGGCCACGGCGCTCGGGCCGCCGAGGTTCGGCGAATTGAACACACCGGTCAGCAGCGCACCCAGGATGCCGCCCACGCCGTGCACGCCGAACACGTCCAGCGTGTCGTCCGCGCCCAGCAGCTTCTTCAGGCCGGTCACGCCCCACAGGCAGGCGAAGCCGGCGATCACGCCGATGATCAGCGCACCGCCCACACCGACGTTGCCGGCTGCCGGCGTGATGGCGACCAGGCCGGCGACGGCACCGGACGCCGCGCCCAGCATCGAGGCCTTGCCCTTGTGCAGCGCTTCACCCACCGACCAGGCCAGCACCGCAGCGGCGGTGGCGACGAAGGTGTTCATGAAGGCCAGGGCAGCAAAGCCGTTGGCTTCCAGCGCCGAGCCGGCGTTGAAGCCGAACCAGCCCACCCACAGCAGGGCGGAACCGACCATCGTCAGCGTCAGGCTGTGCGGGGCCATTGATTCCTTGCCGTAGCCCACGCGCTTGCCGATCATGTACGCACCGACCAGACCGGCAACAGCAGCGTTGATGTGCACCACGGTGCCGCCGGCGAAGTCCAGTGCGCCCATTTGCCAGATGTAACCCGCCTTGGCGTTCATCGAGTCCACCACGTTGGCGGCGGTGTAGGCGTCCGGACCCATCCAGAACCAGACCATGTGCGCGATCGGCGCGTAGCTGAAGGTGAACCACAGAGCCATGAACAGCAGCACCGCGGAGAACTTGATGCGCTCTGCGAACGAACCGACGATCAGCGCGCAGGTGATGCCTGCGAAGGTCGCCTGGAAGGCTGCGAACACGATCTCAGGGATGTAGACACCCTTGCTGAAGGTCGCGCCGTTGGCGAAGGTGCCCGCTGCGTTGTCCCAGATGCCCTTGAGCATCAGCCGGTCGAAGCCGCCGACGAAGGCATTGCCTTCGGTGAAGGCCAGGCTGTAGCCATAGATGACCCACAGCACGACGATCATCGAGAACGTGACCATCACCTGCATCAGCACCGACAGCATGTTCTTGCTGCGGACCAGGCCGCCGTAGAACAGCGCCAGGCCAGGCACGGTCATCATGATGACCAGCAGCGTGGAGACCATCATCCAGGCGGTGTCGCCCTTGTTGGGCACGGGGGCCGGTGCGGCGGCAGCGTCAGACGCGGCCGGTGCAGCTTCCGAAGCGGCGGCTGCAGGTGCTGCAGCGGGCGTGGCTTCGGAGGCCGCGGTGGCGACAGGCGCCGAAGCGGCGTCCTGCGCCAGGGATGTCCCCGCAAAGCCCAGGGCGGCGAAGCCCAGGGCGAGGGAAGCAATCAGCTTTCTCATGGTGTGTGTGTCTCTTGGTCGGTGTGCTGGCGGATCTCAAGGAAACGAAGGGCCGTTCCCGAGTTTTCTTGACCCCCTCGGGGGGCCTGACGCGAAGCGGCAGGTCTGGGGGCGCTCAGTATCAGAGGGCGTCTTTGCCGGTCTCGCCGGTGCGGATGCGGACGACTTGCTCGAGGGCGGAGACAAAGATCTTGCCGTCGCCAATCTTGCCGGTGCGGGCGGAGGATTCGATGGCCTCGATCACGCGGTCGACCAGCGCGTCGTCCACCGCCGCTTCGATCTTCACCTTGGGCAGAAAGTCCACCACGTACTCCGCGCCGCGATACAGCTCGGTGTGGCCCTTCTGACGGCCGAAGCCTTTCACTTCAGTCACCGTGATGCCTTGCACGCCGATGGCGCTGAGGGCTTCACGCACTTCATCAAGCTTGAAGGGCTTGACGATGGCAGTCACCATTTTCATTGTCTGCTCCAGAGGTTGGGGCTGGCAGCGAAGGCGCCACCAGCCGGGGGATTCAATCGATCAGAGCCCTTGCTTCATGGCAGGAGCGCAAGCGAATAGCGTTGGGCCGGCATCGCACAGCCGGTTCGGGGTCGCACCGAGCTTGTCTTCGGTTGCATTGCAAGACCGGTGCCTTCCATGGCCCCGCTTGGGCGAGCGGTGAAGCCAACACGAGGGTCGGCGGTCCAGCCTTCGGCGAACTTGTAATTCGCGCTCAGATCGAGATGGCCCGGGTTCTGGGCATCCTGGATATCGAAGCTCTTGTCATTCGCACGCCACACGCGGAGGACGCCAGCGCTCAGGCCGGCATCTGCATTCACGTGCAAGGTCAAAAGACTCGGCGCGGCAAACGCCGTCTGGGACTTCTTCATGCAACTGCTCCGGGGTACTGTGAGTCCGCGGCTTGTGTGGGGTTGGGTCGAGCTCAGCGGCTGGGTAGCTGCAGCTTTCATGCCCGCAGCCGCGCAAGCAGGAAAACAGGCTTGGCGGGCTTTCAAGCCGGCCCCACCGGACATGGGCGATCCAAGTTGGTGCCATGTGGGTGCGGGATTGGCACCGAAGTTGTGCGCTCTTGCGTTTTCTCCCTCCAGAGCGGGATTGCCCGCGCGGTTGCCGCGTTTGGACAATGGCCGTCATCCCAGCATGGGCACAACGAACAACCAGGGAGGGCCGCATGACGCTGGCCGTGATCAGCAGCCGCGCGCTTGATGGCGTGCAGGCGCCACCGGTACAGGTGGAAGTGCATTTGGCCAACGGCCTGCCCAGCTTCACGCTGGTCGGCCTGGCCGATACCGAGGTGAAGGAGGCGCGGGAGCGGGTGCGCGCCGCGCTGATGGAGAGCGGGTTCCAGTTTCCGCACAACAAGCGCATCACCGTCAGTCTGGCGCCTGCGGACCTGCCCAAGGAGTCTGGCCGCTTCGATTTGCCGATCGCCCTGGGCATCCTGGCTGCCCAGGGCGTGGTTGATCCGGCCCGCCTGGCGCGTTTCGAATTTGCCGGGGAACTGTCGCTCGCCGGCGGCTTGCGCCCGGTGCGCGGCGCCATTGCGCTGGCGCTGGCGGTGCGGCAGGCCTCGCCAGGCTGCTGCCTGGTGCTGCCGACCGAAAGCGCGCGGCAGGCAGCTCGGGTGCCAGGGCTGGACATTCGCGAGGCGGCGACGCTGGCCGAGGTGGTCGAGTCGCTGCTGCCGGACGGGCAGGCCTTGCCGCGGGCGCTGGGAGAGCTGGATCCGCCCTCGCGGCCCGGGCCCGACCTGGCCGAGGTGCGTGGCCAGTCCGCTGCTCGCCGGGCGCTGGAGGTGGCCGCGGCCGGCGGACACAGCCTGTTGTTGATCGGTCCGCCCGGATCCGGCAAGTCCATGCTGGCCCAGCGGCTGCCTGGCTTGCTGCCGCCCTTGGACGATGAAGAGGCGCTGGAGAGCGCCGCCTTGTGCGGCCTGGGGTCCCACGGGCTGGAAGCCGGCTGGCGCACGCGACCGGTGCGTGCGCCCCACCACAGTGCGAGTGCCGTGGCGTTGGTCGGGGGCGGCTCGCCACCCAGGCCGGGTGAGATTTCGCTGGCCCATGGTGGCGTGCTGTTCTTGGACGAATTGCCCGAGTTCGCCCGCACGGCTTTGGAGGCCTTGCGCGAGCCGCTGGAGACCGGGCACATCACGATTTCCCGCGCCGCCCGCCAGGCCCGGTTCCCGGCGCGCTTTCAGCTGGTTGCCGCGATGAACCCTTGTCCTTGCGGCTGGCAAGGCGCGTTCGCGGCCACGGGGCGCGCCTGTCGTTGCTCGCCAGAGGCCATCCTGCGGTACCAGGCGCGCTTGTCCGGCCCGTTGCTGGACCGCATCGACATGCAGGTCGAGGTGCCGGCGGTGCGACCTGCGGAGTTGCTGGACGGTGCGATGGGGGAGTCTTCCGCCCTCGTGGCCGAGCGAGTGCTGCAGGCGCGGCAGCGCCAACACAGCCGCCAGGCTGGCCTGAATGCCGCGCTGGATGCTGGTGCGCTGGACCGCCTGATCGACTTGGAGCCGGCTGCAGCGGCGTTTGTGCGCGCTGCGGCCGAGCGGCTGGGCTGGTCCGGGCGCGGGCTGCACCGGGTGCTGAAGCTGGCGCGCACCATTGCCGACCTGGCGGGATCGCCCACGGTTTCCGTAGCGCAGGTCGCCGAAGCCGTCCAGTACCGGCGCGCGCTGCCGGGGGCTTGAGCGCTGCGGTGGCGCAGCCGCTCTGCCGTGGTGCGGCAACATGCCGGGTTGTGTGAAGCAGGTTTGTGCGCAGCAGCACACACATTAGGGGGTGTGCCCGCAGCCGCTTCGCCGGCACCCTCCCTTAAACTTGACTTTTCAATGAAGCACGAGCCCGCGGGCACGCGTTGCGTGGGTGGCGGTTTTGATCGTTGCCTGTTGTCTGATCGTTCCGGAGTCCGCCGCCCGTGTCACGTCCGCTGGCCATCGCCTTTCTGGCCTGCAACAAGAACCCGGCGCGGTTCCGCGAGGACGCGTCTTTTGTCTATCGCTGCGAGAACCTGGCGGCAGCGCTGGCCAAGCAAGGCCACAAAGTGTTGTGCGAGCATTTCACGCGCTTTGACTGGGCCTCCAGCCCCGACCTGGTCGTGTTCCACCGCCCGCAGCTGACGCCCCGCCTCTGGCTGTTGATGAGCTGGCTGCGCCAGCGCGAGGTGCGGCTGGTCGCCGACGTGGACGACCTGATCTTCGATCCGGCAATGGCGCACCTGAGTCCGGCAGTGCTGAGCGGCCGCGCCGAGCCTGCGGCGATCGAGCGGCGTTTCAAGCGCCATCGCCAGGCCTTGCAGCGTTTTGCCTACATCACGGCGTCAACCGAGCCGCTGCGCGACGAATTGCTGGCGCTGCCGGGCCTGGCGCAGCGTGCCCATGTGCAGGTCGTGCCGAATGCGGTGCACCACAGCTGGAGCGCTTTGGGCCGGCAACTGCACGAAGACGAAGGCGGCCCCGCGGCCCTGATTCGCTACTTGCCCGGCACGCGCAGCCATGACCGCGACTTCGCGCAGATCGCAGCACCGCTGGCCGCCGTGCTGCGCGAGCGTCCCGGCCTGCGGTTGGAAATCGTCGGCCCGCTGGATGGTGAACTCGCGCTGCCGCCGCACCAGGTGACGCGGCATGAGAAGCTGCCTTTTGACCGTTACCACCAGGCCGTGCGCGGCGCGCGGGTCAACCTGGCGCCGCTGGAAGACACGCGATTCACGCGCTGCAAGTCGGCGCTGAAGGTCATCGAGGCCGGTTTCTGGAACGTGCCCACGGTGTGCTCGCCGCTGCCGGACGCCCGGCGCCTGGCCCATGCCGGTGCCTTCGCCGCCAGCACGGCAGCCGAGTGGCGCCACTGGTTGACACGGCTGCTGGACGACGACGGCTTCCATGCGCAACAAGCCACCGGCCTGCGGGCGCGGGTGATGGCGCATGCGAATGTGCACAGCGTCGCTGCCGATTGGCTTCAGGGTGTGATGCAGGCGCCGCGTCAGCCCGCTTCCGCGGCGCTGCGGGCGTGAGCAACGCCTTCCAACGGGCCGGTGGGCCGTTCACCGCAGCGGGCCGCGGGGCCGGATTCTGGCGTGCCTGCCTGGGCTTGCCGGTCAGCGGCTGGTGCGCCTGGCAGCGGCGCCGCGGTCGATATCGGCGGCGCTTGCTGGGCTGGCGCTGGTGGGTGTTCCGCAGTTGGCCGCGCCCGGCCAGCTTGCTGCAACTGGCCCTGTGCCGGCGCGACTTTGGGCTGCCTTTGCCCGCGCGCTGGCGTGCGCCCTTGACGGCCGCATTGCCATCCTTGCCGCCGGCCGCTGCCCGGCGCGCCCGAGACCTGCTGGCGGCCGACGGGGGCGCGGCACACCAGGCCATGCTTGACCGGCGCCAGGCTTTTGCCGACTGGCTGGCCAGCCGGCGCGCGACCGGTGGCCTGTGCCTGGTCGGCAATGCTGCCGGCCTGCGCGGCAGCGCGCTGGGTGGGCACATCGATGCGCATGCTGCCGTATTGCGCTTCAATCGCTGGCAGCCGGCTGCCGCGGACGGAGCAGCGGTGTCGCGCCTGGATGTCGGCAATGCCTGGCAGGTCTGGGTGTTGGCGCCGGACCTGCGGCAAGCGCCACCGCCCGGCCTGTCCTGGGCCATGTTTTCGGGGCCGGACCCTTGTGCAGCGTTGGCGCGCTGGCCGCAGGCGCAGTCCCTGGAACAACATGCCGTGCCGGTGCTGACCGTGCCGCTGGCTGTCTGGCGCGCACTGGTGCGCGAGCTGCAGGCGCCGCCCAGCGCTGGTGTGCTGGTGCTGGCCTGGCTGCGAGAGCTGGGCGCGGGATGGCAGGGGCTGTCCAGCGCAGGCATCGGCTGGGGCGCCACGCCGCAGGGGCGGCATCACCTGCTGGCCGGGCATGGCGCGGGCCGCCGCCATCGTTGGGACGCTGAACGTGCGCTGCTGCAGCGCTGGCGGGCCGAGGGCCTGCACGATCTGGCGCCGTTGGCGCAGCGGCCTGCTGCATGAGGTGTTTGCCGCGTGTCCACCCCGGACGGGGGACGGCCTGCCCGGCCAAGTGGGATACATTCGACAGAGGCTTTGCCCGGCCCGGCGGGCTGTCCACACGAGCGCGACGCTTGCCGCCGACACAGCTGCGTAGCGCTCGCGTTCGTGCTGAATTCATGTCAACGAAGATGTCGGGAAATCACAGAGGTCGGCCTTGATCGAAGTGCCGCAACGGGCGCTGGATGCCAAGGTGATGCTGCACAGCATTCGCCTGCTGCGTGCGGCTGCCCGTCTGCTGGGCAAGCGGCAACGCGCGCTGTTGAATTTCGAGGTCGAACTGACCCGCCTGCTGGGCCTGTTCGACCGGGACCACTATCTCGCGCAGATCGAGCTCGCCAGCCTGAACGGCATGACGCCGCTGCGCCACTACGTGCTGCATGGTGACGCGGCAGGCCTGTCGCCCAGTCCGCTGTTCGACATCCGCCACTACGACGCCCACTGCGGGCCGCGGCATGGCATCAACCGGCTGCTGCACTACGGGCTGGTGGCCAGCTACAAGGGGCTGTCGCCCACGCCCTGGTTTGACATCGACTACTACCTGCGCAGCAATCCTGATGTTGGCGCGCGGCCGATCGATGCGCTGAACCATTTCCAGCGCTGGGGCTGGCGAGAGGGGCGTAATCCGTTGCCGGGCCTGGACATGCGGCGGCTGCTGAATTCGCGCCCCGAGTTGCGCATGGTCAAGGGTAGCGTGCTGGCCTTGTTCGGTTCGGAGTGGATGTCGCTCTACATGCAGGAAGGCGCCAACCAGGCCACCTTGCGTGCGGTCGAGCGCCTGCCGCATTCGCGCGAGCCCGACATGCTGGACCCTGCACAGTGGGCCAATGTGCAGCCGCGCCGGTGGGCCAGCGCACCGGTGGTGGACGTCTTCGTGCCGGTCTACGGTGGCCTGCAGGAGACCTTGCGCTGCCTGCACAGCGTGCTGACCGCGCCGGTGCGCACGCCGCATCGGCTGGTGCTGATCAACGACGCCGGTCCGGTGCCGGAGCTCAATGCGATGCTGCGCAGCCTGGCTGCGCGCGACCTGTTCGTGCTGGAGCAGCATCGCAGCAACCAGGGCTTCGTGAAGACGGTCAACCACGGCCTGCGGCTGTGCCGCGACCGCGACGTCGTGATCCTGAACAGCGACACCGTGGTCTACAACGACTGGCTGGACCGATTGCTGGCGCATGCTGCCGAGCACCCGCGGCTGGCGAGCGTCACGCCCCTGTCAAACAACGCGACCATTTGCAGTTACCCCGAAACCCTGGGCGACAACCGCATTCCGCTGGAGCTCACGCCGCAGGAGATCGACCAGCTGGCCGCCGAGACCAACCGGTTGCAGCATGTGAAGGCCCCCACCGGCGTCGGCTTTTGCATGTACATGCGGCGCGAGGCGATCGCCGACATCGGCGGCCTGGACGAACGCAACTTCGGCCGCGGTTACGGCGAAGAAAACGACTGGTGCCAGCGGGCGATCCGCCGCGGCTGGTCCAACGGAATCGCCTGCGACATCTACGTGCGCCACGTGGGCTCGGTCAGCTTCAAGGGCGAGGCACTGGAGCGCACCCAGGCGGCGATGAAGACGCTGGCCAGGTTGCACCCCAAGTACGAGCCGGACGTGGTGCGCTACATCGCCGATGACCCGTCGTGGATGCACCGGGCCCGGCTGGACCTGGCACGCCTCGCGCGGCAATGCACGCAGCGCAATGTGCTGCTGGTCTGCCACAACCGCGGCGGCGGCACCGAGCGCCACCTGCTGGAGCAAAGCCGTGAACTGCTGAACGAGGGCTGCGGTGTGTTCGAGCTGCGGCCTTCGCCGCAGGCTGGCTGCGTTTCGCTGCTGCACCCGGGCCTGTTCGGTCTGCAAAACCTGGCCAACCTGCCGCTGCGGCCAATGGACATGCTGGTCGAGGCCTTGCAGCGGCTGCAGATCCATGAGCTGCACATCCACCACCTGATCGACTTCCCGTCCGAAACCGGTGCGCAACTGATCGAGGCGGCGCAGCGCCTGGGCATCGAGATCCGGCTGGCCGTGCATGACTACTACACGCTGTGCCCGCGGGTGAACCTGGTCAACCTGGAGGGCCGGTTCTGCGGCCTGCCTGGTGACGACGACTGCAACCGCTGCCTGACGCAGGACCAGCTGATCCAGCAGACCGGCACGATCCAGGTCTGGCGCAGCCAGGCGCGCCGGCTGCTGGAGGCGGCCAAGGTGGTCGTCGTGCCGTCCGAGGATGTGGCACGCCGGCTGACGATGCTGGCGTCCAGCAGCGCGGTGCGGGTCGCCCCGCACGAGGCGGATCCGCCGCCCAGGGTGTCGGCCTCGGTGCTGGTGCCGGCGGGTGAGCCGGTGCGGCTGATGGTGATCGGCGCGATCAACCGCATCAAGGGTTACGACGTGCTGTTGGGCTTGGCCGAAGCGGCGAGTCGGCGCGGCTTGCCGCTGGAGTTCTCGCTGCTGGGCTATTCGTCGGACGACGGCCGCCTGGCCGGCGCAGGTGTCAAGCTGCTCGGTCGGTACTTCGACAACGAACTCTCGGAGAAGATCAGCAGCTTCGACCCGCACCTGATCCTGGTGCCCTCGGTCTGGCCTGAGACCTACTGTTATGTGCTGTCCGGTGCCTTGCGCAGCGGCCGGCGCATCGCGGTGTTCGACCTGGGGGCGCAGGCCGATCGCACCCGCTTGCACGATGCCCAGCACCTGGTGCTGCCATTGCGCCTGGCCGACGAACCGGAAGAACTGGCCGAGGTGTTGCTGCGGGCGATGCGTGCACCGGACCCGGTGGGTGCGGCGCTCGGGCAGCAAAGCGCTGTGCGCACGGCCATGCGCCGCGAAGGCTGAGTCACTTGCTGTCACGTGCCTGTCGCCGGCCTGTCGCGTGCGGCAAGCCGTGGCATTCGCCTCGCAAAGCTGCACTTTCGCGGCTTGGCTGGCACAGGTGGGCTAGGTTAAAGTGCGAGACGCGCTGCCTTGAGGTTTTCTCGGGCGGCGCGCTTGCTTCTAGGTCTGCTTCAGCTCCTAAGCATTTGCTCTGCTCGTCACCGTGATCAAACGAACCCCCTGGCAAATTCAACGCGCCGTGATCTTTGCGCTGCTGATGCGCGAGATCAAAACCCGATTCGGCGGTCACTGGACGGGGGTGGTCTGGATGCTGGGGGCGCCGCTGGCGCAGGTGTTTGCGCTGGTGGCGGTCAACACCTTCCTGCGCGGGCGATTGACCCGCGGCACCTACGACTACGCGATCTTCCTGATCGTGGCATTGATTCCTTATCGGCTGTGTTCCGGCCTTTGGGGGCAGTTGATGAATGGCATCAATTCGAATGTGGGGCTGTTCAACTACCGGCAGGTGAAGCCATTCGACACGCTGATTGCGCGCACCATCCTGGAGGTTGCAACGGACCTCATCGTGTTTGTGCTGACCTTGTCGATCCTGGCGCGACTCAACTACTCGCCAATCCTGCCCGACAGCCTGATCGGCTACCTCGGCGCCTGGGCGGCTTTCATCCTGTTTGGCGCCGGCATGGGGTTGATGCTGGCGACGTTGATCGGTCCGCTGCCTCGCCTCGGCCTGGCGATCGGCTTGCTTTCGCTGCCGCTCTATCTGACGGCTGGGGTGATCTTCTCGGTCCACAGCTTCACCAGCGAAGCGCGCTACTGGCTGTTGTTCAACCCGCTGCTGCATCTGGTCGAGTTGGCGCGAGCAGCCTTCCTTCCGGGGTATCTGCCATTGCAGGGTGTCAACCTGGCCTATCCGATGATGTGGACGCTGACCTTGTGGGCCATCGGGGTCTGCATGTACTGGTTGCGCCGCGAGCGGCTGGCTGCCGGCGAATGAAGGTGCACCATGATTGAACTGGTCAACCTCACCAAGTACTTTCCCACGCCCACCGGGCGGCACTACGTTTTCAGGGACCTGAATTTCACCTTTCCCGACGGTGCCAGCATCGGATTGATGGGGCGCAACGGCGCCGGCAAGTCAACGCTGATGAGCATCATCGCCGGCGTGGTTTCGCCGGACAGTGGCCGGGTGCGGACCAACAACACGCTCTCCTGGACCGTCGGCATGGGCGGTGGCTTCCAGGGCTCGCTGAGCGCCCGCGACAACGTCCGGTTCGTCTGCCGGCTCTACAGTTCATCTCCTGCCGAGACGCGTGAGAAGGTCAAGTTCGTCGAGGACTTCGCCGACATCGGCAAGTTCTTCGACATGCCGATGAAGACCTATTCTTCGGGCATGCGCAGCCGCGTGACCTTCGGGCTGAGCATGGCTTTCGAGTTCGACTACTACCTGATTGACGAAGGCATGTCGGCCGGCGACCCCATCTTCAAGCGCAAGGCCGAGGCGGTCTTCAAGGACCGGGTCAAGAATTCGAACCTGATCCTGGTGTCGCACGTGGTCCGCGACATCCAGAACATGTGCGACGTGGTGGTGGTGCTCGAAGACGGGCAGGCCACGCTTTACAGCGACGTCAAGGAAGGTCTGGAGATTTACCAGAGCATGCAACAGCGCCAAAAATCTGCGCTTGGCCGGGGCCCTGTGGTACCGGCGGCGCTTCCCCCCGCGGCACCCTTGCCTGCCGGGGCCGACAACTCCTTGCCGCCTGCCACACCATGAAGTTCTTTGACATCGTCACGCCACGCCGCCTGGGCATGGCCCTGTTTGTGGTGCCCGCCGTGTTGGCCACGGTCTATTACAGCTTCGTCGCCGTTGACCGGTATGCCAGCCATTCGGTGCTGAGCATCCGCGACACCTCGTCCGGCGGGTCCAGCGGGGGCGGACTCTCGGCCGCGAGCCTGCTGCTGGGGGGCGGTGGGGCCCCGGTTTCGCTGTCGGATGCCTACATGCTGGAGAGCTACATGCACTCCATGGCGATGCTGCTGAAGATGGACAAGAAGTTCAATCTGCGGGCGCACTACAGCCAGCCCAAGCTGGACGTGTTCTACCGCATTTCGGCGGATGCCGAGCGCGAGAGGTTCCTCGACTATTTCAACAGCCGCGTGTCCATTGCGCACGATGAAATCTCCGGGCTGCTGACGGTTGAAGTGCAGGCGTTTGATCGGGAATTTGCGCAGAAGCTGGCGCAGGCCATGATCGACGAGGGTGAAAGTTACATCAACGAAAATGCCCACCGAGTTGCCCGCGACCGCATGGCGTTTTACGAGGGTGAGGAAGCGAGTTCGCTGAAACGAGTGCGCAGCGCCAAGGGCGATGTGCTGGCCTTCCAGACAAAATACAAGTTGCTGGATCCGCTGTCCCAGGCAGTGGCGGCCAACACGCTGACCGCCAGCTTGCAGGCAACCCAGGCAAAGCAGGAGGCCGACCTGAAGGCCGCGGAGGCCTTCATGAGCCCGGACAGCCTGCAGGTGCGCAGCTTGCGCAGTCAACTTGGGGCGACACAAGCCCAGTTGGAGGTGGAGCGACTGCGTGCCACAGCAGCGGTCAATGGCAGCCAGTTGCCCGCGCTTGCGATCGAATACCAGGGGCTGCTGCTGCAAGCCGGCTATGCCGAGGACGCCTACAAGAGTGCGTTGCTGTCGGTGGAGCAAGCCAGGCTGGAAGCATCGCGCAAGCTCAAGACAGTCCTGGTGCTGGAGTCGCCAACCTTGCCGGACCTGGCCCTCTATCCGCGCCGCATCATGGATTGGCTGACCGTGTTGGCCGTTTGCACCATGCTGTTCGCCATCGTCCGCCTGATCTATGCCACGGTGCGCGAGCACCAGGATTGAATGTCATGACCAAGTCTTTTGTCATCGCTTCGCTGACTGCCCTGTGCGTCATGGTGGTGTCGCCCCTCGTGCAGGCACAGCAGAGCATCACCTTGCCGCCGGGGGTGACGCTGGGTGCGCAGAGCCCGCAGGGTTCCGCAGCGCAAAGCGTGGTTCTACAGGCCCCCTCTGTGACGCCACCGCCAGCCAGCACGCCTTTGCCAGCCATGCCGAGTGATGGCGGGATGGGCAAGCCGGTGGTGTTCGGATCGCAGATCTTCAGCGGCCGCTTTGCGCAGTCCAGCAGCGGCTTCAATCCTGACTACCAGATCGCCGTCGGCGACCGAGTCAGCATTCGCATGTGGGGCGCTGTCACCCAGGATGGCGTGCAAACGGTCGACGCGCAGGGCAACATCTTCCTGCCGAACGCTGGCCCGATTCGCGTGCTGGGTGTGCGCAACGAAGACCTGAATCGGCAGGTCGATGAACTGGTCAAGAAAACCTTCAAGGCCAACGTCGGCGTTTACGCGACGCTGGAGGCAGCCCAGCCGGTGAAGATCTACGTCACCGGTTTCGTGCGAGCTCCGGGCCTCTATGGTGGCCTGTCGTCAGACACCGTACTGACCTACCTCGACCTGGCCGGCGGCATCGATCCGGACCGTGGCAGCTATCTCTCGGTGCAGGTGCTGCGCGGCGGCAAGCCGCGGGCAACCTTCGATCTCTACCGCTTCCTGCTTGACGGCAAGATCGACCGCATTCAACTGCAGGACGGCGACACCATCGTGGTGAAGCCGCGCCAGTACGCGGTCATGGTGCAGGGCGAGGCCCAGAATGCCTACGTGTTCGAGTTGCCCCGGCAATCGGTTCCGGCATCCGAGATTTTTGCCCTGGCGCAGCCCAAGGCGGATGCCACCCATCTCAGCATCGTGCGCAACACCGGGGTGGAACTGAAGAGCGAGTACTACCCGCTGGGCAGCGCCTCGAATGTGCAGATCCAGAGCGGCGATCTGGTGACCTTTACCGCCGACAAGTACGCCACCACCTTGCTGGTGAGAATCGACGGCGCGCAACTGGGTGAGCGTGCCCTGGTGATGCCCAATGGGGCAAAGCTCAAGGATGTGATCGCACGGCTGTCGCCTTCACCGCAAGCCGACCTGAGCTCGCTGCAGCTGTTCCGAAAGTCCGTGGCTGTGCGGCAGAAACGTTCGCTCGACATCTCCCTGCACAACCTCGAAACCGCCGCGCTGACGGCACGTTCTTCGACCAGCGAAGAAGCAGCGCTGCGTCAGGTCGAAGCCAACCTGATGCTTCAGTTCATCACCCGGGCCCAGCAGATACAACCCTTGGGTCAGGTGGTGCTGAGTGATCGCGAGCAGGCCGATCAGCTGCCGCTGGAAGATGGTGATCTGGTGGTCGTGCCTGAGCGCAGCAACATGGTGCTGCTCAGCGGCGAAGTGCTGTTCCCGAACGCGCTGGTGTACCAGCCCAATGCGGCGGTGGACGACTACATTGCCCTGGCTGGCGGCTACACCCAATCGGCCGACACCTCCAAGCAGATCCTGTTGCACCGCAATGGCAGCGTGGCGCCCCCCGGCACCACGCCCAAGCCGGGCGACGAGATCATGATCCTGCCGAAGATCGAATCCAAGAGCATCGAGGTGGCGCGTGGCATCACGCAGATCCTTTACCAGATCGCGATCGCGGCCAAGGTGGCGATTGGCTTTTAACTGCCAGTGACATCGTGTCTGGCTGCGCAAGCGGCCGGCAGCGTATCCAACCGCTCCCTGGCGCACTGCCCGGGCTGGTTGTCAAAGTTGGAGGGAGCCTGTGCCTGTTGCCCGGATCACGTTGGAGCGCCATTGGCCTGGGTTGCTGGAGGGTTGGTCCGCCGATGCCTCGGTTAGTCCGGGCGAGCTTCAGTTGCTGCTGTGCGGCAAGCCTGTGGTGGACGCCGTGCTGCAACGTCATTCGCGCGCGGATGTCAGGGCTGCACTGGGAGGTCACGGGGACGACGCCTATGGTTTCAGTGTCTACCTGACGCCTCATCTGGCGCGCCGCGCAGCGGCAGGCGATTTGCGCCTGCGCCAGGGCAGTGTTGAATTGGCCTTGCCAGTTGCCGGCTCCATGGAGCAATGGGCCAACTCCCTGCGCGAACTGCCTGATGGCGATGTGCGCGAGGAAAGCTTGCTTTGGTTGATGCACCATGTGGCGGTGGCCGGTGGCCCCTCTAAGTCGTTGGGGCTTGCTGGCGACTGGCTCCGGCAGGAGGCCCGGGCTCGGCATCTGGAACACGAACTGACACAGCCTGACTCGGCACTGGCCCGGCATGTGCCGTCCCCATTGCGTGGCCAGATCGAGTCCATGGATGGGCTGGTGCTGACCGGGTGGCTGCATCTGGACGCCACCTCGGGGCAGGCGCTTTGCTTGCGGACTCCTTCGGGTAAATTGACAGCCAGTGTCATCCGCGTTCATCGCGAAGATGTGCGTGCGGCACTGGGGCTGCAAGATCCCATGCTCGGATTCGAGCTGGAACTGCCCGCAGGCATCTGGCGGCATCGGGATTCGGCGGGCGCCTGCCAGTTTCGGCTGGCCGTCGGGTCACGATCCTTGCCGCCTCTACCCAGGCGGTTGGACGCCAGCCACCTCGTGAGTCACTTCGGCCGGTTGGCGGCGTTGTCGGTTCTTGAGCTGGCGGGTTCCGAGGGGCAGTACCAGGTGATGCAAGCGCTGGAGCACCTGGCCGCGGCCGAGGCGTGGGATCTGCTGCCGGATGACTTGATGCGTTTTGCCAGGCTGCAGGCCGGCCGCTTTGGCTTGACGAACTTGTTGCCCGCTCAGGCCACTTTGCCTGAGCGCTCGCCGATGGTGCTGCCGCAACCTGACCAGGTGACGATGCGACAACTGCAACGCGCCCTCAGCGACGCGATGGGGCAGCCTGGTGCCACGGCAGCGACCAGCCTGAAAACCGTGCTTGCGCGTCATCCCGTGGCGGGCGAGGTGCAGGACCGTTTTCTGCGGGCGCTGATTCCTGTCTTTGCCGGTCAGCGGGACTATGCCAGCCTGCGGCCACTGTTGCGCGTCAGTCAGTTGCGGGAACTGGCGGACTCGGGCGAGGTATGGTCCTCGTCTCAGTTGTTGCCGGAGCTGGTGGCGACTTCTGACTACGACGCAGCGGCGACGCTGGTCAAGCGACTTGTGAAGGGCAAGTCTGGCTGGCTCAACACTGAATGTGTTGGCCAGGCGGCAGACCTGCTGTTGCAGGAACTGGGCTGCTCGCCCGTTGCCGACCGACAGGCGCTGAAACTGGTCGGGAAATTCCTGGCCTTCTTGGCCTCCATGAGCGAAGCTGGTTACTGGGGGCGTTTGCACGACGAGCACATCGTGGATGCGCAGGTCTCGCTTTTGCTGCTGGCGGTCGTGCTGCCGGCAGATGCCGCTTACGCTGTCCTTCAATCCTGCCTGAAGCTTTTTGCGCTGGTCCCCAGCTTCTGGGCGCGACTGGACAGTCGCTGGCCTGCGGGTCTGCCGTGGCCCCCTGAGTTGCGCTCGGCTCATCGTGGTTTTGTATCACTGAGCGAGGGCCTGAAGTCGGGCTTGTCGCCTACACGTGCGCAAGCCCTTTTGCTGCAACTGCAGCCTTTCCGGGCCTGCGGCAATATCGACGTGCCGCAGTTCTCACGGGACATTCTGCAGGCAGCAGTGCCCCAACTGGATGCCGAAGCCGCCGCGGAGGCGCAGCCTTTGTGGGCTGAGACCGAGGGCTTGGGTGTGTCTGAATCCTTGCGGTTGGCGGCGCATCCGTTGTTGCCTCCCCCGCTGCTGGCCGGGCAGTGCGACTTGGTTGACCGCATGAGGGCTGCAGGTGGGGTGACGCAGCGGGCCGGGCGAGAACTGCAGCAGCAGTTGCTCCGCGAGCTGCGCGCATTGGCCAGCGATGCCACGCAGCCTTTGCCGTCGCTCGCGACATGCCGTCGCTTGGCGGGGGCTGCCCACGACTTTGTTGGCGTGCAATTGGCGGCGTGGCGCTGGTACATCGGCCGGGTTCGCTGGGACGCTGCGCAGGTTGACGCCGAATTGTCGGAATTGCGGGCCTGGTGGATGGCCGCGCACATGAGCTTGCCCGTCACGCCGTGTGGCGCCGTGATCGACAAGCCTTCTCATGCTGTGCCGGCGGCACTGTGCAATGCGTTGCTGCTGCTGCAGGCAACGCCGGCAGCCAAGGGCAGTCTGCAAGAAAGCCTCGTCCAGGAATTTCTGTCAGCGCTGCCGGCGGACGACACCTGGGCGTTGACCTTGCCAACGCGCGAAGCGTTGCGCTTTGTCTCGCCGGCATGGTCTTCTCGCACATTGGTAGTTGTCTACTCTTGCCGCGCCAATCTGGCCACGCGGGTCGAACGCATCCGGCAGACCTGGGGCCGGGACCTGACCGCGAGGGGCATTCCCTGGCTCGTTGCGGTGGGCGAAGGTCACGGTCAGATTGAGCCGGACGGGGTGCTCGGTCTGCGGGCGTCGGACCATTACGAAGATCTGCCGGCCAAGAGCCTGGCCTTGATCGATTGGGTGTGGCGTCACACCGACTTCGACCACCTCTACAAGATCGACGACGACTGCCACCTAGCGGTGGATGCGTTTTTCGATCTTTGCCCTCATTGGGGGGCGCACTACCTCGGTCGGCCCTTGCATCGGGCCGAAGGCGGCACCGACCGGCGCTGGCACCAGGCAAAGTCGCACGATGCCCGCGCAGCGAACGCGATCGACAAGTCGCCCGAGCCCTCGGTGTATGCCGACGGCGGCACGGGCTACCTGCTGTCGCGCTTGGCCATGGGGCGGCTGTGCAAATTGCTGCAGACCACTCGCGGCGCGCGCCTGACCCGCAGTGTCTTCATGGAAGACAAGCTGGTGGGCGACCTGCTTCGGGCAGCCGATATCCCACTGACGGATGCTGGCTACGAGACTTTGCTGCGCCGCAAGCTGGGGCACAACGCTGTGCCGGTGAATTGCTGGCAGAACACCTTCTATCCTGGCCCCCTCAGCCCGACGATGCTGACGCACCTGGACGATGCCAAAACACTGGATACCATTCACCAAGGCTTGACCCAGGCCATCGTGGCGCCATTGCGCATCTGGCCCACTTGCCAGGCACCCAGCCTGACGGATCGGCACGGCAAGGCCTCGGGCCAACTGGAGTTGTTGTCACCTGCATCGCTGTTGAGGGCCCTGCATGAGCAGGCTGAGCTGCTGGTGGTGGCCGTGGCACGCAACGAGCGGGTGCTGATGCCGCATTTTCTCCAGCACTACCGCAAACTGGGTGTGCGCCACTTCGTTCTGATCGACAACCTCTCGGACGATGGCACGCGCGAGTATTTGCTGGCTCAGCCGGACGTTGTGCTCTATTCCGTCGATTCGCAGTACCGGCTGTCTCACTATGGCGTGGCTTGGCAACAGGCGGTGCTGGCGGCCCACGGGCTGGGTCGCTGGGCGGTGTTGGCCGACATCGATGAATTCATGGTCTTCGAGGGCTGCGAGCAAACGCCGCTGCTGGCCTGGTTGCAGCAGCAGCAGGCGCAAGGTTTCGATGGCGTGCGCGGTGGCATGATCGACATGTATCCCGCCGGCAGCCTGGCCTCGGCGGACTTCGAACACGTCGCGCCATTTGATGCCGCGCCGTATTTTGATCGCCAACCCCTGCTGCCGTGGCGACTGGGCAGCGGCTGGTATTCGAACGCGCCCAGCACCGTGAGCGCGCTGCGGCATCGGCTGATTCCCGGCTCCGCACCCAACCAGTACACCTCGCAGAAGCTGATCGCCTTGCGCTACATGCCCTGGGTGCGCCTGTCGCAGGGGGTGCACTACGCGTCTGGCGTGAAGGTGTCGCCCCAGCATGCTTGGCTGGCGCACTTCAAGTACCACGCAGGCTTTGCCCGCAAGGTGCAGGAGGAGGTCGCGCGCAAGCAGCATTTCAATGGGGCGGAGGAATATCGCCAATACATGTCGCTGCTGGCCGAGGCCAGTGGCACGCTGTATTCGACCTCGCATTCCATGCGCTATGTGGACAGCTCTTCGTTCACAGGCCTGATGCCGGACATTGGGCTTCGCTAGCTCAGTGAAGGAGAATCGGTTCATGAGGCCCGACCCCTTTTTCCTTGTCGGTTGTGTCCGTTCAGGCACAACAATGCTGCGCGATCTGCTGCGCCGCCATCCCAATCTGGCATGCCCGGAAGAAACACATTTCTACCGCTGGGGTGACCCTATGGGCACCGACAACCTGCGCAAGGTGCTGTCCAGCAACCCAGTGCTGCGTGAGCACCGCAAGATCGACCAGATTCAGGAGTCTGAATTCACGCGCATGATGGAGCAAAGTACCTCGCGTGCCGACCTGTACCAGCGCTACATGCAGTGCTACATCGAGCGCAACAAGCCGCAGGCGAGGCGTTGGTTCGACAAGACGCCGCAGAACGTCTATGGCGCGATGCTGATGGCCTGCTCGATGCCGGATGCCCGCTTTGTTCACATCGTGCGCAATCCGCTGAACGTCGTGGCCAGCCTGCGCCTGGGCAAGGTCATCAAGGTCGGCGCCTTGCTGGGTGCCATCAACTACTGGACCGAGGCCGAACACATCATGCGCGGGCTGAAACAAGCCTTCCCGGACCGGGTCTACGAAATGCGCTATGAAGACCTGATGGACGATGGTCCGGGCCACACACGCCTGCTGATGTCTTTCCTCGGCGAAGCCTATGACCCTGCCTGGTTTGCCGACTTCGTCATGACCCCTTCAGACCATCGAGGTGCAGAGGTGCTCTCGCCCGAGGATACTCAAGTCGTGCTGCAGGCCTGCGAGGCCGGCATGCGCCGGCACGGTTACCTGCCGGCGGCGGGCGGCGCAGTGCAGGCTTGACCGGCAGCAGCATGTCTTTGCAGGTGCAGACACGCCCCCGTGTGCTGCTGGTCTGCTTCAACCGCCTGGTCCCGGCGGACCAGGGCAACTCGCGGCGCATCCTGCAGCTGTTGCGCATCTATCGGGGCCTGGGCCACGAGGTGGACCTGCTTTATCACGCTGATGAAGGGCACGACGTGGCCCTTTCGCAGGCCATGCGAGCCCAGTTCGGCCTGGTGCGGGTGGTGCCCTCTCGGGCCAGCAAGCGCATTGGCACGGATCACGCCTGCCGCCTTTCGGACTGGTATGACAAAGGGCTGGAGGCCCCGGCGCTGGAACTGCATCGCCTGCGTGCCTACCGGGTGGTGCACGTCAACTACGTCTGGTATGCGCCGCTGCTTCAATGTTTCGACGCCAGTGTGACCAAGGTGCTGGACAGCCATGACTTGTTTGCCGACCGCGCGGCCCGGCATGTCGAGGCTGGCCTGCCGCCGGCCTGGTTCAGCACCACGCGCGCAGAAGAGGATCGCGCTTTCGAGATGGCTGATGTGGTCCTGGCCATTCAGCAGGAAGAAGCCCGCGAGATGGCGGCGAGAGCGCATCGTCACATCCTGTACCTGCCCTGGGTGGAGGTCGCGGCGCGAGACTTTCTGCCGCGCAAGGGTGGGCCCGACAGCGCCGCAGGTGGCGTGCTGACACTGGGTTACCTGGGCAGCGGCAACATGTGGAATGTGCGCAGCCTGCAGGCGTTGGTCGAGGCGCTGGGGCGTACTTCCCTTCGGGAGCGTGCGCCCTTCCAGGTGATCGTGGCGGGCAGCCTGGCCTGGCATGCTGCCAAGCTGGGCAACACGCCTGGGTTGGTGCCCTATGGCTTCGTGAAGGAACTGAGCGGCTTTTATGCCTCTGTCGACGTGGCGCTCAATCCCATGGTGGGCGGTACCGGCCTGAAGATCAAGACGGTGGAGCCGTTGGCCTATGGCTGTCCGGTGCTGGCCACCCAGGCTGGCATTCACGGCATGAGCCAGGTCTGGCAACTGCCGGTGTTCGAGTCACCGGTCGAGTTGGCGGAGTTCCTGGTGACGGAACTGGCGCCGGGGGCTGCTGGGGGGCTCACGCGGCTGCGTGAGCAGGCGCTGCGCACGCGCGTGGCCTGGCAGGCGGAGTGTGACCGGCAGGCCGGGTACTTCACGCGCTGGCTGGCGCATCGTCTGGCGCTGCCCGCAGGGGAGCCTGTCGGGGCCTGATCGCTCGCAGGCGGCAGGGCGGCCGCCACTTGCCGCCCTTTTGTCGCTCAGGACTTCAGCAAGCCCTCCGCGGGCCTGACGGCGGCAGAGTCAGGGAAGACGTCTCGTTCGATCACCGCGCTGGCAACCTTCAGGTGATCGCCCAGCAAGGCTTTCATCGGCGCGCGCAAATCGGTCGTCACCTTCAGGTCTCGGCCCTCGAATCGCTGGGCTGCGGCCAGTCCTGGCCAGTCGGCGATCACCCGCCCGCCGCGAACCGCGCCACCGAGGAGAAAGGCGGCGGCGCCGGTGCCGTGATCGGTGCCGCGGGTGCCGTTGACTTCCACTGTGCGGCCGAACTCGGTGGCGACCATGACGACGGTTCGGTTCCAGGCGTTCTTGGCGCTGGGCGCCGTCAGTCCCGCGCGCAAGGCGGCCAGTCCGGCATCCAACTGCCGCAGGTTGGCGGACAGGCGGCCCTTGGGCGCAGCCTGGTCTGCATGGCTGTCCCAGCCTTCGATTTCCAGCACGGCGACCTGCGGCCCCTGGTCCTGCGCCAGAAACTCGGCTGCGCGTGTGCAAAGCGCCGGGAACGCTGCGACGGCTTTGCCGCCGGCCATGTCACTGGCCATGGCGTCGCCTTCGGGGCCCTCGCGCAAGCCCCTGGCGCGCTGCAGTGCGCCAGCCAGCGCCGCGTCGTCGCCATACATGCGCGACAGGCGCTGCAGCAGGTCATCCGAAGGGTCGGGCATGCGTGACGGTGCCCAGGTGTCGATGTTGCGGCTGCCGCGCAGCACCAGCGGCACGGCCGTGTTCATGGCCAGACCCTTGCGAGCGTCCGCCTGAAGCGCACGCCCCAGCCAGCCGTCCTTCAGCTGGTAAGGCTGCGTGCCACCGGACTCCAGCACCTGCTGGGCGTCGAAGTGCGAGCGTTCGTGGTACGACAGGCCGACGGCGTGCAGCACAGCGGCTTCGTTGCGCTGGTACATGCCGTGCAGTTCGGTCAGCGCCGGATGCAGCGCGAACACGCCTTGCAGCGGCAGCGGCGCGCTGGCGTATTCGGCCAGGGGGCCACGAGCGCTCGCGAAAGCCGGGTCGCCGACGGCTGGCACCGCATACAGGCCGTCCAGCCCGCCGCGCAGGATCACGAAGGCCAGTCGCGGGCCGCCAGGCTGGCCGGGTCCGGCCAAGGCCAGTGTGGACGCTGCGCCCAGCAGCGCACCTGCGCTGGCGGCGCGCAGCAGGGTACGTCGCGAAAACGAAGGGGGTGAGTCGAGTGAGGTCATGACCATTCTCCTGACGAGGCGCGGCAGCTTCAGCGGCGCTGGAATTCGGGCGACATCAGCAGCAGCGACAAGGCCTGTGCGCCATCTGCTGCCCGGGCGAGTTGCTGGCCGGTTTCTGCGCTCAGCAGCGGCCCCATGCCGTCCCGTGCCAGCAAGCGGGCGTCCAGCGCGGTGCCGAACCGGGTCACCAGCCCGGTGCTCCATTCGATGCGCTTCCACAGCGCGTCCGGCCCCAGCCAGTCCTCGGCTTTGTCGGGCCAGCCTGCAGGCGAGGGGGGCTCGTGCAGCACCTGGCCCATCACCGAGACCTGTCCGTCGCGGGCGGGCTGCAGCCAGCGTTGGTCCAGCCGCAGCATGCGGGCGCTGGAGATGGCGAATTCTTCGGGCGTCTTCAGCTTGACCAACTGCGGCTGCCATGCTTGCGGCGAGGCCAGCAAGGCCTGGTACATCGCCGGCAGCTCGCCCTGGCTGTCGAGGTAGGCGGTGGCCAGGCGGCTGACCAAGGCGGGCGGTGGATCATCGGCGACGAAATGCCGGGCCAGCTTGGTGGCCAGGAAATGCGCGGTTGCCGGGTGCAGCGACAGGTCGTGCAGCACCATGTCCAGCGCCTGCTGGCCCGCAGGGTAGGTCTTGCCAAGCAGGTGCTTGTCGCCGGGTTCGTGCCGGTTCAGCTCGAACGCCACCGGCGCGCTGGCATCTGCGCGGTCCGCCGTGGTCCACCCGGTCAGCACGCGCGCAAATTCGGTCACGTCCGCCTGGGCGTAGGCCACCTGGCCGTTGGTGCCGGGTCGGCTGCTTTCCGCGCCCAGCGTGTGCAGCTCCAGCACCTCGCGTGCCAGGTTCTCGTTCAGGCCGGTGGCTCTGGGCTTCTTGTCGCCTGGTGGCTGGCGCATGGCGGCGCGCGAATGCGGCCCGACCGAGCGCTGGTTGTCCAGGTAACGCAGCATGGCCGGGTGCAGTGTCGAAGCGCGCAGCAGGTCCTGGAACTTGCCGGCGATGTGGGGGCGAATCGCGTCGCGCTCGAATGCGCCGATCAGGCCGCGAACCTTGGCCGCCTGGCCAGACACGCTGAAATGGTTGATCCAGAACAGCGCCAGGCGTTCGGCGAACGGGCGCCTGGTCTGGCTGGCGGTCAGCAGCCGGGCGTAGACGTCCTGTGCCGCGATGTCGCGCTGCGCTTCGCGGGCGGCGGCGTCCACGCGATTGGGATCATCCTTTTTCTTGCCAGGGGACATCTCGGCACGGGCCTTGGCATGGGCGGCCATCGCGGCTGCATCCGGAATCGCCACGCCCTGGCGCGCCGCCTTGCGGGCGGTTTCGGCGCGCGCCCGCATCGCTTCAGCGGTGCTGGCCAGCGCTTCGCCCTGCTGTGGGTCGGCCGGGCCGATCTGGGCCCGCAGCCAGGCCAGCGGGTCGGGGCCGACCACGGCCAGATCGGGCTCGCCCAGACCGAAACGGTGCGCGGCCAGGGCTGTTTGAAGCGAAGGGGACATCGGTCACTCCGGTTGCGGTCCGCAGGCCATCTCCCGCCAACCGCTGCCTCGTGGCAGACCGTCCCCAACGTTTGAAACCCCGGTTGCGCCGACACGGCGATCAGGCCGGGCCTTCGGGGTCATGCCTGGGATCAGGCCTTGGGCTTGGCCTCGCGGCCTTCGGCGGCCGGCTTGGTCGCCCGTGGCGGAGCGGCCACCTTGCGTACGGCCTTGGGGCCGGCGTCGGGCTTGCTCGACATTGAGTCTGGGGGCGCCGAACTTGCTGCGGCATGGGCCTCCCGCCGCTTGAGGCGCGTGGCTTCGCGTTGGCGCTCCGCTTCCATTTCCTCTTCGGTGCCGTAGCCGTGCATCAAGCGACCGGTCTGGCACAACGAACGGACCTTGGCGAGTTCCTCGTCCGTCAGGATGCCGGCATCCTCGTGCCGCACCTCCTTCGTCACCACGTCGGCAAAATGTGCCGCATCGAAGGGCTCGCCAAGAAAGGCCAGCACGTCCCGAATGCCATCCAGTGGACTGACCGTGAACGCCTCATAGTTCAGCGTGAGCACGCGCTTCGGGTAGGCCCGCTGCAGCAGTGCCAGGTTTTCGATGGCCTCGTTCCAGTAACTGCAGGCACCGACCAGATCGTCCATTTTCATGACCTTGCCGATGCGCAAGCTGGCAACCACGTTGACAGGGTTGCGCACGATGTGCAGGAACTTGCCACGCGGAAACTCGCCGGCAAGCATCGCTGCGCCATAGGCGTTTTGCGGTGACTTGTCGAACCAGCGCTTGGCGGTCGGCTTGCGCACTTCGGCAAAGCGCTGGATGTAGCGCGTGCACAGGTCGGCCCGGCTGGTCGAGTCATTCAACATGGTCTCGAATTCCGCCTCGCTGATGCCATCCAGTTCACGGTGGCGGCGAAGGACGGGATTCTTGGTCACCACATGGCGATAGCCGGGGCTGCCAAATGGATCGCTCCAGCGGAAGAAATGGGTTTCCTCAGGGCTCGCCAGATTGGGATGCAGCCGCAGGATGTTGCGCAGCATCGTGGTGCCGGAACGAACGCAGCCAATGATGAAAAATGGCGTGTTGGAGGGCCGAGGGGAAGCGGCAGACGTCATGGAGGGTTCAGATGGGGGCGCAGCCGGGCATGCGTTGGCAGCATATCATCGCGACTCGGCATGCTGCTTTCCATCGAAATCCCGTCGAGAGGCCTGCCATTGACCCGGTTTGAGGTGACAAAGTTGAGACCAGTCGATCCATCACGCGTTGTCAAGCTGAGGCAGCTGACGCTGGAACTGCGTTCATTGCAGGGTCGCATGAACAAGACCGTGGACGAGCTTTGCGCGCTGGTGGGCGCTGGGCCGTGTCAAGAAGCGGGCGAGCAGGGCCTCCGGCAGGAATTGTTGTTTGTCCCCGCATGTTTCGAGTTGCCCGAAGCAGCACCTGTTCGGCTCCAACCTGCGAGTGGAACCGCGGTAGCGGCCGGCGTGTCGCTCTACAGCGATCGCCGCGGCGGCTATCTGCAGGTCCTGCAGCAGCCGCTGGCCCTCGGAACGAATGCAGGCCCTGGGCTTGGCTATGGGTTGGTGGCGCAGGTCGCCGAATTTGACGGGACCTGGTTGTCACTGGCCTTCGATGCTCGATCGCTGGTGGCCCAAAGCCGTCCAGGGAAAGCACTGCTGATGCTGTCAGCGCAAGTACAGACAACGCCTGCGATGACGGCCAAGTTGCGCTGCGACTGGACGGTGAGTGGCGAAAAGCGGCAACGCGACTTTGAGTTGCCTGCCGATGCCGACATGAGCTTCGACCTGGATCTGGGGCCGTGGGTGCCGGCAGAAGTCTCGCAGTTCGCCTTCCATGTGATCTTTGCACCTGAGGTCCGCAGCACGATGAGTTTGCGGCGACTTTCTGCTGTGCTGCTGATCGATGAGGCGACAGAGTCGGCGCTGGCTGCTTCGTCGGATTCCGACGGCATTTTCGAGGTGGCGCCGTGAGCGTCGTGGCCATGGCGGCGCACGGCGCGCGAATCGATTGGGCCAAGGCCCGTGTGATCGGGTTTTCGGTTCCGGCAGATGCGGGCGAGGTCTTCGACGTGGTCGAGCTCGCGCTGGACGATCGCGTGGTATCCACCGCGGTGGCCAATCGCTCGGTGTTCGAGCTGGCGCAGGCCTTGGCGGGGTTGCCGCTGCCGTCGCGCGAAGCGTGTGCGTTCGAGCTGCGCGTGCCTTCGGGCAGTCTGCTGCCATCGCAGTTGGGCCAGGACAGCGTCCGGCTCACGGTGCGCAGCACGCGTGGCGACCTCGTGTTCGAACATGCGCTGCAAGGCCCGCAGGAATTGCTGCACATGGCCGACGGTGCGCCGTTGGACCTGCTGTACGAAGTGCAGTTCCGCGGTGTGCGCGATGGCGCATTGCACGGGGTAGTGCTGGACAAGCTGGGAAGCGGCAGGCAGCCAACTCTGTACTGGCGACTCAACGAAGGGCCCCCGGAGCGGTTGTGGCTGGACAGCGCTGGCGACGCGCGCGCGCATTTCTTCCTCTGTGACCTGCCGGTCAAGGTGCTGAGCGAAGGGCGCAACCTGCTGCACGTGACCGGCCGCGATGGCCAGCCGCTGGCGGTCTACCCGATCCAACTCGGGGCGCAGGGCGAGAGCGAACTGCAGCGCCGCGTGGTGGCGCTGGAGGCCCAGGTCGGTTTCCTGAACCACTTGATGATGTCCCAGCCCAGTGAGGCACTGCCTGCCCGGTTGGCGCTGCTGAAGAGCGAGATCGTCGGCATCTGCTCCGAGATGCTGACGATGCAGCGGGCCAACTTCGAGCGCGAGGCCCTGGCTGCGGTGGAGATGGCACTGGCCGCCCGCGCAGCGCCGGCAAGCCCGCCGCCGGCGCTGAGCCGGCTCGGCCTGCGCCTGGGCCGATGAGACGGCGCCAGCCGGCGACGCCGAAACAGGCGGCTGTCGCTGAAGCGAGCGTGTTGCGCGCTCGTCGCCGCCTGTACGTGTTTTCGCCGCTGCCACCGCAGCGCAACGGCCTGGCCGACTACCTGGTCGAGTACCTGGCCCTGTTGGCGCAGGACTTCGACCTGCACACCGTGACACAGGCCCGGCTTCTGCCGGACGCGCAGCAGGCGCTGGCCGCGCTGCCGATCACGGTGCTCAGCGAGGCGCAATTCCTTGCTCTTCAGCCCGACCCCGCAGCGCAGACGCTGTTCAACCTCGGCAACAACGGCGACTGCGTCTACATGCTCGATCACCTTCGCGCCTTCCCCGGCGCAGTGATCGTGCACGACGTGTCCTTGTTCTACCTGCACCAACTGGCATTGCAGCGCGCCCGGGCCGACAGCCTGTTCGGGCATTGGCTGGCGGAAGAGGGTCATGCAATTCCCGGTGAGTTCCTGCAGCGTGACGGCGCGCTGCACAGCACGCCCGGCTTGCTGTACCAGGAGTGCCTGATGCTTCGCCGAGTGGTCGGCTCCGGGCAGGGCCTGATGGTGCACACACGCTATGCCGAGCGCCGCCTGCGTGGGGCGGTTCACGGTCTGCCGCTGGGCGCCGAGCAGGGGCGCCCGTTGCTGCGCATGCCGCACTTCGTGCTGCCACCGCCAACCCTGCCGGCGGATCGTCGCGCCGAGGTGCTGGCGAAGTTCAGCGTCTCGGCGGATGCGTTCCTGATGCTGGTGCCGGGCTTTCTGACCGGCAACAAGATGCTTTACGAAGTGCTGGCTGCCTTTCGCCAGGTCCAGGCGCAGTGCCCTGGCAGCCAGCTGCTGTTGGCTGGCGAGGAGCGGGCCGATGAATACCCGGTGTCGCAGCGCATTGCCGCCTGGTGGCCCGAGGGTGATGGCCCCGAGGTCAGTGGTTACCTGGACGCAGAGGAACTCGACGTGCTGCTCGGTCGTGCGGACCTGTCCTTCGTGCTGCGCTACCCGACCTATGGCGAGTCGTCCGGCATCCTGCCGCGCGCGGCACTGGGTGGCGGGCAGGTTTTGACTGTCGACATCGGCGCCTACCCCGAGTTCCAGTCGCCTCAGGTCCGGACGGTGCCGGTGGGCGGACCCTGTGTGCCGGCACTGGTCGAAGGCATCTTGCGCGCCTTCCGCCAGTGGCAGGGTGACACCGCGGCTGCCCGCGCGAGTCGGCAAGCCGAAGAGGCCACGCGGCAACAGGCATTGGCGCCCGCGCTGCTCTACCCGGGCCTGCGCGATTGGCTGGATCAGTCGTGGCGCATGGCGCAGCCCGTGGGCGCGGCTCCTGCACCGACCGTGGGGGCCGGATCTTGAGCAGCGCTGAAGCCTGGCTGGACCTGATCGCCGCCGCATTGGTGCCCGCGGCCACCACCGCCGGGCCGGCCGTGGTCGTGCACGAGGACCACCGCTGGCTGCCGGTGCTGGAGCAGGGCCTGCCCACCACGTGGTTGCAGCCTCACCAGTCGCCGTGGGCGGACTTCCATGCCGCTGCGCATCGCCTGCCGGCGACCCGCCTTCGCCTGGGCCTGGACAAGCGCGCTGGCGAAGCGCTGGAACTGGTGCGCCGCGCAGCACTCGGCGTGCTTGTTCTGCCCCACCGTGCCGAATCGCTGCAGGCCCTTCAGCCCTTGATGGCCCAGCTTCGGTTCGATCAACCCTGGCTCGTCGCCGGCAAGGAGGACCTGCCGGCTTGGGAAAGTGTCGAGGGCGCGTCGCGTCAGTGGCTGGCCTTGCCCGCGCCCAGGGGCTGGCGGCTGCTGGTGGGCCGTCCGCTGGCGGCGGCAGGGCAGGCATTGCGGCTCGAAGCGGGCTATGAGCTGTCGCTGGCCAGGCGTTTGCTGGCGGCCTCGGCGGGCCGCGCACCGGCAGGCCTCTCTTTGCAGGCCTCGGAGTCAGGGGCATGCCCGCGCCTGCAGTTCCGCCCGGTCGCGGTGAATTGCATTGCCACGCTGGCCGAGCCCATGCTGCACCATGTGCTGGTGCAGGATCGCGCCGTGTTCGGGCCGCGCGGCGAAGCCAGCGTGGTCCTGCCCTGGGCGGGGGCGAATCGCGCACGGCTGCTGCTGCGCAATGTGCGCAGCCGCATCGACGATCTGCATGCCGCGTTTCAGGGCCTGGACCTGCCGCCGGCCGCGGTCCACTACACCGAGCACGGCGCGCTGGTGGATTTCACGTTCCCGGCGGCCAAGCCTGGCGGGCAGGCCTTGCTGCACCTGACCTTGCCCCCGACAGCCTTGCCACCTGACGACTTCTGTGACATCGGCGCCGCCGAATTCAGCCTGGAGCTGCAGCCATGACAGTGCAGCGGCCGCGTGTCCTGCTCGTGACCTTCAACCGCCTGATGCCGGCTGACCAGGGCAACTCGCGGCGCATCATGCAGCTGGTCGGCGTCTATCGCCGGCTGGGTTACGAGATCGACCTCGTCTATCACAACGAGGAGGGGCTGGACGCAGGGCTCTCGCAGGCCATGCAGGCCGAGTTCGGCCGAGTCCAGGTGCTGGCTTCGCGGGCGTCCAAGCGCATTCGCGAGGGCCATTTCGCGCTGTTGTCTGACTGGTATGACCCGGCGCTGGCGCAGGTCTGCCAGGAGATGCACCGCCTGCGCGGCTACCAGGTGGTGCACGTCAACTACGTCTGGTATGCGCCCTTGCTGAAAGGCTTCGGCTCCGAGGTCGTCAAGGTACTGGACAGCCACGACCTGTTTGCCGAGCGCAGCGAAAAATACCGTCGTGCGGGCATGAAGCCGAGCTGGTTCAGCACCACGCTGGCCGAGGAAGACAGTGCGTTCCGCATGGCGGACGCGGTGCTGGCGATCCAGCGCGGCGAGGCGCAGGAAATGGCGGCGCGTGGGCATCGTCATGTGCTGTACCTGCCTTATGTGGAAGCGCAGGTTCGCCCATTCGAGCCGCCGGCGCAGGTGCCGCGGCTGAGGCTGGGTTACGTGGGCAGTGGCAACGACTGGAATGTGCGCAGCATGCAGGCCTTTGTTGCCGCGCTGGCGCGCAAGGCGCCAGTGCTGCCGTTCCAGGTCGCTGTCGCGGGTGGCATCTGCCGCCATGTGCGCGAGATGCCGGGGCTGGTCAACATCGGCTTCGTCAAAGAGCTGGGTGGTTTCTACGACGCGATCGACCTGGCGCTGAACCCGATGGTGGGCGGCACCGGCCTGAAGATCAAGACCGTGGAGCCCTTGTCCTTCGGCAAACCGGTGCTGACAACCCCGTCCGGCGCAGAAGGCCTGGCCCACCTGTGGACGCTGCCGGTGCTGGACTCGCCCGAAGCCTTGGTGGACTACCTGTTCGACACGCTGCTACCGGACCCGGTGGGCTGCCTGACAGCGCTGCACACCCAGGCGGTGAGCAGCCGGGCCGCGCTCGACGCGGAGTACGCCCAGCAAACCGGCCGTTTCTCGCGCTGGCTGGCACAGCGCGTCAGCGCCACGGCCCTGGCCAGCGCCTAGGGCCGTTTCCGTTCAGGACTGCGTGACCAGCTCGAAGTGCTCGACCGTGGGCGGGCCGGCGAAAAACGGGCCGACGATGGCACGCCAGTCGGCGAAGGCCGGCGACTGGCGAAAGCCCACGGTGTGCGCTTCCAGCGTGTCCCAGACGATCTGCAGCACATAGCGCTCTGCACTCTCAATGCCGCGGTGAACGTTGAAGCGCTGCACGCCTTCCACCTTGCTGATCACCGTGCTGAGGGCTGTCTGGATGGCCGCTTCGAAAGCGGCCTGCTGGCCCGGATGGATGCGGATGTCCGCGAGTTCGAGGATCACGCTGAGGCTCCTGAAGTAAAAAAACAGCGAGACGGAGAAAGTCTGCTGTGACAAAAGACGAAGGCCCGTGGGCCGCTCGTTCTGGGGCCCAGTGTGCCGCGTGCCGCACGGCGCTGGGCCGGCGGGGATAATCGCAGGCTTTTCCGGCCAAGCCCACAGGAGCCCGCGTTGAACCGTCCCGATGACTGGCAGCATGATCACGAAGTGGGCGGCGATTCCTTGCTGCCCCCGCCCGCCACCCACGACACCACGCGGGTCGACGACCTGCGCATCGGCGCGGTCCGCCCGCTGATTTCGCCCGCCTTGCTGCTGGACGACATGCCGGCACCGGCTGCGGCGCAAGCGGTGGTCGAGCAGGCCCGCAACCAGCTGGCCGCGGTGCTTTCCGGCGAGGACGACAGGCTGATCGTCGTCGTCGGTCCGTGCTCCATCCACGACCACGAGCAGGCGCTGGCCTATGCACGCAAGCTGCGCGTGCTGGCCGACGAACTGGCCGGCGAGCTGAAGATCGTCATGCGCGTCTACTTCGAGAAACCGCGCACGACGGTGGGCTGGAAGGGCTACATCAACGACCCCCGGCTGGATGGCAGCTTCCGCATCAACGAAGGCCTGCGCCGCGCCCGCCAGCTGCTGCTGGACGTGGCCGCGCTGGGCCTGCCGGCAGGCACCGAGTTCCTGGACCTGCTGAGCCCGCAGTACATCGCCGACCTGGTCTCCTGGGGCGCCATTGGCGCACGCACGACGGAGAGCCAGAGCCACCGCCAGCTGGCCTCCGGGCTGTCCTGCCCGGTGGGCTTCAAGAACGGCACCGATGGTGGCGTGAAAGTCGCGTCCGACGCCATCGTTGCCGCCGCCGCGCCGCATGCCTTCATGGGCATGACCAAGATGGGCCAGGCCGCCATCTTCGAGACCCGCGGCAATGCCGATTGCCACGTCATCCTGCGCGGCGGCAAGCAGCCCAACTACGGCGCCGAGCATGTGCAGGCCGCGTGCGAAGTGCTGCGCAAGAGCGGGCTGCGCGAGCAGGTCATGATCGACTTCTCGCATGCCAACTCCGAGAAGCAGCACCGCCGGCAGATCAACGTCGGCGAGGACGTGGCCGCGCAGATCGCGGCTGGCGACCACCGCATCACCGGCGTGATGATCGAAAGCCACCTCGAAGAAGGCCGGCAGGACCTGGTCGCCGGT
The DNA here is from genome assembly GCF_021043325.1 of Ideonella azotifigens. NCBI lineage: Bacteria > Pseudomonadati > Pseudomonadota > Betaproteobacteria > Burkholderiales > Sphaerotilaceae > Ideonella > Ideonella azotifigens. The sequence goes on from NZ_JAJNKD010000001.1 coordinate 171,738, forward strand.
CAGCCACTGAAGACCGGCGTCTCCATCACCGACGCCTGCATCGGCTGGGCCGACACCGAGCCCGTGCTGCGCACGCTGACCCGCGCGGTCGCAGCCCGCCGCGCCCGCGCTGCCGCGTGAAACCTGGCCGGCCTGGGGCTTTCCCCGGGCGGCCACGCATCGCCTCGCCGCCAGAACCCCGTGCGCCTGGCGTCACTGCCGTGGGCGGTGCGTGAGCAGCGGTTCGCAAGCTTTTTCGATGCCCCATTCGAGGCGCTGGCCGATCAGCCACCGCCGCCGCGGCATGAATCCGCGCTCACCACCGGGCGCCCTGCGGGACGGCGTGCAATTCAGCGCATGAAACCAATGCCGCGGCGCTGGCGCACCTCGGGCTTGACCCGGTGTTCACTTTCCAGCTGGGCCAGGAATTCGTCTGGTGCAAAGGGCGCGCCGAGGATCTGCACCTGCTGCTGCACGGCGGCGAAATCGCCGGGTACCAGTTGGTCCAGCGCGGCCAGGCGCTGGCGCTGCTCGCCGGTCAGCGCCGGGGCCTCACCCGACAGCGCCTCGGCGGCGAACATCTGCTCGCGCTGCTCGGGCCGCAGCGCCAGGAAGCGCACCTTGAACGCAAAGCGCCGCAGTGCCGCCTCGTCCAGGTCCTCGAACAGGTTGGTGGTGCAGATGAAGATGCCGGCAAAGCGTTCCATGCCCTGCAGCATCTCGTTGACCTCGGTCACCTCGTAGTGCCGCTCGGCCAGGCGCCGGCTGCGCAGGAAGCTGTCGGCCTCGTCCAGCAGCAGCACCGCCTCTTCGGCCGCGGCTTCCTCGAACATGCGCGCCAGGTTCTGCTCGGTCTCGCCCACGTATTTGCTGACCAGGTCGCTGGCCTGGCGCTGCAGCAAAGGCTTGCCCAGCTCGGCCGCCAGGTGCTCGGCCAGCGCGGTCTTGCCGCTGCCGGGTGGGCCGAAGAAGCACAGCGCGCCGTGGCCGCGGCGGCGCAGCGCCTCGATGATGGCGGCCGGTGCGAAGCGGCTTTCCAGGTTCAGCAGGCCAAGCTGGTAGTCGGTGACGATGCTGCGCGCCGGGCGGCCGCCGCCAGCGTTGTGGCCGAGCGCCTTGTCGGCATGTGCCAGCTGGCGCTCGATCAGGTATTCCATCGTCGGCTGGCCGGCATGGGTGGCCGCGGCATGGCCTTGGGCACCGGCGCCGGCCAGCTGCGCAAAACGCACGGCGGTGCGCAGCTGCGCCGGGGTCAGGCCGCGCCGGCTGGCGAGCTTGGCGGTGAAGTCTGCGCTCACATCCGATCCGGCCAGCGCGCGCATCACCAGTGCCTCGCGCGCGCCCGGCGGTGGCGAATTCAGCTCCAGGTGGTACTGGTAGCGGCGGCGGAAGGCCGGGTCGATCTGCTCGATGCGGTTGGTCACCCAGATCACCGGCACCGGGTTGCTCTCCAGTACCTGGTTGACCCAGGCCTTGCCGGAGACGCTGGCGCTCGCGCTGTCCCCCGCGTCCAGCCTGGCCAGCAGCTGCGCGGTGTCGCCATGCAGCGGCGGGAACACGTCTTCCACCTCGTCGAACAGCAGCGCGACCTGCGCGTGGCCCTTCAGGAAGGCCTGGCTGATCTGCAGCGAGCGGTAGCGGTCCCGGCCTGAGAGTGCGTTGCCGTCGCGGTCTGCATGCTCCACCTCGTACAGCGCCAGCCCGGCAGCCTGGGCGCAAACCTTGGCCAGCTCGGTCTTGCCGGTGCCGGGTGGCCCGTAGAGCAGGATGTTGACGCCCACCGCGTGCTGCGCCACCGCCTCGCGCAGCAGCCCGGCCAGCACCTGCACGTCGTCGGCCACGAAGGAGAAGTCGGCCGGCTTCAGTTCGGTGGCGCGGGCCGGGCGGGTGAAGACGGCCATCAGGTCGTCCGGCCCGCGGTATTCGCGCATCAGCACCGTGGGAAGCTGTTCGCTGACCTTCATCAGGTCCGCCAGGTCGGTCACGTTGTGTTCGGAAATCAGGTTCTCGACCATGCCGATGCGCTCCAGCCGCGAGCCGGCGCGCAGCGCCTCGGCGACTTCGCGTGCGTCCACGCCGGCCACGCGCGCCAGCGCCGCGTGCGCCTCCTGCGCGCTGGAGACCTTGAATTCCAGCAGCAGCCCGCGCAGCTCGCGCTGGTAGCGTGCCAGCGTGCCGTACAGCAGCAGCGCGCGCTCGGCCGGGTTCAGCTGCAGCAGTTGGCCCAGAGCGGCAATGTTCTGCTGCACCAGGGTCGAGTGCTTCTGCAGGTCGCGCGCCAGCCAGTCGGCGGTGGCGCTGAGCACGGCCATCAGGTCCTTGGGCGTGTCCTTGAGGTAGTCGTCCAGGTAGAAGAACAGCGTGCCTTCTTCGTACGGGCCATTCCAGGCGCCGTGGCGGGCCAGGAAGGTGGCGTCGTCCAGCCGCTCGTGGCCCAGCCAGGGGCCTTGTGGCAGGCCGCGGCGCTGCAGGAAGCGGCGCAGCCTGTGCAGCACCGCCTGGGGCCAGACCAGGTGGCGACCGGTCAGGCTCAGCAGCGCGCTCCAGTCGCGCCGCAGCGGGAAGCGGCTGACCTGGGCCAGCGTGAGCGCGAGCACGAAATGCGAGCACATGCGGTCCAGCACCGGCGCCTGGCTCAGGCCTGGCGACAGCAGCAGCTGGGATTCCGGCACACGTTCGACCATGGATTGCCTCGCAGCAACGGGCCATGCGGCCCGGCGAGGCCGATCTTGGCGCAGCCGTGAGGGGTCGGCAAGCCCCGGGCGGCCTGCCTTCAGCTCGGCAAGATGGCGTCAGTGCAGCGCCATCGGCTGCTGGGCCAGGCCGGCGTAGGTCGCGACAAAGGCTTCCAGCGTGTCCTCGTCGGCCTCTTCCTGCACCAGTGCCTGGGCGCGGGCGCGGAAACCACGGGCCAGTTCACCGTCGAGGAAGATGCCCTTGCGGGCCGCTTTGTCGACGATCTCGTAGCCGCTGGTGCCGCTGTCGGAAGGCTCACCCGCCTGGGTGCCGCTCGCCAGCTCGGCCACGTCGATCTCCAGCACGGCAAAGCTGTCGGAGTTGTAAAGCATGTGCATCAAGGCGCTCCAGTGGGGGTCTTGCCCTGCAGATGCCGGCCCGCCGGCCGAATTCAAGGGCTGGTGCTGTGGCCGGGCGGCGGCGCCGAGGCGGAAGTCTCGGCTGGCGGCGGCAGGCCGTCCAGCAGCGTCAGCGTCAGGCTGTTCTCTCCCGGCACAGTGGTGAAGCGCAGCTGGGCCGGCAACATGTCGCGTTCGCGCGCCAGCCAGACCTCGATGCGCTGGTCATACGGCCGCTGCGGCTCGCGCACCAGCCGCCAGGCGGGCAGCGGGTGGGCCTGGTTCGGCAACTGCAGCGGCGGGCCGGCCTGCACCTCGAACTGCCAGAAGTCCAGGTCGCCGCGCACCGTGGCCACCGGCAGCGTGACCAGCGTGCCCACGCCCACTCCCAGCCCGTCGCTCCCCGCGAGCGCCTGCACGATCATCGGCAGCTGCAGCAGCCAGCTGGCCCTGTCCTGCGTGCCTGGCATCAGGCGCTGCATGCCGCTGGGGCCGGAGAAGCTGATCAGCTGCTTCTCGCGCTGGAAGTTCACCGCATGCTGGTCCTTGCCGCGCTTGCGCTCGACCATGCGCACCGGCAGCAAGCCCTGGTCACCCAGCTCGCCGCTGCTCTGCCAGTCCTGCTCGCCTCGCCCGCCTGGCAGGCTGACCTGCCAGTGCAGCGTGTAATGCTCGCCCTGTGCATCGGGCTGCCACAGCAGCTCGGCCTGGCCGGGTTGGCCGTCGTTGCGCTGCGCGCTGTAGCGCAGTTGCAGAGGCTGCGGCAGCGTGAGCGTCGGCAGTTCCGGCATCAGCCCGCCGATGTCCGGCAGGCCGGGTTCCGCGCCTTCTTGCGCGATGTTGTCCGGCGAAGTCTCCAGCGCCGCGGAGGCCGCGGTGCTGGCCACGGCAGGCGGCCGGGCCGCGGTTTGCGGCGGTGGCTTCGGCTTTGTGGCCGGTTGCGCGCTTGGCGCGGCCGCGATAGGCGGCGGCAGCCGCACGGCGGCCAGCGTGACGCTGGCGCTGCGCTTCGTTGGCACCACCGGCGGCGTCCAGCGCCAGTCGCGCCAGTTCGGTGCCGGCAACAGCAGCCCGTGCGCCAGCAGCACGGCGGCCACGATGCCCAGCAGCACACCGCGATGACGGGCGGCGGCGGGCGAGGGCGGAAGGGCGTTCTGCGTGGTCACAGGCGCATTGGACAATACTGTCGCGCCACTTCCGCATTCTGATGAAACTCGCCACCTACCAAGACGGCTCGCGTGACGGGCAACTGGTCGTCGTCTCGCGCGACCTGAGCACCGCCCACTACGCCACCGGCATCGCCAGCCGGCTGCAGCAGCTGCTGGACGACTGGAACTTCCTGTCGCCGCAGCTGCAGGACCTTGCCATCACGCTGAACCACGGCAAGGCCCGCCATGCCTTCCCGTTCGAGCCGGCCAAATGCCTCTCGCCACTGCCGCGCGCATACCACTGGGCCAGCAGCGTGGCCTATCTGCAGCATTTGCGGCTGGCCCATGCGCAACGCGGCGAGGCCTTGCCCGAAGCCCTGCTCGGCGAGCCGCTGCTGGCCCCGGCCGCGAGCGACCAGTTCCTCGCACCCTGCGCGGAGCAGCGCTTCGCTGGCGTGGACGGCGGGCTGGACTTCGAGGCCGGCCTGGCGGTGATGACAGGCGACGTGGCCGCTGGTGCCTCCAGCGCGCAAGGCCTGGACGCCGTGCGCCTGCTGCTGCTCTGCACCAGCTGGTGCCGTCGCGAAGCTGCTCCCACGGGTGCCGGCCTGCTGCCGGGCTGGCCGATGACGGCCTTCGGTCCGGTCGCCGTCACGCCCGACGAACTCGGCGAGGCTTGGCAGGGCGGCAAGGTCTCGGCCACGCTGCAGGTCAGCTGGAACGGCCGCAAGATCGGCCAGTGCGACACCGGCAGCGACATGAGCTTCCACTTCGGCCAGCTCGTCGCCCAGCTGGCGCGCCAGCGGCCGCTGGGGGCCGGCAGCCTGGTCGGCAGCGGGCCGGTCAGCAACCAGGACCCGGCCAAGGGCGTGGCCTGCCTGGCCGACCAGCGCGCCCGCGAGGCCCAGGCCGGCGAGGTGCGCACCGCCTTCGCGCAATACGGCGACACGCTGTACGTGGACCTGAAGGGCCGCGACGGCCTGAGCGTCTTCGGCGCCATCGAACACAGCGTCACCGAGGTGGAATAAGCGCATGGCCTTGCCGATCCGCCGCCTGTTGGCCCACAGCGCCCTGCTGCTTTCCGCGTGCTTCGGCTTGCCGGCAACCGCCGCCGATCCCGTTGCCGAGCCGCCCGCCTCGGCGCCTGCGCCAGCGGCGTCCCAGCCTGTCGACCCGGCCTGCCCGCCAGCACCGGTCGAGCCCACCGCCGAGGAAGTCCGCCAGGCCATGGCCCAGGCGCGCGACCATGGCCTGCTGTGGAAGCTCAAGCGTGATGGCCGCACCTCCTGGCTCTACGGCACCGTGCACGTCGCCCAGCGCGACTGGATGTTCCCCGGCCCTGCGGTGATGGCTGCGCTGCGCGGCTCGCAGGAACTGGCGCTGGAGCTGGACCTGCTGGACCCGCTGATCATCGAGCGCCTGACCGCGCTGACCCGCCAGCCGGCCGACGGCCCGCTGTTGCCCGCCGCGCTGGCCGAGCGCCTGGGCAAGGCCGAGCAGCAGGCCTGTCTCGGCGGCGCGCTGCAAGGCCTGCGGCCGGAGATCCGCGTGGCCACCTTGACCGCGCTGGTGCTGCGCAGCGAAGGCCTGGACCCGAGCTGGGGCGTTGACAACTTCCTCGCCAGCATGGCGCATGGCATGGGCAAGAAAGTGCACTCGCTGGAATCCCCGGAGCGCCAGATCAAGCTGCTGCTGGGCGACGACGCCGCGGCCCGCGCCACCATCGTTGGCGAAGGCCTGGACGAACTCGCCCAGGGCCAGGCCCAGCGCACGCTGCGCCGGTTGGTCAACGCCTGGGCCGCGAGCGACTACGCCACGCTGGCTTCCTACCCGCAGTGGTGCGACTGCCTCAACAGCGCCGAGCAGCGCCAGGCCATGCGCAAGCTGCTGGACGAGCGCAACGTGGCGATGGCCGCGGCCATCGCCCGGCTGCACCAGCGCGCGCGTGGCGTCTTCGTCGCCGTTGGCAGCCTGCACATGATCGGCCCGCACGGCCTGCCGGCGCTGCTGAAGGCGCGCGGCTACGAAGTCGAGTGGGTGAGCTTCACCGCGCCCCCGGGGCCGGGCGCAGAATCGGCATCGTCAGGCCGTGCGGCCCACTCGAAATAGAAACCAACAGGAGACAGCGCCCATGTCAGAAACCCCCTCGTTCATGAAGATGGTGCCAGGCTTCGAGTTCCTGCAAGGCATGGTCAAGAACGCCGGTGCCGCGATGCCGGCCATGGGCCAGTGGGTCGCGCCGACGCTGAACCTCGAAGAGCTGGAAAAGCGCATCAACGAACTTCGCACGGTGCAGTTCTGGCTGGAGCAGAACGCGCGCCTGCTGGGCACGACCATCCAGGCGCTGGAAGTGCAGCGCATGACGCTGTCGACGCTCAAGACCATGAACGTCTCGATGAGCGACCTGCGCGAGTCGATGATGCTCAAGCCGCAGGCCGCGGCGCCCAGCCGGGCACCCTCGGCGTTCGCTTCCGCTTTTGCCTCGCCACCACCACCGCCGCCACCGGCTGCGGCGGCGCCTGCGCCCGAACCTGCGGCTGCTGCGCAGGTCGAAGGGCCGCCTCCTGGCGTCGTGGACCCGATGCAATGGTGGAGTGCGCTGACCAAGCAGTTCGGTGAACTCGCTGCTTCGGCGATTGCAGAGACGTCGCGCCAGGCCGCCACCACGCCCGCGCCTGCGGCCGCCGCCAGGAAGACCGCCGCGCCGCGCAAGGCCGCGGCCCGCAAGCCTGCTGCGCCCAAGGCCGCAGCGCCTGCGCCGGCAGCCAAGGTCCGCAAAGGCCGGGCGGGCCCTTGAACCCGTTTGTGTTTCCCCCACGATGAATTGCCACCATGAATGACACCGGCTTGTCAGGCTTTCTGCAAGCCCATGCCACCCACCCCGACGCCCGCATGGCGCTGGCGCTGGTGGCCGCGCAACTGGAAGCCCAGCGTCAGCTGCGGCCCGAGTTCCGGCCCACCTTGGCGCTGATGTACCTGACCGAAGCCTACGCACGCCAGGCCGAGGCCTTGCTGGCCGATGCGCAGGCGCGCTGGCCCGGGCTCAGCGTGGTCGGCACCATTGGCACCGGCGTGGCAGCCTGTGGCGTGGAGTACCAGGACGAGCCGGCGCTGGTGATGCTGATGCTGGACCTGGCGCCCGCCAGCTTCCAGGTTTTCAACGGTCGCCGCCCGCTGGACGAAACCTGGCAGACCGGTGCCTGGAGCGCGCTGGTGCATGCCGACCCGGCCACGCCCGAGCTGGCCGAGCTGCTGGTCGAACTGGCCGAGCGCACGGGTGGCCGCTACCTGTTTGGCGGCTTGTCCAGCGCACGCCAGGTGCACACGCTGCAGCTGGCCGACGGCGTGTTCCGTGGCGGCCTCTCTGGCGTGGCCTTTGGCCGGGAGGTGTCCTTGCTGTCACGCGTGACCCAGGGCTGCGTGCCGCTGGGCCCGGTGCGCACCGTCACCCAGGCCGACCGCAACCTGGTGCTGCAGCTGGACGGCCAGCCCGCACTGCCGCTGCTGCTGGCCGACCTGGGTGTGGCGCTGACGCCGCCCGAGCCGCTGATGCAGCGCCTGCGCGCCACGCTGGCAGGCCTGACCGATGCCGGCGAGCAGGCGCGTGGCCTGGGCGGCCAGTTTGGCCAGCACACCCGCGTGCGCCACCTGATCGGGCTGGACCCGGGCCGCCATGCCGTCGCCGTGGCCGACCTTGTGCAGCCCGGCATGCAGTTGGCCTTCTGCAGGCGTGATGCCGACGCCGCGCGGCGCGACCTGGTGCGCATCTGCGCCGAACTGCGCGAAGAGGTCGAAGGCAGCGACGACCTCGAAGCCAGCGGCCTGGTCGGCCCCCGCCAGCGCATGGCCGGCGCGGTCTACATCAGCTGCACCGGCCGCGGCGGCGCCTTGTTCGGCGGCAGCTCAGCCGAACTGCAGCTGGTGCGCCACGCACTGGGCGAAGTGCCACTGGCCGGCTTCTTCGCCGCCGGCGAAATCGCCGGCCACGACCTCTACGGCTACACCGGCGTACTGACGGTGTTCACCACAGCAGCCTGAGCCAGGCCCTCGCCACCGAGTGCCGCGCCGCCGGGGATTCCCCCGATTTCAGTTGGCATTGTTTCGACCGGCCTGCCTGCGCCAGCGCAGTAAAGTCGGGTATCGCCCTTTTGCGGGGCGCCTGGGCACCAGGCTGGTGTCGACCAGCTGCTGCCAGCCTTTTGCTGCTGATGCCCTCTGACAAGGGGCTGCTTTGCGATGACAGCTGTGACCGATGGGGTTCTTGCCGGGACGGGGCCGGACCGGCGTGCCCGGCAGGCCGAGATCGTGGCGGCACTGCAGCCGCTGCTGCCTGCGCATGCGCTGCTGTGGCAGGCCGAGGACACGGTGCCGTATGAGTGCGATGGGCTGACGGCCTACCGCGAGCGGCCGCTGCTGGTGGCGCTGCCGGAAACCGAAGCGCAGGTGGCGGCGGTGCTCAAGGCCTGCCATGGCCTGAACGTGCCGGTGGTGGCGCGCGGCGCGGGCACCGGGCTTTCCGGCGGGGCGATGCCCCATGCAATGGGCGTGACGCTGGGGCTGGCGCGCTTCAACCGCATCGTGCAGATCGACAAGTACAGCCGCACGGCGGTCGTGCAATGCGGCGTGCGCAACCTGGCGATCAGCGAGGCGGTGGCGCAGCACGGGCTGTATTACGCGCCCGATCCGTCGAGCCAGATTGCCTGCACCATCGGCGGCAACATCGCCGAGAACTCCGGTGGCGTGCACTGCCTGAAATACGGGCTGACGCTGCACAACGTGATGAAGCTGCGCGGCTTCACCGCCGAGGGCGAGCCGGTGGAGTTTGGCGGCGACGCGCTGGACGCGCCGGGTCTGGATCTGCTCAGCGTCGTGGTCGGCAGCGAGGGCATGCTGGCGGTCATCACCGAAGTGACGGTCAAGCTCACGCCCAAGCCGCAGCTGGCGCGCTGCATCATGGCCAGCTTCGGCGACGTGCGACATGCGGGCGACGCGGTGGCCGCCATCATTGCCGCCGGCATCATCCCGGCCGGGCTGGAGATGATGGACAAGCCGATGACTGCGGCAGTGGAAGACTTCGTGCACGCCGGCTACGACCTGGACGCCGCAGCCATCCTGCTGTGCGAGAGCGACGGCACGCCCGACGAGGTCGAAGAAGAGATTGGCCGAATGAAAGCGGTGCTGGTCGGTGCCGGCGCCACGCGGCTGTCCGTCAGCGAGAACGAGGCCCAGCGCCTGAGGTTCTGGAGCGGCCGCAAGAACGCCTTCCCGGCCTCGGGCCGCATCAGCCCGGACTACATGTGCATGGATTCGACCATCCCGCGCAAGCGCCTGGCCGACATGCTGCTGGCGATTGCCGGGATGGAAAAGAAGTACCGCTTGCGCTGCTGCAACGTGTTCCATGCCGGCGACGGCAACCTGCACCCGCTGATCCTGTTCGATGCCAACGACCCGGACCAGCTGCACCGCTGCGAACAGTTCGGCGCCGACATCCTGGAGACCAGCGTGGCGATGGGCGGCACGGTCAGCGGCGAGCACGGCGTGGGCGTCGAGAAACTGAACTCGATGTGCGTGCAGTTCAGCCCCGAGGAGCGCGAGCAGATGCTGCGCCTCAAATCGGCCTTCGATCCGGCTGGCGTGCTGAACCCCGGCAAGGTCATCCCCACGCTGCACCGCTGCGCCGAATACGGCCGCATGCATGTGCGCAAGGGCTTGCTGGCCTTCCCGGAACTGGAGCGCTTCTGATGAGCGAGTCCTCATCGACAGAGATGAACCAAGCCACCGGCCCGGCATCGGATGCGGTGCCGCGTGACCTGCCGGCCGCCGTCGAAGCCAGCACCGAGATTGCTCTCGGCGCGTCGATCGCGGCCGAGGCCGGTGCGCCCAGCGTGCCGGCGATCGAGCCGGCGCTGCGCCGCATCCTGGACGTGGTGCGCGAGGCGGCGGCGCACGAGCGCGCGCTGTGCCTGCGCGGCAGCGGCAGCAAGGACTTCCTCGGCGGCCCGCTGCTGGGCGAGCCGCTGGACCTGCGGCCGCTGCGCGGCATCACCTCGTACGAGCCGACCGAGCTGGTGGTGACGGCGCGCGCCGGCACGCCGCTGGACGAGCTGGAAGCGGCGCTGGCCGAACACGGCCAGTGCCTGCCGTTCGAGCCGCCGCGGCTGGGGCGCGATGGCGCCGGCCAGCCGCTGGGCGGCACGGTGGGCGGCATGGTCGCCTCTGGCCTGGCCGGCCCGGCCCGCGCGGCGGCGGGCTCGGTGCGCGACCACGTGCTGGGCGCCTGCCTGCTGAACGGCCGCGGCGAGCTGCTGCGCTTTGGCGGCACGGTGATGAAAAACGTCGCCGGCTATGACGTGTCGCGCCTGCTGGCCGGCTCGATGGGCGTGCTGGGCGTGATCTGCGAGGTCTCGCTGAAGGTCTTGCCGCGCCCGCCCGCCACCCGCACGCTGCGCTTCGACATGGACCAGGCCAACGCGCTGCGCCACCTCAACGAATGGGCCGGCCAGCCGCTGCCGCTGCAGGCCAGCGCCTGGTGGGACGGCATCCTGGTGCTGCGTCTGGCGGGCGCCGAGGCGGCGGTGGCCTCGGCCGCACGGCTGCTGGGCGGCGAGGCCATTCCGCCGCCGCTGGCCGCGGGTTTCTGGGCCGGCCTGCGTGACCAGCGCGACGAATTTTTCCTGCACGCCGAGGCCGTCCTGGCGGCGGGTGACGGCGAGTCCACCGGCTTTTCGTTGTGGCAGCTGTCGGTGGCGCCGACGGCGCCGCGGCTGGAGCTGGCCGGCGAGACGCTGCTGGAATGGGGCGGCGGCCGGCGCTGGCTGCTGAGCCGCGAGCCTGCCGGGCGGGTGCGCGAAGCGGGGCTGGCCGCGCGCGGCCATGCCACGCTGTACCGCCGCGGCGCAGGCACCGCGGCACCGGACGACGGCGCCATCTTTGCGCCCTTGTCGGCCCCGCTGCTGCGGCTGCACCAGCAGCTCAAGGCCGCCTTCGACCCGCAGCGCATCTTCAACCGCGAGCGTCTTCATCCGCAGCTTTGAACGACCGATGCAAACCCACTTAGCTCCCGAATTCGCCGGCACGCCAGACGGCGAGGCTGCCGAGGCCATCCTGCGCAGCTGCGTGCACTGCGGCTTCTGCACCGCCACCTGCCCGACCTACCAACTGCTGGGCGACGAGCTGGACGGGCCGCGGGGCCGCATCTACCTGATGAAACAGGTACTCGAAGGTGCGCCGGTGACCGCGGCCACGCAGACCCACCTGGACCGCTGCCTGACCTGCCGCAACTGCGAGACCACCTGCCCGAGCGGCGTGCAATACGGCAACCTGGTGGACATCGGCCGGCGCATCGTCGAGCAGAAGGTCGAGCGGCCGGCGGGCCAGCGTGCGCTGCGCTGGCTGCTCAAGGAAGGGCTGACCTCGCCGGCTTTCGGCCCCGCGCTGGCCGTTGGCCGGCTGGTGCGCCCGCTGCTGCCGGCTGCGCTGAAGGCCAAGGTGCCGCCGCGCGCCGGCCCGCAGGCCCACCGCTGGCCTACGCGCCAGCACCCGCGCAAGGTGCTGATGCTGATGGGCTGCGTGCAGCCTGGGCTGATGCCCAACATCAATTCGGCCACCGCGCGCGTGCTGGACGCCGCCGGCATCCAGACCGTGGTGGCCGACGAGGCCGGCTGCTGCGGCGCGATCCGCAGCCACCTGAATGACCACGAGGGCGGCCTCAACGACATGCGCCGCAACATCGACGCCTGGTGGCCGCTGGTCGAGGGTTTGGGCGGGGACAGCAAGGTCGAAGCCGTCGTGATGAACGCCAGCGGTTGCGGCGTCACCGTGAAGGCATACGGCCATGCGCTGGCCGGTGACGCGGACTATGCCGACAAGGCCGCGCGCATCAGTGCGCTCACGCGTGACCTCAGCGAGCTGCTGCCCGACCTGGTGCCTCGGCTGCAGCCGCTGCTGCAAGGCCGGCTCACGCGCGAGCAGCAGGCGGCCGGCAAGCCGGTGCCGCTGGCCTACCACCCGCCTTGCACGCTGCAGCATGGCCAGCAGCTGCGTGGCGGCGTGGAAACCCACCTGGCCGCGCTGGGCTTCGACCTGCGCACCGCGCCGGTGGACAGCCACCTGTGCTGCGGCTCGGCCGGCACCTACGCCATCCTGCAGCCCGAACTGTCGGGCCAACTGCGCGAGCGCAAGCTCAAGGCCCTGGCCGGTGCGCCGGGCGACACCATCGTCTCCGGCAACATCGGCTGCATCCAGCACCTGGGCGCGACCAGCGCGCGGCCGGTGCGGCACTGGGTTGAGGTGCTGGACGATGCGTTGAGTGCCGCCATCGGCCAATGAAGCACCCGATGAACCTGACTTATTCACACGATCGCCCCCTGTTGGTGCGGCCCTGGCTGGCATAAAGTCGGGCGCAGCATTGCGGAGGGCGTGCAGGTGAGGCAGCAGCAGGATCGGCCATGCCAGCGCCGGGCAGGGTGGCACCAGGGGGTGGGCTTTTGGCTTGGCGGGATAGCGCTGGCCTTTGCAGGCAGCGCCTGGGCCGCAGGGCAGCCCACGGGTGAACCGGGCTCCGCCGCGTCCGCCGCCGCGCCTGCCGTGGCCCCGGCAGCCGGCCGCCCGGCCAAGCCGGACTGCAACCGCAGCTACAGCCTGGCGCTGCACGAGCACGGCCTGTTGTATTCGGCCCAGACCGGCCAGGGCATCGACCAGGACATGGCCGCCGAGCTGGCGCGCCGCAGCGGCTGCCGCATCAGCGTCTCGGTGATGCCCCGGGCCCGCATCTGGCAGCTGATCGAGGCCGGTTCGCTGGACTTCAGCCTCTCGGGCATCACCAATGAAGCCCGAGACAAGTACGCCGCCTTCGCCTGGTATTTCGCCAACCCCTACCACCTGCTGGTGCGCAAGGACGCGCATGTGCGCAGCATTGCCGAGTTCGAGCGCAACGACCGGCTGCGGCTGGGCGCCATCCGCAGCTTCCGCTACAGCCCGCAGGCCAACGAGCTGATGGACGGGCTGGCTGCCGACGGGCGCGTCAGCTATGCCACCGGGCTGGATCCGCTGTACGAGATCCTGCTGGCCAACCGGGTGCAGGCGCTGATCATCGAGCCCTTCGACTTCCCGATGGTCGAGGGCGGTCGCTTGCGCGAGCAGACCACGCTGCTGTCCTTCGGCGACCCGCCGGTGCCGCATGGGCTCATCATGTCGCGCCGCGCGCTGTCCGCCACCGAGCAGGCCGCCTGGCGCGCGCTGGTGGACGAGATGCGGGCCGACGGAACGGTGCAGCGCATCTTCGAGAAGTATTTCAAGCCCGACATGGCGCGCAGCCTGACCCAGTTCTGAGCTGCCCACCCGATGCCGCCGCCCTCGCTGTCCCGCTGGTTCCGACGCGCCAGCCATTGGCCGGGTCAGCGGCCGCGCGGCGACGCCGCGCAAGCCTGGTGGCTGCGCGCCGGCTGGTTGCCGCTGTTCGTCGGTGTGCTGTCGCTGGCGGTCACCGGCTGGCTGTGGCGGCATGAATACCAGGTCAGGCGCGAGCTGCTGCAGTCGGCCTTCCATGCCTCGCTGCGCCAGCTCAGCGGCCGCATCGACCAGCGCCTGGCCAGCTACGAGCAGATGCTGCGTGGCGCGCAAGGCCTGCTGGCCGCGAAGGGCCCGCTGAGCCCGCCCGAGTTCGAGCGCTACATGGATTCGCTGCTGGCGGGCAGCAACCACACCGGCCTGCGCGCGCTGGCCTATCACCCGGCGCCGGGCGTGCCGGCCGAGCTCGCTGGCACGCGCCTGTCAGCCCCCGGCCAGCCGGGCGACCCCGGCCATTTCGCCGGCAACCCCTGGCTGGACCCGCAGCTGCGCCCGGCCATGCTGCAGGCGCGTGACGCCGGCCAGGTTGCGCTCAGCGGCCGCGTGGCACTGGTGCCGCGCGCGGGCCATCCGACCGGCAGCGGCTTCCTGATGTTCCTGCCGGTCTACCGCGGCGAAGCGGGCTCCCGGCAGGACGGCGGGCTGGCCACGCCCGGCCTGGGCCTGGCGCCGGCCGCCAGGCAGGCGCGGCTGGTGGGCTGGGTCTGGGCCACGTTTTCGGTCGAGGACATGATGTCCAGCCTGTACGGCGAGCGTGTGCCCGGCCTGGGCTTGAGCCTCTACGAAGGCGTGACACCCGAGCCCGGTGCACTGATGTACCAGGCCAGCGGCAGCCAGCCCGACGAGGGTGGCGACGCCGTGGCCGCCAGCGCGCCGCCGGAGGACGAAGGCAGCGCGCCGATGGAAGCCCAGGAATACCTTGCGCTGGCCGGCCGCAGCTGGACCCTGGTGGTGCGCAGCGAGCCCGAGTTCGAGCGCCGCATGGGCGGCGGCGCGGCCCGCACCATTGCCGCCGCCGGCCTGGTCCTGAGCCTGTTGCTGGCGGTGCTCACCTCGCAGCTGCAGCGCGGCCGCGCCCAGGCGCTGCGGCTGGCGCGTTTTGCCACCGGCGAGCTGCGCGAGAGCGAGGCGCGCTACCGCCGCATTGTCGAGACCACCAGCGAAGGCATCTGGATGCTGGACGCCGAAGGCCGCACCAGCTTTGCCAACCCGCGCCTGGCCTTGATGCTGGGCTGGCCGCTGCGCGCACTGCAAGGCCAGCCGCTGGGCGACTTTCTCACGGCCGACAGCCCGCCGTTGCCACAGCTGCCGTGGCTGCACGAAGGCGCGCCCGCTCCCGGCGGCGACCAGACGGGCCCGGCCGCCGCCTTGCCCACGCTGCAATGCGAGCTCTGCCTGCGCCGGGCCGATGGTCAGCTGCTGTGGGCCGAGCTGTCGTTCAGCTGCATTCCGGCCGCGGCTGGCCAGCCGCCGGGGGCGCTGGCGATGGTCAGCGACATCACCGCGCGCAAGCAGGCCGAGCGCGAGCAGGCCAGGCTGGAGGCGCAGCTGCGCGAGTCGCAGAAGCTCGAAGCCATCGGCACGCTGGCCGGCGGCATCGCGCACGATTTCAACAACATCCTGGCCGCCATTCTCGGCAATGTCGCGCTGGCCCGCCAGCAGCTCGCGGCCGGGCAGGGCGAGCGCAGCGCACATGAATGCCTGGGCCGCATCGAGGAGTCCGGCAGCCGCGCGCGCAGCCTGGTGCAGCAGATCCTGGCCTTCAGTCGCCAGCAGGCGCCTGCGCTGCTGAGCCAGCCGCTGCAGCCGCTGGTCGAAGAGGCCGCCAGGCTGCTGCGCGCCACGCTGCCGGCCGGCGTGCAGCTGGAGTTGGCGCTCAGCAGCACCCCACTGCCGGTGCGCGCCGACGCGACGCAGATCCAGCAGGTGCTGATGAACCTCTGCACCAACGCCTGGCACGCGATGAATGGCCGCGGCAACGGGCGCAACAGCGGCCGCATCGAGATCGGCCTGGCCGCCCAGTCCCTCAGCGCGCCGCTGCCCGAGCGCCTGGCTGGCCTGGCGCCCGGCGACTACGCCAGGCTCTGGGTGAGCGACGACGGCTGCGGCATGTCGGCCGACACGCTGGCGCGCCTGTTCGAGCCCTTCTTCACCACCAAGGGCGTGGGCCACGGCACCGGCCTGGGCCTGGCCGTGGTGCACGGCATCGTGGCCACCCACCGCGGCAGCATCACGGTCGACAGCAGCCCCGGCGCTGGCAGCTGCTTCACGCTTTACCTGCCACTGGCCGATGAACCCGTCGCGCAGCCGCCCAGTGCGCCAGCTCCGGCGCCTGCCGGCACCGCCGGCCAGGGCGAACACGTGCTGGTGGTCGACGACGATCCTGCGATCGGCCTGATCGTCGAACGCCTGCTGCAAACCGCCGGCTACCGCGTCACCTTGTTCGAGCAGTCGCCTGCCGCGCTGACCGAACTGCGGCACAACGCTGCGGCCTACGACCTGCTGCTCAGCGACTTCAACATGCCCGAACTCTCGGGCCTGGAACTCGCCCAGGCCAGCGCCGAACTGCGCCCCGAACTGCCGGTCGTCATCAGCTCAGGCTACCTGTCCGACGAAGTGCGGCAGGCGGCCAGGGAGGCCGGCGTGAAGGCGCTGCTGCAGAAGGAGTTCAGCGTGGAGCAGCTGCCGGCGCTGGTGCGGCGGGTGCTGGACGAGCGGCCGAAGAGGCCGCCTGCTTGACCCGCAGCCTCGGCGGCAGGCTCAGCGCCGGACCTTGCAGTCCTCGGTCAGCACCGTCAGTTCAACAAAGCGCGGACCCGCGCGCTCCTGCGGCGAAAAGCCAACGCGCACGCCGCCGAGGTCCAGGTCGCGGAAGCTGTCCAGCGCCGCGGCCAGCTTGGCCGACGTGGGATTGGGGCCGGCCCGCTTGAGGCCTTCGACCAGCAGCTTGGCGTTCAGGAAGCCTTCCATGGCCGCGAAATTGACCGGTGGCGGCGATTCCATGCCTTTGCGCGATGCCTGGAACTCGTTGACCACGGCCACGCCGATGTTGGTCGGGTGCGGCACCACCTGCGAGATCGCCACGCCGCGGCACTCGCTGGCCAGCTCGGTGAAGAACTCCTGGCCGTTGACGTTGGACACCGCAATGAACTGCGGGTGGGACCCTCTGGCCCGCATCGCGCGGATGAACAGCGCGCAGCCCTTGGGCGTGCAGGCCATCAGCACGGCCTGTGGCTCGGCCGCGGCAATCTTCGCGACGGCAGGCGCCACCTGCATGTCCTGCCGGTTGAAGCTTGCCGAAGCGACCTCAGTCATCTTCTGCGACTTGATGGCTGTCTCGAAGTGGTCGCGAACTTCCTTGCCAAATGCGTCTTCCTGGAAGAACACCGCCACCCGGCTGATGCCCATGGTGCCGATCTGCTGCACGATCTTGGCCGCCTCGTCGGCGTAGCTGGCGCGCAGGTTGTAGACGTAGTCATTGCCCGGCTTGCGCAATGCGGCTGCCCCGGTGATCGGTCCCACCAACGGAATCTTGCGCTCCTGCACCATCGGCAGCACGGCCTGCACCGTGGGCGTGGAGCGGTAGCTGAACAGCGCGATGACGTTCTTGTCGTCGATCAGCGTCTTGGTGTTCTCCACAGCGAGTTTCGGGTCGCGCTTGTCGTCCAGCGAAATCAGGCGGATCTTGCTGCCGTTGACCCCGCCGCGCGCATTGACGGCCCGGAAATACGCTTCCGCGCCTTCCACGTTGTCCTTGGCGGAAGCCTCCCCCGAAAGCTCGGCCGACTGGCCGATCAGGATGTCACTGGCACGGGCCAGCGGCGCGGCGGACAACAGCATGGCGGAACATGACAACAGGCCTGCGTGCAGCAGCCTGGACAGGCGGCGGGAAAATGGCATTCGGCGCTTTCGATGAAATCAACCCCAGATCCGGCCGGCATTGTGGCTGCGACGCCATGCGAGGTGTTGGGCACGGTGTTGCTGGCAGGGAACATTCGGCCTCGGCGCCGCCGACATTCGCCATGCAAGGCAAATACGTGCTGGGGTTTGCGGCAGCGCATGAACGAGCTCATTTCTTGCCGTTCAATGTCTGAATCGATCTGCCAGCCTTCTTCTGTTGGGGCGGGCTTCGCGTCGACTTGACGGAGGCCGGCTCGCTCGATAAAACGAGCGCCAGTCGAAGACGGGAGGGAGCCGCATTGCGACAAGTCAGGGTGGGTGGCGCGAGCAAGGCCGAACTGCTGGCCCAGCTCGAGGCCGCAGGTGTGGCGCTCAACGAAGCCGGCAAATCGCTCTTTGCAGACGAGCGCTTCACGACCTCTGCGGTGACTTCGCTGCGGGAGGTCGTCGAGCTTGCCGTTGCCGAATTGGGCTTCGCCGAGGGGGCGACCTGGGCGCAAGTGATCGAGCGAGCGATGAGCCAAGGCCTGACGCCGTGCCCGCTTGAACTTGGGCCGCATCTCCGGCTCCAGTTCCTCGACCAGGCCGAAGGCTTTCTCGGGCAGCCGGTCACGCAGCACCGCGCGCCACCGGGCTCGCTGACGGTGGCGTCGCTGCCGATTGCTGAAGATGACGACACGCCCAAAGGCTTCTACCTGCGGCGGATCGAAGGGGTGCTGTGGCTGCGCGGCTACCGGTCCGGCGCCGATCACCTCTGGAGCCCGGAAGACCGCCTTGTCTTTTGCCGGGCGGGTGACTGAAGTCGTGACGCCCCCCCCGGCGTTTCTTCGCCGGGCTGGTGACTGCTTGCGCGATGGTGCGGGGCCCGGTCTTCATCGACTTGGCCCGGTTGCGTGACGACCGAAAGACAGTGGAGCGCGTTGTCCAACGCCTATCCGGAGCCAGCGCGTCCGATCACGGCCATTGACTGTGATGCGAGATGTATGATGCTCGGCATCAATCTTCGGAGGCGATCATGCGCACAACGCTAGCAATCGATGACGACGTGCTGGCTGCCGCGAAGCACTTGGCTGAGCGAGAGCAACGCAGCCTCGGCGAGGTCATCTCCTCGCTGGCGCGCCAGGGGCTGTCCCGTGGCAAGCGCGGTGGCGCAAGCGAGCGCAACGGCATCCCGTTGCTGCCGGTTCGCAAGGGCGGTCAAACCGTGACGCTTGAGTTGGTGAATCAGTTGCGGGACGAGCAAGCTTGACGCGCTATTTGCTGGACGTGAACGTCCTGATTGCGTTGATCGACCCCGCACACGTTCAACACGAATCGGTTCATGAATGGTTTGGCCGCTTGGGTCGAAAGGCCTTCGCGACCTGCCCCATCACCGAGAACGGACTGCTTCGAATCGTGGGGCATCCGAAGTACCCCAATTCACCTGGACCACCGAGCTCGGTGGTAGGGGCACTCACCGCCATGCGGAGCATGGCTGGGCACGAGTTCTGGGCCGACAGCATCAGCTTGGTGGACAGCGCAGGCGTTGATCCAGCGCTGTTGTCCAGCCATTCGCGCGTGACCGACAGCTACCTTCTTGCCTTGGCGCGGGCGAACAAAGGCAAGCTTGCAACCATGGACATGAAGCTGGCCTCCGAGGTGGTCGCCGACGGGCGAAAGTTCCTGGAATTCATCTGAGGCACAGGCTGCTGTGGACTGAGGCATCGCTTGCGGCAGATGACGTGGGTGTCAATCTTCCAGCGCCAATCCCAGGCACACCGATTCCGCCCGCCCGACATACCGCCCCCATGGCGCGCATTCCGTGAACCCCTGCGCCGCATAAAACCGCAGCGCCCGTGTGTTCGCGCGGCGGGTTTCGAGGCGCAGTTCGCGGAAGCCTTGGGTCCAGGCTTCGTGGCTCAACCAGGCCAGGACGGCTTGGCCGATGCCGCGGCTGGATTCGCTGGCGTACATGCGCTTGATCTCCGCGCAGCGGGTCGGCCCTTCTGCTGCGGGCAACAGGAGCGGGCGGAAGGCGCCGCAGCCGACGGCCTTGCCTTCGCCATTCCAGGCGAGGGCGAAGGCGCTGCTGGTGGGCGACCAGTCGGCCAGGCCGGCGCGGCCGTCTGAGCCGTACTTGCGCAGCAATTCTGCGGAGAGGGCGTCGAGCAGAGCTTGTGCTTCGAGCGCATCGGGTGTGCTGGGTCGAACCTGCAGCCCGGCTGCCCCCAGGCGCTTGAACATCACGCGGGTGGCGCCTGCGCCGCCTTCGGCCGTCTTGGCGTAGTCCGGGATGAAGCCGCAGCGCTGGTAGCCGCGCTGCCAGTACAGGCCTTCGGCGGGGCTGGCGCGCCAGGTGTCCAGCACGATCAGGCGCCGGCCGCGGCGGGCCACCTCGGCTTCGGCGGCGTCCATCAGCCGGCTGGCGATGCCGGCGCGGCGCGCATCCGGATGCACCATCAGCTTGACCAGGTCCACCCGGTGCGCGCCGTTTTCCGGCTGCTGCCAGACGACCTGCACGCTGCCGACCACGCGGCCCTGCTGCAGCGCCCACCAGCCGCTGCGCTCGCCACGCGCGGCCGCCTGGCTGCAGTTGCGCCAGAAGGCGAGCGCCGTCTCTTCGCTGGGCGTGTTGACCCAGCCGATGCTGGCGCCTGCGGCCACGCTGGCCTGTAGCAAGGCTGCAAGCTGGTCCAGTTGCACGGGCGTCAGTTCGGCCGGCCAAGCTTCGATGCGGGTGTCTTCAGCTGCTGACATGGCAGATCGCGATCAAGTAGTGGGCCGGCTCGCTGCCGGTGGACTGGAAGCGGGAGCTGCCCCACAGGCGGTAGCGCAGGCTGTCGCCGGGCTGCAGCGGGTGGGCCTGGTCCTGCAGCGTCAGCGTCAGGCCGCCGGACTGCAGCCACAGGTGGTGCTCCAGCCCCTGCACGCTGGGTTGCTCGTACAGCACGCTGGCGCCGGGCGGCAGCTCGCCCTCGATCAGCTCGCCGACAAAGCCCGCGCCGGGCGGCGAGACCATGCGGCGCCGGAAACCCGTCTCCGGGTCCACCCACAAGGCCTGCGCGCTGCGAGGCAGCGGCTGCACCGGCGCGTTTTCCAGCTCGGCCAGCAGGCGCGACATCGGCAGCCCGTACGCCGCGCACAGCCGGTTCAGCAGGCTGGCGCTCGGGCTGGTTTCGCCGCGCTCCAGGCGCGACAGCGTGGCCCGGCTGATGCCGGTGCGCTGCGCCAAGTCGTCCAGTGACCATTGCTGGCGCTGGCGCAGGCTGGCCAGGCGTTCGGACAGGCGCTGGTCCAGCGTGTCCTCGG
This sequence comes from Ideonella azotifigens, assembly GCF_021043325.1. Classification (NCBI taxonomy): domain Bacteria; kingdom Pseudomonadati; phylum Pseudomonadota; class Betaproteobacteria; order Burkholderiales; family Sphaerotilaceae; genus Ideonella; species Ideonella azotifigens. Next base: position 192,475 of record NZ_JAJNKD010000001.1, read on the forward strand.
TCGTGGTGTCAGGTGAGTTCTCAGAATTGATCGCCATTTCCCGATTGTGGAACAAATTCCATGAATTGGGAAATCCTCTCAATCAAGAGAATGAGGATCACTGACGCATGGTGCCGGCGGGCAGGCCAGGGATGGGCGGCGCGGCCTCACGTGCCAGGTCGATCAGCGTGCGCCAGTTGTCCAGCGACTGGAGGTGGGCGTAGACCGGGGCCAGCCAGCCCTTGTCGCGCCACTGGGCCAGCGTCTCCGCCGGCAGCTGGTTGAAGCGGGCTTCGTCGATGACTTTGAAGCCGTCCAGGCGCAGGGGGCGCCCGTCGTGCAGCGCGATGTCGGCATGTCGGTCCACCAGCAGGCCGGCGGCGGCCACGGCCTGGCAGAAGGCCTGCGTCAGCAGGTGATGGGCCTGGTAGTCGCGGCAAAAGGCCAGCGCGCTGCGGGTCATCGCGCTGGGTTGGCCTTCGCTGTCGAACAGCGCGGGCGCATCGGCGCCCACCGCCACGGTGGCGGCTTCGTCAATGCACAGCGTGAGCTCCTGGCGTGCGTTGTCCTCCAGGAAGATGAAGGGGTAGCGGCGCAGGTAGGCCGGCACATGCGGGCCGGCCAGCCAGCGGCCGGCGGCGTCCACGCACAGGTTCTGCCGCGCGCGCAGGCCCAGCACTGCGCTGGCCTGTGGCAAGGCGTCCCCGGTGAAGACGATGGGCAGCCGCCGGCCGGTGGCTGCCATCTCGGCCGCCAACAGCGGCACGGCATTGGCCTCGGCGGCAAAGCCGTAGAGGCCGTTGCCAGCGAAGCCCAGGCCGCTGTGCAGGCCGGGCTGCAGCACGCGGGGCTGGCGGTAGAGCAGGGGCAGCGATGCGGCTGCAGGCGCCAGCGTCATGGTTTCTTCTTCTTTTCTTCGTCGGTGTTGCCGCTGCTGTTCTCTGTGCTGCTGTTGCCGGGCAGGGCTGGCAGCAGGTTGGGCGAGAGGGCGGCGCTCAGCGTCAGCACCTGCGGCGCGGCGTACACGCCCAGCGCGTTCGGCGCCAGGCCGGCGCTGGTCACCACCTGGGTGAACAGCGCATTCGCGCCCGGCGTGCTCGGCACCACGCTGACCGGCACCGTGGTGGCCACCAGCCGGTTGATGACCTCCACCGGGCCCCAGGGCGTGCCGTTGATGAAGTACGGGGCATTGACCAGCGCGCTGTCTATCATCGAGGCCACGACCGCGCCGCCCTTGCCATTGATGCGGCCAAAGAGGGACGCCGAGGTGGCGTCGGTCACCGTCAGGCTGGCGACGTCGATCTGGTGCGCGCTGTTGCCGTCGTCCAGGCCGATCAGCAAGGCACCGGCCGTGCTGCTGTAGGGCAGGCCGCTGCCGGCCACCGGGCCGTGGCCGGCGGCCAGCGTCAGGTGCGTGGCCGGGCCGCTGAGGCCGCTGATGGTGATCGTGCCTTCGGTTTCGATCAGCGCTTCGCCGCTGGGCAGGCTGGCCGGTGCCGCGAGCGTGATCGGCCCCTTGGCCACCCGCACCGATGCCGGCAGCACGATGCCAGCGCCGCCGGTCTGCGTGAAGCCGGTGGCGGCCTGCACATTGGCCTGCGAGGCAAAGCTTGCGGTGCCGGCGCTGTCGGTGTTGACCAGCGCGAGCGCGCCATTGGTGGCCGTGACCGCCTGCGCGAAGCTCAGGCTGCCGCTGCTCAGGTTCAGGCCGCCTGCGCCATCGGCCGTGAGCGTGCCGAGGAAACGCGTCAGCCCACCGGTGTTGACGCTGACCTGGTCGGCATGCACGTTGCCGGAGAAGTCCAGCGTGGTGCCGGCATGCACCGTCAGCGCGCCCAGCACGCTGCTGGCGCCCACCGCGCCGCCCAGCGCAATCGCGCCTGCGTCGCTGCTCAGCGTCAGGTTGGCGTGGCTGGTGCTGTCCACGGTCGAGCCCAGGGTCAGCCCGCCCGCGCTGCTGTGCAGCACGGTGTCGCCAGCCAGCTGGACGGCGCCTGCGTACTGCTGGTCACCCAGCGTGGTGACATCGCCACCCAGCGCGCTGCTGCCGCTGACGGCCAGGCCGGCCAGCGCCTGCTGGGCGCCCAGCGCGCCCAGGCTGGCGTCGCCCACGATGTTCAGCTGGTGCGCGCCATCGGCGCCGGCGGCCAGGCTCACGCTGCTGCCGGTGAGCGTGGTGTCGGCGCCCAGCACTGCGCGTTCGCCCCAGCTTTGCGCGCCGGTGGTGTCGACCGAGCCGCCGTTCAGCGCCAGCGTGCCGGCCGCGTCGGTGCTGACCGATGCCGCCTGCACGGCGCCGCCCAGCGTCGTGGCGCCGCTGCTGTCCAGCTGCAGCGCGCCCAGGCGGGTGGTCTGGCCGACCGGGCCGGCCAGCGTGATCGCGCCGCTGCCGGTGCTGATCGTCAGCGCCGCGGTGCCGTCGACCGAGGCGATGCCAGGGCCGCGGTTCCGGCTGGCGCTGGCCGCGTTGGCGGCTGCCAGGGTGACGTCGCCCCCCTCTGTTAGCAGCGACTGGTCGGCCGTCAGCGTGACGCTGCCGCCATAGGTCTGCGAGCCAACGGTGTGGATGCTGCCGCCCAGCAGCGTGGCCGCGCCGCTGATCGACAGGCCGGCCAGCGCCTGCTGGGTGCCCAGCTCGCCCAGCGTGGCCTCGCCCGCGATGTTCAGCTGGTGCGCGCCATCGGCCCCGGCTGCCAGGTTGATGCTGCTGCCAGTGAGCGTGGTGTCTGCGCCCAGCACCGCGCGCTCGCCCCAGCTTTGCGTGCCTGTGGTGTTGACCGAGCCGCCATTCAGCGCCAGCGTGCCCGCTGCATCGGTGCTGACCGAGGCGGCCTGCACGGTGCTGGCGAAGGTAGTGGCGCCGCTGCTGTTGACCGTCAGTGCGCCCAGGCCGGTCGTCTGGCCGACGGCGCCGGCAAAACTCGCGTCGCCGCTGCCGGCGTTGACCGTCAGTGCCTGCGCGCCGTTGACGCTGCTGTCAAAGGCCACGCCTTGCCCGTTCAGCGTGCTGGCAGAGGCCAGCGTGACCGCGCCGGCATAGTGCTGCGCGCCGCTGGTGCTCACATTGCCGCCCAGCTGCGCTGCGCCGTTGACCGTCAGCGAGCCCAGCGCGGTGTTGCCGCCCACGCTGGCCAGCGTCGTGAGGCCGGTGCCGGCGTTGACCGTCAGCGCATGCGCGCCGTCCAGGCTGCCGGCGAAGCTCACCGCGCCGTTGTTCGTCGCGATGCTGGTGTCGGCCGACAGCGTGGTGGCGCCGCTCACGCTGAGCGAGGCCAGGTTGGCCAGGTTGCCGCCCAGGCTCACGCTGCTGCCTTGCAGGCTGGCCGCGAAGCCGCCTGCGGTCAGCGTGCCGTCCAGCACCAGCGCGCCGTTGCGGGCCAGCAGGCTGCGGTCGCCGGCCAGCGTGGTGCTGCCGTGCAGTGCAATCGCGCTGCCGCTGAGGTCGCCGTTCAGCGTGGTGGCGCCGGTGTAGCTTTGCGCGCCGCTGCTGCTCACGCCTTGCACGCTGATGTGCTGGCCCTGCAGCGTCACGTTGCCGGCCTGCGTGATCGCATGGGCCACGCTCACATCGCCGCCGGTGCTGGTGAGCGACAGGCTGCCGCCGTTGCCCGCCGAAAGACCCGTGGCGCTGGTGATGTTGCCGCTGCCGGCCACCGAGATGCTGCCGTCGGCGGTGCTGAGCTGGCCCAGCGTGACCGCAGCGGTCGGCGCCAGCCAGATGTCGCCCGTGCCGCTGACCTGGGCCGAGACCAGCGCGGCGCTGGTGCCGAAGGTTTGGCCCGCGCTGCCGATGCCGTTGGCGCTGGCCAGGTTCAGCGTGTGGCTGGTCAGCGTGGCCGCGCCGCCGGTCAGTGCGCCGTGGCTGGCCGTCAGGTTGATCGTGCCGTTGCTGCCGGCATTCACCGTGGCCACCGTCAGGTCGCCATTGCCCGCCGTCAGCGAGACGGTGCGGCTGGTGCCGCCTGCCACGACCGAGCTGGCGCTCAGGCCGTTGCTGCTGCTGGCGCTGATGTCGCCGTTGGTCGTGGCAAGCGTGGTGCTGGCCAGCGTGCCGGTGTTGTTGACCGTCAACGCGCCGGTGCCGGTGAGCTGTGCGTCCAGGCTGCCCACGGCGGTCGTCAGCTGCGTGCTGCCGCCTGCCGCGCCGCTGCGCAGCACCAGGCTGCTGGCGTTGACCTGCAGGTTGCGGCCGTTGCCGGAGGTGATGACGTCGGTGCTGCCGCTCAGGCGCACCGCGCCGGTGGTGGTGATGGCGGAGGTTGGCAGCACCAGCGTGCCGCCCGCCGTCAGCGCCAGGTTGCCGCCTGAAAGGTGGATGCCGGCGCTGGCGTCCAGGTCGCCCGCGGTGGCCACGTAGGCCGAGCTGCCGCTGCCCAGCGAGAGCGCGCTGCTGCCCAGGCTCAGCGTGCCGGTGCCGATGTTGCTGACCGAGACCACGCGGTTGCTGCCGGTGGTGCCCAGCGCGCTGATGCTGCCGACATCGAGCTTCACCGGCGTGCCGGCGCCGGTGGCTAAGTTGCTCACCACGCCAATGTCGCCACCGGCCAGCAGGCTGGCACTGTGGCCGCTGACCTGCGTGCCGCTGCCGCTGGCCAGGATGGACCCGGCGGACGACAGGTTGACCGCGCCAAGGCTTGCGCCGGCCGAGACGTTGACCAGCGTCAGGTCACCGCTGCTGGTGCTGATGCTGACGTCATTGCCGCTGGCATCGGTTTGTGCTGCCACCAGCGTGGCGGTGGTCGGGCCGGCGGTGGTGAGGGACACCGCGCCGTTGCTGGCCAGCACCGAACTGAGCGTGATGCCGGCCGTGTTGTTGTCGTCGATGTAGATGCCGTTGGCGCTGCTGGCGCTCAGCGAGCCGGCGGTCGTCTGCAGGCTTTGCGCAGCGCTGCCGACGCCGGCGGTGCCGGTCAGGCTGACGCTGGCGCCGGCCACGCGGGTGTTGTGGTTACCGTCGTCCTGCACCGAGCTGCCAGTGCCGGTGGCGCTCACCGTGACCGAGCCGCTGCCTGCATTCACGTTGCCGAGGATCAGCTCGGTGCCGCCGGTGCTGGTGGTGACCGAGATCGCGCCGCCGCTGGAGCGTGCATTGGCCAGCAGCAGGTCGGCCGAGCTGGTGATGTTGATCGCGCCGCCGTTCGAGTCCACCGAGGACAGCACCGAGGGCGCCGCCGCGTTGAGGTAGATCGCGCCGCCGCCGCTGCTCACCTGCACCCGCTGGCCGCTGGCGGCCATGCGGTTGCTGCTGTCGCCCACGCCGGTGGCGCCGTGCAGGCTGACGTCGAAGCCCTCGACCAGCACGCCCGGGGTGGCGATGATCTTGCCGGCATTGGCCGACAGGTCCACCGCGTTGAAGCGCGCATTGCTGCCGCCCGAGACGCTGCCCACGGTGATGTCGCCAGCGCTGGCGGTGACCGTGATGTCGTTGCCCAGCGCGTCGGTGTCCGAGCTCATCGCGCTCAGCTTGATGTTGCCGGCGGCGGTGACCTGGGTCGCGCCGTTGTGCACCGCGGTGCTCAGGCCTCCATTCAGCGTGCCGGTGCTGCTCAGGTAGAGCGAGCCGTTGCCGGTGACGCTGGCGCTGATGGCATTGCCGGCCGAGCCGTTGACCAGCACCGGTGCGAGTTCGGTGCCAATGCCGTTGGCCGCGCTCAGCGTGATGGCCGCGCTGGACGAGCCACCGGCCAGCGTGCTGCTGCCGGCCAGGATGCTGCCGCCGCTGGCGGTCAGGCTCAGGGTCTTGTTGCTGCCGTAGCTCAGGCTGCCCAGCGTCAGGTCGCCGCTGCTGGCGGTCACCGCCAGGTCGCCCGAGGTGCTGAGGCTGCCCAGGCTGAGCGAGCCGGCCTGGCGCAGGAACAGGCCGCCGTTGCCGCTGCTGGCGGTCACGCTGCCCACCGCCAGGCCCAGCGTGCTGCCGCTGCTGCCAATGTGGCTGCTGCTGCCGTAGGACTGCAGCGTCAGGTTGCCGGCCGTGATCAGCGAGCTGCCGTTGATGGCGTCGATGTTGCCGTCGCCGCTGCTCAGGTAGGCCTGCAGCAGCACCGCGCCGCTGCCGGCGTTGAGGCTGCCGATGCTCAGCGAGCCAATGCCCAGGTAGGTGAAGTCCACGCCGGTGCTGTCGTTCAACGTGCTCAGCGTGGTGAGGTTGCCGCTGTCGCTGGCGCTGAAGGCGAGGCCGCTGGCGATCACGCTCAGCGTGCCGCTGCTGCCGGTGCCGGTGTAGTTGGTGCGGTCTATGCTCAGCGTGCTCAGGTCGGCCGCGTCGGTCACGTAGATGCTGCCGGGGGTGTTGAGCGTGAGCTGCGGTGTGTCGAGGTTCAGACGCGTGCCGCTGCTGCCAATGCCGTTGCCGGTGCCGTAGCGGGCCGACAGGTTCACGCTGCTGCCGCCGATGGCGTTGCTGCCGTTGATGCCGGTGATGCTGCCTTGCGACGAGCTCGCCGTCACGGCGCCGCCGCTGGTGACGGTGCCCAGCGACAGCGTGTAGCCGCTGCTCAGCGTGACGGCCGCCGGGGCTGTCACCGAGCTGGCCGCCAGGTTGTAGCTCTCGCTGATGGCGATGCTGCCGCTGGCACCGTGCGCCGCGCTGGCCGAGGCCGTCAGCGTGGTGGTGCCGCCGCCATTGGCCGACAGGCCGACGGCGCTGGTGTTGCCGATGGAGCCGCTTGCGGTCAAGGCCACCGTGGTGGTGTTGTAGATCGAGCCGCTGAGGATGGAGCCGCCCTGGTTGTCGATGCTGACGGCGTTGCCGCCGGCATTGATCGAGCCCAGCGCAATGTCGCCAACGTCGTTGGCCATGTTGATGCCGCCGGTGGCGCTGATGCTGCCCAGCGTGGTGCGGCCATGCAGCGCCAGGTTCACGCCGCCACCCTGCGCGGTGGCGCTGACGCTGTTGACGGTCGCGTCGATGCCATTGCCGCTGCCGCTGGCGCCCACGGCGCCGCCGTAGCTCACCATGCTCAGCGAGGCCGCCTGCACCTGGGTGTTGGGGTCGCCATCGCCGAGGATGCCGCCGCTGCTGGTGCCGGTCAGCGCCACCGTGCCGGTGCTGCCGAGGTCCAGGCTGCCGACCTGCATCGCCCGGTCGCTGGTGAAGCTGAAGGCCAGGCCCTGTGTGTCGTCCAGGCTGGTCAGCGCGGTGCCGGTCACGCTGTCGGTGGCGCTGAAGAGCTGGTAGGCCGCGCCGGTGATGGGGGTCGAGACAATGCTGTAGGTGCCGCCGTAGCCCACCGGGTGCGTGGTGTTGATGGCCAGCCGGTCGATGTGGGTGTCGGACTCGACGTTCAGCGCGCCGGTCACATTGAAGCTGACCAGCGGTGCCGTCAGGTGGATGGGGTTGCCCACGCTGCCGATGGCGCCGCCGTTGCTGGCATAGAAGGTGGCGCTGCCGGCGGTGATGCGGTGGCTGCTGTCGGCATCGCCGAGGATGTCGCCGGTGCTGCTCAGGCTCACGGTGCCGGAGGCGGTGACATCGACCACGTCCACCGCCTGGTCGCGCCGCGTGCTCAGCGCGAAGTTCAGGCCGGTGCTGTCGGCCACGTTGTTGAGGTGGGTCGTGCCGTTGTCGCTGATGTCGAAGCTCAGCGAAGGCGCCGTCACCTGGTAGACCGGGGCCGTGCCGCCAGTGGTCTGCGAGCTGGTCAGCGACAGGCTGCTCAGGTCCTGCGCATTGTCGGCAAAGGCGTTGGCGCCGGTGGCAATCGCCAGCCCCAGCGCATCGGTCTGCATGCGGGTGCCGCTGCCGCCGGCCGCGCCCACCGAGCCGCTGGCCGACAGCGTGATGCTGCTGGCCGTCAGCAGGCTGGTGCCGTCATTGGTGATGGCAGTGCCACTGCCGGTGCTGTAGAGCCCCAGTGCTCGCCCGGCCTGGGCGTTGACGCTGCCCAGGCTCAAGGCCACGTCGGTGCTCAGCGTGAAGTCCAGGCCGCTGCTGTCGAGCAGGTTGGCCAGGTGGTACTGGTTGCCGCCCACGCTGTCGCTGAGGTTCAGCGTGAGCCGCGGTGCGGTCACCGAGATGGTGTTCTGCACGCCCGGCGTGCCGTGCGTGGAGGTCATCGTCAGCGCGTACAGGTCGGACGCGTTGGCCACGTCGATGTCGGCACGCGAGACCAGCGTCAGCCGGCGCACGTCGGTCAGCACCGTGCCGCTGGCGCCGATGGACTGGTTGGCGCTGAGCTTCAGCGTTGGCGTGGTGAACAGGCCATCGCTGCCCTGCAACAGCGAGCCGCTGTTGGTGGCCACGTCGGCCGAGCTGCCGACGCTGTTGGCCAGCAGGCTGAGGTTGCCATTGTTCGAGAGGTACAGCGTGGAGCTGAGGCTGCTGGCCAGCGTGCTGGCTGCCGTGTACAGCGGCGTGCTGCCCTGGTAGCCGAAGGCGCTGCCGCCGTTCAGGCTCAGGTCGCCGGTGGTGATGCTGGGGCTGCCAGCATTGGCACCGCTGCCGCCCTGGATGTAGCTGCTGCTGCTCAGGTTGACCTTGCCGCCGGCGCCGGTGTTGACGCTGCTGGCGGTGATCACGCGGTCGGCCTTGAGCGTCAGGTCCAGGCCGCTCTGCGAGATGTTGGCCAGCTGGAAGGCGTTGTTGCCCAGGGTGTCGCTGATGCTGAAGGTCAACCCGGTCGAGCTGATGCTGTAGCTCTGCGTGCTGGCGCCGCTGGTGTTGTGCCGGGCATCCAGGGCGAGGCTGGTCAGTGTGGTGCTGTTGGACACGCTGACATTGCCGCCGGTGGCGATGCTCAGGTTCTTGGTGTTGGTGCTGAGCGTGGCGCCCGCGCCCACGCCGCCGTTGTAGCCCGTGGCCGACAGCGTGACGGTGCCACCGGTCAAGCTGCCGCTGCTGCGGTTGATTTGTGCGCCGGTGCCGGTGGGCGCGCTGCGCGAGGTCAGCGAGATCGAGCCCGTGGTGCTGGTGCCGGCGTCTATGGTGGCCAGGCTCAGGGCCCTGTCCACGCTGTAGCTGAAGTCCATCGCGCCGGAGACGGCCAGCCCGATGCTTTGGGCGGCGCCGTCGGTGATCGCGAAGCTGTTGAGGTTGCCGGCGCTGACGCCGTAGCCGTAGGTGGCTGTGGAGACGCCGTGCGTCAGCGTCATGTCCAGCTTGGCGAGGTTCTGGGCGTCGCTGACGTAGACATCGGCGCTGCCGTTGAGGATCACGGTGGGCGAGTCGACGCGCAAGGCCGTGCCGCTGCTGCCAATCGAGCCGCCGCCGGCGGTGCTGGACGTGGCGGTCAGCAGCACGCGGTTGCCGGCAATGGTGCCGCTGCTGCTGTCGCTGCTGATGTTGCTGTTGGCGCCGCCGCCGCTGGTGGCGAGCGTCACGTCGCCGGTGGCCGTGATGGCGCCGACCTGGATGTTCTTGTTGGTGCTGAAGCTGGTGTTGGCGAGCGCGGTGCCGCTGAAGTCCAGGCTTTGCGTCGTGCCGCTGTCGGTGATGCCAAAGGTCTGGCCCGCAGCGGTGATGTCGAACACGCTGGCGGTGCCGGCGGCAGTGGTGGTGTTGGTGCTGGTCAGCGTCAGGTTGGCCAAGGCGCTGTCGTCGGCCACATACATGTTGCGGCCGGCGCTGGCGGTCAGCGAAGTGGTGCCCTGCAGCGCGATGGCATTGCTGCTGGTGCCGATGGCATAGGCGCTGCCGGCGGTGAGGCCCACGGTGCCGGCGGCAATGTAGGCGCCGGAGGCCGCGTCGTTGCCGATGTCGGCGGTCGAAGTGAGCGTGGCCGAGCCGGCGGCGCCCAGGTCAATCTGGCCGACCTTGACGCTGCGCTGGCCGCTGAAGCTGAAGGCCAGCGGCGTGCTGCTGCTGACCTGCTGCAGGTCGTGGCTGCTGGCGTCCTCGCTGATCACCACGCTCTGGCCCGCGGCCGTGCCGATGCTGATCGTGCCCGCAGAGCCGGCCGAGCGCGTGAGGCTCAGCGTGTCCAGCGTGGCGCTGTCGTTCACTGCCACGTCGGTCTTGGCGCTGACCAGCAGCTTGGGCGTGCTGACGTTCAGCGCCGCGCTGCCGCTGCCCACGCTGCCGAGCGCCGCGGCCAGCGTGACCTGGCTGCCGGTGAGGCCGGTGCCGGTGTTGGCATCGTCCAGGATGCTGCCGCTGCTGGCGGTGACGGCGATGGCGCCCGGTGCGCTCAGCGTGCCCAGGCTCACGTTGCCGCTGCTCTGGGTGTGGGTGATGCCACCGCTGCTCGTGGCCACGCTGGCCAGCAGCAGCGCGCCGCTGTCGCGCAGGAACACGTCGTTGCCGGCGCTGGCGCTGAGCGTGCTGCCGGCGGTGCTGGTCATCACCAGCGGTGCGCTGCTGGTGCCGATGCCCTTGGCGGCGTTCAGCGTCAGGCTGCCGGTGCCAAAGCCGATGCTGTAACCGATGGGGCTGTAGATCGCGCCCTGCGCCGAGGTGAGGCTCACCGCCTGGTTGGTGGCGGTGAGGTAGCCGCCGAGCGACACATCGCCTTCGAGCGCGTTGATCACCACAGCGCCGGTGGCGGTGATCGTGCCGAGCGTGAGCGTGCTCGTGGTGTTGGTGCTGCCGGTGGGCATGGGCACTTCCACATACACACCGCCGGCCGTGGCGCTGGCCGCCAGCGTGCCGGTGACCACGTCCATGTGCTCGCTGCCGCTGGCGCCGACCGCGCTGCCGGCGAGCGTGGTGCTGTTGGCCAGCACGCGGGTGTTCTTGTCGCCGTCGTCCTTGATCGCGCCGCCGGTGGATGTGAAGCGTGCGCTGCCGGTGTTGGTCAGGTTGACCGTGCCCAGCGTGATGTCGCGGTCGCTGGTGAAGCTCAGCGACAGCGAGGAGTTGTCGGTCAGCGTGCTCACCAGGTGGCCCGCCGCAGAGTCGGTGACCGCCAGCTTCAGCGACGGCGCGGTGATGGCCATGCCATAGCTGGTGCTCGCGTCCGGGTGCGAGCTGGCGATGGTCAGCGAGCTGAGGTCGGCAATGTCGCTGACGTAGAGGTCGCCGCGCGTGGTCAGCACCAGGCTGCCGGCGTTGGCGCCCATCGGGTGCAGCGAGCTGCCGATGCTGCCGGCCGTGGCGCTCAGCGTCAGCGTGCTGCCGGCGGTGATGCGGCTTTTGGCATTGCCGTCGTCCACCAGGTTGCCCTGGGTCGCTGTCAGGCTCACCGAGCCGGCGCCCTGCACCTGGCCAATGATGGCGCCCTGGTCGCCGCTGAAGGCCAGCGAGCTCAGCGGCACGCCCACCAGGCGGTTCAGCGTGTACTGGCTGCCGTTGTCGGTGACGTCGAAGCTCAGGTAGTCGGAGCTGACCTGCAGCGTGTTGACGCTGCCCGGCGTGGTGTGCCGGTTGGTCACGCTGAGGCTGGTCAGCGTCTTGTCGGCGTTGGCCACATACAGGTCGCCGGTGCTGGTGGCGGCCAGGCCGGTGGCGCTGGTCTGCAGCGCGTGGCTGGCGCTGCCAATGCTGCCGCTGGCGCTGAGCGTTGCCGTGCCGGTGCTGATGCGGGTGGTGCTGTTGCCGTCGTCGAGGATGGCCCCGGCACTGGCGGTCAGGTTGACCTGGCCGGAGGCCGAGGTGCTGACGTTGCCAACGGTGATGTCGCCGCTGCTGTTGGTGATGCTGACCAGGCTGCTCGGCGTGGCGATGCGGTCCAGCGTGACGGCGCCGGTCTGCGTGATGCTGATGCTGCTGGAGCCCGCCTGCACGTCCAGGTGCGAGGCGGCGGTGCGCACCGAGACGCTGCCGCTGTTGGCGGCGTTCAGCGTCACGGTGTTGCCGGTGATGGCGCCGCTGCTGCCCGAGATCGAGCCGCTCAGCGTGGCCAGGTTCACGTCGCCCAGACTGCCGGCGTTGACGGTGCCGATGCTCATCGAGCCGGTGCCGGTGGCGGTCACCGTGATGTCGTTGCTGGCCGACGAGGTGCCGGAGCTGAGCGAGGTCAGCGTGCTGCTGCCGCCAACGGTGATGTCGATTGCGCCATTGCCCGAGCTGATGCTGGACAACACGCTGGAGGTGGCCGAGGTGGCGGCGTAGATGCCGCCGGAGGCCGCGCTGGCGCTGAGGGTGCTGGCATTGGTCTGCAGCCGGGTGCCGGCCGAGCCGATGGCGCCGCCGGCGCTGAGCTGCAGCGTGCCGGCGCCGATGCGGGTGGTGGCGTTGCCGTCGTCCAGCAGGCTGCCGCCGCTGGACGTCAGCGCCAGCGTGGCGGTGCCGGCGTTGACGCTGCCGGCGCTCAGGCTGCCGGTGGCGCTGATGGCCGAGCTGCCGGTGGCGTCCAGCCGGTCCAGCGCCAGCGCGCCGGTGTTGGCGACAAACGCGCCGCCGCTGCCGGCGCTGGCCACCAGGTGGCCGGTGCTGGTGTTGATGGCCTGGCCGCTGGTGCCGACCGCGCCGTTGTTGCCATTGCTGCCCTGCGCGGTGAGCGTGACGCTGCTGGCCGTCAGCGCGGTGCCGGCCGTGCCGGTGAGGTTGCCGCCGGTGCTGCGCAGGTCCAGCGTGCCGCTGCCAACGTCGAGCGTGCCGAGCAGCAGCGAGCGGTCGGACGCGAGGCCGAGGCTCAGGCTTGCGCTCTGGCTGACCTGCGTGACGCCGAGGCTGCTGCCATCGGCGATCTGCAGCAGCAGGTTGGGCGCGCTGACCTGGTAGGCGTTGGCGGTGCTGGGCGCCACATGGTTGGCGGTGAGCGACAGGCTGGCGAGTTGCGTGTCGCTGCCGGCCACGATGTCGCCACCCGAGGCCAGCGTGAGGTTGGCGGTGTGGGTGTTGACGGCGTTGCCGCTGGCGCCGATCGAGCCGCCTGCGGCGCTGAGGGTGACCGCGCTGCCACTGAGCAGCGGCGTGCTGCTCGCGGCGTTGCTGATCGAGCCTACCGTGCTCTGCACCGTGACCGCGCCGCTGCCGGCGTTGATCGCGCCGGCGAGTTGCACGTCGCCGGTGGCGTTCAGCGTGATGGCGCCGCCGTTGCTGGTCAGCTTGCCGATGTTGCTCAGCGTGCTGCCAATGCCGAAGGCTTCCAGCGTGATGCTGCCGCCTTGCGTGCGCAGCTCGGTGCTGGGGTCGACGAACTGGATGCCGCCGTTCTGCGTGGACTGCAGGCTCACGCTGTGGCCGGCGGTGGTGGCGAAGTTGATCAGGTGGTTCGCCATTGCATCCACCGTGATCTGGCCGGTGGCCTGCAGCGTGATGTTGCTGCTGCCCGAAAGGCTTTCGAGCAGGCCGCGCGAGACGGTGTTCAGCGTCGCGCCGCTGCCCTGGTTGGCATCGCCCGCGGCCACCGTGGCGTCGGTGGCATTGCCGTCCTGGCTGCCGCCGGAAGCCGTGTCGGTGATGCGCAGGTCTGTCGGGTCCAGCAGCAGGTTGCCGGTGGCGCCGTGCGTGGCGCGCAGGTCCACGTTGCCGCTCAGGCCGATGTTCTTCTGGCTGGAGATTTCGGCAAAGCCGCCATTGCCGCCGGCCTCGCCGCCACGGGCCGAGATGCTGCCGTCGAACACTGTCGTGTCGGTCGACCAGGCCGTGATGCTGCCGCCGTCGCCGCGGGCGAGTGCGTCGGCCTTCAGGCTGGCGCCGGCTTCGACGGTGGTGGTGTTGCTCTTGCCGGCGTAGCCGCTGGCGCGGCCCTGGCTGCCCAGCGCGATCTCGCCGCCGCCGGCCTGGCCGGAGACGTCCAACGTGGCGCCGGAAACGACGCGCACCGCTTCGCCGGTGACGGTCACATGGCCGCCGGTCTGGCCGGTGGCCGACACGCTGCCGCCCATCACCACGCCGCCGTGCTCGCCACCGCCCTGCCCACCAGCGAGCACAATGCGCCCGCCCTGGTTGCCCACGGTGGTCGCGGCGATCACGCCGCTGGTGTTGATGACGTTGTCGATCACGCCCTGCACCGCGCTGGCCGTCAGCAGCACGTTGCCGCCATCGGCGCGGATCACGCCGGTGTTGCTGACCAGTGCCGCGACCGGCTGGCCGTTGGCGTCCACCGGGTGTTGCGTGACGGCAGAGCCCGCGCTGAAGCTCAGCAAACCGTCGCCCTGGAAGTCCAGCGTGAAGCGCTCGGCGCCGGCCAGCGCAATGCGGCCGAGCCTGGCCTGGATCACGCCGCTGTTCTGCACGCTGGGCGCGACCAGCGCGGCCAGGCCGCTGTCCTTGATGCTGATCTGGCCGGCATTGACGATGCCGCCGGTGGCCAGCGGCGAAGGCGTGTTGAAGTTGAAGCGGCCGGCGAGGAAGTCGCGGTCGCTGATGTTCGAAGTGGTGGCCACCAGGCCGCCCACGTCCACCCGCGAGCCGGCGCCGAAGACGACGCCGTTCGGGTTCACCAGCATCACGGTGCCGGTGGCATTGAGCTGGCCGAAGATGGCGCTCGGGTCATTGCCCAGCACGCGGTTCAGCGTCACGCTTTTCAGCGAAGGCTGGATGAAGTTGACCGTCTCGCCAGCGCCGATGTTGAAGCTGTCCCAGTTGATGATGGCCTTGCTGCTGCTCTGCTGGATGTCCAGCGTGGCCGGCACGCTGCTGACGATCTGCACATTGCCGGCAACCACCTGTGCACCGGTCGGGTTGGCCAGCGCCAGGCCTGGCGAGGCGGCAGCGCCGGCCAGCAGCGCCAGCTGCGTGAAGGCCACGCCGTGGCCGCGGTTCAGGTGCCAGCGCAGTGCGCGGCGCACGCGGCGGGGCAGGCGAACGAACAGCAGGTCGCGGGCGAAGCGGGCGCGCGCGGCGGGGGCGCGGGAAGTCAGGGTGCGATGGGTCATGGAGGAACCTGCTGGATGTTCAGAATTGGGCGCTGAGGGTGGCGAACACGCGGGCCTTGCGGTTGCCCTCGGTTCGCACTTCCGTGCGGAAGGGTTTGGCCACTTCGAGTGCCGCCATCACGCCGGGCAGCAGGTTGGCGCGAGCGCCCAGACCCCAGGAGGCAAGCGCGTGAGGCCCGCTGATGGGGTTGCCGTGGGAGGTGGCGCGCAGCCGGCCGCCGTCCATGAAGCTGTAGACCTGGGCGCCGTTGGGCAGCGCTGGCATTTCCGGGCTGTAGCGCAGTTCCAGCGCAGCCGCCACGCCCTGGTCGGCAGAGATCTCGCCATCGTTGTAGGCGCGGCCGAAGCTGGCGCCGCCCAGCGCCATTTCCTCGCTCGCCAGCAGGGCCTGCGGCGTCCATTGCGCGGCCATCGTGGCCTGCAGGCTGGTGCGGGCACCGAGCTGCTGCAGGCGCGTCAGTTCAGCGGTCAGCTTGAAGAAGTCGCTGCGGCCGTTGACGCGCGAGGCGGTGGGCGCGCCGCGCTCGCTGGCGCCCGCGAAGTCCAGGCCCTTGTGCAGCGTGACGCGGGCGGCCGTGATGCCGTCCCAGGCGTCGGTGAGGTCGTAGCTCAGGCCCACGCGCAGGATGCGCAGGCGGTCGCGCGTGAACGCGGTGCCGGCGATGTCGGTGTCCACGTTGCGGGCCTCGAACTGGCCCACCAGGCGCAGGTTCTCCAGCCGCGAGCGGATCAGCGGCTGCGTCACCGTCGCCTGGCCGGAGACCACCTTGCTGCGCACATCCAGTGGGTCCAGCTCCAGCCCGGGGTGCGAGCGCGCCAGCGAGGCGCTGAGGCCGAAGGTGGTGCCGTCATCGCTGAGCAGCGTGTCCCAGCCGCCGGAGACCGCACTGCTGCGGTCGAAATGCAGCGAGCTGTGGGCGCTCAGGGTCAGCCGGTCGGCGCCGCTGCCCAGCGCGTTGAACGCCAGGGCTGCGCCCACTTCGCCGCGGCCCAGGTAAGGCGAGGCGCGGTTGTCGATCGAGGCCGAGCCGTCGAAGGCCTGGCGGGTGGTGCTGACGACCAGCGTCGAGCCGCCCAGCGCGGTGGCCGAAGGCTCCAGCGTGGCGCGCACGGTCAGGCCGGGCAGGTCATTGGCCAGCAGCAGCCGGCGCTCGATCTCGGCCACGCTGATGGGCTTCACGTCCTTCAGCGGCGCCAGCAGGCGCTGCACCGCGGCGGCGGCCGGGTCTACGGCCTCGTCGACCACGATGGTGCTCACGTAGCCCTCGACCACCTGGATGCGGAACACGCCGTCTTCAATCGTCTGCTGCGGCACGATGACGCGGGTGGTGACGTAACCGGCCGAGCGGTAACGCAGCTCCAGCGCCGCTGCGACCTCGAAGGCGCGGGCCACGCTGATGGTCTGGCCCAGCAACTCGGCGTACAGCGCCCGCAGGCTCTCGGCCGGGTAGGCGCTGACGCCGGTGATGTCCACCCGCTGCAGCGTGAAGCGCAGTTGCTCGGCCCCCTCCGGTGCACGGGTGGCCGGGGCCTGCGGCACTGCGACGGCGCCACCCGGGGCCTGCGGCACCAGCTGCGGTGGTCGCAATGGCTCTCGGCCGGGCTCGGCGCCTGGCGGCAACTGGGCCGGCACGGCGACCTGCGACCAGGCTGGCGTCAACGGCAGTGCCAGGGCCATGGCCAGCGCCAGCCGGCGCCATTGGAAAACTGCAGTTGCAGGGTGGCGGACGGGGCGGCGGCGAAGGCTCATTCGGTGCGTTGCGGTTGGGTACTGCGGGACCGTGGACGGGAAAGGGACGGAAGATCGAGGTCGGTAGGCAGTGTTCGTGGAAACAGGGCGGTGGTATCCCTTGAGCTGCGCCCGTGTTACCACCCTTTCCTTGATTGACAGGGGTGTTCCGGCCACATCGCGCCGCTTCGGATGCGACCAGCGAGGCCGCGGCAGACATTTGCCACACCCTTGACCGCCCGTTGCAACTGGGCCCTTTCCCCTCGATGGCGGACAATCCTAGGTCGTTTGACTTCAGTGACCCGGGCGTCGCCTGTTTCGCGGCCCACCCGGCTTTGCCATGACCTACAGCGTCAAGGAAATCTTCTATACCTTGCAGGGTGAAGGGGCCAATGCGGGCCGCGCCGCGGTGTTCTGCCGCTTCGCCGGCTGCAACCTCTGGACCGGCCGCGAGGAAGACCGCGCCGGTGCCGTCTGCCAGTTCTGCGACACCGACTTCGTCGGCACCGATGGCACGCTGGGCGGCAAGTACCGCACGGCCGAGGAACTGGCTAGGCTCGTCGCCGCCCAGTGGCCGGCGAACACCCGCGGTCAGCGCCTGGTCGTGCTCACCGGCGGCGAGCCGCTGCTGCAGGTGGACGCGCCGCTGATCGAAGCGCTGCATGCGCAGGGCTTCGAGATCGCCGTCGAGACCAACGGCACGATTGCCGCGCCGCCGGGTCTGGACTGGGTCTGCGTCAGCCCGAAGGCCGGCAGCACGCTGGTCCAGAAACAGGGACAGGAATTGAAGGTTGTCATTCCCCAGGCCGGGCTGGACCTGGATGCATTGGCCGAGCTGCCGTTTGCGCACCACTTCGTGCAGGCCATGGACGGCCCGCTGGCGCGGCGCAATGCCGAGATCGCCACGGCGCACTGCATGGCCGACCCGCGCTGGCGCCTGTCGGTGCAGACGCACAAGGTGCTGGGCATCCGATGAAATACGAACTCAGCCAGCGCTTCTATTTCGAAGCCGCCCACACGCTGCGCCGCACCGTGGATGTAGAGCCCAGCCTGCGCATCCACGGCCACACCTACATCGCCGAAGTCACGCTGGCCGGCCAGCCCGCGGCCGATTCCGGCATGGTGGTCGACCTCGGCCACCTGCGCCGCGCCATCGAAACCCTGCGCCTCGAACTCGACCACCGCCTGCTCGACGAAGTCCACGGCCTGGGCCCCGCCACGCTGGAAAACCTCTGCGCCTACATCTGGCGCGCGATGGAGCTGCTCTACAGCAGCAAGCTGGCCCGGGTCGAAGTCCGCCGCGAAGCCAGCGGCGACGCTTGCCGGCTGGTCCGCTGAAGCGACTGTGTCACCGCGTCTTCAGGGGTGGTCAAGGCGAGCCGGCCATGGCCCGCTGCCGCCCTGCGTTCCGCCACTCAAAGGCGATACAGGCGAGCCGCGTTGTCTGCAGAAATCTGATCTGCGATCGGCGCTGGCGTCCAGTCGCGGAACAACTGCAGCAGCGCAGAGGTCCGCGGGCGGCTGCCCGCAGGCTTGGTGTGCGGCCAGTCCGAACCCCACACGAGCCGGTCGGGCGCGGCCGCCACCAGGGCATCGTGCACCGCCCTGGCATCGTCATGGCTGGGCCCTGCGTCCGACACGTTGGCGATGCCCGACAGCTTCACCCACACCGGCCCTTCACGCATCAGCTGCGCCAGCGCCCGGATGCCCTCGTGGCTGGCGCCCAGCCGCGCTGGCGTGCGTCCCATGTGATCGATGACGACCGGGACGGTCGAGCGTCGAAGACGCGCAGCGAGCGCCGGCAGCAGCCGGCTGTCGGTGAACAGCTGCAGGTGCATGCCGCGTTCTGCCAGGCGTTCTTCGAGCGCGTCGAAAGCCTGCAGGCGAACGAAGCCACCCATGGCCCGGGGATCACCGGGCTCGAAGTGCGCCATGCGGACGCCGCGGACGCCTGCGGCGACCAGCCGGTCCAGCTCTGCATCCGACACGTCGGCCGCCACCGCCGCCACGCCGACCAGGGCACCCTGGCCTTCTTCCAGCGCGGCCAGCAGCACCCGGTTGTCCGTGCCGTAAAAGCTCGGCTGAACCACGACACCGCGCGTGACGCCCAGCGGCGATAGCGTGGCGCGCCAGTCGCCGAGCGAGGCCGGCGCCGGCGTGTAGCTGCGCCCGGGCAGCATTGGCGACTGCTCTACCGGCGCGATGACGTGGAAGTGGCAGTCGACGATGTCCACTCTAGCCGCCTCACTCGAGCGTGATCTTCGCGTCACTGACGATCTTCGCGGTACGCGCGATCTCGGCGCGGATGAACTCGGCGTACTCGGCCGATGTCCCGGGACGGACGTCTGCGCCCAGGCGTGCGAACTGCTCCTTGACGTTCGACTGGGACAGCACCTTGTCCAGCGCCGTGTTCAGGTGCCTGGCCAGTTCGGGCGCGGCCTTGCCGGGCAGCACCAGGCCGAGCGTGGTGGATGCATCGAACTTCGGTACACCGGCTTCGGCCAATGTCGGCACGTCGGGCAGCAGCGCCGAGCGCTTGGCGGTCGTGACGGCCAGCGGCCGCAGCCGGCCGCCCTGGACCAGCGGCAGCACCGACGACAGCTGGTCGAAGTGGATGTCGACGTGGCCGCCCGCCAGGTCGGTGTTGGCTGGGGCACTGCCCTTGTAGGGCACGTGGATGAACCGGGTGCCGGTCGCGTCCTGGAACAGCTCGCCGACGATGTGGTTGCCGCTGCCGCTGCCGGCCGAGGCCATCGTCATCTCGCCCTTGCGGCTGCGTGCCAGCGCGAGCAGTTCCTGTACCGACCTGACTGGCGAGGAAGGGCCGACGACCAGCACCATCGGCACGCTGGCGATCAGGCCGACCGGCGTGAAGTCCTTGATCGAGTCGTAGGGCAGCTTCGGGTAGAGCGAAGGCGCGGCCAGGTGGTTCACCGGCGAGGCGATGCCGAGCGTGTAGCCGTCCGGCGTCGCCTTCGCGACGTAGTCCAGACCGAGCGTCCCGCTCGCGCCCGGCTTGTTCTCGACGATCACCGGCTGACCCAGTTCCTTGGCCAGCTCAGGCGCGATGACGCGGGCGCTCAGGTCCACGTTGCCGCCGGGCGGGAAGGGCACGACGAGCTTGATCGGCCGGTTCGGGTAGACACCCTGGGCGTGCAGGGCGAGCGGCAGGGCCGCGAGCGTGAGCGCGAGGACGGCGCCCCGGCGGGTGGTGTTCAGCATGGACGGGTCACTCTGCCTTGAGGTTGAGGTCGTGCGCGATGCGCGTGTTGCTGTCGATCTCGCGGGCGATCTGCGCCGCGAAGGCATCGCCGCAGACGTTGGCGGGCTCCAATCCTGCGCCGGCGAGACGCTCGCGCAAGGCGGCCGAGCGTGAAAACTCGGTGGCTTCCCGGGTCAACACCTGGATGGCACCCGCCGGCGTGCCGGCGGGTGCCAGCAGCCCGTACCAGGTGTCGATCGAATAGCCCTTGACACCGGCTTCCTCGAACGTGGGCACATCAGGCAGCAGGGCCGACCGCTGGCGCGCTGCGACGGCCAGTGCCTTCAGCTTGCCCGATTTGAGGTGCGGCAGCACGGAGCCGACGGTGGCGAACGACAGGTCCACCTGCCCGCCGAGCAGGTCGGTGACGGCAGGTGCGGCGCCCTTGTAGGGCACGTGCACCATGTGCACGCCCGCGAGCCTTTGGAACTGCTCGGTCGCGAGGTGCGGCGAACTGCCCTGGCCCGGCGTCGCATAGGTGAGCGAGTCGGGCTTGGCCTTCGCGCGGCCGATGAACTCGGCCAGGTTCTTGACGGGCAACGATGGCCCGACGACGAGCACGGTCGCGCTGCTGGCCAAGGTGCACACGGGGATGAAGGACTTGGCCGCGTCGAACTTGATGCGGCCTGCATAGAGCGCCGGGATCATCGTGTGGTTGGTCGCGGCCGCCAGCAAGGTCAGCCCGTCGGGCTTGGACAGCGAAACAGCCTCCGCCGCGAGCACGGCATTGGCGCCGGGCTTGTTCTCGATGATGATCGGTTGGCCGAGCGGCTTGGCCGCGTGGTCGCCGAAGGCCCGGGCGACGATGTCGGAAGGCCCGCCGGCGGCAAAGCCCACGACGAGGTGAACCGGCTGGGCCGGATAGGGAACGGTCTGCGCGCTGGCGGCCGTCGCCAGCAGCGTGCATGTGGACAGCCAGATGCGGTGCATCGCTTGTTCTCCTCGGTGACTCAGGTCCGCGCGCGGTGGATCGGCAGACCGGGCTGGTCCAGCACCGCGCGCAGCACCGTGCCGGTGACGGACTCGGTGCAGTAGAGGGTCTTGCGCTGCGGGCCGCCGAATGCGAGGTTGGTGAGCGACATGCCCGCGCAACTGCGCAGCACGACCTCGGGCTCGGCGCGGTGGTTCAGCACCCAGGCATGGCCCAGGCCCGGGTTGGCAACGATCACCCGGCCTGTCTCGTCGACGGCCAGCCCGTCGGGGCCGCTGGGGCCGTACGAAGTGAAGAACGCGCTGACCTTGGAGACGCTGCCGTCTTCCAGCAGCGGCACGCGCCAGACCTGGTTGCCGCGGGTCACGGCCAGGTACAGCACGCGCTCGTCGGGCGACAGCGCCACGCCGTTCGGGCTGGGCACGTTGGCCAGCAGCAAGTCCAGCTGACCGTCCGGCCGCAGGCGGTACAAACGGCCGCTGGGATCATGCAGGCCGGTCTGGCCCTGGTCGGTGAAATACAGGTTGCCGCGGCTGTCGAACACCAGGTCGTTGACACCCTTGAAGCGCTCGCTGTTGCGGCGATCGAGGAAGGGGCGCACGGCGCCGCTGCCCACGTCCACCGCCATCAGGCCATTGCGGTAGTCGGTGACCAGCAACTCGCGCTCGTTCAGGAACTTCGCGCCGTTCGGCTCGCCATCCCATTCGGCCACCTGCTCCCACTCGCCCTGTGCGTCGATGCGGAAGATGCGCCCGAACGGGATGTCGGTCACGTAGAGCTTGCCGGCGCCATCGAAGACCGGTCCTTCC
This sequence comes from Ideonella azotifigens, assembly GCF_021043325.1. Lineage (NCBI taxonomy): Bacteria > Pseudomonadati > Pseudomonadota > Betaproteobacteria > Burkholderiales > Sphaerotilaceae > Ideonella > Ideonella azotifigens. The sequence goes on from NZ_JAJNKD010000001.1 coordinate 213,885, forward strand.
AGGAAGGAGTCGGTCGGCTGCCCGCCACGGTTCGCGTCGGCCCAGTTCGAGCGCGCGCCGGTGCGGCGAAAGCGCGCGGGCAGGCGCGTGAACACCTCGGTGTCACGCACCTGCGGGGCCTGCAGCAGCGCGATCATTCCTTCTTGATCCCGGCGGCCTTGACCGTGTCCGCCCAGCGCGTGCGTTCGGCCGCCAGGAACTTGCGGAAATCTTCCGGCGACGAGGCCACGATGCGCGACCCCAAGGCATCGAAGCGCTCCTTGACCTCGGGCAGCGCCATGACGTCGCGGATCGCCGCATGCAGCGTGTTGACCGTCTCGGCCGGCGTGCCGGCGGGCACGAACATGCCATTCCACTCGTACACCTCGTAGCCCTTGACAGCACTCTCGCCGATGGTCGGCACGTCGGGGTAGCCGGCATTGCGTGTGCCCGCGGTGGTCGCCAGCGCCTTCACCATGCCGCTCTTCACGTGCGCGGTCAGGGCCGGCACGTTGCCGAAGCCCATGTCGATCTCGCCGGACAGGATCGCCTGGATGAATGGGCCGCCGCTCTTGTACGGCACGTGCATCAGCTGGATGCCTGCCTTCTGCGCGAACAGTTCGGCGCCCATGAATTGCACCGTGCCCTGCCCGCCCGAGCCGAAGGTCAGCTTGCCGGGCGACTGCTTCGCGGCCTTGATGAGATCGGCCAGCGTGTTGTAGGGCGAACTCTTAGGCACGGCCACGAGCATCGGCGTCACGGCCACAAGCGTCAGCGGTTGCAGGTCCTTGTCGGGGTCGAAGGGCAGCTTCTGCAGTTGCGGGTTGATCGATAGCGGCGTCGCGTCGTAGAGCACCGTGTAGCCATCGGCAGGCGCGCGCGCCACCTCGCCTTCGCCGATCACGCCGCTGGCGCCGGCCTTGTTGAGCACCACGACGGTGGTCTTCAGCCGCGGTCCCAGGTGCTGGGCCAGCACCCGTGCGAGTGCGTCCGCGGTGCCGCCCGGCGCATAGGGCACGACCAGGCTGATCGGTTTGTCGGGCCAGGCCGCGAAGGCCGGCGCGAGGCTGCAGGCGGTGGCCAGCGCCACCAGGACGCGGTGAATGGATCGGCGTTTCATCGGTGTTGTCTCCGTCATGGGTATGGGGTTCACACTGGGCGTCAGACCGTCGCGATCGGCGTGACCGGCGAGCCCACCGCACCCGGCAGGCGCAGCGGCGGTGCGGTCAGCAGGAAGCGCGAGCGGCCCTGCTCGCGCAGCCAGGCTGCCAGCTCGGTGAGGTACCAGAGCTCACCGAGGTGAATGCCGTTCTTGAACAGGCAGTGCTCGTGCAGCGGCAACCTCGGCTGGCGCAACGGCTGTGGGCGCTGCAGCTTGGGCACCACGAGTTCGACGGCGGGGTTGTCGGCAATCAGGCAGGCCAGGCGCACGTCGACGATCCAGTTCAGCAGCCGGTCGTCCCAGCCATCGAGGCCGCAGCCGGTGGCATGCAGGGTCTCCAGGTCGGGGCGGCGGTTCATCGCCAGCAGCGTGTCGGCGAAGCCGGTGTGCACGCACAGCATGTCGCCGGTTTCCACCTCGACGCCGTCGGCTTCGAGGATGCGCATCAGCGTGTCGTAGCCGACGGCCTGGCGCTTGCGGCCGAGGTGATGGGCCAGGTCGACCAGCACGCCCCGCCCCTGCACGCCGTGCTCGGCCAGGCGTTCGATGCCGAGCGCGCCGGCCACGGGCTGCGGGTAGCGCGCGTGCGGTTCGCGGGCCTGCTCGTCCACAGAGGCTGGGCGGATCTCCTCGCCGGCACGGAAGCCGTTGTAGAAGACTGCCTCGGCGACGCCGTCGCCATCGGCGTCGAAGCGGCTGCCGACGTGCGCGAGGCTGTCCCACTGGGTCGAATACTGCAGGCTCATCAGCACCAGGTCGTCGTTGACGACGTCGGTAAGGTCAGGGTCCTCGCTCGCGTAGGACCAGCAGAAGCCCTGCTGGCCAGCGCTCTTGCCGTCGCGCGTGACGGCATAGCGTTGCGGCGCGATGCGGCGCGGGTTCATCGCCTGGCCGCCGGGCACGTCCAGCGGCAGGCTGAGGCAGAAGCTGCGCCCGAGCTTCACCTCGGCGACACCCTGCAGCACCTTCTCGGGCGTCACGAGGTTCATGCGGCCGCGCTGGTCGTCGGGGCCGAACTCGCCCCAGTGGCTGCCTGCAGGCGCGTGGACCCAGCGGCGGATCATCGGTGTCTCACCCGTGCAGGACGGCGAGCGCGTTCTGCGCGGCGCCCACACCCATCTTCACGTAGGCATCGTCCGTCACGCCGCCGATGTGCGGGCTCAGCGTGATGCGGGCCTCGCCGTGGAAAGGATGCGGCGCGGTCATCGGCTCGATGGCGAAACTGTCGAGTCCGGCGCTGGCGACCTGCCCGCTGCGGATGGCCTGCAGCAGCGCCGCCTCGTCGATCAGACCGCCACGCGCTGTGTTGACGACGATCACGCCCTTCCTGCACGCGGCCAGCGTCTGCGCATTGAGCAGCTTGGCGTTGTCGGCCGTCAGCGGGCAGTGCAGCGAGATCGCGTCCGACTCGCGCCAGATCGTCTCGAGTTCCGCGCGAACCACGTAGGTTGGCAGATCCTTCGCGTACGGATCAAAGCCGAGCACGCGCATGCCCATGGCGTCGGCCATGCGCGCAAAGCGCAGGCCGATGGCGCCCAGGCCGATGAGGCCCACCGTGCGGCCTTCCAGCTCCACGCTCTTGTGCGTGGCCTTGTCCCAGTGGCCCGCATGCATGCGCTGGTCGAGCGCAACCACGGATTTGGCGCAGGCCAGCAGCAGCGCCATCGCGTGTTCGGCCACGGCCGCTGCATTCGCGCCCGCCGCGGCCACCACCTGGATCCCACGCGCAGCGGCAGTCGCCTTGTCGATGGTGTCGGTGCCGCTGCCGTGCTTGGAGACGACCTTCAGGCTGGGCGCAGCAGCCATCGCGGCCGCCCCGACCTTGCCGTAGCGCACGATGATCGCGACCGGGTCGTGCTGCTGGCACAGCGCCACGATGTCGTCCTCGGTTGGCGCCTTGCCGGCGTAGACGACCTCATAGGCGCCCAGCAGCGCGAGCGCCTCGGCGGCCAGGTCCGCGCCAGTGACGAGGAAGACGGGCTTCTCCGCGCTCACAGCGTTTCGCCCTCCTGGATGGCACCGGCCGCGCGCAGCGCGCTGTCCAGCCAGCCGGGCCGCAGTGACTTGCGGCTCCTGATGTCGGCAATGCGCTTGGTCTCCGCGGCGACCTTCTCGGCCGCCAGAGGCAGCATGGCCGCGGCCTTCTCGCGCTCGATGACCGTCACGCCATCGGCATCGCCGACGACGAGATCGCCGGGCCGGACCGTCACGCCGCCGATCGAGATCGGGTGGTTGAGCCGGCCCGCGATGTTCTTGGTCGGGCCGTTGGGGTTCAGACCCGCGGCGAACATGGGAAAGCCCAGTTCGCGGATGGCTTCGCAATCCCGCACCGCGCCATCGATCACGACGCCCACGACGCCCAGTGCCACGGCCTGCTGGCTCATGATCTCGCCCATCAGCGCGCTGCTGAGGTCGCCCTTGCCGTCGACCACGATCACGTCGCCCGGCTTGGCCACCGCCAGCGCGGCGTGGATCATCAGGTTGTCGCCCGGGCGCACCTCCACCGTCAGCGCGGGCCCCGCAAAGCGCATGGAGGGCGACAGCGGCGCGATGCGGCCGTGGAGCGCGCCCCGACGCCCAGCCACGTCGGCCAGTATGGACGAGGGGAACTGGGCGGCCTGTTCGACCACGCCGGTGTCGACGCGGTCGAAATCGCGGATCAGGTCGGGAAAAGCAGCAGCTTGACTCATGCGAATCTCCTTGAAAAATTGGGAGGGGCCGCGGCCGGGGCGACCCAGGTGGGCCGGTCAGTCGACCTTGGCGCCGGATTCCTTGACGACCTTGCCCCAGCGAGGGATCTCTTCCTTGATCAGGGCCGCGAACTGCTCGGGCGTGCCGCCCGCGGGGTCGGCGCCTTCATCCCCCAGCCGCTTGGCGAGCTCGGGCTGCTTGAGCGCCTTGTTGAACTCGGCATTGAGCTTGGCGATCACGTCCTTGGGCGTGCCGGCGGGCGCCAGCAGGCCGAACCAGGTCACGGCGTCGAATCCCTGGTAGCCGGACTCGTTGATCGTCGGCACGTCGGGCAGGTCGTCCACACGCTTGGCCGAGGTGACCGCCAGCGCGCGCACCTTGCCCTGCTTGATGTGGCCCAGCATCGTGGGCACTGAGGACATGTAGAGGTCCACGGTGCCGCTGATCACATCGGTCATGGCCTGCGAAGCGCCCTTGTAGGGCACATGCTGGGTCTTCACGCCTGCTGCCTTCTGGAACAGCTCGCTGGTCAGGTGCGCAACGGTGCCGTTGCCGGGCGATGCAAAGTTCACCTGGCCCGGCTTGGCCTTCGCGGCATTCACCGCATCGGCCAGCGTCTTGTAGGGCGTGGACATGCCCGTGACCAGCACCAGCGGTGCATTGGCCAGCAGCACGATGGGTGTCAGGTCCTTCTGCGGGTCGTAGGGCAGCCTGGCATAAAGCGTGGGGTTGATGGCCAGGTTGCTCGACTGGCCCAGCACCAGGGTGTAGCCATCCGCCGGCGACTTTGCCGCCGAATCGACGCCCAGGTTGCCGCCCGCGCCCGGCTTGTTGTCGATCACGAAAATCCAGCCTGTTGCCTTGGCGACGCGCTGACTGGTCTCGCGGGCGATGATGTCCGTGCCGCCACCGGGCGGGAACGGCACGACGATGCGGATGGGCTTGGTGGGCCAAGCTTGGGCGAGGGCTGCGCCGCTGAAGGCTGCCGCGGCGAGCGCCAGCACGAGGTGTCGGGTGGTATTCATCTGTCTCCGTTCTGGCCTTGGTGCCTCGGTCAAGTGCGGGCACTGGGTCTGGCGGCGAGTATTGGTTGGCGATGGCGTACAGTCCAATCGATAGTTTCTTGCGACCCATAGATGGCGCTTTTGCGATGGACCTGCGGGATCTGCGTTACTTCGAGACCATTGCCGAGCTGCAGCACCTCGGACGTGCCTCGGCCCGGCTGCACCGGACCCAGCCGGCGTTGACCAGCAGCATCAGGCGGCTGGAAGCCGGCTGCGGGACCGCGCTGTTCGAGAAGGCCGGCCGCGGCATCCGGCTCACCGAAGCCGGCAAGGTGCTGTTGAAATGGGCGCAGCGCATGCGCTTCGACGTGGAGGACGCGAAGCGCGAACTGCAGTCCCTGGGCGCTGGCCTCACCGGCCATGTGCGCATCGGCATCGTGCCCACCGCAGCCCAGTTCCTGCTGCCCGCGGTGGCGAGGCAGCTTCTGCAGGAAGCGCCCGAGGTGACCCTCAGGACCGTGGTCGGACTGATTGACACCTTGCGCCCGCAACTGCGGGCAGGGGAGCTGGACCTGATGGTCGGAACCGAAAGCGCCGACGAAGCCGGTTGGGTATCCAAGACGCTGGCCGAGGACATGATCGTCGTTGCGGCCCACACCCGACACCCGGTCTTCCGGTCCCGCCTGACGCTGGCAGACCTGACCGCCCACGCCTGGGCGCTGCAGCCCCCCGGCGCGCCGACACGCGACTGGCTCGATCACACCTTCGACCGCCAAAGCCTGCCCCGCCCGCGGGTGCAGGTCGAGACCACGATGCTGCTGATGCTGCCCACGCTCATCGTGCAGACCGGCCTGCTGAGCTTCATATCCCGCCACCACCTGGAAGGCCGGGGCCGCATTGCGGGGCTGAAGGAAGTGCCCGTCAAGGGCGCGGCCATGCGGCGCCGGCTGGTCGTCACCTACCGGGCCAACGGCTTCCTGTCGCCGGCGGCACGCAGGCTGATCGAGTTGTTCGAACAGTCCAACGAGTGAGGTGTGCCGGGCTGTCAAGTTGACCGGTCGGGGCGCTCGCCTGAGGGCGCCCTCGTATCCCATCGACGAACGACGGGAAGCCAGCGGAGTCTTTGAGCGCAGGCTCAGGCTGCTCGCCAGGCGTTCTGCCAAGCCTTGAATGCCGATGGCCGGATGGCGTAACGGGCGAAGTTGCCTTCGTGCAGGCTGGCCAGTTCGATTTCGACCACCTGGTTGAACATGGCCTGGTCCTCGGGCGCGACATGCGCGGCGGACCAGCCGGCAATGCGCGCTGCCGCTTCCGTCTTGCGCACGCCCGAGCGCACCAGCTCGCCCACCAGTTCGCGCAAGGCCAGGCGGTGCCGCATGCGAAACGGGTCTGGCTCGACCAGGGACTGGCGCACTGCGGCGTAGCGCGCGGCCGAGCGCTCGCAGGCCCAGATGAACACCTCTTTCAACAGCGCGGTGCTGTTCTGCTCGTACACGCTCAGCGTGGCCTCGGTGTAGAGCTCGCGGGGCAGGTCGGTGAAGGCCAGGGGTGCGAGGTTGGCGTGGATCAACGGGATGTTGGCCGCGAGGCGCGAGACGCGTTTGTTCACGTCGTCGAACGGCTGCAGGTAGGGCAACTGCACCATCACGAAGAGCGCCTGTTCGTACGGGTCCGCAATCGCGGCGGCGGTGGCCAGGATCTGGTCGAAACATTCTTCGATCAGGAACGGCACTTCCAGTGGATGGAAGGTCGAGCCTTCGATGCCGACCGCGATGTAGCGCAGCCGGCCGGCGGCCAGCGGGTCGGCCAGCAGGTTGTTGGCCAGCATCGCGTGCAGGTTGAGCAGCGTGTAGCGGTTGAAGCCGATGTCCTCGGACTGGCCGACCAGGAATTCGATCGCGTCCTTGTGGTTCAGGATCATTTGCGCTTCGAGCTGGCCGCGGCCAGGCGCCTCTTCGCCCAGCTCGATCAGCCGGCGTGTGTCCAGCAGCGAGTAGGTGTTGCCTTCGAGCCGGCTGGAGTTCCATGCCAGGTCGATCAGCAGGCGGTTCAGGATCTGCCGCGCGTAGGTGCCCGCTGGCTGCGGCGCAATGCCGGGCTGGCCGACCTGGCGCAGGTGCGCGCGTTCGCTGGCCGTCAGGTAGAAGCTTTGGCCCGGCCGGTAGCTTTCCAGGAACTCGCGCCGGTAGCCCACCGGCTGGCGCCGCTGCAGCGGCTGTCGCACCTGGTCGCGCACGGCCTGGGCGGCTGCGGACAAGGGCAGCTCGACTGTGGCTGGCGGCGCGGGCTCTGCGGCGAGATGTGCCGGTACCTGGACGGGCGACGTGGGCTGCGCGTAGGGCGCCGAGGCGGCTGGCGGCGGGATGAGTGCCGGCAAGCGGTAACGGGCCCAGCGGCCTTCGCCTTGCCGCAGCAGCCGGCCCTGGTCCACCAGCAGGCGCAGCCGGTATTGCAGCGTGCGCAGCGGCGGCGGGGATGCCAGGGATTGCAGGATCTGCTGCGCCGAGCAGGCCTCAGCCTGGCCGCCCAGCGCGGCCACGATGGCGGTGAGATCGTCTTCCGGTAGCGGCCTGGCCACGGCGGTCTTCTTGCATGCGCAACAATTCGACCAGTATGCGCAATAAATAGGCCATGCGCAACATTTGTTGCGCGTAGAGACGGCTCAGAACATCTCGGCCGAGCTGCCCTGGTCGCGGTCGTAGTGGCCGGCTTCGGCATGGCCGGTGTTGGTGTCGGCCTGGGTTTCGAAGCAGAAGAAGCGGTCGCGGCCCAGGGACTTGGCGGTATAGAGCGCAGCATCGGCGCGCGACAGCAGCGACTCGATGGTGGTCGAGCCATCGGGCACGCAGGTGCTGATGCCGCCCGAGACGGTGACGCAGCGCTTGCCTTCCGCCGGGTGCGGCAATGCCAGCTGGCGCATGGTTTTTTGCAGGCCCTTGGCGAACAGCATGGCGCCGGAGTGCGAGGTGCCGGGCAGCAGGATGACGAATTCCTCGCCACCGAAGCGGGCGGCCAGGTCGCGCGGGCGGCGGCAGGTTTCGCCCAGCAGCTGGCCAATGCGGCGCAGGCACTGGTCGCCCTGCAGGTGGCCGGCGGTGTCGTTGTAGAGCTTGAAGTTGTCGACGTCGACCAGCATCAGCGTCAGCGGCTGCTTGTCGCGCCGCGCGGCGCGCAGTTCCTCGTCCAGCCGCACGTCCAGACCGCGGCGGTTGGTCAGTCCCGTCAGCGGGTCGCGCACCGAGAGGGCCTGCAGGCTGGCATTGCTGGCCTTCAACTGATCGGTCAGCTGCACCAGCTGGCGTTGCTGGCTGCACAGGCGCTGCATCGCGCGCAGCTTGGCATGCAGCACCACGGGAGAGACGGGTTTGAACAGGTAGTCGTCCCCACCGGCCTCGATGCCGGTGGCCAGGTCGCCGTCGCCCACCAGGCCGGACAGGAAGATGATGGGCGTCCAGCCTTCGGGTTCGGTCTCGCGCATCTTGCGTGCCGCCCAGTGGCCGTTGTGCTCCGGCATTTCCACGTCCAGCAGCACGGCGTCTGGCCGGCACTGCACGAACAGCCGCACGGCGGACTCGGCGTTGTCGGTTTCCAGCACCTGGTGGCCTCGGGCTTGCAGCTCGGCCGACAGCACCATGCGGTGCGACTGCTGGTCATCGACCAGCAGGATCTTCAGAGCAGCCTCCGTGTTTGCAGCCATCGCGTACCACCTTCGCGGGGGGAGTCCCGCATGGACCACTTTTATCGGACGATGGCGGCGGAAATTGAGGTCCCTGAGTGCAAACCCGCTGCTGCAGGTTCAGGCGTAAGGCGTGCCCGCCATGGCAGCTTTCAGTGCCATGCTGCCCTTGTCCACCAGCGCGAGAAAGACGGCTTTTGCTGCCTCCGCATCTTGCTTCTGGTCAAAGGTCCGGTGCGCCTGGAGGAAGGCCACGCTCCAGGTGGCCAGCAACAGGCCGGCTGCCAGATGGGCGTCGGGATCGGAGGCTTCGCGCCCCGCGCATTCGGCCAGCGCCAGCGTGACGAGCTGCGCCAGTTCGTCGCGTATCGCCCTGGCCCTGGCCTTGAGGGTTTCGCTGTCCGCAATCGTCTGCACGAAGCCCTGGCTCAAGGCCGAGAACTCGACGTATGGACGCTGCTCGGCCACCAGCCGGTGCGCGAGCAGGCGCAGCGTTTCGATGGGCGTGACGCGGGCATCGCGCTGGCGCAAGGCGTTGCGCAAGACTTCGCGGCCTTCCTCGTCGCGGTCAAAAAACATGTCCTCCTTGCGGGGGAAATGATTGAACACCGTCATGCGGCCAACGTCTGCGGCAGCCGCGATCTCGTCCACCGTCACCTGATCGAAACCGCGTTCGAGGAAGAGGCGCGTGGCGGCGTCCGAAATGCTTTGCCTTGTGACGAGGCGCTTGCGGGACCGGCGGTCGGGTGAGGTTGACATCGAGATATTGTACTGAGTACATTTAATGTACTCAGTACATGTTTAGGTGGAGTCCATGAGTGAGCAGGTGGATGTGGTGGTCGTGGGCGCGGGACCGGTCGGGCTGCTGACCGCCATCGAGCTGACGCTGGGTGGCGTTCGCGTCCTGGTGCTGGAGCGCCTGGCCGCACCCAGCCGTGTTGCCAAGGCCTTGGGCATTGGGCCGCTGGCCGTTGAGGCCTTGCAGCGCCGCGGCATGGCCGGGGCCATCGCCGCCGCAGAGGCATGCACCCTGGCCTTGATGAACCGGCCCGCCGCGAGTGCGCCAGGCCCGCGCTACACCGGTCATTTCGCCGGGCTCTCGCTGATCCGTGCGGACGCGCAGAAAGCGCCTGATCGGCGCGGCCGCCCGGTGGATCAGCCGGCCGTGGAATCCATGCTGGGCGAGCTCGCGCTGTCCCTGGGGATCGAGCTGCGCCGCGAGTGCGACGTCACCGGCTTTGTGCAGCAGGCGGGTGGGGTTGACGTGGCCTGGTCATCCCCGGCGGGCGACGGCCATGTCCGCTGCGCCTGGCTGGTGGGTTGCGATGGCGGCCGCAGCCGCGTGCGCAAGATGGCCGGCTTCGCCTTTCCCGGCACGCCGCCTACGCTGACGATGTACCAGGCCGTGCTCGATGTCGACCTGCCCGAACGTCTGGCGCCCAGCGGCTGGCGCCGCACCGAGGTGGGCGTGTTCTCTTACGGCTTCCTGCCGCGCCGCCTGGTCATGCTGGACTTCAGCGGCCCGCCGGCGGACCGGGACGCGCCTGTCGCCGCGGCGGAGATCGAAGCCGTGCTGCGCCGCATCAGCGGCGCGGACGTCCGCGTGGCGGCACTGGAAAGCGCCAGCAAGTGGACCGACAACACGCGGCTTGCCGACAGCTATCGCCGAGGCCGGGTGCTGCTGGCCGGGGACGCGGCGCATGTGCACACGCCGTTTGGCGGCCAGGGCATGAGCCTGGGGCTGGTGGACGCGGCCAACCTGGGCTGGAAGCTCGCCGCGGTGGTGCGCGGCGAAATGCCCGACAGCCTGCTCGATACCTACACCGCGGAGCGGCGTCCCGTCGCCGAAGCGGTGCTGGCGAACACGCTGGCCCAGGCGGCCATCATGCGGCCCGATCCCCAGGCCGGCGCGATGCGGGAACTCGTGGCCAAGCTGCTGCAGTTCGACGACGTCAACCGGCTCATCGGCGAGATGACCAGCGGCCTGTCCACGCGCTACGAGCTGGGGTCCGCGCGGGACGAAGTCGGCCGGCTGGCGGCGGACAGGGAGATCCGCCACGGCAACGACAGGCGCTCGCTGTACGCGTGCATGCAAGACGGCAGGGCTGTTCTGCTGGATGCCTCGACAGATGGCAAGGCCTCCCGGCTGGTGACAGCGAGCACGCAAGGCATCCGCTGCGTCAGCGTCGACGCGGGCCCGTCCATGTTGATCCGGCCCGATGCCTGCGTCGCCTGGGTGGGCGAAGGCAGCGGCACGGCAGGCTTGATTGAAGCGCTCCGGCGCTGGTTCGTGCCTGCGCTGGCGGAGGTGTCCGTCTGAGCTTTCAGTGCGGTGCCGGCTCGGCGATCGCCGGTGGCTCGGGCTTGACGCGCAAGGCCCACATCACGCCGCCGATCAGCAGGGCCACGCCGGCCAGCGTGGCGGGCGCCGGCCATTCGCCGCGCAGCAGGTAGGCATAGCTCAGGGCGGACAGCGTCTCGAACACGATCAGTTGCCCAGCCAGGTGTGGCGGCAGGCGCTGGCTGGCCTCGTTCCAGCACAGCGTTCCCAGCCACGAGGCGAACAGGCCGATGGCGAACATCAGGCCCAGGTAGGGCAGCGGGCGCGGGCCCAGCGGCATGGCCCAGGGCGCATCGGTGGCGGAGAAGAAAAGCCAGGTCCCGGCGTAGCCGATCACGGCCAGCGGCAGCGTCGTCAGGCCTTGTGCGGTGGCCCAGGTGCGCGGGCTTCGGTCCGCATGGGCTCTGAGCCAGTCCGCGTTGCGCAGTGGGTACCAGGTCCAGCAGATGACGCCGCCAATCGCCAGCAGCGCGCCCAGCGCATAGCGCGCCAGGTCGGCATGCGGGTCGGCCTGCAGCTGGGCCAGCTCGGTGCGGTTGACCAGCGCAATGCCCAGCGCAATCAAGCCCAGCGACGGTGCCAGCCGCGCCCACGGCAGGCGTTCGGACGCAACGCCCTGGCTGCCGGCGCGCAGGTTGGCGCAGATGGCGATCACGACCGGCAGCGTGCCGATGATCATCGTCGGCAGCGGCCCGCCGGCGCGCTGGATCGCGGCCGACAGGCAGAGGTAGTAGATGACGTTGCCGACCAGCGAGAGCTTCAGCGCTTCCAGCCAGTCGGCACGGCTGAGCTGGCGCAGCGCCGCGCGGTCGAACCAGGCCAGCGGCAGCGCGATCAGGCCAAACGCCAGGTAGCGGCCAAAGGACAACATCACGGCCGGGTAGTCGGCCAGCAACAGCGGCCCGACAAACACCAGGCCCCACATCAGGCCCGCGGCCAGCGCAAACAGGGTTCCGATCAACATAGGGGCGCGAGCGTACCTGTTCTGCCAGCTCAAGCCGCAGCGACCCCCGTCGCCAATGGAATGAGTTGCCAGGCCATCAGCAGCATCACCAGGCCGATCAAGGCGTCGAACACCTGCCAGGCCCTGGGTTTCGCAAACAGCGGCGCCAGCTTGCGCGCACCGAAGCCAAGCCCGGTGAACCAGATCAGGCTGGCACTGCTGGCGCCGACGACAAAGGCAGCGCGCGCCGCGTCGCTGGTCTGCTGCGCACCGACCGAGCCCATCAGCAGCACCGTGTCCAGGTAGACATGCGGGTTCAGCAGCGTGAAGCCGGCCAGTTGCAGCAGTGCGGCGCGCAGGCTCAGCGATTCGCCCTGGGCCGCTTGCAGGGCCGAAGGCTTGCGAGCCTGCCACAGCGCGCGCAGCCCATACGCGAGCAGGAACAGCACGCCGGCCGCGGCCATGGCCTGTGCCAATTGCGGTCGCGCGCCCAGCAGGCCGGCCAGGCCGGCGACGCCCAGCGCGATCAGCACGGCGTCCGCCAGCGAGCAGGCCAGCACCAGCGGCGCCACGTGTTCGTGGCGCAGGCCCTGGCGCAGCAGGAAGGCGTTCTGCGCGCCAATCGCGACGATCAGCGAGCCGCACAGCAGCAGGCCTTGCAGCGCAGGGCCGGCGAGGGCGTTGAGTTGGAAAGAGGGCGCGAAGGACATGGGCCGCGCAGCATGCCCAAGGCCGCGGCGGGGCGCCAGTTAGACTTGCTTCAGCCCGTGAAGCGCTGCTTCGTTCAAATTTTTTTCCACTGGCTTCAATGCTCGACTACGCCCTGTTGGACGCACTGGCCGCCGTGGTGCGCGAAGGCAGCTTCGAGCGCGCCGCGCGGGTGCTGAACGTCACGCCCTCGGCTGTCTCCCAGCGTGTGCGCCTGCTGGAGCAGCGCCTGGGCCAGGTGCTGGTGGTGCGCGAGCAGCCCACACGCGCCACCGAGGCCGGCCATGCGCTGTGCCGGCATGCCGAGCAGGTCGCGCTGCTGGAGCGTGGCCTGGCCGAGGCCATGCCTGCGCTGCTGCCGGGCGATGCTGCGCCAACGGCGCGGGTCACGCTGCCGGTGGCCGTCAACGCCGACAGCCTGGCGACCTGGTTTGTCGACGCTGCAGCCGCGCTGGCTTCGTCTCAGCCGGTGCTGTTCGACATCAGCCTTGAAGACCAGGACCACACCGCCGAGCGCTTGCGTTCGGGCGAGGTGGTGGCAGCCGTCACTGCACTGGCAGCGCCGGTGCCAGGCTGCCGCAGCGTGCCGCTGGGCAGCTTGCGCTACCGGGCGACGGCCAGCCCGGCCTACGTGGCGCGATTCTTCGCAGAAGGCGTGAACCCGCAGTCGCTGGCCGCCGCGCCTTGCCTGATCTTCAGCCGCCGCGACCGGCTGCAGGACAGCTGGATGCAGCTCGCTTTTGGCGCCTCGCCGCCGGTGCCCACGCACTGGTTGCCATCTACGCAGGCCTTTGTCGATGCGAGTGTTGCGGGATTGGGCTGGGGCATGAACCCCGAGCCGCTGGTGGCCGGTTTGCTGGCTCGCAGCGAGCTGGTGGAACTGCTGCCTGGGCGCAGTCTGGACGTGCCCTTGTACTGGCAATGCCGGCAGGGTTTGCCGCTGGCAGAAGTGTTGAGAGATTCTGTTTGCGGCGCTGCGGGACGGGTGCTGACAAGAAGCGGGGCGCCGTCGCTTTGAAGAAAGCTGGGCACTTCCGCGAGACCCGCTTTCGCAGATGCAATCAGACTTGCAATGTATGCAGTTACTTTGCCAGCCGTGCCGCGCGTTTGAGCTGATTCACCGCCTTGGCTTCATCGCGCATTTTCTTTTCCAGTTCACGCTTCACCTTCAATTCCCGCGTGTAGTCGTTCCTGTTCTCGCGGGCAACCTTGACCTTGGACAGCGTTGCACGGCGCTCAGGCTTGAAATCATAGAACCAATCTGAACCGCTCGGCGGTGAGGCGCCGGCAGTTTCGGAGTATTTGAGATTGGCCAGATTGGGATCCGACAAGTTCAGGGTGTTCCAGCGTGATCCAGTTCTCATGATGCCCGCAATCGGCACATCTACCTTGAATCCGCCCATCGCTCCCACGGAAAGTGCGCAGTCGAATTGATCCTTCAACGGTCCAATCACTTCTGGAGCGTAGCTGGGTGCATAGATGTAGGATTTATTCTCCAGCTCGATCTTTTTCCGAATGTAAGGAGCGCTTGCTGTTTTTCCCACAATGCAGAAGCGAGAATATGTGGATATCAGCTTGTCAATCGACTCCTTGCTGGCGTAGTGGGAGCAATAATGAGCCAAATCAACCACATCAAGCTGGTTCCGTTGACTGATTGGAAATCTTCTAACCGATTGCCCCTGCCTTTTTAGAAGAGACTCAATGTGGTCGACGAAAACATCCGGATCGACTGACAAGTCACCCCGCAAGGTTTCTTTTCCAGTCTCAATCTTGTAATCCCAATCGCCGGTGAATTCCGAAAACTCGGGGATCTGGCAAATCCTGAAGATGGGCGTATTCAAATACTCGGACAGCAGGCTTTGGGTGTTGTTGTAGTGGTTGAATGGAATGTCACACCCTGAGGCGATGGTGAGCGGCAGAAGATGATGGTTTTCAGGATAGCGTTGCCATCTGGTCGTCACCAAATCCGCCTTGGCATCTCGCTCGAAATTGTGCGAGAGGACAGTATAGACCTGGGTCGGTGGATAGAATAACTCGGCCGTGTCGTCTACCACGATCACGGAAGCGTTTCTTAGTTTGTTCAGGTGCCGATTGATGACAGAGAAATGCTCCGAGTTCGCGCGCGGCATGAAATATTCTTGAAATATCAGATCCGACAGGATGATGGGCGATGGCGGCAGGCAAACATGCTCAAAGGTCACGCGCAGCCCCAGGCGGCGGGAAAGCTCTTCCAGATGAGCCTCGGTGATGCTCTTGATGACGCCCGAATCAGCCAGCGAGACGATTCGAAATTCTTGCTGAGAATGGTCGTCATCTCGCGTTTTGCCTTCTTTGCCCAAGGCCTGAACGTATCGGTTCAGGCTCCATTCCCTATGGAAAGCGATATTGGCGTCAGAAATGATCAGTCTAAGCACCGTGATGGAGAGCGAGTCCAAAACCTCGACGCAGGGTAAATCCCAATCCACTGACGGAAAGGTCTTGCGCAGTTCTTCGGTGGCGTCGCCTCCATTCTCTGCAGATGCCTGCGCACGTGCCTGTTCCACTTGCAGCCAATGCTGTGCGCACTTCTTGCGGTTGAACTTTCCGGATGAAGTCTTGGTGAGGAAGCGAGGTGGCACGTGCCGTACTTCCACCTGCTCCAATCCCAGAATATCTTTGATGCCTTCAGCCAGTTCTTTTCCATTGCTTTTCTGGAAAAACCTGCTGTCTTCCACCAGAATGCAAGCCTTTTGAGTTCCCAGGCGTGGGTCCGGTATTTGAATTGCTGCGGAGCGGCCTTTGATCGAGGGATCAAGCCGGTTGACCGCCAGATCAATGTCAGACAGCATGAACTTTTTGCCTGCCTGTATCAGCAGGTCTCCTTTTCGGCCGGTGATGTACACCTGCCCCGACTGCATGACGCCGAGGTCTCCGGTCGGATAGTAGCCGTCTTCATCTCGGATATCGCTTGTCCCCACATAGTTGATGAGGGAGGTGGGGCTCTTGACATACACCTCGCCGTCTACTAGCTTGATTTTTACGCCGCTGATGGTCGGCCCGCAACTGATCACTTCGGTTGCGCCAATCTTGAGCGTTGAGATTCCTCTGCCCAAAGCCACTGCAAAAATGTTCTCTGCCATGGCGTAGCACGGGGAGATCAGGGTTTCAGGAATATTCAAATGAGCGACAAATTTCCGGCAGGTCTCAGGAGACACCGGCTCAGAGCATGAGACCCATCGCTTCATGGAAGGCAGGTTGCGCGGTGTCGCCTTCGACATGATTTCATACCCAAAATTGGGCATGTAGCAAATGGTGCCATGGTGGTTCTCAATCGCATCGAACAACATGACAGGGTTGGCGACCCAGATCATGGGGTCCATCATCACAACAGGTATTTTCAACAGCAGTGGCATGACAAAGCAGGCCACATAACCCATGTCGTGATAGAGAGGCAGCCAGCTTACGATCACGTCGCTCTCCGGCATGAGCCTTAAATCTTCGTTGTAGTCGTGGACATGCTTGTGCAAATTCTGGGAGGTGAACTCCATGGCTTTGCGATGGCCCGTCGTTCCCGATGACAGCTGAAGAATGGAGAATTGCTCGATGACCTCAATGGGTGCTGCCGTTTGATGATCGATTCCCGGGTCGGGGATGCACAGCGTGGAAACTGACGAATTTTCCAGTAGGCCACCGCAATGCGTATCCACCAGCAGGAGTGACACTTCTGCCAGAGCCATGGTGTTGCTGACCGATTCCGACCAATACTGAAAGCTTTGCTTCTTGGTGGGATACTGCATCATCAATGGCTTAAAACCTGCGGCCAAAGCCGCCAGCCAGTCCAGTACCAATGCGGGGCCGGATTGATGCAACAGTCCAACGACGGCTCCAGGTGCCGCCATTGCCATCATCAACTGTTGACGACGCGCAATTTCGTTTCCTGCTTCGCACAAGCGTAGCGTCTCAGATTGTCCTTTGGAGTCGATGAATGTGAAGTCAGGGAGTTGCGCGATGTTCAACATGAGATGTTTCTACTGGCAGTGGTGCCCCTTATTCGGGCAGGCAGCGCCAACTCTTTGCAATATTTATGCCATTCTAGCGTGTGTCCATTCTTGGCGAGATCCGAACGTCTGCATTTGGCGGCGAGATAAGTCACAAATCCGGCATTTGTACGCCGGGCTGAACAAGTGCTCGCATTCCGTGTCTTCACGCTTGATGCCCGGATTGCTGCCCATGCGTCCGCTTGTTGACGCGGTCCAAGGTGTGGCGGCCGGCCTGCCTTGGGCGCGTGGCGCGCTTGCTGCGGCGGTTGCGTCCGTGCTCGGGTTCGGCATGAACTGGGTGCTGGCTGTGATGCGTCGGTCGGTGTTGCGGCCGGAGGTTTGGATCAATCCTTGCGCGGCGATGGCGATAGGAAAACTGGACTCGAGGTGAGCGAGGGCCGCTTGCGCATCGCGCAGAAACAGGGTGGCCGCTCGCCTCGCGTACAGTTCCGCCCGTGAACTCTCCTGCATTGATCGAACTGAAAGCGGTTGATCGCCGCTACGAAACCGGGCTGTTGGCGCTGCAAGGCGTGGACCTGCGCATCGCGCCCGGTGAATTTGTCAGCCTGCTGGGCCCTTCGGGTTGCGGCAAGAGCTCGGTGCTGCGCCTGCTGGCCGGGCTGGACCTGCCGAGCAGCGGCGAGGTGCTGCGCCAGGGCGCGGCGGCCACCCGCGGCCCCGTGCGCGACGCCGGCTTCGTGTTCCAGGAACCGACGCTGATGCCCTGGGCCAATGTGGTCACCAACGTCGAACTGCCGCTGCGCCTGCAAGGCATGGCCGCCGAGCCGCGTGCCGCTGCAGCGCTGGCCGCGCTGCAGCGCGTGGGCCTGGGCGAGTTCGCCGAGGCCATGCCGCGTGAGCTGTCCGGTGGCATGAAGATGCGCGCGGCGATTGCCCGCGCGCTGGTCACGCAGCCGGCGCTGCTGCTGCTGGACGAGCCCTTTGCCGCGCTGGACGAGATCACGCGTTTTGCGCTGAATGAAAGCCTGCTTTCGCTGTGGCTGCCGCAAGGCGAGAAGACCAAGGTGCCCGCCTTCACCGGCGTGTTCGTCACGCACAGCGTGTTCGAGGCAGTGTTCCTGAGCCAGCGCGTGCTGGTGATGAGCGCCCGGCCGGGTCGCATCATCGAGGATCTGCGCATCGAAGGCCCGCGCCTGCGCGACGCCTCGTTCCGCCAGAGCCCCGTGTTCGTCGACGCCTGCGCCCGCCTGAGCACCGCGCTGGCCCGCGCCGCCGAGGAACCGGCACTCGGTTGATCGTGGTCCACGCAGCATCTGCTTCCGCAAGCCGGCGCGAGCAGACGCTGCGCTGGCTGCTGCCGCTGCTGGCGGTGCTGCTGTTCCTGGGCGGCTGGGAAGCGGCGGTGGCCTGGTGGGAGATCCCGCCTTACCTGCTGCCCGCGCCTTCGCGCGTGCTGGTTACGCTGTGGGACAACCTGGGCTCGCTGATGGTGAGCTGGTGGGTCACGCTGCGCATCACCTTGATGGCGCTGGCGCTGGCCTGTGTTGGCGGCGTGGGCGTGGCGGCGGTGTTCGCGCTGTCGCGCTGGGTGGAATGGAGCCTCACGCCGTTTGCCGTGGTGCTGCAGGTCACGCCGGTGATCGCGGTCGCGCCGCTGATCATGATCCTGACCGACAGCGCCACCGCCACGGTGCTGATCTGCGCCTTCATCGTCGCCTTTTTCCCGCTGCTGGCGAATACCTTGACGGGTTTGCGCAGTGCCGACGCCGGCTTGCGCGAGCTGTTCCGGCTCTACCACGCGAGCCGCTGGCAGACGCTGCGTTTCCTGCTGGTGCCCTCGGCGCTGCCGTATTTCCTGTCCGGCCTGAAGATCGCCGGCGGCCTGAGCCTGATCGGCGCGGTGGTGGCCGAGTTCACCGCCGGTGCCGCGGGCCGCAACACCGGCCTGGCTTCGCGCATCCTCGAAGCGGCCTTCCGCACCGAGATCCCGAAGATGTTCGCCGCACTGCTGCTGGTCTCGGCCACCGGCGTGCTGATCCACGCGTTCTTCGAGTGGCTGTCGCGGCGCCTGCTGCGCGGCTGGCATGACAGCGAGCGCGGGCGCTGAGGCCTTCAGCTCGCAGGCCTTGGCTTGCCGGCCGTGCCCACCATGCCGACGATGCCCGGCATGCGTTCGCGCATCAGCTCGATGAAGCGGCGCAGCTTGGCCGGGTAGAAGCGCGCGGGCGGGTACACGAGGTAGACCGGCAGTGGCGAGGCCTGCCAGTCCGGGGCGAGGTGCACCAGCCGGCCCTGGGCGATGTCGTCGGCGACGATCCAGTGCGAGGCGATGCAGGCGCCCAGGCCGGCCAGTGCGGCCTGGCGCAGCGCGTAGAGGCTGTCGGTTGCCATGCGCGGCTGGATGGCGAAGCGCTGCTCGCGGCCATCTTCCCGGTGCTGCAGCATGACCTCGTTGCGGTAGTAGGTCTTCAGCGCCAGCCAGGGCAGCTCGGCCAAGGGTGCGCTCGCGGCCCCGGGCCCTGCCGGCAACAGCGACGGCGCGGCGACGACGATGCGCGGCACCTCGGCCAGGCGCACGGCAATCAGCGCCGGGTCGTTCACCGTGCCCACCATCACCGCGCAGTCGATGCCTTCGGCAATGAAATCCGGCCGACGGTCGTGCAGCAGCCAGTCCACCGAAACCTGCGCGTGGTGCTGCAGGTATTCGGTGAGCGGGGCCACCAGTTGGTCCTGCCCGAACGCATGTGGCACGACCACGCGCAGCAGGCCGCGCGGTACGTCGGTGGCGCCGCGCAGGTCGTCTTCCAGCGCGCGCCAGCTCTCCAGCAGTTCCTTGGCATGCGTGAAGCAGCGCTCGCCGTCGCCGGTGAGCTTCATGCCGTGGGTGGAGCGCTGCAGCAGCTTCAGGCCCAGTGATCGCTCCAGCGCCTGCAGCCGGCGGCTCACCGTGGGCTGGGTGGTGCCCAGCTGGGCGGCTGCGGCGGAGAGGCTGCCGGCTTCGACAATGCGCACGAAGGTCTGCATCAGCTCGATGCGGTCGGCGCCGGGCACGGACAGGTTGGTCATGCGCCAAGCGTATAGCGAATCTGCACTGGCTGCGACTACCGTTCTGGCTCACCCGAGAAGACACTGGCGTCAATTCGCTTTTAAGGGTTTTCACCATGACCTCCATTCCTTCCGTGCATGCCCAGCCCGCGCCGGCCCAAGCCGGCGTGCCAGCGGGCCTGGTGTTGTTGCTGGCGACAGGCACCGGCCTCAGCGTGGCCTCGCTGTACTACAGCCAGCCGATGCTGGGCGTGCTGGGCGCCGACCTGCAAGCCGGCACGCGCGCCGTCGGCCTGGTGCCAACCGTGACGCAGCTGGGCTATGCGCTGGGCATCCTGCTGCTGGCGCCACTCGGTGACCGCTTCGACCGCCGCAGCGTGATCCTGGTGAAGGCGGTGCTGCTGACGCTGGCGCTGCTGCTCTGTGGCGTGGCCCCAGGCATTGCCGGCCTGGTGGCGGGCAGCCTGGCCGTCGGCCTGACGGCGACGATGGCGCAGGACCTGGTGCCGGCCGCCGCCACGCTGGCGCCCGAGGCGCAGCGCGGCAAGGTGGTCGGCACGGTGATGACCGGGCTGCTGCTGGGCATCCTGCTGTCGCGCGTGGTCAGCGGCTTCGTGGCCGAACACTTCGGCTGGCGCGCGATGTACCTGGGCGCGGCGCTGGCCATTGCCGCGGTGGGCGTGGCCGTCTGGCGCGGGCTGCCGCGCTTCACGCCCACCACGCAACTGGGCTATGGCGCGCTGCTGGGCTCGATGGCTTCGCTGTGGCGCCGCCATCCGGGCCTGCGCCGCGCGGCCATGGCGCAAGGCCTGCTGTCGATGGGCTTCAGCGCCTTCTGGTCCACGCTGGCAGTGATGCTGCACAGCAGCTTCCACCTGGGCAGTGCCGCGGCCGGTGCGTTTGGCCTGGCCGGTGCCGCTGGTGCGCTGGCCGCGCCGCTGGCTGGCCGGCTGTCGGACCGGCGCGGGCCGGAGCTGGTGATCCGCCTGGGTGCCGGGCTGGCCGCCTTGTCCTTCGCGGCCATGCTGCCGGCGCCGTTGCTGCCCGCTGGCGCACAACTGGGGCTGATCGTGGCCAGCGCCATCGGGTTCGACTTCGGCATCCAGGCCGCGCTGGTGGCGCACCAGACCATCGTCTACGGCCTGGAGCCTGCAGCCCGTAGCCGCCTGAACGCGCTGCTGTTCACGGGCGTGTTCATCGGCATGGCCAGCGGCGCTGCGATGGGCAGCCTGGCGCTGTCGACCTGGGGCTGGAGCGGCGTGGCACTGCTGGCCGCGCTGGCCAGCAGCGGCGCGCTGGTGCTGCGGCTGGCACAGCGGCGTGCATCCTCACGCTGATGCTGCAGCGGAACCTCGCCGCCGCTACCATGCCGCATCGTTGGAGGAGCATCACGATGACGAGCACGAACTGGACGGTGGCGGCCCTGGCCGCCGTGGCGATGGCCGGAAGCAGCGGCCTGGCGCAGGCGGACGACAAGGTCGTCTTCGCGACCAACTGGAAGGCCCAGGCCGCGCACGGCGGCTTCTACCAGGCCGTTGCCGACGGCACCTACAGGAAGTACGGCCTGGAGGTGGAGATCCGCCCCGGTGGCCCGCAGGTCAACAACCGGCCGCTGCTGCCCGCCGGCAAGATCGACTTCCTGATGACAGGCAACCTGCTGCACAGCTTCGACAACGTGAAGAGCGGCGTGCCGGTCGTCACCGTCGCCAGCCTGTTCCAGAAGGACCCGCAGGCGCTGATGGCCCACCCCGGCCAGGGCTATGTGAAGTTCGAGGATTTGAAAAACGCCCCGGTCGCCTGGATCGCCAAGGACGCGCAGTTCTCCTGGTGGGCCTGGCTGAAGGCCGACTACGGCTTCAGCGACGAACAGCTGCGTCCCTACAACTACAACCTCGGCCCCTTCCTGGCCGACAAGAAGAGCGTGCAGCAGGGCTACGCGGTCGAAGAGCCGATCAGCATCCAGAAGCAGGGCGGCTTCAAGCCGCTGACCTTCCTGCTGGCCGACCACGGCTACAGCACCTACAGCACCACCATCGAGACCCGGGCCGAGACGGTGCAGAAGAACCCGGCGCTGGTGCAGCGCTTTGTCGAAGCCTCCATCATCGGCTGGGTCAACTACCTCTACGGCGACCACAGCAAGGGCGACGCGCTGATCAAGCGCGACAACCCCGAGATGGACCAAGCCACCATCGACCAGTCCCTGGCGCTGATGAAGGAGCTGGGCGTGGTCGACAGCGGCGACAGCCTGACGCTGGGCATCGGCGCGATGAAGCCCGAGCGCGTGAAGGACTTCTTCGACAAGATGGTGCGCGCCGGCCTGTACAAGGCCGGCGAGGTGGACCTCTCCAAGGTCGCCACCTACCAGTTCGTCAACAAGGGCGTGGGCGTGGCCTTGAAGAAGCAGCTGGGCGGGCAACCCTGAAGTCCGGTTGGGGTCGTCAGTTCGCGGCCAGCCCGGTCGCGATGGCTGACAGACCGGTGAAGCTGGTGCCGGCGCTCAACACGCCGCCCTTGCCGATCACGAAGTTGGCGATGCCGGGCACGCCGCCGTTGCGCACGTAGAGATGCTGGCCATCGGCGGCGACGGTGAGGTCGGCCGGGGCGGTGCCGCTGCCGGTGTTGCCGGCCACGGCGGCGCTCAGCGTGATCCGCCCCTTCTGGTCGATGCGGTAGCTGGAGACCGAGCTGCTGCCGGTGTTGGCCACGTAAGCCCACTTGCCGCTGGGCGTGATGGCGACCCAGCAGGCGGCGCTTTGCGTGTCGGGCACGGCGGCGCTCATCACGCGCGGCACGGCCGGCGAGCCGTCCTTGAAGCGGTAGGATGAGACCGTGCTGGCGCCGGCTGCGCCGCCCACCGCTTCGCTGACCACCATCACGTTGGACGGGCTCACCGCGAAGCCGAACGGCGTCTGGCCCGGCGAGTTGGTGACGATGGGGCCTTTGAGCGAGCTGTCGCCATGCACGTGATAGCTGCTGAGCTTGTTGGTGCCCTTCTCGGTCACGACGAGCGCCTTGCCGTCTGCCGTGAAGCTGACCTGCGCCGGTGCGGCGCCGCTGGCCACCGACAGCGGCGCGACCGCGCCAGCCACCGGCGTGAGCTGGCCGTCTGCCAGCATGAAGCCGGCCACATTGCCGGCGCCGCCGCTGTTGAGCACATAGACCTGGCCTTCGTGCTCGGTGACGCTGATGGGCGTGAGGCCGGCGGAGTCGACGGTTGCGCTCAGCGTCAGCATGTCGTCGCCCAGCGTAAAGACCGAGACGGTGTTGTTGCCGGCGTTGACCACCAGCGCGTACTGGCCGTCGCCGCTCAGCGTGACAGCGCCTTGCGAACCCAGGCCCTTGCCCAGGCCCAGGCCGCCGGTGCTGGTGTGGGCGACCACGCCCAGCTCGCCGGTAGCGGAAGGCGCCAGCACCATCAGCTCGTTGCCTTCGGCGGCATTGCTGCTGGTGAAGACCTTGTGGCTGTGCAGGCCAGGGACCGATACGGTGTCGGCCATGGCGCCGGTGGACGCGAAGGCAGAGATGGCCAGGCCGATGGCGCTCAAGGTGCGACGGGAAACAGTCATGTTGATCTCCAGGAGGAAGCGAGGAATGCGGTTGAACAAAGAGGTTCTTGTTGTTCGCAAGGCCTTGTTCGCCTTGCGTTGAATCGCAGTCTCCCGCGAGGGTGCTCGCCGTTTGTTCACGCAAAGATCAACAAATCGTGAACCTTGTGCCCCTCGCCCCTCGCCCCTCGCCCCTCGCCCGTCGGGTACGCCGGACGGTCCCCCGAGGGGACGCGGGCCGGCTTGGGAGCGGCCCGGCGCTCGGCCCGCCGTGTGCGCGGCGGGTCAGGTCCGAACGGGTGCCAGCTGAAAGGCGAAGTCGGCGCCTTGTGACGAAGGCATCAGCCGGATCTGCGAACCGTGCAGCTGCAGGATGCGGCTGACGATGACCAGGCCCAAACCGCCGGCACGGCCGCGCAGCCCGGTCTGGAAACTGGGCCGCACGAACAGATGCGGCTTCAGGTGCTCCAGCACGCCGGGGCCGTCGTCCCGCACCCGAACCTCCACCGCCTGGCCCAGCGCGCGCAGTCGCAGCTCGATCAACCCGCCCGGCGGCGTGTGGCGGATCGCGTTGTCGATCAGGTTGGTCAGCACCCGTTCGATCAGGCCCAGGTCCGCGTCCACCTGCGGCAGCGCCGGTGCAATGTCGGCCTGCAGCCGCTGGCCACGTGCCTCGGCCGCCAGCGCGAACTTTTGGCAGACGTCCTGCACCAGGTCCGGCAGCGCGAAGACCTCGCGGCTCAGCGTCACCGCGCCGTACTCCAGCCGCGCCAGTTCGAACAGCTCCTGTGCCAGCCGGCCCACCTGGCGGCTCTGCCCAATGGCCACGTCCAGGTAGCGGGCCCGCTCCGCTTCGCTGAGCAGCGCGGCCTTCAGCTTCAGCGTCTCCAGGTAGCCGTGCAGCGAGGTCAGCGGCGTGCGCAGGTCGTGCGAGATGTTGGCCACCAGTTCGCGCCGCTGCTGGTCCTGGTGGCTGAGGTCCTGCCACTGCGCGGCCAGGCGCTGCGCCATGTGGCCGAAGGCCTGGCGCAGCCGGCCGATCTCGTCGTTTGACGGCGGCTCGTTGGCCAGCGCCTGCTGCGCGGCTTCCAGGCCGGCCAGGCCGTCGTGGTCGAAGTGCTGCACGATGCGCGTCAGCCTTTGCAGCGGCCGGGTGATGGCGCGCAGCGCGAGCAACCCGGCCAGCATCGCCAGGCCGGTGATCAGCGCCATCGCGCCGATGTGGGCCGGTGCATCGGCCCAGGGGTGGAGCAAGGCCTGGTGCTCCTCGCCGATCAGCACCACGTAGACGTAGCCCGCGAGCCGGCCGTTGGTCCACAGCGGCGCGGCGCTGAAGACCTTCTGCCCGGCCTCGCTGCGCGGGTCGTCACCCCACACCGGCAGCGTGGCGCCGGCCAGCAGGCGCTGCAGCGGCGCGAGGTTCACCTGGTGCCGCTTCAGGTGCCCTGGCGGCGCTGCATCGGCAATGATCTTCCCGTCCGGCCCCAGCAGGTACAGCTCCACGCTGGGGTTCACGTCCATCAGCTTGGTGAACAGGCGCTGCACGTTGCCCGCATCGGGTCCGTCCGGCAGCATCAACAGTTCATGGCCGGCGATGTGCCCCGCCAGTCCCAGCGACAGGCGCTGCACCACCTCCTGCTCGCGCTGCTCGCCGGCGTGGATCTGCAGCGCCGTCGCTGCGAGGCCGCAGGCCAGCAGCAGGCCGCCGAACAGCAGCGCCAATCGGGTGGAAAGCGACCAGCCGCGCTTCACGCCGGCACCTCCGCCGCGAAGCGGTAGCCGCGGCCCCACACGGTGAGTACCAGCTGTGGCAGCGCGGGGTTCTGTTCCACCTTCAGCCGCAGCCGGTTGATGTGGGTGTTGACCGTGTGTTCGTAGCCGTCGTGCTGGTAGCCCCAGACCTTGTTCAGCAGGTCCATGCGCGAGAACACCTGGCCGGGGTGGCGGGCGAGGAAATACAACAGGTCGAACTCGCGCGGTGTCAGTTCGATCAACTTGCCGTCCCGCCGCAATTCGCGCGCCAGCGGGTCGATCTCCAGCCCGTGCAGCGACAGCGCGCCGGACTCGATGCGCGCGTCGCGCGCCAGCGCCTCGGTGCGGCGCAGCAAGGCTTTCACGCGGGCGGCCAGCTCCAGCATCGAGAAGGGTTTGGGGAGGTAGTCGTCGGCACCCAGTTCCAGCCCGAGGATGCGGTGCACCTCGCTGGCCCGGGCGCTGATCATGATGATGGGCGTGTAGCGCGCCATGGTCCGCGCGCGGCGGCAGATTTCAAGCCCGTCCACGCCTGGCAGCATCAGGTCCAGCACCAGTGCGTCCCAATGGCTGCGCGCCAGCAGCTCGGCGCCGAGGTCGCCGCTGGCCGCATGCATCACGTCCAGGCCTTCTTCACGCAGGTGCATCTGCACCAGCTCGGCAATCGGCGCGTCGTCTTCGACCAGCAGGACTTTTTTCGGCACAGGGTTCGGCATCGCTTGGCACGGGCAGGCGCACGCCCGCCCCAGGCCATTGTTCGGCCGGTGCGCACGCGCAGGTTTCACGTTTTGTTGAAGCTTTTCAGGCTTCGGTGAACCTTGGTCGCGCGAGCCGGCGAAACCTGACAGGCCTTGGCCACGATGAACGAAAAAAAGCCCGGCGTGCGAGCGGCCGGGCTGGTGTGGAACGAGTGAGGCTTACTTGAACCGGTAGGTCGCGCTGGCGTAGAAGAAGCGGCCGCGCGGGTCGGTGTAGCTGGGGTCGTAGCCGGAGAGGAAGTACCAGGCCTGTTGCGAGAACGGCGGCGCAGTGTCGAACAGGTTCTGCACCCCGCCGCGCAGCGTGAAGTCCTTGGTGATGTCCCAGGCGCCGGACAGGTTCCACAGCGTGTACGCCGAGACGCGGCGGTCATCCTTGCCGATGATGTGCTGGTCCTTGTAGCCCGAGAGGTAGTTGTTGGACAGCGTGGCCGAGTACGGGCCCTGTTCCCAGTCCAAGGCCACCGTGTGCCGCCAGCGCTGCACCACGCCGTCGTTGACGAACTCGCCGAGGTTGCTCACGAAGGGGTCGCCGTTGCCGGTCTGCTGCTTGGACGAAACGGTCCAGGTGCCATTCAGCCGCACGCCGAAGGTGCCGACACCGCTTTGCAGCTTGCTGAGCGACAGGCCGATGTCCAGGCCAGAGATGCGCTGCTGGCCGCGGTTCTGCTTGACCAGGTCGATGTAGCAGATCGAGTTGTCGTCCGGGTCCAGGTCGTCGCCACACACGCGCATGAAGTCGCTGTCGGGGTCGCCGGCCGGGTCGTTGTAGCGGTGCACCAGGCTGCCGTACTTGTCCAGGTGGGCCAGGATCACGTCCACACCGATGGTGCTGATGGTGTCCTTCTTCTGGACGTTCCAGTAATCCAGGCTGACGCTCATGCCGCGCTGGGGCTCGAACACCGTGCCCAGCGTGAACTGGCGCGAGCGCTCGGGCTTCAGCTTGGCATTGCTGTAGTTCAGCGTGGTCCAGAGGTCGGAACAGTCGGTGACGGTGTTCTCCGGATCATTGGCCAGGCAGACGGGGTCGGTGACCGTGGCGGCGGAGCCTTCGGTCACCGGGCGGTACAGGTCCGACAGGCTGGGCGCGCGGAAGCCCGAACCAGCGGAAGCGCGGAACATCAGTTCCGGCGTGACGGTGTACTTCAGGCCGATCTTCGGGCTGGTCGCGCTGCCGGTGACTTCGTAGTGCTCGTAGCGCACGGCGGCCTGCAGCTCCAGCTGCTTGGTGACGGGAGCGCTGATTTCGCCGAACACCGCGCCCACGTGGCGCGAGCGGCCAAAGTCGGCGTCCTGGCCTTGCGAGGTCTCGCCGAGGATCAGATCGTCCGCCAGTGCCTGCGACTGGTGGTAGTTCTGGCGCTCGCGGCGGAACTCGCCACCCAACGCCAATGCCATGTCGCCGCCGGAGAGCTTCATCACCGGGCGCGAGGCCTTGAAGTCCACGCCGTCCATCTGGCCTGACGCGTGGCGCACTTCGCCCCGGATCTGCGCCGTGTTGTAGAGCGCCTGGCCGGCCGAGCCGGAGGCACCAAACGGGTTCAGCGTGCCGTCGGCAAAACCGTCGCGGATCATGTCCTCGTTCAGGTAACCGTTGTGGTCGCGGTCGGACACGAGGCTGGTGCTGTGGTTCAGCGCGACCTCGTAGTCCCACGTTGACACATTGCCATTCATGCCCAGCACGTAGCGCTGACCGGTGGACACCAGTTCGCTGGTGCGCAGGCCGGCCTCGACCAGGCGGGTGCGCGCGGTGATGCTGCGGTCTTCGTCGTCCGGATCCAACGTGGTGAGGGTGGTTCCGGCCAGCGCGGGGATCAGCGAGACGTCGACTTCGGCGTCAATGCGGTTGGGCGTGCCCGAATACAAGGTGCTCGAACGGGCCCAGGAGGCTTCGCCGAACAGCTGGTGGCCGCCGCCCAGGTCCCACACGCCACGGCCGAACACGCTGGTCTTGGTCGACTTCGGGTACAGCTCGATGTCGCGCATGTAGTCATAGGTGCAACCGTCGGCGCCGCCAATGCCTTCCGGGAGGTAAAGCGTGGCGGGTGGGTTGCAGCCGGTGGCGGCGGCTGGGTTGATGGTCCTGGAGTCGATGACCGTCTTGCCGTTGCTGGAGTAGCCGTCGGCGATCAGGCTGTCGCGTTGGGAGCCACTGAGGATCAGGTTGGCCGGATAGGTCGCGCTGGAAAGCAAATCCGGCAAGCGCTCGGGAATCTTCAGGTCCTTGATGAAGTGACGCTGGCGGGCGTTGAGGCTGTCGGTCTTCTGGACGTCGAACACGCCGAACAGGTTGAAGCCGTCGCGGCCATAGTCGCCCACGCCGCCCGACAGCGTGGCCGAGCGCTTGCCACCGCCGCCTTCGCCGGTCTTGCCAGCGTAGGCGCTGATCTCTCCGCCCTGGTAGTCACGCTTGGTGATGAAGTTGATCACGCCACCAATCGCGTCGCTGCCGTACAGGGACGATGCCCCGTCCAGCAGCACTTCCACGCGGTCGATGGCCGCAGCCGGAATGGTGTTGAGGTCCACGCCGGCGCCGTCACCCGGCGAAGCGAAGTTGGCCATGCGGCGGCCGTTCAGCAGCACCAGCGTGGACGAGACGCCCAGGCCGCGCAGGTTGGCCGCGTTCAGGCCGGATTGGTCGCGGAATCCGCCGTAGGCCATGCTGCCGCCGTCGGTCAGGTTGTTGGCGCTGGCGCTGATGTGCGCGACGATTTCCGCGGCCGTGGTCAGCCCCGCCTTGTCGATGTCCTTGCGCGTGATGACCTGCACCGGCAGTGCCGTTTCACCGTCAATGCGCTTGATTGCCGAGCCGGTGATCTCGACCCGTTGGGGTGTGTCGGCGGGAGCCGTCTGGGCATGCAGCAAGGCCGGGGCCGCGCCGGAAAGCAGCAGGGCCACCGCCTGGGCGCAGGCCCGAAGGCGCGTGGACCGGTGGGCAGCCGCGTGCGGCGTGACGGGGCTATGCATGAAGAGGATCCTCCGAAGCGATGCTTTGTGGTGTGTGGGTCGGTCTGCGAGTCTAGGAAGCGTTCGCGCCGCGTGTCACGGCGCTTTCACCGAGCGTCGCAATTCAGCAACTTGGCTTCACAAGGGATTGCACGGCGGTGCAAGCGACGGTGCTGTATCGGCCCTCGCAATCTCGACGCAATCCCACGGGCGACGTTTGTTCTCACGGAATGCGGTGCCAAGATGCGCCATGGCAAAGCGCCGCCTTCGGGCGGGCGCGGCAGCCGCTTTCGTGGTTCAGATGGATTTGGGATGGGTTTGGCATGAGCGAGCGCCGCAAGACGGACAAGATGAAGCAGGGCGACAGCGGCAAGCGGGCGGGCCGCAGGCTGCTGCTGGGCGGACTGGCGCTGGGCCTGGGTTTGGGCCTGGGTTTGGGCCTGGTGCCGACGCTGCAGGCCCAGGTGCAGGCGCCGAGCCGCGAGTCGGTCGGCACGGTGACCCGGGCCGGCGGCATCACCGCCGGGGCGATCCCGTTCCAGCAGGTCAAGGGCTACGCGGTGGTCATTGGCGGTGCGCTGAAGGACGACAACGACGAGGTCTGGGGCCGGCTGGTGGAACTGGCCGGTGGGCGCGGCTCGCGCTGGGTGGTGTTCGGCACCGCTTCGGAAAATCCGGACAAGACGGCGCGCCGCATCGGCGACCTGCTGGAGCGCCGCGGCGCCGTGGCCGAGCAACTGCCGGTGGCGCCTGCGCTGAAATGGGTGGACCTGGACAAGGCGGTGCGTGACCCATCGCTGTTGGAGCTGGTCAAGAACGCCAAGGGCATCTTCTTCTCCGGCGGCGCGCAGGAGCGCATCGTCGACACCTTCAACCCCGGCGGCAAGCCCACGCCGATGCTGCAGGCGATCTGGGACGTGTACCGCCGCGGTGGCGTGGTGGCCGGCACCTCGGCTGGTGCTGCGGTGATGAGCACGGTGATGTTCCGCGATGCCTTGAGCGTGCTCAGCGTGATGAAGGGCCAGCTGCGCGACGGCAAGGAGGTCGACCACGGCCTGGGCTTTGTCGGCCCGAACCTGTTCGTGGACCAGCATTTCCTCAAGCGCGGCCGCTTCGGCCGCATGATTCCGCTGATGCTGGCCAAGGGCTACAAGCTGGGCCTGGGCGTGGACGAGAACAGCGCGGCCATCGTGCAGGGCGACCAGATCGAGGTGATTGGCGGCAAGGGTGCGCTGCTGGTGGACCTGGCCGATGCGCAGACCAACCCGCAGCTCGGCGCACTGAACCTCACCGGCGCCAAGCTCAGCTACCTGGACCGTGGCGACCACTAC
Source organism: Ideonella azotifigens (assembly GCF_021043325.1). NCBI lineage: Bacteria > Pseudomonadati > Pseudomonadota > Betaproteobacteria > Burkholderiales > Sphaerotilaceae > Ideonella > Ideonella azotifigens. Next base: position 243,746 of record NZ_JAJNKD010000001.1, read on the forward strand.
GACCTGGGCACGCGGCAGATCGCGCCGTCCGAGCGCAAGCAGCGCGGCCAGAAGCTGGACCCGAACGCACCCGGCTACAAGCCCGACTTCACCAACGAGCCCTTCTACATCGACATGCTGGGCGACACCACGGTGGCCAATGCGATGGGCTTCCTGATCGACAGCAGCCAGAAGGAAGTGCGCGGCCTGGCCTTCGATCCCAAGGCCCAGCCCGGCGACCCATTGCCCGACCTCGGCTTCTCGTTCCGCCTCTACAAGGGCAAGGACACGCTGGGCTGGTACTCCGACGAGCAGGGCGGCGACGATTACAGCGTGGTCAACGTCTACCTGGACCTGCAGCCGGTGCGCATGGCACGGCCCTTGTTTGCGCCCTGGACCGGCCGCTGATCCGCGCACCCTGCGCCGCGCGATACTGCGGCCTTCATTTCGGTCCACGTGCGCTTTTTCTCCCCAGGAGCTTTCTGCACCATGATGCAACGCCGCCCTCTCTTGATCGCCTGCCTGACGGCCGCCCTTGGGGCCACCCTCGGCATCTTCACCAGCACCGCTGCGCTGGCCCAGGCGCCGGACTGGAAGAAGGTCCGCATCGGCGTTGAAGGCGCCTACCCGCCGTTCTCGGAAGTGGGCACGGACGGCAAGCTCAAGGGCTTCGACATCGACATGGCGCTGGCGCTGTGCGCCGAGATGAAGGCCGAGTGCACGCTGGTGCAGCAGGAGTGGGACGGCATGATCCCGGCGCTGCAGGCCAAGAAGTTCGACGCGATCATCGCCTCGATGGCCATCACCGAAGAGCGCAAGAAGGCTGTGGCCTTCACCAACAAGTACTACAACACGCCGGCCCGCTTCGTCGGCAAGGGCAGCGCCACGACCGATGTGTCGCCCGCCGGACTGAAGGGCAAGAAGATCGGCGTGCAGCGCACGACCATCCACGACCGCTACGTCACCGCCTTCTACAAGGACAGCGAGATCGTGCGTTATGCCAAGCAGGACGAGGTCTACCTGGACATGGCGGCCGGCCGCATCGACGCGACGCTGGGCGACTCGGTCGCCGAGGACGGCGGTTTCCTGAAGCGACCCATCGGCAAGGGCTTTGCCTTCATCGGCCCGGCCATCGAAGACACCAAGTTCTTCGGCGACGGCTCGGGCATCGCGATCCGCAAGGCCGACACCACGCTGGTCGACAAGTTCAATGCCGCCATCGTCTCGCTGCGCGCCAGTGGCGGCTACAAGAAGATCCAGGACAAGTACTTCGACTTCGACGTCTTCGGCAAGTAAGGCAGAAGAAGAGACTAGAGGGGCGCGCGCGTGGACTTCCTGCACGGCTACGGCCACAGCCTGCTCGAGGGCTCGCTGCTGACACTTGCGGTGGCGCTGGGTTCGCTGGCCATTGCGCTGGTGCTGGGCCTGGCCGGCGCGCTGGCCAAGCTCTCGAAGGTTCGCGCATTGCAGTGGCTGGCCACGGCCTACACCACGCTGGTGCGGGCCGTGCCGGACCTGGTTGTGATGCTGCTGGTCTTCTACGGCGGGCAGGTCGCGGCCAACAGCCTGGCCGAGCGCATGGGCTGGGAGAGCCTGGACATCAACCCGTATGTGGCGGGCGTGCTGACCATCGGCTTCATCTTCGGCGCCTACCTGACCGAGGTGCTGCGCGGCGCCTTCCTGGCCGTGCCGCCTGGCCAGCGCGAGGCGGCCGTCGCCTACGGCATGACGCCCTGGCAGGTGCTGCGCCGCATCGTCGGCCCGCAGATGCTGCGGCATGCACTGCCTGGCCTGTCGAACAACTGGCTGGTGATGATCAAGAGCACGGCCATCGTCTCGCTGATCGGCCTGTCGGACCTGATGGCGCGCGCCAAGGGCGCGGCCGGCAGCACGCGCGAGCCCTTCCTGTTCTACGTCGCGGCCGGGGTCATCTACCTGCTGTTCACCAGTGTGTCCGAACTGGGCTTTGCCTGGCTGCAGAAGCGGCTGTCCATCGGCACGCGGCGCGTGTCGCTCTGAGCCGTTGAGAAGTTGAACTGACGATGGACTTCGACGCGATCCGCGAAAGCCTGCCGCTGTATTTCCACGGCGTGCTGGTCACGCTGGAACTGCTGGCCGCCGCGCTGGCGCTGGGCATGCTGGGTGCGCTGCCGCTGGCCATGCTGCGCAGCCTGCCTTCGCCCTGGGCCAACAAGCCGGTCTGGCTGTTCACCTACGTGATGCGCGGCACGCCCATGCTGCTGCAGCTGTTCATCCTCTACTACGGGCTGGCGCAGTTCGAGTGGGTGCGTGCCAGCATCCTGTGGCCCTGGCTCAGCTCGGCCTGGTTCTGTGCCATTGCCGCGTTTGCGCTGAACACCTGCGCCTACACGACCGAGATTCTCTACGGCGCGATCAAGGCGCTGCCGCATGGCGAGATCGAAGCGGCCAAGGCGCTGGGCATGTCGCGCTGGGTGACCTTGCGGCGCATCGTGCTGCCCTCGGCCTTCCGGCGCTCGCTGCCGGCCTATGGCAACGAGGTGGTGCTGATGATGCACGGCACCTCGCTGGCCAGCGTGGTCACGCTGGCCGACCTGACGAATGCCGCCAACGAGGTGCATTCGATCTACTACCTGCCGTTCGAGGCCTTCATCACCGCGGCCGTGTTCTACGTGCTGATCACCATGGTGCTGGTGGCCATGTTCCGGCAGGCCGAAAAGCGCTGGCTGCAGCCCTTGCTCCCGCGCTGAATCTGCCGCGCTGAAACCTCTGTTCTCGCTCCAATGAAAACCGTCACCCATTCCCTGCTCAGCCCCGTGCCCGGCACCCGCCGCGAACTGGTCAGCCTGCACCACGGCGAGCCCGGCCGCGGCCCCAAGGTCTACATCCAGGCCTCGCTGCATGCCGACGAAGTGCCGGGCATGCTGGTCGCCCATCACCTGCGCGGCGCGCTGGCCGCGCTGGAAGCGGCCGGTCGGCTGCTCGGTGAAGTGGTACTGGTGCCGGCGGCCAACCCGATCGGCATTGGGCAATGGGTGCTGCGCAACTACCAGGGCCGCTTCGAGCTGGGCAGCGGCGAGAACTTCAACCGCAACTATGCGGACCTGACCGAGGCCGTGCTGGCCGCGGTGGGCGAACAACTCGGGGCGGACGCGCAGCAGAACGTGGCGCTGGTGCGCGGCGCGCTGCGCGACGCCGCGGCGGCATTGCCGGTGGCCACCGAGCTGGAAAGCCTGCGCAAGACGCTGCTGGCGCTGGCCATCGACGCCGATGTGGTGCTGGACCTGCACTGCGACGGCGAGGCCGTGCTGCACCTCTACACCACGCCGGCCACCTGGCCCACGGCCGAACTGCTGGCGCGCTGCATCCGCGCCGAGGTTTCGCTGCTGGCCGAGCGTTCGGGCGGTGACCCGTTCGACGAGGCCTGCTCCATGGTCTGGCCGGCGCTGGCCGCGAAACTTGGAGCGGACAAGCCGCTGCCGTCTTCGTGCATGGCCGCCACCATCGAGCTGCGCGGCGAGGCCGATGTGTCGCACGCCCGCGCCGAGGCAGACGCAGAAGGCATCGTGCAATTCCTGATCGCCTGCGGCGCGGTGTCCACTGAGGCCAGGCCGCTGCCGATGCCGGCGCTGCGCCGCGCGCCCACGCCGCTGTCGGGCTCGATCCCGCTGGTGGCGCCGCACGGCGGCATGATCGTCTTCCTGCAGCCGCCGGGCACCGAGGTGCAGGCGGGCGAGCCGCTGGTGGATTTGATCGACCCGATCAGCGGCGCCGTCACCACGCTGAACAGCCCCGTCACCGGCCTGTTTTTCGCGCGCGACCTGCGCCGCTTTGCCGTTGCCGGCATGACGCTGGGCAAGGTGGCCGGCGAGCAGGCGCTGCGCCAGGGCAAGCTGCTGTCCGCCTGAAAGCCATCCATCCCATGCAAGTTTCCGGCGGTCTGCAGGTCCAGAACCTGCACAAGAAGTTTGGCGAGCGCGAGGTGCTGCGCGGCGTGTCGCTGCAGGCGCAGCGCGGTGACGTGGTCGCCATCATCGGCTCCAGCGGCTCGGGCAAGAGCACGCTGCTGCGCTGCCTGAACCTGCTGGAGCAGCCGCACGAAGGCACGCTGAGCTTGAACGGCGAAGTGCTGCAGCTGAAGCGCCAGCACGACGGCAGCCTGGGCGCGGCCGATGCGAAGCAGCTGCAGCACTGGCGCACGCGGCTGGCGTTTGTGTTCCAGAGCTTCAACCTCTGGCAGCACCGCACCGCGCTGGAAAACGTCATCGAGGCGCCGATCCATGTGCTGGGCAAGACCAAGGCCGAAGCCACCGAACGCGGCGAGGCGCTGCTGGCCCGCGTGGGGCTCACGCACCGCCAGCACGTCTACCCGGCGCAGCTCTCCGGCGGCGAGCAGCAGCGCGTGGCGATTGCCCGCGCGTTGGCGATGGACCCGGAGGTCATGCTGTTCGACGAACCCACTTCCGCACTGGACCCGGAGCTGGTCGGCGAGGTGCTGCGCGTGATGCGCGGCCTGGCCGAAGAGGGCCGCACCATGCTAGTGGTCACGCACGAGATGGAGTTCGCCCGTGAAGTGGCGAACCATGCGATCTTTGTGCACCAGGGCCTGATCGAGGAAGAAGGCAGGCCGAAGGAAGTGCTGGTGCGCCCGCAGAGCGAGCGGCTGAAGCAGTTCCTCTCGGGTGGCCTGAAGTAAAGCTTGCGGGCCTGACACGCCCGCGTCATCGGTGCTTCATAAGCTGGCCGCCTATTCGGCTGACCGGCTCTCACGATGACCCACTCCTTCATTCCCCGCGCGCTGTGCCTGGCCCTCGGCTTCACGCTGGCCTTCAGCGCCACGGCAGCCACCACGACGGCCTACTGGTACCAGACCAAGACACCGTACCAGCCGCAGCAGCAGGCCTCGACCTACGAAGCCGCGCCGGCTGGCTTCAAGCCGGTGTTCACCGAGATGCTGGCCCGCCACGGTTCGCGCGGCCTGTCCAGCCTGAAGTACGACCTGGCCGTCTACAACATGTGGCTGCAGGCCCAGGCCGATGGCGCGTTGACGCCGCTGGGCGCATCGCTCGGCCCGGACGTGTACACGATCATGAAGGCCAACTTCCTGTTGGGCTACGGCGTGGAAGGCATCTCCAAGCCGGGCTACGGCAACGAGACGCAGCTGGGCATCAGCGAGCACAAGGCGCTGGCGCAGCGCCTGGTCTCGCGCCTGCAGCCGTACTGGAAGCAGGTCGCGAACAACTCGGTGGCGGCGCCGCGCCAGGTCGTCGTCGTCACCTCCGGCGTGGACCGCGCGGTGGACAGCGGCCACTACTTCACCGAAGGCCTGCTGGCGGCCAAGCCCGGTCTGGCCAAGCTGGTCACCACGCCGGCCGCGCCCGGCCCGTACCCGGACGTGGGCACGCCGGTGGCCGAGCCGGCCGGCACCGACCGTTTCGCGCTGTACTTCCACAAGCTGGTCGCCGCGACCGACCTGGTGACCAACACCGCCGACCCGCACTTCGTCACCTACACGGACAGCCAGGCCTACCAGGCCTACAAGGGCGCCGATGCGGACCTGCTGTCGCGCCAGGCCGCGCTGCAGGCGAACCCGGCGGTGGGGGCGGCCGGCCGCGTCATCCTGGAGCGGCTGTTCGCCAAGGCCTTCGTGGACAAGATCGAGAACGGCAGCTACAGCTTTGCCAACACCGGCACCTACAGCTTCACCAGCGACGACGGCAAGTTCACGTCCACACTCACCGGCGACGGCAAGACCAAAATCAACAGCCTGGCTTCGGCGGCCGCGCTGCTCTACGAGCTGTATTCGATTGCCCCGGCCATGAAGGCCGAGGCCGGCGTGAACTTCAAGCCGTACATGCCGCAGGACCAGGCCGAGGTGGTGGCCGAACTGAACGACGCTTCGGACTTCTACGACAAGGGCCCCGGCTTCAGCGAGAAAGGCAGTGCCACCTGGAAGATGGCACAAGGCCTGGTGGACGACTTCTTCAAGGAGGCGGATGCCATCGCCGCCGGCGACCTGTCGCACGCCGCCAAGCTGCGCTTTGCGCACGCCGAAACGGTGATCCCGTTTGCCTCGGCGATGGGCCTGAAGAACGTGCTGCAGCAGGTGCCGCTGGCGCAGACCTACAGCTACGCCAGCAACCCGTGGCGCGGCGTGGACGTCTCGCCGATGGCGGCCAACATGCAGTGGGACCTGTACCGCAACAAGGCCGGCCAGGTCATCGTGAAGATGCTCTACAACGAAGCCGAGACCGACTTCAAGGCCGCCTGCGACGGCGCCAAGCTGCCCGGCACGCAGCACTTCTACGACTACGCCCAGCTGCGCAGCTGCTACGGGTACTGAGTGTGCCCCCAGGGCTGGGCTGCGCCCAGCCCGCCCCCCGAGGGGGTCAAGGAAACTTGGGGCGGCCCTGCGTTTCCTTGTTCTGCGTCTGCATCAGGCTCAGAACGGCACCCAGTCCGTCGGGTACTTCCAGAAATCCTTCAAGAGGTAGTTCATTGGCAGGTTCAGCGCGACCTGCTTGGGCGGGATGGGTTGCAGGAACCACTTGGCGTAGATCGTGTCGGCTTCGTGCGAGGTGATCAGGCGCTTCATCTCCTCGTCGACGATGGCCTTCAGCTCCGGGTCGTTCTTGGGCAGCATGATGGCCAGCGGCTCGATGGTCAGGAACTTGCCCACCACCTTGAGCTTGTCCGGTTCTGGCCGGCTGGCCTTCAGGCCGAACAGCAGCACGTCGTCCATCGCGAAGCCGTCGGCTTCGCCGCTTTCCACCATCTGCACCGCCTTGGCATGGTCCGGTGCCTCCAGAATCTGGATGCCCAGCAGCCGCTCGTTGTTGTTCTGCGTGATGGACTTCAGCGCGGTGGTGCCAACGGTCGAAACCAGCTTGCGGCTGCCGAAGTTGTTCAGGTCGTCGATCTTGCTGTTGGCCAGCACCATGTAGCGCGTGCCGGTGATGTAGTGCGGCACGGTGAAGGCCACCTTCTGCCGGCGCTCGGCATTGTTGGTGGTGCCGCCGCATTCCATGTCGGCCTTGCCATCGGTGATGGCTGCCACGCGGGTGGCGGGGGTGACCAGCAGGTACTCGGTCTGCAGCTTGGCCAGGCCCAGCCGCTTGCGGATGACCTCCGACAGGCGGCTGCACAGGTCCAGCGCATAGCCGACCGGCTGCTTGTCGGGCAGCACGTACGAAAACGGCACCGAAGACTCGCGGTGGGCGATGACGATCTTGCCTGTCAGCTTGATGCGGTCCAGCGAGGGGCCGGCCCAGGTGGCGGCGCTGCCGCACAGCAGGGCGGCGGCAAAGAGGCAGGCGCTGCGCGAAGGCAGGCGGCGGGACGCAAACATGGCGGACCTTTCGTACAACGAGGCAAAAAGCAGGATCACGGCGGTTCGCCAAGGAAAGGCGCTGATCGGCGGCGGTTGGCCGGTCGGCGCGGTGCGCCATGGTACAGAACCGGGCAATGGCAACCAGCAAATGTTGGGCCAGGCAATCCGGCTTAACCCGGGGCGGCATGAGCATTGCTTCACGCTTGGCGACCGGCGGCCCCACGGCCGAACATGCTGGGAGGGCTTGGCTACACTGCGCCGAACCCAGCCCCGCGGAGCTGGGTGCCGGCAGCGGCTGACCCCTTCGCAACAGAGGCGACGATGCAAGAAGAAAACGAACTGCGTGAATGGCTTGAGCAGGTGCGCAGCGGTGCGTTGCCGCGGCGCCGCTTCCTGGCCCAGGCCGCAGGGCTCGGCCTGTCGCTGCCGATGGCCGCTGTGCTGCTTGGCAGCGCCGGCCTGGCTGGCGCTGCCGAGCCGGCCTACAAGCCCACCAAACGCGGTGGCGGCGGCCCGCTGAAACTGCTGCTGTGGCAAGGCCCCACGCTGCTGAACCCGCATTTCGCCACCGGCACCAAGGACGAAGAAGGCTCGCACGTCTTCTACGAGGCGCTGGCCCGCTACGACGTGGACGGCAACCTGGTGCCGGTGCTGGCGGCGGAGGTGCCCAGCAAGGAAAACGGCGGCATCTCGGCCGATGGCAAGAGCGTCACCTGGAAGCTGAAGAAGGGCGTGACCTGGCACGATGGCCAGCCCTTCACCGCCGACGACGTGGTCTTCAACTGGCAGTACGCCACCGACCCGGCCGCCGCCACCAACACCGTCGGCTACTACCTGGGCCTGAAGCTGGAGAAGGTCGACGCACTGACGGTGCGGGTGGTGTTCGACAAACCCTCGCCGTTCTGGCCCGAAACCGCCACCGTGCAGCTGGTGCCCAAGCACCTGTTTGCACCCTACATGGGCGCCAAGTCGCGCGAGGCGCCGGCCAACCTGAAGCCGGTCGGCACCGGGCCGTACAAGTTCGTCGAATTCCGGCCGGGCGACATGGTGCGCGGCGAGCTGAACCCGAACTACCACCAGCCCAACAAGCCGTTCTTCGACACGGTGGAGCTCAAGGGCGGCGGCGACGCCGTCTCCGCGGCGCGCGCGGTGCTGCAAACCGGCGAATACGACTTCGCCTGGAACCTGCTGGTCGAAGACGAGATCCTGAAACGGCTGGAGGCGGGCGGCAAGGGCCGGGTGGTGTTTGCTGCCGGCGGCTCGACCGAGTCGCTCTACCTGAACTACGCCGACCCGGTGGCCGAGATCGACGGCGAGCGGTCCAGCGCCAAGTCGCGCCACCCGCTGTTCAGCGACCCGGCGGTGCGCCAGGCCATGGGCCTGCTGATCGACCGCCAGGGCATCCAGAACTTCATCTTCGGCCGCGCCGGCATTGCCACGCCGAACTTCGTCAACAACCCGCCGCGTTTCCGCAGCGCCAACCTGAAGCCCGAGTTCAACATCGACAAGGCCAACGCCGTGCTCGACGCCGCCGGCTACAAGCGGGGTGCGGACGGCATTCGCGAGAAGGGTGGCAAGAAGCTGAGGTTCGTGTTCCAGACTTCCATCAACGCACCGCGGCAGAAGGTGCAGGCCATCATCAAGCAGGCCTGCCAGAAGGCTGGCATCGAGCTGGAGCTGAAGTCGGTCGTGGCCAGCGTGTTCTTCTCGTCGGACGTGGCCAACCCGGACACCTACGGCAAGTTCTACGCCGACATGCAGATGTACCTGGTCAGCCAGGGGCGGCCGTACCCGGACCGGCACATGCAACGTTTTGTCTCGTGGGAGATCGCGGCCAAGGGCAACAAGTGGCTGGGCCAGAACCTGAGCCGCTGGCGCAGCGACGAATTCGACAAGGCCTACCGGGCCTCGGAAACCGAGCTGGACCCGGTCAAGTGTGCCGCCTTGTTCATCCGCATGAACGACCTGGCCTGTGGCGACGGCTATGTCGTGCCGCTGCTGTTCCGCCAGGCCGTCAGCGGGCTGGGCAACAAGATGGTGGCGCCGCTGAACGGCTGGGACGTGGACATGGCCAGCCTGGCCGACTGGTATCGCGAAACGTGATTCCCTGAAGTTCGTGGGGCCGTACCTTCTCCGTCGTTTGCTGCTCGCGGTGCCCAGTTTGCTGGGCATCAGCGTGGTGCTGTTCGCCGTGCTGGCGCTGGCGCCGGGCGATCCGTTTTCGGAGATGGCCACCAATCCCAACGTGCCGCCCGAGGTGCGCGAGGCCTTGCGCCAAAGCCTGGGGCTGAACGATCCGGTGTGGCAGCGCTACGGCCATTGGCTGTGGGCGATGCTGCATGGTGACTGGGGCTTCTCGTTCATCAGCCGCGTGGACGTGGACACGCTGATCTGGCAGCGTGTGCCGGTGACGCTGGCGGTGATCGGCGCCTCGCAGCTGCTGGCGCTGGCGGTGGCGCTGCCGGTCGGCATCATGGCCGCCACGCGGCCTTATTCCTGGTTCGACAAGCTGGCCAACACGCTGGCTTTCATGGGCTTCTCGCTGCCGACCTTCTTCACCGGCCTGCTGCTGATCCTGCTGTTCTCGATCAAGCTGGACTGGCTGCCGTTTGTCTACCGCGCCGACATCCCCGCCACCGGCTGGGCCTGGTGGTGGGAGCAACTGCGGCAGACGCTGATGCCGGTGCTGGTGCTGGGCCTGTTCCAGGCGGCGGGCTGGACGCGCTATGTGCGCTCGGCGGCGCTGGACGTGATCCGGCTGGACTACGTGACCACCGCGCGCAGCAAGGGCCTGCCTGAGCGCATGGTGGTGCTGCGCCATGTGGCGCGCAATGCGCTGATCCCGGTGGTCACGCTGGTCGCGCTGTCGATGCCGCAGGTGTTCGGCGGGGCCATCGTCACCGAGCAGATTTTTCGCATTCCCGGCATCGGCTCGCTGCTGATCGACGCCATCCTGCGCAACGACACGCCGGTCATCATGGCAGTCACCTTCGTGCTGGCCTGCCTGGTGATCTTGTTCAACCTTGTCGCGGATCTGCTGTATGGCTGGCTCGACCCTCGCATCAGCTACCGCTGAGCCGGCGGCCATCCTGGCGCCGCGCCCGGTGGTCTCGCCCGCCCGCGAGGCCTGGCGGCGCTTTCGCCGGCACGGCCTGGCGGTCTTCAGCCTGGTGCTGCTGGCGCTGATGGTGCTGGCAGTGGGCCTGGGGCCGCTGCTGTGGCCGCTGGCCATCAACGACATCGACTTCGCGGCCCGCCTGGCCACGCCGTCTGCCGCGCACCCGCTGGGCACCGACGACCTGGGCCAGGACCTGCTGGCGCGGCTGCTGTACGGCGGGCGCATCAGCCTGGCGGTGGGCCTGGCGGCCATGGGCATGGCGATCGGCGTGGGCACGCTGATCGGCGCTGCCGCCGGCATGTCCCGCGGCTGGGTGGACACCGCGCTGATGTGGCTGACCGATCTGTTCCTGTCGCTGCCGCAACTGCCGCTGCTGCTGCTGGTCATCTACCTGTTCCGCGAGACGCTGAAAAACGCCTTCGGGCCCGAACTCGGCGTCTTCGTCCTGATCGTGGGCGTGATCGGCGCGTTTGGCTGGATGCCGGTGGCGCGGCTGGTGCGGGCCCAGTTCTTCAGCCTGCGCGAGAAGGAGTTCGTCGAGGCCGCACGGGCGCTGGGCGCGGGCCGCATGCGGCTGGTCTGGCGCCACATCCTGCCCAACGCGCTGGGCCCGGTGATCGTGGCCGGCACGGTGGACGTGGCCGGCGCCATCATTGCCGAGAGCACGCTGTCCTTCCTCGGCCTGGGCTTCCCGCCCGACATCCCGACCTGGGGCCGCATCCTGTTCGACGCCAAGGACTACCTGGACATCGCACCGCACTGGGCGCTGTTCCCCGGCCTGGCCATCTTCCTCACGGTGCTGGCCATCAACTTCATTGGCGACGGCCTGCGCGACGCGCTGGACCCACGCAGGGTGTTCTGATGCGAGCGCCGGGCCGCCCCAAGCTCGCATCGCTCCCCCTCGGGGGGGCGACGCCGCAGGCGTCTTGGGGGTCGACATGACTGCACTGCTCGACATTCGCGGGCTGAAGACCCATTTCCTCACCGACGACGGCTGGTTGCACGCGGTCGATGGCGTGGACATCGCGGTCGAGGCCGGGCAGACGGTCTGTGTGGTCGGCGAGTCCGGCTGCGGCAAGAGCGTCACCGCCAAAACGGTGATGAAGCTGATCGACATGCCGCCGGGCCGCATCGTCGCCGGCCAGGTGCTGTGGCAGGGGCGTGACCTGGTGCCGCTGGACGCTGCGGCCATGCAGCGCGTGCGGGCCAAGGAAATCGCCATGGTCTTCCAGGAGCCCATGACCTCGCTGAACCCGGTCTACACCGTGGGCCGGCAGATCGCCGAGAGCGTGCGCCTGCACGAAGGGCTGAGCCGTGCAGACGCGATGGCGCGTGCTGTCGAGATGCTGCGCCTTGTGCGCATCCCCACGCCCGAGCGGCGCGTGAACGATTACCCGCACCAGTTCAGCGGCGGCATGCGCCAGCGCGTGATGATCGCGATGGCGCTGGCCTGCAGCCCGAAGCTGCTGATCGCCGACGAACCCACCACCGCGCTGGACGTGACCATCCAGGCGCAGATCCTGGACCTGCTGCAGGAGCTCAAGGAGCGCCTGGGCATGGCGGTGCTGCTGATCACGCACGCGATGGGCGTGGTCGCCGAAGTCGGCCAGCGCGTGGTCGTGATGTACGCCGGCCAGGTGGTCGAGGAAGCCGGCGTGGAAGACCTGTTCGCCCGCCCGCGCCACCCCTACACCCAGGGCCTGATCCGCTCGATCCCGCGCATTGACCGCGACGCCGTGCACAAGACCCGGCTCGAAGCGATTGCCGGCAGCGTGCCGCGCCTGATCAACCCGCCGGTCGGCTGTCGCTTCGCGCCGCGCTGCCGCCATGTCACGCCAGCCTGCACCACCGCCACGCCGGCGCTGCGCGAGGCAGCGCCGGGCCACAAGGTGGCGTGCATCCTGGAGCTGGTGCCATGAGCCATCCTGCTCCCACCTCTACCCGGGCCGAGCGCCGGGCCGCTCCCAAGCCGGCCCGTATCCCCTCGGGGGATCGGCCGACGTATTCGTCGGACGAGGGGCGGTCATGAGCATGCCATTGCTGAAGGTCGAAGGCCTGGTCAAGCAGTTCCCCATCCATGGCGGGCTGCTGGGCCGCGAGGTCGCGCGGGTGCATGCGGTGGACGGCGTCAGCTTCGAGCTGGCGCCGGGTGAGACGCTGGGCATCGTCGGCGAGTCCGGCTGCGGCAAGAGCACGCTGGGCCGCAGCATCCTGCGCCTGCTGGAGCCGACTGCCGGCGAAGTCAGCTTCGAAGGCCGCAGCGTGACCCGCGCCAGCCCGGCCGAGCTGCGCGCGCTGACGCGCGACATGCAGATCATCTTCCAGGACCCGTTCGCCAGCCTGAACCCACGCATGTCGGTGCGCGACATCGTCGGCGAGGCGCTGGTCATCCACAAGCTGGCCGGCAATGCGCAGCAGCGCGAGGCGCGTGTCGTGGAACTGCTGGAAACCGTGGGCCTGTCGGCCGACCAGATGCGCCGCTTCCCGCACGAGTTCTCTGGCGGCCAGCGGCAGCGCATCGGCATTGCCCGGGCGCTGGCCGTCAGCCCGAAGCTGGTGGTCTGCGACGAGGCGGTTTCGGCGCTGGACGTGTCCATCCAGGCCCAGGTCATCAACCTGCTCGAAGACCTGCGCGAGCAGTTCGGCCTGGCCTACCTGTTCATCGCGCACGACCTCAGCGTGGTCGAGCACATCAGCCACCGCGTGGCCGTGATGTACCTGGGCCGCATCGTCGAGATCGCGCCCGCCAAGGCCCTCTATACCGAGCCCCGCCACCCCTACACCGAAGCCCTGCTGTCGGCCGTCCCCATCCCTGATCCCACCGTCAAGCGCCGCCGCATCCCGCTGCAAGGCGACCTGCCCAGCCCCATCCACCCACCCACCGGCTGCCACTTCCACACCCGCTGCCCGCTGGCGCAGACCGCGCAATGCCGCGAGCAGCGGCCCGAGCTGAAGCAGGTGGCCGATGGGCACTGGGTGGCGTGCCATTTGCGCAGCTGAAGCAGGCGGCACAATGGCCTTTCCAACCTGGATGGCAGAGGCCTTCTCGATGACGCAAGCACCACCGCCCGACGACCTGGCCGAGGCTTTCCTGCTGTCCTTGCGCAGGCGTCGCCTGGTGCTCGCGATGGCCGCGGCCGGCATGGGCGTGGCAGCCTGCGGCGGTGGTGGCGGCGACGCTGGCAGCCCCGCGCCCGCGCCCCCGCCCCCGCCGCCTTCTCCAACCCCACCTCCTGTTTCCGGTCCTGCCTGGTGGAACTTCGGGCGCGACAGCCAGCACTCGGGCGAGGGCGCCATTGCGACGCAGGACCTGAACCGCATTGCCTGGTCCACGCCGGTGGACCTGATGCCGCAGTACCAGGGCGAGACCTTGCTGGTGCACTACGGCTCGCCCGTCATCACGTCCAACAACACGGTGCTGGTGCCGGTGAAGACCCAGGCCACCAGCGGCTTCCGGGTCGAGGCCCGGTCCGGCGCCACCGGCACGCTGCTCTGGTCGGCCGACACCGACTACGCCGTGCCCGCGCATCACTGGATGCCGGGCTTCCACCTGGCGCTGTCGCGCAGCAACCGCCTGTTCGTGCCTGGCGCGGGTGGCAAGGTCTATGTGCGCGATGCGGCGGACTCGGCGCAGGGTGCCCTGCAGCCGCTGGTGTTCTACGGCAGCGCTGCCTACGCCGCGGCTTCGGCCCAGCTCGATGCTGCCGTCTTCATCAACACGCCGATCACCGTCGATGCGGCAGGCAACGCCTTCTTCGGGTTCGTCGCAAATGCCGGCAACCCGGCGGGCCTGGTCAGCGGCTTTGCGCGCATTGGCGCCGATGGCCAGGGGCGGTGGATCGCCGCGGCCGATGTCTCGGGCGACGCCAGCGTCGTCAAGCCCGCCATGAATTGCGCGCCCGCGCTGTCACCCGACCTGGCGACCGTGTACGTGCTGGCCAACGCGGTCTCTGCCGGATGGTCCCAGCATGGCGTGCTGGTGGCGCTGGACAGCACCACTCTGGCGCCGCGTGCCCGCGTGGCATTGCTGGACCCGCAAACCGGCGACAAGGCCCAGGTGAGCGACGACTCAACGGCCTCACCGACCATCGGCACGGACGGCGACGTCTACATCGGCGTGCTGGAGTCCAGCCAGGGCCAGCACAACTACCGCGGCTGGCTGCTGCATTTCGACAGCACGCTGGCCACCACCAAGGTTCCGGGCAGCTTCGGCTGGGACGACACGGCCTCCCTCGTGCCGGCGAGCATCGTGGGCGGCTACACCGGCAGCTCCAGCTACCTGCTGGCCGTCAAGTACAACAACTACCTCAATGCCGGCACGGGCGACGGCCTGAACCGCATGGCCGTGCTGGACCCGAACGCCACGCAGACCGATCCGATCTCCGGCGTGCCGGTGATGCGCGAGGTCATCACCGTGCTGGGCGTGACGCCCGAGAACCCGGGCTCCGCAGCGGTCAAGGAATGGTGCGTCAACACCGTGGCCGTGGACCCGCTGACGCACTCGCTGCTGGTCAATAGCGAAGACGGCGTGCTCTACCGCTGGGACCTGGCCACCAACACCCTGAGCCAGCGCATCAGGCTCACCGGCGGCCTCGGCGAGGCCTACACGCCCACGGCCATCGGCGCCGACGGCGCGGTCTACGCCATCAACCGCTCGGTGCTGTTTTCGATTGCGGGCTGAGGGGCGACATCGCGCCAACAGTTTGGGCTGAGCCTGGCGAAGCCTTTCGCCGAGTCGGGCGCTGTGCCTGCGTCAACCCGGAATCTCCGGTTCCACCAGCCGTGCCAGCTGTTCCAGCGACTCCTGCCAGCCCAGGTAGCACATCTCCAGTGGAATGACGTCTGGGATGCCGTCCTGCACGATGTCGAGCTCGGTGCCGCAGATCACCGGCTTCAGCACCACGGTGACTTCCATCGTGCCCGGCAGGTTCGGGTCGTCGAAACGGTCGTTGTAGCGCAGGCGTTCGTTCGGCACCAGTTCCAGGTACTCACCGCCAAAGCTGTGGCCGTTGCCGGACCCGAAGTTGTGGAACGACATCTTGAAGTCGCCACCCACGCGCGCGTCCATGTGGTGGACCTGGCAGGTGAAGCCGTAAGGCGGCAGCCACTTGGCCATGGCGGCAGGTTCCAGGAAGGCGCGGTAGAGCTTCTCGGGCTTGCAGCGAAGGACACGGTGGAGTTTGACGGCACTGGTGGTCATGAGTCGTTTCCTTTGGGGATGAAGTGAGGAGCTGGTGGGATCGGAGGCAGAACGATTGTGGCGAACTGCTCGTCTCTGCACGACGATTGGGCGCTTGCAATTTCGACAGGCCTGAGATCGAGAACCCCGCAACTGAACCCGGATGTTGTCGGCGCCGACGGGGGCTGTGCGGCTCTCGGAGGTGTGGCATGCTTGTGCCTAGGCACCAACCCGGAGGCATCATGACCATTCCCGCCCACGATCTAGCAGCGGAAGTCCTTGACCTTCCGGCCGAGGAGCGGGCCCGGATTCTTGAGTTGCTGATTGCCAGTTTTGAACCGAAGTCAAGCGCGCAGAAGGCTTGGATGAGCCTTGCGCTGCGTCGGCGAGAGGAAGTCCGAAACGGCAAGGTGGCGATGATTCCTGGCGACGAAGCTTTGGAGCGCGTCAGAGCACGGCTCGCGTGAGTTACTCGATTCATCCCGAAGCCGAGGCAGAGCTCGGCGACGCAGCCGTTTACTACGCCACGCACGCAAGCCGAATGATCGCATTGGCCTTCCTTGCAGAGTACGAGCGCGTGCGAGATCTACTCATCGAGAACCAGCGGCGTGGGCCGCACGGTGAAGATGGCCTTCGCGTCTACCACTTCGATCGCTTTCCTTACACCGTGGTGTATGAAGAGGATGAAATCATGGGGCCTCAAATATTCGCCATTGCGCACCAGAACCGCGAGCCCGGTTACTGGGGTGACCGGACCTGAGGCAAGCCCTTCAAGCCGCCTTCGCCAACCCACCCTGGCGCCAGCGCGCCATCAGCTCATCCCACTTCTTGCGCGCCGCCGCCAGGTGCTTCGCCTTGACGTGCCCGTAGCCGCGGATGTCCTCCGGGATGCGGGCGATCTCGATGGCGCTGGGCAGCGTCTGCGCATTCAGGCCGCGCAGCAGTTCCTCGATGCACTCACGGTATTCGCCGATCAGCGCGCGTTCGGTGCGGCGCTCTTCGGTGTGGCCAAACGGGTCGAAGGCGGTGCCGCGCAAGGCCTTGAGGTGGCGCAGCGTGCCGAAGGCTTTGCGCACCCACGGGCCGAAGCGTTGCTTGATGAGTTCGCCGTGGTCGTTCTTCTTGGAGAACAGCGGCGGCGCGAGGTGGTGCACCAGCTTCACATCGCCTTCGAACATCGTGGCGATCTTGTTGGTGAAGGCTGCGTCGGTGTGCAGGCGGGCGACTTCGTACTCGTCCTTGTAGGCCATCAGCTTGAACAGGTAGCGCGCCACGGCTTCGGTCAGGCGCGTGCTGCTCAGTGGCGCTTCGGCTTGGCGCACGTGGTCCACGAACGCGCTGTACTGCGCGGCGTAGGCCTCGTTCTGGTAGGCGCTGAGGAACTCCACGCGGCGCTTGACCAGTTCCTCGACTGAGGGCTTCTTGACGAACTGGATGACCTGCGCAGCGGTGTACAGCGACTGCACCTCGGCCAGGTCGTGCGCGCAGCGGCGGCCCCATTCGAAGGCGGCCTTGTTGTTGTCGATCTGCACGGCGTTCAACTCCATCGCGCGCATCAGCGAAGCGTGCGTGAGCGGAATTCGCCCCTTCTGCCAGGCGTAACCCAGCATCAGCGGGTTGGTGTAGATCGAGTCGCCCAGCAGCTTGACCGAGACTTCCTCGGCGTCGAACGACACGAAGTTCGCCGGGTCCACCGCGCCGGCCACGGCCGCTTCGCACTCTCCCGCCGGGAAGGTCCATTCGGTGTCGGTGACGAAGCTGGCGGTGGGCGTGCGATGGTTGTTCATGGCCACGAAGCTGCGCTGCGGGTGCAGCACGCTCAGCGTCGTCTTGCTGGCGGTGACGATCGCATCGCAGCCGATCACCAGGTCGGCCTTCGCGGTGTCGACCTTGGTGGTGTAGATGGCTTCTGCCGTCTGCGCGATCTGCACATGGCTCCAGGTGGCGCCGCCCTTTTGCGCGAGACCGGCGGCGTCCTGCGTGATCACGCCCTTGCCTTCGATGTGGGCTGCCATGCCCAGCAGCTGGCCGATGGTGATGACACCGGTGCCGCCCACGCCGGCCACGACGATGCCCCAGGCGGTTTCCGCGAGCGGCAGCGTCGGCTCGGGCAGCGGCGGCAGGCTGGTGAGGCTGGCGCGCTTGTCGGCCTTGGGCTTCTTCAGTTTGCCGCCTTCCACGGTGACGAAGCTGGGGCAGAAGCCCTTCACGCAGGAGAAGTCCTTGTTGCAGCTGTTCTGGTTGATCTGGCGCTTGCGGCCGAACTCGGTTTCCAGCGGCTCGACCGAGACGCAATTGCTCTGCACCGAGCAGTCGCCGCAGCCTTCGCAGACCAGCTCGTTGATGACCACGCGCTGCTCCACGTCGGCCATGGTGCCGCGCTTACGGCGGCGGCGCTTTTCGGTGGCGCAGGTCTGGTCGTAGATGATGGCCGTGGTGCCCTTGATCTCGCGGAACTCGCGCTGGATGCGGTCCAGCTCATCGCGGTGGTGCACCGTCACGCCTTCGGCCAGCGCCACGCCGTCGTACTTCTCCGGCTCGTCCGTCACGATGACCAGCTTGGTCACGCCTTCGGACTTCAGGCTGTTCATGATCTGGATGACGGTGTGGCCCTCGGCCCGCTCGCCCACGCGCTGGCCGCCTGTCATCGCCACCGCGTCGTTGTAGAGCACCTTGTAGGTGATGTTCACGCCCGCGGCAATGCTCTGGCGGATCGCCAGCAAGCCGGAGTGGAAGTAGGTGCCGTCGCCCAGGTTGGCGAAGATGTGCTGCTCGTTGGTGAACGGCGCCTGGCCCACCCAGGGCACGCCTTCGCCGCCCATCTGGGTAAAGGTCTCTGTATTGCGCCCCGGCATCCAGCTGACCATGTAGTGGCAGCCGATGCCGGCCACCGCGCGCGAGCCCTCGGGCACGCGGGTGCTGGTGTTGTGCGGGCAGCCGGAGCAGAACCAGGGCGTGCGGTCGCCGGTCTTGATCTCCAGCGCGGCCAGCTCGCGCTCCTTGGCAGCAATGGTTTCGATGCGGCGGTCCATGCGCGCGGCGATGTCGTCCGGCACGCCCAATTTTTTAAGGCGCTTGGCAATCGCCTTGGCGATGATGGCCGGCGTCAGGTCGGCCTTGGCGCGCAGCAGCCAGTGCTCGCTGGGGTTGGGCCGGCTCCACTCGCCGCCGGAGAGGTCACCCTCGGCTTCCTCGAACTTGCCGATCACGTTGGGCCGCACGTCGCCGCGCCAGTTGTAGAGCTCTTCCTTCAGCTGGTATTCGATGACCTGGCGCTTTTCCTCGACGACCAGGATCTCCTGCAGCCCCTGCGCGAAGTCTCGCGTGATGGTGGCTTCCAGCGGCCAGACCACGTTGACCTTGTGCACGCGGATGCCCAGAGCGCGGCAGGTGTCGTCGTCCAGCCCCAGGTCGTGCAGCGCCTGGCGCATGTCGTTGTAGGCCTTGCCGGAGGCGACGATGCCGAAGCGGTCGTGCGGCGTGGCCACCACGTTGTAGTTCAGCTTGTTGGCCCGCACATAGGCCAGCGCCGCGTACCACTTGTAGTCCATCAGCCGTGCTTCCTGCTCCAGCGGCGCGTCCGGCCAGCGGATGTGCAGGCCGCCCGGCGGCATCTGGAAGTCTTCGGGCAGGAGGATCTTCACGCGGTCCGGCGACACGTCCACCGTGCCGGCGGATTCGACCACTTCCTGGATGGTCTTCATGCCGGTCCACACGCCGGAGAAGCGGCTCATCGCAAACGCATGCAGCCCCATGTCCAGGATTTCCTGCACGCTGCTGGGGAAGAAGGTCGGGAAGCCGCAGGCCTTGAAGACGTGGTCGCTCTGGTGCGGCGCGGTGGAGCTCTTGCTGACGTGGTCGTCCGCTGCGATGGCGATCACGCCGCCGTGCTTGCTGGTGCCGGCCATGTTGGCGTGTTTGAACACGTCCAGGCTGCGGTCCACGCCCGGGCCCTTGCCGTACCAGAGGCCGAACACGCCGTCGTACTTGGCCTTCTCGGGGAACAGGTCCAGCTGCTGCGTGCCCCACACGGCGGTGGCGCCGAGTTCCTCGTTCACGCCTGGCTGGAAGACGATGTGCTGCTTCTCCAGGTGCTTCTTGGCCGCCCAGAGCGCCTGGTCATAGCCGCCCAGCGGCGAGCCGCGGTAGCCGCTGATGAAGCCGGCGGTGTTCAGGCCGGCCATCACGTCCCGGGTGCGCTGCAGCATGGGCAGCCGCACGAGGGCCTGCACGCCGCTCATGAAGGCGCGGCCGGTGGGCAGCGCGTACTTGTCCTCCAGCGAGACCGATTCCAGGGCCTTGCGAATCGAGTCGGGTAGCGGGGCGTTCATGCTGCGTGTCTCCTGGGCCGGCGGGTCCGGTGGCTTGAGCGGTGGCTGGGCGCGCGGGTGGCTTGTGGCCAGGCGCGCCGAAGCCTCGGGCGGTGCCGTCAGTGTAGGAAGAAGCGTGCGAGAAGTGCTTTCTTTCGATTGCCATGTCGTGCGCCACCGCGCAACAATCTTTCGCCATGAGTGTCAAAGAAGAATCCAGATTTCCCAAAACGAGGATTCAAGGGAAAACCCTTGGGAAGACTGCCGCGACTGACGAGGCCGCAGCAGACGAGCGCGCAGCCCCCGTCACGCTGCCGCAAGGCCTGGCCGCGCTGGACCGCTACGACGTGCTGCTGCTGGGCGAACTGCAGCGCGACGCGCGCCAGTCCAACGCCGAACTGGCGGCCGCCATCGGCCTGTCTGCCGCGCCCACCTGGCGGCGCGTCAAACGGCTGGAGCAGATCGGCGTGATCACCGGCTACCGCGCCGAGATCGACCGCCGCCGCATCGGCCTGGGCGTGCTGGCCTTCGTGCGGGTGGACACCGAGCGCGACAACGCCGAGTCCATGCGCGCGCTCGAAGCCGCCATCCGCGAACTGCCCGAGGTCATCGCCTGCCACTACATCAGCGGCGCCGGTACCTTCGAGCTGCAGGTGCTGGTGACCGACCTGGACGCCTACTCCCGCTGGACCATGGACACGCTGTTCAAGCTGCCCAACGTGAAGGACCTGCACACCAGCTTCTCGCTGGGCGAGATCAAGTCCAGCGCCGCGCTGCCGCTGGGCCACCTGATGCCCGGCGAAGGCCGGCGCGGGAGCACGTGATGCTTCGCACCTTCGTCACTGCAGCGCTGCTCCTGCTAGCGGCCGGCGCCCAGGCTGCCGACGCGCTGCCGGCCGTCAACCTGGTGCTGCAGTTCCGCCTGCAGCCCATCGCCGCGTCGCCACAAGGCGGCAGCCGCGACGTGGTCGTCTCGACCAGCCGCCCGCAGTCCCCCGGCAACGGCGGCTGGGTTGTCAGCACCACGCCGTCGAACAGCGGCGCGGCACCCACGCTCCCGCTGATGCAGGTCCGCAATGGCGGCCAGTCCGAAGTCGCGCTGACCCAATGGCGGCTGGCCCCGCAAACCCGCTGGTACGCCAACGTCGGCGCGCCGGGCAGTGCTGCCAGCGGCGCAGGTCAGGCCAACGCCAACCCCACCATGGGCCTCTCCGGCGGCGAAGAACCGCTGGCCGAAGCCACCCGCCTCTGGGTCGCCCCCACCTGGCCCGGCGGCAACGCCCCGGTCCGCGTGCAATACCGCGTCGAATGGCCGTCCGCCGCGGGCCAGGGCGCCCGCCCAGCGGATGCGGCCTGGATGTCCGGCGAAGTGCTGGCGGCGATGGGGCAGTGGGTGATGTTGGGAAGGCTGGCGGGGCCTGGCGGCGCTGTGCAGAATGGGCCGGACAATCCCGGTACGCGGACCTGGCGAAGTGGGGATGCGGCGGCGTCTACTGCGCAGCAGTTGGAGGTGCGGGTGTTGACGCGCTGATGGATTTTCACGACCGCTGCCATGTACCAACTGCATCCCAGCCGCGAACTTCAGCAATGCTTTGCCGAGCGACCATTCCAAGGCGCAGCGCCTTGGGATGCCACGTTCCTGTTCATTGGTCTGGATGCGAACTACGACCCTCAGATCGCGCACAGTTCATCGTTCGGCAACGTGCTGGCGTACCACGAGGATGGCGTGGCGTTCTGGCGCCAGCATGGCGTGCATCACCCGTTCCTGCTGCCTGACTACCGTGGCGACGGCCGTCGCTATCACCTCAACTTCTCGCGCGTCGGCTTTGCGCCGCGGCATGCTTCGCTGGTGTCGTTTGTCGAACTGCTTCACTTGCCCACGATGGGCCGAAGCCAGCTGACGCGGGCGGACTTGGCGACATCGCATTTGCAGATGATCGAGTCTGCAATGCTGCGCGGCCGTGCGAAGCTCATCTTCGTTTCGGCGCAGGTGGCGCAACTGCTGCGCGCGAGCGGGCGGTTCGGATGGCTGGCGCAACGGCCGGCGTCATCTGGCCCTCTCCCCGTGCTCTACCAGGACGCGGGGCGCACGGTTCATCTGCACCTGCACTTCTCCAACTACGGCAAGTTCCAGCCGCAAATGCGCGAGGAGGCTGCCGCCATTGCGGCTTTGCTGCCTGACGCGGCTGCCGAGGCATTGGCCGTCCGCCAACCCGCGCCCTCGGCTGCACCGAGGCCTGCGAAGACCGAAGTGTCTCCCGGCTTGGTGGTGACAGAACCCGCTTTGCTCATCCGGGTGGCGGGACTTCACCGAGAGGGCATGACGCCGCAAGCGCTGTACGAAGCCACTCGCGGTGTCTGGCGCGTTGGCGAGCGGAGAGCCGAAGTCGAGCTGGTGTTGGCTGTGGCCTCAGGGATCGTGCGCGAGGTGTATGTCGCCAAGGCCTGGCACCCAGCAGGCAGCACGGCTTACACGACCCGGTCGCTCGCAGATGTCAACGTGCCGGGGCGCTGGGAGTTCACCGGCGAGCCGGCGCCCGAGCCTGTGAGGTGCAAGTACGTGGGCCGTTCCGCTGCACACTACTTCCCGCGAGGCGCTTCCAATCCCGTCATGTACGTGAATGTCGAGATGCCAGGCTGAAGCAACTGGAGATCAAGTGACGAGCCCGATTGCAGTCACGGAGCCAGCGAGCCTGGTGTGCCCAGGCGATATTCGCGGCAGTTTCAGCGCAGTGGAGGCCGACATGATGCAACGGCCGAACCTGCTCGCCTTTTCGCTGACGCTGCTGTCGTTGGCGCTGCTGCCGGCGATTCCGGTGATCGTCAGTTCAAGTTCGCCGCGGCCCGACTGGGCCTCTGCCATCCGTCGTGAGGTGCCGGCCGTGATGCCGCCTGCCGCCGTGTCCTGCGGATTCGTGGGGTTAATGCAGGACTCGTTTTCAGCCGATGCCTGTATGGCGCACGCGGCGGCGGCGCGCGTCGACCATTGGGTGGCGTCTCAGGCGCAAGGCGAGGATTCGATTGTTTGGATTGCCGTCTTGCGAACGAGCGATGGCCGTCTGCGCCGCTACGACTTTGACTCCTATGGCTGGAGTCAGCGCCCTCATGCCGACCGGCTGTTCACCCGCAGCGTGGTGCCGTGTCGCCAGCTCCAGCGACGTGCCGAGGCCCACACCGCCGCCAATGGCCCTTTTGCATCTGCGCCCGCGTTCGATTGCCCCGATAAGGCGTAGCGCGACTTGCTCAGCGCGTGCCTGCTTCCGGCCGGGTGCTCATCGCACCAGCTTCCCATCCGACCCCAACATCGCGAAGTCCACATAGGCCGAGCCGGTGCGGCCCTTCTGGCTGAAGTTCAGCGGGAAGTTGCCCACGTCCATGCCTTCGGGGGCGCTGAGGGCTTCGCTGATGGCGTCTGGCGCGAGGCGGGCTGCGCGCTTCAGGGCGGCGACCACGGCCTTGGCGGCGATGAAGCCTTCGAGCGAGCGGGTCGAGAGGTTCGGGTCCTTGGACTCGGCGCTGAGCGCCAGGTATTCGCGCACCACGGCGCGCTTGTTGTCGGCGGGCAGCGGCAGCACGGTGGTGAAGGCGTATCCGCGCGCAGCGATGGCGCCGATCTTCTTCAGCATCAGGTCGGGGTCGATGATGGACATGCCGTACAACTGCGCCGTGCCGCCGGCCGCGCGGTAGCGGGTGACGAAGTCGATTGCCGCGGCGGTGGTCGCGCCAAGGAAAATCGCCTGCGGCTTGGCGGCCAGCATGCGGGTGACGGCGGCCGAGGTGTCCGTCGTGTTGCGGGCGTAGGAGGCTGTGTCCACCAGCGTCACGGTGCGGCGCTGGGCGGCTGCGTTGGCGCCGGCGAGCACGTCCTGGCCCAGGCCGTCGTCCTGGTAGACCAGGCCGACGCGGTTCAGGCCGAGGTTCGTCAGGTTCTCGAACAGGCGGTCCACTTCATCGTGATAGCGCGCCTTGACGACGAACATGCCCTCGGCCCTGGCCACACTGGCCGCCCCGGACACGGCACCCACCATCGGCATGCGGGCCTTGGCCAGCACGCCGTCCTTGGCCAGCGCCTCCAGGTTGGCCGTGCCCACGGTGCCGATCATCGCGACCGGCGATTCGGCGACAATCAGTTCCTTGACCAGCCGCACCGTGTCTTCTGGCTTCTGCGCATCGTCGCGCGTCACCAGCTTGACCTTCTGCCCCCGAACGCCGCCAGCGGCATTGACCGAGTCGAGGTACAGCTTCGCGCCGGCGTGGATGGCCTGCCCGGTGACCGCCTGCGGGCCAGTGAACGGCGCGACCTGACCGATCACGATGTCGGCCCGCGCCGCAAAACCCAGCGTGGCCAGCAGGGCCACCGCCGCCAGGCGGAACCCGCGGAGCAGGACGGGGGAAGAAGGTACTGCAGGCATGCGGCGCTTTCGTGAGGCGGATGATCGAAACGAGCCCCGCCGTTTTGCGGCAGTGCCCGGTCAGGACATGCCGGCTCTCAGCCGGCAGGCACGAACAAGCCGGCCTGCTGTCGAAAGAAAGCAGCCAGCCGGGTCCAACCGGCAATCATCGGTAAAAACCCGGGGCGTGCGATGTGGGAAACCGCAATACGAGGCGCGCTTGTTCCCCCATTGCGCCGGTCGCCTGCCCCTCAAGCGTCCCGCGCGCTCACCCTTTCGGCCACAACACCCACATCTTCAGCCCCTGCTTCATGCGCCCGGCATTGGCCTCGGCTTCGTCGCCCCAGCCCCAGAAGAAGTCGGCGCGGACGGCGCCGGTGATGGCGCTGCCGGTGTCCTGGGCCATGACCAGGCGTTGCAGGGGTTTGGTGGACAAAGGCTCTGTGGTGTCCAGCCACACGGGGGTGCCGTAGGGCACGCTTTGGGGGTCCACGGCGATGGAGCGGCCGGGGGTGAGGGGCACGGCTTGGGCGCCTTTGGGACCGAGGCTGGGGTCCAGCAGCGGCTCTTCGCGGAAGAAGACGTAGCGCGGGTTCTGCCAGAGCATTTCCTGCACGCGGCGCGGGTTGCGGCGGGCCCAGTCCTTGATGCCGGGCCAGGAGGCTTGGGCGGGTGTGAGCTCGCCCTGGTCGATCAGCCAGCGGCCGATGGACTTGTAGGGCTGTTCGTTGTGGCCGGCGAAGGCCAGGCGGATCAGGCGCTGGCCGCCGTCGGACTCGGTGAGCTGCAGCCGGCCGGAGCCCTGGATCTGCAGGATCAGCGCGTCCAGCGGGTCTTCGACCCAGGCGATCTCGCGCCCTTGCAGCGCGCTGCGCGCTGCCGGCAGGGTGTCGAGCTGCTGGCGGGTCCAGTAGGGCTTCTTGGCGACCAGGTCGGCCGGCGGGCCGTAGAGCGGCACCTTGCGGTTCCAGGTGGGCTTGCGGCTGGCGGGGATCTCGGGCTCGAAGTAGCCGGTGAGCAGGCCGGCGGGGTCGCCGTCCAGCGACTCCACGCGGTAGACCTGCAGCTTGCTCTCGGCCCACAGGCGCAGCAGCAGGCCGTCTGGCAGGCCGCTGGTCTGGCGGACTTCGGTGCACAGCGTGGCCCAGGCGGTGGGCGGGTTCTGGCAGCCCTGGCGCATCGCGGGCCACCAGTCGCTGAGCTGCTCGTCCTGCCAGCCGGGCAACTCGTTGAACGAGGCCGGCACCCAGCGCGAGCGATTGCGCTCGACCGTGCCGGCGGGAGGCGGCATGTGGAGGACCGGCGGGGTGGGCGCGGTGGTGGGCTGGCCGGGCGAAGCCGAGCCGGGCGGGCCTGGCGGTGTGACGGCGCAACTGGCCAGCAGCATGGTGGCGGCCAGGCCCAGCGCACACAATGGGCCTTCAGCGAAGATTCTTCTCAACAAACGCGGAGACAGCATGGGGTGGTTGGTGCTGGAGGCCTTGGGCGCCGGAGCGGTGCTGGTCTTTGTGATCTGGTGGACGATGTTCTCGGGCCGGCGTGGCGGTGAGCGGGACCGCTCGGAGGACGACCAGGCCTGAGTCTGTCCTCAGCCCGGTGGCTTCGAAGGCTTGAAAAAACTGTGCGGCGCCTCGCGCCAGCGCTGACGCAAGGCCGCGTAGATGCGGCCGCGGTCGCGCAGCTTGAGGCCTTGCGAGACCATGGCCAGCCGGAAGGCCAGCGCGAAGCTCACGCCCAGGTTCAGCAGGCCGGTGATGGGGATGCCGGCGATGCACCACCAGAAACCCGGCTCGTTGAGCAGCGGCCAGCCCAGCGTGCCCAGCGCGGCGAAGATCTGTCCGGTGGACAGCGTGACGTGGCGCACCTCGATCGGCAGGCCGAAGATGCCGGCCAGCGCCGGCACCAGGCCCAGCATCATGCCCAGCGAGACATTGGCGGTGACGCCGGCAATGTTGTCGCGCCACCAGCGTGACCAGCGCAGCGCGCGGGCGGCACCCAGGCGCTGGATGAAGCGCGGGTTCCAGGCAATGGCGCTGTCCAGCCGGTGGAAGACGAACCAGTTCTCGGCCCAGCCGGCGATCAGGCTGGAGGCGAACAGCAGCACGCCGGTGAATGCGGCGTACAGCGCGGTCGGCCCGAGCAGCGAGGTGCTGTGCAGCGCATAGTGGGCCTGGGCCTGGCCGATCAACGGCGCGCCGAAGGTCAGCCACGATAGGATCTGCAGCCCCAGTACCACTGGCGCCACGGCGC
Organism: Ideonella azotifigens; assembly: GCF_021043325.1. Lineage (NCBI taxonomy): Bacteria > Pseudomonadati > Pseudomonadota > Betaproteobacteria > Burkholderiales > Sphaerotilaceae > Ideonella > Ideonella azotifigens. The sequence continues at coordinate 270,282 of NZ_JAJNKD010000001.1, forward strand.
TCAGGTTGCCGACGATGCCGGCGAATTGCGAGCGCAGCAGGTGCGCCACTTCGTCGACGAAGCGCTGCAGCGCCGCGTCGCTGGACGAGATGCCTTCGAGCCGGCGCGCCAGGCTGGGCGCGGTCATCGCCGGCTGCTTGGTCGCGACCGTCCAGTGCATCAGGTAGATCACGACAAAGCTGATCGCGTAGTTGGTGCCGGCGCTGAAGCCGGCCCAGAAGGCGGGCAGGGCGAGCGCGGTGAGCACGAACTTGACCATGGTGGTCAGTCCGATCACCGCGCCGCCGCCGGCGGCCATGCGCAGCATGTCGCGGTATTCGGCGCTGTCGCGGGTGATGTAGTGCTCGCCGGTGTCGGCGCTGCGCTCGGTCACCTTGCGTGCCAGCAGCGCGTAATGGCGCGTGAACAGCTTGCCGATGCCGCGCCGCTCGATGCCGGCGCGCACCAGCTCGGCCAGCAGCCGGCGCAGGTCCGGCGCGGCGTCATTGCCCATCAGGCAGGCCAGCAGCGCTTCCATGCGTTCAGCCCGGCCGCGCAACTGGTTGATCTGGAACACCAGGTCGACCGAGATCCCGTAGTCGTCCAGGTGGCCGCGCACGCTGTCGGCCGCGGTGAGGCAGGCGGCCAGCACCGCGCGCAGGTAGTGCGCCTGCTGGGCCAGCGCCTGCATCGCCTGCGCGTTGTCGGCGTCGTGCTGGAGCTCGCGCAGCGAGGCGCGCAGGCCTTCCGCGGCCTGCACCACCTGGTGGAACGGGCGGTCGGTGCGCAGGGCGGGGTCCATGCGCTGGCGCATCTCGGCCGACAGGCCGCTGGCGCGGAACTGGCTCGCCAGCAGCTGGATGGACTCGACCATCACCGCGCGCCAGGGGCGGGCGTCAGCGTCCGGCACGAACAGTGCCAGCGTGCGGTGCAGCGTCTGGTCGTCGATGGCCTCGATCCAGGCCGTCTCGGCCTCGTCGTCCTCGAACAGCAGCAGGAACAGCTCACCCAGGTCCTGGGTCTGCGGCGTGCCCGGCAGCGTGGCCAGCCTCAGCCGCTCGGCCAGTTCGCTGAAAAAGCCCTGGCGCGGCGAGAAGCCGAAATCGGCCAGCAGGCCGGTGGCGTCCAGCCCGGCCATCGAGCGCTGCAGCAATACGCTGATGCGCTCGCGGTGCTCGGGGTTGCGGTCCAGCACGTTCAGCAGGTGGCGCAGCCGGCGCAGCGGCCACGGCGTGGGGCTGTTGCCCGGGGCCGCCTGGGGCTGGGGTTCGGCGGCCGGCGGGCTGGCCAACTCGACGGTGGCCGGCACCGGTGCCGGAACCGGGGACGCCACCTCCGCGGCTGGCTCGGCCGGCACGCTGCGCAGCCACTCCAGCAGCCGCACCATCCACAAATGGCGCTCGACCGCCGGGGCGTTGGGGTCGGCTGCATTGAGCAGCGCCGTCAGGTCCCAGCGCTGGCCTGCCATCAGTGCAGGGCCTGCGGCAGCAGCAGCTCGAACTCGGGCACGGGCGTCTCGAACCAGTGCGCGTCTTCGCTGATGCAGAAGAAGGTGCCCTTCATCTGGCCGCGCGGGGTGGCCAGCCGGGTCCAGCTGGTGTACTCGAACTGTTCGCCGGGCTTGAGCACCGGCTGGTGGCCGACGACGGCCAGGCCGCGCACCTGCTCCTCATGGCCGGCGCTGTCGGTGATGATCCAGTGTCTTGCGACGAGCTGGGCGGTCACCGGTCCGGTGTTGCGCACGGTGATGGTGTAGGCGAAGGCATAGACCTGCTCCGAGGAAGAAGACTCTTCGGGCAGGTATTGCGTCACCACCGTGCAGGCGAATTGGGCAGGGGTCATGGGCGAATCCTAGCAAGCCCTCCTAAAATTCGCGGTTTTCCCCGCCAGGCCACGGCTATTTGCCGCCCCCAACCCGCTCGCTCCACCATGTCCAGCAAGACCTTTCGCATCGCGCCCAGCATCCTGTCTGCCGACTTTGCCCGCCTGGGCGAGGAGGTGCGCGCCGTGCTCGCCGCCGGTGCCGACTGGATCCATTTCGACGTGATGGACAACCACTACGTGCCGAACCTGACCTTCGGCCCGATGGTCTGCGAGGCGCTGAAGAAACATGCCGTGAAGCCGGACGGCACGCCCGCGCCGATCGATGTGCACCTGATGGTGCAGCCGGTGGACGCGCTGGCCCAGGCCTTCGCCAAGGCCGGTGCCGACATCATCACCTTCCACCCCGACGCCTCGACCCATGTGGACCGCACGCTGCAGCTGATCAAGGCCGAAGGCTGCCAGGCCGGCCTGGTGTTCAACCCGGCGGCCGGCGTGGAGGTGCTGGAGTGGGTCATCGACAAGGTCGACGTGGTGCTGCTGATGAGCGTGAACCCCGGCTTCGGCGGCCAGAGCTTCATCGAGAACACGCTGAAGAAGGCCGAGCAGGTGCGCAAGATCATCGACGCCTCCGGCCGCGACATCCGCCTGGAGATCGACGGCGGCGTGAAGGTCGACAACATCCGCCGCATCGCCGACGCTGGTGCCGACACCTTCGTGGCCGGCAGCGCGATCTTCGGCAAGCCGGACTACAAGGCGGTGATCGACCAGATGCGCGCCGAGCTGGCGCGCTGAGGCTTCACCGCGCGCAGGCCGCCGCTGGCGCTGTCGGAAGGCGTGAACCGCTGGCCGTCTGACGTTGCGATGCGGTGTGCAGCAGCAGCGCCCCGATCACCATCGCCACGCCCAGCAGCTCGCGGCCGTTGGGCACATGCCCCAGCAGCGCGCCCAGCAGCAGGGCTGAGACGGGGACCAGGTTCAGGAAGGCCGTGCCGGTGACGGCGCCCAGCGTCTTCACGCCACGGTTGAAGGCCAGCACGGCCAGCGCCGAGGGCACCAGGCCGATGTAGGCCAGCGGCAGCGCGTGGTCGGCCACAAGACCCGGCGTGGGCCAGCGGCTCCAGCCCAGCAGGCTGCTCAGCACCGCGGCGGCCAGCAGCAGCGGCCAGGCGGCCACGGCTGTCCAGGTGCTGAAGCTCAGCACGTCCAGCTGGGCCCAGCGCGCGCTGCCGCGGGTGTAGGCAATCCAGCCCAGCGTGCCGACCCAGGCGGCCAGGTCGCCACGCCAGGTGCTGGCATTCGCGGCTTCGTGGGGCAGGCCGACCCCGGCGACGATGCACACGCCCAGCAGCGCCAGCGCGGTGCCGAACAAGGTGCTGCGCGTGGGCGCCACGCCGTCCCGCCACCAGCGCACCAGCTGGGTGGTGATGGGCATGGTGGCCATGATGACGGCGCCGTGCGAAGGCTGTGAATGCGCCAGGCCCCACAGCACCAGCACGCTGAAAAAGCCGAAGCCGGCCAGACCCATCAGCGCGAAGGGCAGGGCGTCCGCCCGCAGGCTGGCCAGCGGCAGCGGGCCGCGCAGCCGAAGCAGGGCTAGCAGCACCAGCGTGGCGCCGGTGTAGCGCAGCAGCGTGAACCAGGCCGGGTCCAGCTCGCGCAGCAGCGGCTTGCCGACCAGGAACAGGCTGCCCCAAGCGACAGTGGCGAAGATCAGGCTCAGCATGGCCGAGCTGCGGGAGGTCTGGGTGGAGTCCATGAAGGCGTTCCCTCTGCAATCAAAATATGGAGCGCAGTCTGGGCGGGCTTGGCCTGCGCATCCATTTGCATGTTTGGATCGGGTGTTCGGCCGAAGCGAACGGACAGCGCGGCGGCCCGTCCGTACCATCGCTGTCCATGGAGCTCTACCAACTCAAGACCTTTGTCGCGGTGGCCCGCGAGGGCAACCTGACGCGCGCCGCCGAGCGGGTCTTCACCAGCCCGCCGGCTGTCAGCGCGCAGCTCAAGGCGCTGGAGGACGAGCTGGGCGTCAAGCTGTTCGACCGCACGCCGCGCGGCATGACGCTGACCGAGCCTGGCCAGCGCCTGCTGGACGAGGCCGAGCGCACGCTGGCCGCCGCCGGCCGCATGCGCAGCGCGGCGGCCCAGCTGCGCGGCGAAGTGCAGGGGATCGTTCGCATGGGGACGGTGAGCGACCCGGTGGCGCTGCGCCTGGGTGACGCGCTGGTGCGGCTTGCCGAGCGGCATCCGCAGGTTTCACTGCAGCTCAGCCAGGGCTTGTCGGCCGACCTGCTGCTCCAGGTGCAGCGCGGCGAGCTGGAGGCGGCCTACGCGATGACCGACCTGGAGCGCATGGCCGGGCTGGAGATCCAGCGCCTGGGGCAGGTCGAGCTGGTGGTGGGCCTGCCGATGGCGCTGGCCGACGCCGCGCCCAGCCTGCAGGCGCTGGTGGCGCTGCCCTGGGTCGGCACGCCGCCGACCTGCACCTTGCGCCAGCACCAGGAGAGACTGTTCGCCGCGGGCGGTGGCGTCTACCGGCCAGGGGCGATGGCCGACACCGAGGGCTCGGTGCGCAGCATGGTCGCCAGCGGCCTGGGCGCGGGCATCGTGCGGCGCGACCAGGCCGAAGAAGCCCAGCGCCGCGGCGAACTGGTCATCTGGCCCGGCTGGCAGGCCCGCACCTGGATCTGCTGGGCTTCGCGGCCGGCAGGGCAGGTGGCACCGGCAGTGCAGGCCGTGGGCGCGGTGGTGCAGGAGGTGTGGGGCGCTTGAGCGCGGACAATGCAGGCCCCGACTCTGCTTGCCGAATGTGAACGCCCTGCCCTTGCTCCCCCGCGATTTCGACGCCGCCATCGTGGACCTGGACGGTACGATGGTCGATACCCTGGGGGACTTCGACCTGGCGCTGAACCGCATGCTGGCCGAGCTGGGCCTGCCGGCGGTCGGCCGCCAGTTCATCGAACACACGGTGGGCCAGGGCTCGGAGCATCTGATCCGCTGCACGCTGGCCGAGGTGGGCGCTGTGGCTGAGCTGTATGACGCGGCCTGGGCGGCTTATCAGCGCCACTACGATGCAGTCAACGGCGAGGCGGCAGAGGTGTATGCCGGCGTGGTCGAAGGCCTCGCGGCGATGCGCGCGGCGGGCTGGCGCCTGGCCTGCCTGACCAACAAGCCGGGTGCCTTTGCCAAGCAACTGCTGGCCCGCAAAGGCCTGGCGCCGTTTTTCGAGCTGAGCTTTGGCGGCGACGCGTTCGAGCGCAAGAAGCCGCACCCCTTGCCGCTGCAAAAGACCTGCGAGGCGCTGGGCACCTTGCCTGCGCGCACGCTGATGATTGGCGACTCGCGCAACGACGCGCAGGCCGCGCGTGCGGCGGGTTGCCCGGTGGTGCTGGTGCGCTACGGCTACAACCATGGCGAGCCGGCCGAAAGCGCGGCGCCGAATGCGGTGGTGGACAGCCTGGTCGAACTGCTGCGCTGAGCGAGTGCTCTTCAGCTGTCCAGGTCGAAGCCGAAATTCAGGATCGCGGTGGTCGGGCGGCGGATGGGCTGGAAGCGCATCGCGCGCACCGCTTCCATCGCCGGCTGGTCCAGCCGCGGGTTGCTGCTTTGCACCACATTGGTATCGGTGACCTCGCCGGCGTTGTTCACGTCGATGCGGATCTGAACCGTGCCCTTGCGCAGCCGGCGCATCAGCGAGTCCGGGAACTGCGGTTCACGGCCGTTCATGATGACCAGCTGCACGGGGCTCAGGTCTTCGACCGGGGCCGGTGGCGGCGGGGCGGGCGGCTTGGCCACCGGCGGCGCGACGCTGGGCGTGACCAGCGCGACGGCCTGTTCTGCCGGCGCGCTCACCGCTGGCGCAGGCGCCGTGCTTGCCGCGGAGGCGCTGCCAGTGGCACCGGGGTTGCTGGTGGCCAGTGGCGCGCCGGTGGCGAGCGAGACCGGGCCGTCTCCCAGGGGCGGCGACGTGCCTGTGCCGGCCTTGGCCTGCGCGGCCACCGGTGCGGCCGCTGCCGCCGTGGCGGGCGGGTGGTTGAGGCCGGCGTCCTTGGCGGTGTCTTTGGCGGTGTCCTTGGCCGGTTCCTTGGTGGCCAAGGCCGGTGCCGCAGTGGCCTGCGGGCGCGGGGGCGCTGGCGGCGGGGCCTTGGCGGTTTCCTTCGCCTGCTCCTTGGCAGGCTCGGCGTGCATCTTGATCCAGTACATCGGCCGCGCGGCTTCGCGCTTGACGCGGTCGCTCATCTCGAAGCCTGGCGGTGGCGCCAGGTCGTCGTCGGCGGGGGCAGATGCCGCCGCAGCGGTTTTGGCAGTGGAGGCCGGTTTGGCCGTCTGGGCAACAGCAGGCAGGCCTGCCAGCAATGCCACCGACAGGCAGGTCACAACGACAGCAGAGTCCATCTTTGTTATTCAGCCAACGGGCCGGCTGCGGAGATCGTCCGCGGCGCAGCGGGTTCAAGAAACGGCCAGGGGTGGGGCCGACAACTCGGGAGGCCGGCAAGCCAGCAGGGTCAGGGTAGCCAGATGCCCAGCAGCGCGGCGAAACATTCAGGTTCAGGAAGGGTGCGGGTCTCCGTTCTGACGTTGATCATGACTGGTGCGCCGATGCGAGGCGGTCAGCCTGGGGTGCTCATGAATGCTTTGCGGGCCGCTTTGTGAGCGACTGTGACAACCAGTGTCGCAAAGCGTTTCGCGGCCTGTCCATGCGGACGGACCCGTGCCTGGCGCCGTTGCGCGCTGCGTTCCAGCCCCGGTTCGCGCCGGGGGCGCTGCTACACTTTGGCCCATGTTCACCTCGCGCAAATGGATGGCGTCGTCTCACGACCGGGGAGCCTGGCCCTGGCGCCGCTCGACCTGAGCCTCGTTTGCCGTTTGCCCGGTCTGCATTTCGCAGCCGGCTCCCTGGGCGGTGCGTGTGCACCGCCTCGCCACCTCGGCCCAATTCTTAGCACGTATCGTTCCAATCGTTTGCATTGGGTCAGGTGTGCGCATGCGGTGTTCGCATGCACGAGCTGGGCAGCCAGGAGAACTGATCCGTGATCACCGAACTTGAATTCAAGAGCCTTGCCGCCGAGGGCCACAACCGCATCGCGCTGATTGCCGAAGCCTTTGCCGACCTCGAAACCCCGCTGTCGCTGTACCTGAAACTGGCCGGCGGCCAGGCCAACAGCTTCCTGCTCGAATCCGTCGTCGGCGGCGAGCGTTTCGGGCGCTATTCCTTCATCGGCCTGCCGGCGCGCACGCTGCTGCGTGCCACCGGCCTGCGCACCGAAGTGGTGACGGACGGCGAAGTCATGGAGGTGCACGAAGGCAATCCGCTGGACTTCATCGCCAGCTACCAGCAGCGCTTCAAGCCGGCGCTGCGGCCCGGCCTGCCACGCTTCTGCGGCGGCCTGGCCGGCTACTTCGGCTACGACACGGTGCGCTTCATCGAGAAGAAGCTGGCCGACACGAACAAGCCCGGCGGCCTGGACACGCCCGACATCCTGCTGCTGCAGACCGAAGAGCTGGCGGTCATCGACAACCTCTCGGGCCGGCTCTACCTGATCGTCTGGGCCGACCCGTCCAAGCCCGAGGCTTACTTCAAGGCGAAGAAGCGCCTGGGCGAACTGGCGGACAAGCTGAAGTACAGCGTGACCGCGCCGCCGGTCAAGCGGGGCCCGAGTTATGCGGTGGAGCGCGAATTCGACAAGGCCGACTACCTGGCCGCGGTGCTGAAGGCCAAGGAGTACATCGCCTCCGGCGACATGATGCAGGTGCAGATCGGCCAGCGCCTGAAGAAGCGCTACACCGAGAGCCCGCTGAGCCTGTACCGCGCGCTGCGTTCGCTGAACCCGTCCCCGTACATGTATTTCTATGACATGGGTGACTTCCAGATCGTCGGCGCGTCACCGGAAATCCTGGTACGCCACGAGCACAGCGAGCAGGGCGAGAAGATCGTGATCCGCCCGATTGCCGGCACCCGCCCGCGCGGCGCCACGCCCGAGCTGGACCAGGCGCTGGAGACCGAGCTGGTCAACGACCCGAAGGAGCGCGCCGAGCACGTGATGCTGATCGACCTGGCGCGCAACGACATCGGCCGCATCGCCAAGACCGGCTCGGTCAAGGTGACCGAGGCCTTTGTGGTCGAGCGCTATTCGCACGTGATGCACCTGGTCAGCCACGTCGAAGGCCTGCTGAAGGACGGCATGAGCAACCTGGACGTGCTGCGCGCAAGCTTCCCCGCAGGCACGCTGACCGGGGCGCCGAAGATCCGCGCGATGGAGATCATCGACGAGCTGGAGCCGGTCAAGCGCGGCATCTACGGCGGCGCCTGCGGCTACCTGAGCTTTGCCGGCGACATGGACGTGGCCATCGCGATCCGCACCGGCATCGTCCAGCGCAACACGCTGTACGTGCAGGCGGCCGCCGGCGTGGTGGCCGATTCGGTGCCCGAGATGGAATGGCAGGAAACCGAGGCCAAGGCGCGCGCGCTGATCCGCGCCGCCGAACTGGTCGAAGAAGGGTTCTGACGGCCCCCGGCCTGCCGCGCAGCGGCAGGCCGTCCCCCGCGCCACGGCAGCGCGGCGACGTGGCAAATCCGCAAGTTTGTTCACGCAGGCGCGGCATCACGGGTTCGTTCGCATGGCAGCGGGTGGCGCATCGGTTATCGTCACGCCTTGTAATCGCACGACCGTGCTTTTTTACCGTGCGCGCCTGCCAGTCCCCGTCCGAAGCCCCGTCAAAGCCTGTTGTCCGCCGGTGTGCCCTGCCCCGGCCTGGAGGGAGCATGAACACCATTCCTTTGCGCCAGCTCAGCGCCTACCGGGCCATGCTCGATGGCTTCTCGCGCTTCGGCATGGACCTGGACACGGTGTTGATGGGCACCGGCCGGCTGCGCTCGCTGGATGACGTGGTGCCGCGGGTCGACCTGGCGGACCTGTTCGACACGGCCTGGCGTGCCGCCGTGGCCCACACTGGCGACGACGCCATCGGCCTGAAGATGACGCCGCGCCAGCCCATGCTGGGGCTGGGCAGCATGGCCCACCTGGTGATGGCGGCCGACGACATCCGCTGCGCACTGCAGCAGTTCTCGCGGTTCACCGGCGTCATCTCGCCCACCACCTCGGTCGGGCTGGAGCTTGGCCCCGAACGTTGCCGCGTCACGCTGCGGGTTTCGCCTGGCCACCAGCCCGCGGCCCAGCAGCGCTACGACTTCATGGCCGCCACGCTGCTGCAGGGCTTCTTCTGGGTCTGCGGCCTGCAGATCCGGCCGTTGGTGGTGCACCACCCGTTCCCGGCGCCGGCCGATCCCGGCCCGTGGCTGGAAGCGTTTGGCGCACCGGTGATGTTCGGTGCCGGCGAGTTCTCGATGGAGTTCCCGCAAAGCATCCTCAGCCTGCCGGTGCCGACGGCCGACCCGTCCATTGCCGACCTCAGCGAGCGCCTGGCCACGCGGCTGCTGGAACAGCAGGGCGGCAGCCTGGTGGCGCAGGTGCGCCAGGTGGTGAGCCGCCAGCTGCCGCGCGGCGACCCGCGGCGCGAACAGGTGGCCGCCGTGCTGTGCATGAGCGAGCGCACCTTGCAGCGCCGGCTCAACGAGGCCGGCACCACCTTCCATGAGCTGGTCGACGACACGCGGCGCGAGCTGGCCCAGCGTTTCCTCGACAGCGGCGGCGCCACGCCGACCGAGATGAGCTTCGCGCTGGGCTTCTCCGACCCGAGCAACTTCTACCGCGCCTGCAAGCGCTGGTTCGGCCGCAGCCCCGGCGATTACCGGCCTTCCTGAGCCCGGCTTGCCTTGTTGATGCGCGGCGACCTTCGGGTCGCCGCGCTGCATTTGGGCCGCCGCCAACACCCGGTGCGCGGCCATTCGGAGCAACCCTCTAGGGGCCTTCCCGCATGGTCGCTGAAGCCATGAGCTTGGCCCAGGCAGTCAGTGCAGCAAAACCTGCGAATGCCGAACATCCGCTCCGCGATGCAAACCTGCGCCGCTCGACCACTGACTCCCGCATCCTGGGCGTCGCGCCACCGGCACAACCGGTGCGGCAGTCGGGCAGGGCCGGCAGGCATCGGCGACAAGTGAATTTCACAACCAAGCATTCATTCCTGGAGACATCCCATGACATTCGCACTGCGCACCCTGGCCCTGGCCGCCCTGTCCGCCCTGGCTTTCTCGGCTTCGGCCATGACCTCGATCGATGACGAAGCCCTGTCGGCCGTCAGCGGCCAGGACGGCGTGACCATCGCCGGTGACCTGAACATCAACATCGGCTCGTTCAAGTACACCGACACCGATGCCAACGGCGGCTCCGTGTCGTTCAACAACATCGGCGTGACCGGCATGTTCGTGATGACGATCGACATCCTGAATGCCGCGACCACCGAAAGCGCTGTCGCCACGTCGATGGCCAAGTACGTCGGCGCCGCAGCCCCGACCGAAGCGGCCAAGCTGGTCACCAGCGGCATCTATGACGGCGCCACCGATGTCGTGCAGTTCGCCTTCCCTGACGGCGGCCTGGATCACAAGCTGGCCCCATCGGTGACCGTTGCCTCCATCACGATGGGCAACAGCACGAAGTCGTTCGGCTCGATCGCGCTGAACAACATCGACATGCAAGGCAGCAAGTTCTGGATCTACGCGCACTGAGCTGCGGCCTGAGAACCCCACGCCAGGCCTGTCTTCTGCCGGTCGCCTGACGTGTTGTGCCAGCCCCGCGCCGCTGCCAGGCGACGCGGGGCTTTTCTGCCCTCAGTGTTTGCAAAGCTGTTCCCCGAACCTTCCGCCATGCGCCGCCTGCTGACCTGTTTGACGACCGCCTTGCTGGCGGCATGCGCACTGCCGGCCGCGCACGCCCAGGGCAAGCTGCTGGACGACGAAGCACTGTCCGAGACCTGGGGCCAGGCGCTGATCACGCTGGACAACACGAGTTACCTCGGGCTGGACTTCACCCGCCTGACGCTGGACGCCGACATTCGCCTGTCGGCCAACTTCAACAACCTGCGGCTGGGCGAATACAGCTGGGCCGCGCGCAACGGCACTGGTGCCGACATCGACATCGGTACGCTGCACTTCGGCCGCAGCGACGCCACGGCGGCGCAGACCACGGTGAGCATCACCCACCCGTATTTCGAGTTCGTCACCAATGGCGCGACCAAGGAAGTCGTCGGCATGCGGCTGGGCTTTGGCGGCATCAGCGGTGACATCGGCCTGACGATGAACGCCGTCAGCGGCAGCCTGCTGATCGACGCCGGCAGCGCCGGCAGCATCGACTCGCGCAACGACACGCTGGGCGGCAAGCGTTGGGACGGCACGACCTGCATCAGCACGGCGACCTGCACCGTCGCGCTGTCGCAGATCGGTGGCGTCACCGCCGGCAATGCAGACGGCGCCAGCCGCGACTTCTTCCTCTCGGTGCTGAAGCAGTCGGTCAACTTCCCCACCGTCAACACCGCCGTCGGCGCGCCGGACACCGCGCTGGCCGGCCTGTGGCTGAACTGGCGCGACCGGCTGACGGCCATCAACACCACCGGCACCGTGCCGGTCAACACCGGCAAGGGCCCTTGACCGTGGCGGCGCGCAGGGCAGGGTGGTACCGAACGCTGGTGGCAGCGTTCGGCGCAGCGCTGGGCCTCGTGCTCGCGCCGCCCGCCCTTGCGCTGCAGCCACTGGACGACGGCGCGCTCTCGCGTGTGGCCGGCGGCGATGGCTTCAATTTCAACCTGCAGGACTTCTCGCTCTCGGGCAAGCTCAGCTTCACCTACACCTCGCCGGCAGGCGCATCGCTGAAGTTCGGCGACCTGGCGATCTCGCGCTCCGACGACCCGGACCACAGCTTCGACGACCCGTACAGCCTGTGGATCGAACGGCGCGGCGGCGGCCTGGCCGACATGGTGGTGCTGAGCCAGCCGCTGAACACCGCCGGCCTGCAGCGCTGGCAGTTCGCGGGCGACTTGAGCGTCAATGCCAGCGACCTCACGCACGATCTGGGCGCGCTGGTGCTGCAGGACCTGGCCTTCTATGGCGGCGGCCTGCAGCTCAGCACGCCGACGCAGGCGGACGTGTCCACCGGCATCGGCTTTGGCCTGTCGCTGCGGGCCGAGCTGGGCGCGCTGGTGCTGCGCCCGCTGGGCCGAGTCAACGCGAGCGAGGAGCTGCGCCTTTCGGGTCTGCGCCTGGGCGCGGTCGATGCCAACGGCCAGTTCACCCACCAGCCCTGGGCGCTGGCCGATGTGACGACGCAGCCCGGCCTGCTGCGCGCCATCACCGATGAAAAAGGCCCGGCACTGCAGTTGCTGGTCGACTGGAACACGACGGCAGACGGCGCGCCGCGCGCTGGCCTGGCGATTGACAACATCCGCTTCACCAGTCCGGTGACCGGTGTCACCGACCTGGGCAGCAGCCGCATCGGCAGCATGCAGATCAACTTCGTCGACATCCGGCTGCGGCCCGGGTCCTGAGCCATGCGCTGGCAGTCGGCTTTCGCCCTCGTGACCCTGCTGTGGCTGGCTGTGTCCGTGCACGCGGCGCCGCAGCCGCTGGACGACGCGGCCTTGTCCGAGGTGAGTGCAGCGGGCATCGGCCTGGGCGTGCACCTCGAATTGAACTCGGGGCTGCTGAGCGGACAGGCCATGCAGCCCAATCTGGTCGTCGGCTTTGGCGATGCGCTGCAACCGGTGTACCTGGTGATGCACGGCCTGGGCGGCATCATGGACCTCTACAACATCACGCTGAACCTGCGCCGCCACGCCGACGGCAGCGACTACCTGGACCTCGGCCTGCCGGGCTTTGTCGGCTTCGAGCAGTTCGGCGTGCGCGCACTGTCGGTGCAGACCGATCCGCTTGCCGCGCCCGGCGCCGGCAATTTCGGCAGCCTGATGCTCAATGGCGCCGGTGCCATGACCGGCCATGTGCTGATGTGGGCGCGCTGAGCCGCCCGCCCTGCCTGTCTTCCCGCCTTTCCCTGGACCCTTCCCATGTGGACCATTCTTCTCGGCGTCATCGCGTCGGCCATCACCGGTGCTGGCGTCAGCTCCGAGGTTGAGCCGCAGGACCGGCCGGCCAACCAGTTCGAGCTGCCGATGCAGGCGGTCGGTGGCGGGCCGGCGCCGGAGTCCGTCGTGATGCGGCCACAGAGCGAGTTCAAGTTCGAGAACATCGTCCACCAGGCCTATGACTACAGCTGTGGCTCGGCCGCGCTGACCACCGTGCTGCGCTACCACCTCGGGTATCCAGTGACCGAGCAGCAGTCCATGGAAGGCATGCTGAAGTTCGGCGAGAGCGACAAGATCATTGCCCGCCGCGGCTTCTCGCTGCTGGACATGAAGCGCTATGTCGCCACGCTGGGCAGCAACAGCGCCGGCTTCAAGGCCGAGCTGAGCGACCTGGCGGCGCTCAAGGACCCGGCCATCGTGCCCATCGACTACGCCGGCTTCAAGCACTTCGTGGTCTTCCGCGGCCTGCGCGGCGGCAAAGTCTTCCTCGCTGATCCCGCCGCAGGGCACATCGTCTTTTCGCAGGAGGACTTTGCCCAGCTGTGGGACCGCAACACCTTGTTCATCATCTATCCGCCGGCCAGCGTCAGCTCCCTGCCGCGTGCGCTTGCGCTCAGCGATCAGGAAATGGGCGTGATCGACATCGACCGGCTCCGTGATCCTGCCGTGCTCGACACGATGAACCACCGCGAAGCGCTGGAGCGCGCGGTGCAGGCTGGATTCGGCAATTTCTTTTTCCGACGTCAATGACCATGCGTTTGCATTCACCTCTCTCTCCCCTGGCCGCCGCTGCGGCCCTCGCGCTGGCCATTGGGCTGCCCCTGGCCAGCGGCCTCGCTTGCGCGCAGAGCCAGTCTCCCGCACCGCCCGGGACCGAAGCCGGCAAGCCTGCGCCGGTGCCGCCACCCGCAGTGCCGGACGCCGACGCCGCGCGTGATGCGCTGAAGGCTCGTGAAGGCGACATCAACCAGGCCACGCTGCTGAAGGAGACGCTGTCTGCCGCCGACAAGCAGTACTCGCTGCTGAAGGCCGGCCAGGTGTCGGCCACCTACGACCTGAACTACTCGTACATCGGCACCGAGACCATCAACGCCAAGTTCACCGACAGCACGCTGACGCTGTTCGAGATCCAGAACACCCGCGCCCACACCATCACCAACACCGGCTCGGTGGACTACGGCCTGCTGGACAACCTGACCGGCAGCTTCACGCTGCCGCTGGTCAGCCGCTATTCGCAGAGCACCGATTTCGGCGGCATCTCGCACGGCCTGGGCGACATTTCGCTGGGCCTGCGCTGGCAGCCGTTTGCGCTGCACCGCGACGGCCCGACCTACACCGGCAGTGCCTCGCTGCGCCTGCCCACCGGCCGCAGCCCGTACACCACCATCGTGGGCCAAAACGTGGCCACCGGCTCGGGCAACACCGCCATCACGCTGGGCGGCAATGTCTCGCAGGTGCTGGACCCGGTGGCGCTGTTCGGCTCGCTGAACTTCACCTTCAACCTGCCGGCGCGCAACCTGAGCCAGGAGCGCGACGGGCTGATCCTGACCGAGGTGCGGCCCGGCACCTCGGTGGGCTTCGGCTTCGGCTTTGCTTATGCACTGTCGTACAAGGTCTCGACCACCATGTCGCTGCAGGAGACCATCTCGGCGCGCAGCAAGCTGAAGTTCGTCACCGACGATGAGGCGCGCACCACCAGCTCCTCGCTGACGGCCACGCAGACCTCGGGCATGCTGAACTTCGGCCTGGGCCTGCGCGTGTCGCCCAAGACCACGGTCAACGTGACCGTCGGCGTCGGCCTGAGCACCGATTCGCCGGACTTCACGCTGGGCCTGAACATGCCGCTGAGCTTCTGATGAGGGCCGCGCGTCTGTGGCGGCGGTGCGCTGCAGCGGCCGGCGCTGGGTTGTGCCTGATCCATTCGGCGGCCCGTGCTTCGCTGACCGAGAACCTGGCGGTCAGCCCGGCGGCCATGTCCATGGGCAATGCGGTGACCGCCGATCCGCACGGGTTGGAAGCGGTGCACTTCAACCCGGCGGGGTTGAGCAAGCTGCAAGGGCACACCCGCGCCGACACGGTGTTCGGCGCGAGCATCCGCATGACCACCTCGTTCCACCAGCCGGACGGTTTCGATGTGGGCGGCTTCAAGGAGGATCCGCTGGACGGCACCGTCAGCGCCCACAACCGGCAGGCCATCTTCCTGCCGATTGCCGGCGTGCCGAACTGGCGCATGCCGATTGCGGTGGCGGCCGGCCTGGGCCTGGCGTTCAACCAGCCCGGCTCGCCGTGGACCTTCGCCACCAGCGTCTACATCCCGCAGGCGGTTGGCATCGACCGCACCAAGAACCCGGACGACCCAGCCCGCTTCGACGGCCGCAAGGTGGTGATCCAGCGCCTGGTCTATGCCTCGCCTTCGGTGGCCTACAAGGTGTCGGACACCTTCAGCGTCGGCCTGGCGATCCCGATCGCGCACCAGGGCTTCGCGCTGGACACCGACATGCGCTTCCCGAACAAGCTGATCGGCATTTTCGGCAAGCTGCAGGAAGCCTGGTGCGGCGACAACGGCAACCCCTTGGACGCCTTTGCCTTCGGCCTGTGCGGCGGTGGCAAGGAGGGCCGGCTGGACCCGTTCAAAAAGGCCGGCAACATGCGCTTCGAGGCCACCGCGCCGGCAGACCCGACCTTCAACATCGGCCTGCTGTGGGAACCGCAGGACTGGCTGGGCTTCGGCGCGGTCTACCAGAGCGGCTCGCGCACCGTGCTGACCGGGCGCTACAACTTCGAGGCGGAGCCGATGTTCCGCAAGTTCGTCGAAGGCATGTATTCGTCGCTGCTGGGGCCCATCGCCGCGGCCACGCTGGGCCTGCCCACGTCCATCCCCGAGAACCAGTCCGGCAACGTGACGCTGGTGCTGCCGTTTCCGGCTCATGCGCAGCTGGGCTTCAAGGTCAAGCCCATCGACCGGCTGCAGTTCAACGTGGACGCCAACTGGACCGACTGGTCGCAGTGGGACAAGCTGACCTTCCAGTTCGACAAGCAGGTCAAGCTGCTGCAGATGGCGCGGCTGTTCGGCCAGGCCGACTCTTCCAAGCTGGTGATTCCGCGTGGCTACAAGAGCAACATCCACTACGGCTTCGGCAGCGAGATCACGGTGACCGACAAGCTCAAGCTGCGCTTTGGCTACGAGCCGCGCAAGAGCTCGATCCCGACCGACAAGCTGGACCTGATCGCGCCGCTGCCCGACATGAAGGTGCGCAGCCTGGGCGTGAGCTACACCACCAGCGACGGCACGCGCTTCGACATTGGTGCCAGCGTCGCCAAGGGCCGCTACAAGGTGCCGGCCAACGCCAGCTGCAACCTCAACTGCACCGATTTCTTCAACGTCATCTACAACCCCTACGCCGGGCTGGACGTGCAGGGCGAAACCGTCCTGCGCTACGGCGGCGTGACGATGACGCATCCGTTCTGAGCCTTCCTTTCCCCGCTCCTGTCATGACTGCTTCCGCTCGCCTCCTCACCACGCTGCGCCTTGGCGCCTGCGCGCTGCTGTTCGCCACCACCTTCTCCAGCCAGGCCGCTCAGACCGCCGCGCCGCCCGCGCCGCCCTTGCCGGCCGTGGCCGACACACCGGTCTCGCCCGCCAAGCAGGCGCTGGTCGACCAACTGCTGACGCTGTGGCACCCGGAGAGCGTGGCGCTGGTGATGGTGCAGCGGCCGGCGGCCGACGCGGTGCAGCAAAGCCGCATTGCGATGCAGGGCCGCGTCAGCGCCGAAAAGCAGGAGGCGACGATGAAGGCCATCTCGGCCGATGCCCAGCGCTACATCGACGAGGCCACGCCCATCGCCCAGGCCGCTGCAGCCAAGGCCGTGCCGCAGACGGCCGGCAAGATGCTGGCCCAGCAGTTCAGCGAAGACGAGCTGAAGCAGCTGATTGCGCTGCTGCAATCGCCTGTGAAACACAAGTTCGAGCAGCTGGTGCCGCAGCTGGAGCGCGCGGTGGGTGACAAGGTCGCCACCGATGCTGGCCCGCAGGTGCAGCCCAAGCTGGACACGATGAAGCAGGCCATTGCCACCAAGCTGCGCACCGCGGCGATGGTGCCCTGAAGGCCGTGATGCGCACCGCTCTCGCGCGCGCCGCCGGCCTGCTGACCCTGAGCCTGGCCATGGCAAGCTGCGGCGGTGGCACCGGCGGCAACACGCCCACGCAGCCAGACCCCGGCACCACCGACCGCGGCGGCCTGTCGGTCTCGCTGGTCGGCAGCCTGCCTGGGCGGCTGAGCCATGTGTGGGTCACCGTGACCGGCGTGGCGCTGCACACCGATGCCAACCAGGCTTACGCCGAGCACGACAGCACCTGGGTCCGCCTGCAGCCGACCATGCCGGTGACGGTGGACCTGGTGGCGCTGGGCACCGCGGGGGGCTCGGTCTCGCTGCTCAGTGGCCTCGGCATTGCGACCGGCCACTACGCGCAGCTGCGCCTGCTGCTGGCACCGACCGACGGCACGCTGCTGCCGGTCGCCGGCAGCGCGGGCCTGAGCCACAACAACGAGGTTGAACGCATGCTGTCGGACGGCGGCACGCAGCGGCTGCCGCTGGAAACGAGCAGCACTGCGCCTTCGCTGCCGGTCACCTCCGGCGCGACCGACATTGCCACCGACACCGCCACCAACCTGGCGGTGCAGCTGGGCGCCGAGGAGGCCGTGACCTGGCTGAACGCCAGCGCGACGGACGGCAGCACGCGCTCCCTGCTGGCCGGCCAGCCGCGCGCCTACGGCCTGGCCAGCACCGGCGCGATTGCCGGCCTGGTCGACATGGCGAACGTCTGCGGCACCGCCGGCGCGCCGCCGGCCGGCAGCTGCATCAGCAAGCTGGAAGCGCATGTGCTGGCGCCCAGCGCCGACGGCAGCCACCTCGAATGGGTGCGCTCGGTCGCAGTGGGCGCCAGCGGCGCCATCGGCCTGTACCCGCTGCCGCCGCTTGCCGAGGTCGAGGTGCTGGTGCAGGGGCAGAACATGCGGCCGCTGCTGCTGCGCAAGGTGGCGGTGGACCTGGCGCCGCTGACGGCGGCCTTGCTGGCGCTGATCGGTGACCAGACCCATCCGTTGCCGCTGAGCCTGGCGACCGCTGCGCACACGGTCCAGCTGGCCTCGGCCGCGCCGGCGGACGTGCGCGCCATGCGCGCGGTGCAGACCCTGCCCGGGGACCGGCCGCGCCAGCGCGCCGCAGGCTGGCTGGACCCGAGCACAGGCACCTGGCCGGTGGCGCAATACTGGGTCGACAGCGACTGGGACAGCATCACCTGGGACAGCGGCCTGAGCCAGGTCGTGACCCTCGCCACGCCGCAGGAAGGCGCGGGCGGCGGACGCTTGCTGCTGCCGGCCTCGGGCAGCACCGCGGCCCAGCTCGGGCCGATGGAAAGCGCCGCCGCACGCGTCTGGCGGCTGCCGGCAGCGCCCTGAGCGTCAGCTCTTCTGGGGTTGCTTGGCCGGTGGCGGCAGCGTCGGCAGGATGCCCAGCAGTGGCAGGCCGATCATCGACAGCAGCACCGGAATGGCCGTCGTCAGCGGCACGGTGACCTGCGCCATCAGCGCGGCGCTGTTCAGGCCCGTCTGCATGCCGGTGCTGGTGGCGAACTGGCGCAAGGCCTGCGCCTGGCGCTCGGCCAGCGCGGTGTCCAGCAGCGAGCGCTGGGCATCGGTCAGCGCAGTGCTGCCGCCGTCGGCCGCCATCATCGGCAGCGCGGTGCCTTGCAGCAGCGCCAGGCTTTGGGCGGGGTCGAGGCCTGCGCCGCGCACGTCGGACAGCGCCGTGTCGTCCAGGCGCTGCAGGTGCGAAAGCTCGTCGGCCCTGACCTGGCTGATGGCGCCGGCCAGCAGCAGGGCGGCCAGCGCGAGCTGTGACAGGCGGGTGCGGGAGAAAGCGGGCAGGGCGGCAGCGGCCATTGGCGGGTCTCCGAGAGAGTGGTTGTCCGCAAGGCTTCGGCCGGGTTGGGCCAGGCTGTAGCGGCATGGCGCTGGCGCCGGGGCGACGGTGTGACGGAAGTCGCGCTGCGCCGGCGCTGGCGCGGTGCAGGCCACGGGTCATAATGGCGGCCATGTCCTGCACGCGTTTGTTCCCCGCAACGCAGCGCTTTGGTTGGCGCTGGCGCAAGCCTGCATAACACCACCCCCCTGCGCCCACCGGCGCCGTCACTTTCGCGCCCACCCGGCGCACCGTTTGTCCTCCCGCCGCCAAGCTGCGAAGCCGCCGAGTCGCCTGTTGCGCCGGCCGTCATGGGAGGATCACGCTAGCGAACCGGCCCCGCCGCGGGCCCTGGACATCGAGGACCGAGCGACATGCTGCTGATGATCGACAACTACGACTCGTTCACCTTCAACCTGGTGCAGTACTTTGCCGAACTGGGCCAGGAGGTGAAGGTTTACCGCAATGACGAGATCACGCTGGAAGGCATTGCCGGGCTGAAGCCCGAGATGCTGGTGCTCTCGCCCGGGCCCTGCTCGCCGGCCGAAGCCGGCATCTGCGTGCCGGCCATTCGCCACTTCATCGGCAAGCTGCCCATCCTGGGCGTGTGCCTGGGGCACCAGAGCATTGGCGCCGCTTTGGGCGGCAAGATCGTGCGGGCGCAAAAGCAGATGCACGGCAAGACCAGCCGGCTGCACACCGATGGCCGCGGCGTCTACGAAGGCTTGCCGGAAGAATTCACCGTCATCCGCTACCACTCGCTGGCCATTGAGCGCGAGAGCCTGCCGGCCGAGCTGGAGATCAGTGCCACCTCCGACGACGGCGAGATCATGGGCGTGCGCCACCGCGAACTGGCCGGCAGCGCCGCGCCACTGGAAGGCGTGCAGTTCCACCCGGAATCGGTGCTGTCCGAACATGGCCACGCGATGCTGCGCAACTTCATCCAGATGAGCCGCGTTGGGGTGGCGGCATGATCGATTTAAGAAGTGACACGGTCACTCAGCCAACGGCCGCGATGCGTGAGGCGATGGCCGGCGCTGAAGTTGGTGACGACGTGTTCGGCGACGACCCGACGGTCAATGCCTTGCAGGCGCGCCTGGCCAGGATGCTGGGCTTCGAGGCCGGCCTGTTCATGGCCAGCGGCACGCAGAGCAACCTCTGCGGGCTGATGGCGCATTGCCAGCGTGGTGACGAATACATCGTCGGCCAGATGGCTCACACTTACCGCTGGGAAGGCGGCGGCGCCGCGGTGCTGGGCAGCATCCAGCCGCAGCCGCTGAACCACCAGCCGGACGGCACGCTGGCGCTGGCCGACATTGCCGCGGCCATCAAGCCCGACGATGCGCACTTCGCGCGCAGCCGCTTGCTGGCGCTGGAGAACACCCTCGGCGGCAAGGTGATGCCCATGGCCTACCTGCGCGACGCCACGGCACTGGCCCGCGAGCGCGGCCTGGCCTGTCACCTGGACGGCGCGCGGCTGTTCAATGCGGCCGTGGCCACGGCGGGCGAGGGCGGTGATGCGCGCACCGCCGCCCGCGAGATCGCCGGCCTGTTCGACAGCGTCTCGGTCTGCTTCAGCAAGGGCCTGGGCGCGCCCATCGGCTCGATGCTGTGCGGCTCGCAGGCGTTCATCTCGCGGGCGCACCGCTGGCGCAAGATGACCGGCGGTGGCTTGCGCCAGGTCGGCGTGCTGGCGGCAGCGGCCAACCATGCGCTGGACCACCACATCGACCGCCTGGCCGAGGATCACGCGAATGCGCGGCTGCTGGCCGAAGGCCTGGCCGGGCTGCCGGGTGTCAGCGTCACCACGCCGCAGACCAACATCGTGTTCGTCGAGCTGGCGCCTGAACTGGCGCAGCGGGGCGAGCGTGGCGTGGTCGAGCGCCTGGCCGAGCGTGGCCTGCGCTGCACCGGCCTGTACCAGCTGCGGTTTGTCACGCACCTGGACGTGAGCCGCGAACAAATCGAGCAGGCCATCGCCATCCTGCGTGAAACCTTGCACTGAACCGGATTCCGCCATGAGCATCAGCAACACCGACGCGCTGACCCGCGTCATCGAGCACCGCGAAATCTTCCACGACGAGATGCTGACGCTGATGCGCCGCATCATGAGTGGCGAGATGTCGCCGGTGATGATCGCGGCCTTTGCCGTCGGCCTGCGCGTGAAGAAGGAGTCCATCGGCGAGATCGCCGCTGCCGCGCAGGTGATGCGCGAGTTCGCCACGCTGGTGCCGGTGGCCGACCGCACCGGCCTGGTCGACATCGTCGGCACCGGCGGCGACAGCTCGCACACCTTCAACATCTCCACTGCGTCGACTTTCGTCGCCGCCGCGGCTGGCGCGCGCGTGGCCAAGCATGGCGGGCGCAGCGTGTCGTCCACCTCCGGCAGCGCCGACGTGGTCGAGGCGCTGGGCGCCTTCATCGGACTGTCGCCACAGCAGGTTGCCGAATGCCTGGAGGAGTGCGGCATCGCCTTCATGTTCGCGCCCAACCACCACGCGTCCATGAAGCATGCGGCGCCGGTGCGCAAGGAGCTGGGCGTGCGCACCATCTTCAACATCCTGGGCCCGCTGACCAACCCGGCCGGTGCGCCGAACCAGCTGATGGGCGTGTTCCACCCGGACCTGGTCGGCATCCAGGTTCGCGTGCTGCAGCGGCTGCAGGCCGAGCACGTGATGGTGGTCTACGGCATGAACGGCATGGACGAGATCTCGCTGTCGGGCGAGACCATGGTGGGCGAGCTGAAGGACGGCGAGGTGCGCGAATACACCGTGCATCCGGCCGACTTCGGCCTGCCGGTCTACGACAGCCGCGTGCTGCGCGTGGCCAACCAGGCCGAGTCGGTGGCCTGCATCCAGCGCGCGCTGGGCAATGAGGACGGCCCTGTGCGCGACATCGTGCTGCTGAACGCCGGTGCGGCGCTGTATTGCGCCAACGTGGCGCGCACGGTGGTCGAAGGCGTGCAGCGCGCGCGGGAAGCCGTGGCGTCCGGTGCGGCTAAGGCCAAGCTGGAACAGTTCATCGCCGTGACCAACCGCTTCCGGCCTGCAGCATGATGCGCCGCATGAACCAACAGTCTCCGCGGGCCGCAGCGCCGGGCCGCCCCAAGCAAGGCCCGACCCTCTCGGAGGGTCGATTGCAGTACCCGGCAATCGGGGAGTTGACATGATCCCGGACATCCTGCGGCGCATCGTCGAGGTCAAGTATGAAGAAGTGACGGCGGGCCGGGCCAAGCGCTCGCTGGCCAGCCTGCGCGATGAAGCCGAGCAGCGGCGCGGCGAGCGCCGTGGCTTCGAGGCGGCGCTGCGTGCCAAGCTGGCCAGCGGCCAGGCGGCGGTGATCGCCGAGGTCAAGAAGGCCAGCCCGAGCAAAGGCGTGCTGCGCGAACCCTTCGTGCCGGCCGAGATCGCCGCCAGCTACGCCGCCCACGGCGCGGCCTGCCTCAGCGTGTTGACCGACGCGCAGTTCTTCCAGGGCGCGACGACCTACCTGCAGCAGGCGCGCGCCGCCTGCGCGCTGCCGGTGCTGCGCAAGGACTTCATGGTCGACGAATACCAGGTGATGGAGGCCGGCGCGATGGGTGCGGACTGCATCCTGCTGATCGCTGCCTGCCTAAGTGATGGCCAGATGACCGACCTGGAAACCGCGGCCATGGCGCTTGGGCTGGACGTGCTGGTGGAGGTGCACGACGCGCAGGAACTGGCGCGCGCGCTGCGCCTGCGCACGCCGCTGCTGGGCATCAACAACCGCGACTTGCGCAGCTTCGAGGTGTCGCTGGACGTGACGCTGGACCTGCAGCGCGACGTTCCGGCGGACCGGTTGCTGGTCACCGAGTCCGGCATCCTGGGTCCGGCGGACGTGGCGCGCATGCGCGAGGCCGGCGTGTCCAGTTTCCTGGTCGGCGAGGCTTTCATGCGCGCGCCGCAGCCTGGCGAGGCGCTGGCCGCGCTGTTCGGCACGTCCGCCTGAGCATGGCGGGCGATCTGTTTGGCCAGGCGGCCTTGCCTGGCAACCGGCTGACGCGGCCGCTGGGCGAGTTGCTGGCGGACACCGCGCCCGATTGGCAGCCCATGGTGCAGGCCTGGCGGGCCAGCGCGGCCGGCCAGGCGCTGGTGGCGCATGTGGACGGCCGCCGCGAGGCCGGGGCGACCATCTATCCCGGCGAGCCGCTGCGTGCGCTGGCCTTGACGCCTCTGGCGGCGGTCAAGGTGGTGATCCTGGGCCAGGACCCGTACCACGGGCCGGGTCAGGCCGAGGGCTTGTCGTTTTCGGTCCCGCCGGGCGTCAAGCCGCCACGCAGCCTGGGCAACATCTTTGTCGAGTTGCAACGTGACCTGGGGCTGAAGCCGCCCGGCCATGGGCACTTGCTGAAGTGGGCGCAGCGCGGCGTGCTGCTGCTGAACACTTCGCTCACGGTGGAAGATGGGCAGCCGGGCAGCCATGCCAAGCGCGGCTGGGAAGCGCTGACCGATGCGCTGATCCTGGCGCTTGCCCAGCGTGCAGCGCCGACCGTCTTCATGCTGTGGGGCGGTCACGCCCAGGCCAAAGCCGGACTGATCGAGCAGGCGGCGCCTGGGCGGCATCTGCTGCTGCAGTCGAATCACCCTTCGCCGCTGTCGGCGCGTCGGCCGCCCGTGCCCTTCATTGGCTGTGGGCATTTCTCGGCCGCCATGGCGGCGGTGCCTGGCCTGGACTGGTCTTTGGATTGAGCCAGGCCGGCGCCTGCCTTGGCGCTGCGATGTTGCGTTGCACCACCGCGCTGGAGGCTTGTTTTCGCAAATAAAAGCATGCTATAGTCTGTGGCTCTGCACGGAGGGGTGGCCGAGTGGTTAAAGGCAGCAGACTGTAAATCTGCCCGCTAACGCGTACGCTGGTTCGAATCCAGCCTCCTCCACCAGGCAGGGCACAATTCGAGGAACGAATCCCCGCGGGAGTAGTTCAATGGTAGAACCTTAGCCTTCCAAGCTAATGACACGGGTTCGATTCCCGTTTCCCGCTCCATGAGCGAGGCCGTGGGGTTGTGGCGTCAGGTCGGCCTGTTGGGCTGGCTGGATGCTCGGGTTGTGTGTGAGTGGTGTGTGAATTCGTCGGCACTGGTCTGGGTGTGTCGGGATGCATCAAGTTCCCAGGATGCGCTTCCAGACCTGTGTCGATGCCCATGTGGCTCAGTGGTAGAGCACTCCCTTGGTAAGGGAGAGGTCGCGCGTTCGATCCGCGCCATGGGCACCACCGCTTTCGATGTCGTTTTTTTGATCTCGACCGCCGCAGGAGCGCAAGATGGCAAAAGGCAAGTTTGAACGGACCAAGCCGCACGTGAACGTGGGCACGATTGGTCACGTGGACCATGGCAAGACGACGCTGACGGCGGCGATCACGACGATTCTGTCGGCCAAGTTCGGTGGCGAGGCGAAGGCCTACGACCAGATCGATGCGGCGCCGGAAGAAAAGGCGCGCGGCATCACGATCAACACTGCACACGTTGAATACGAGACCGCCAACCGCCACTACGCGCACGTTGACTGCCCGGGCCACGCTGACTATGTGAAGAACATGATCACCGGTGCTGCCCAGATGGACGGCGCGATCCTGGTGTGCTCGGCCGCTGACGGCCCGATGCCGCAGACCCGCGAGCACATCCTGCTGGCGCGTCAGGTGGGCGTTCCCTACATCATCGTGTTCCTGAACAAGTGCGACATGGTGGACGACGCCGAGCTGCTGGAACTGGTCGAAATGGAAGTGCGCGAGCTGCTGTCCAAGTACGACTTCCCGGGCGACGACACCCCCATCGTCAAGGGCTCGGCCAAGCTGGCGCTCGAAGGCGACAAGGGCGAGCTGGGCGAAGGCGCCATCATGGCCCTGGCCGACGCGCTGGACAGCTACATCCCGACGCCTGAGCGCGCCGTGGACGGCTCCTTCCTGATGCCGGTGGAAGACGTGTTCTCGATCTCGGGCCGTGGCACCGTGGTGACCGGCCGTATCGAGCGCGGCATCATCAAGGTCGGCGAATCGATCGAAATCGTCGGCATCAAGGCCACGCAAGTGACCACCTGCACCGGCGTGGAAATGTTCCGCAAGCTGCTGGACCAGGGCATGGCGGGCGACAACGTCGGCATCCTGCTGCGCGGCACCAAGCGTGAAGACGTCGAGCGCGGCCAAGTGCTGTGCAAGCCGGGCAGCGTCAAGCCGCACACCCACTTCACCGCCGAGATCTATGTCCTGTCCAAGGACGAAGGCGGCCGTCACACGCCGTTCTTCAACAACTATCGCCCGCAGTTCTACTTCCGCACGACGGACGTGACCGGCGCGGTGGAACTGCCCAAGGACAAGGAAATGGTCATGCCGGGCGACAACGTCAGCATCACCGTCAAGCTGATCGCCCCGATCGCGATGGAAGAAGGCCTGCGCTTCGCCATCCGTGAAGGTGGCCGCACCGTCGGCGCCGGCGTGGTTGCCAAGATCATCGAGTAATCGAGCAAGTTGAAGGCCACAGGGGTATAGCTCAATTGGCAGAGCGTCGGTCTCCAAAACCGAAGGTTGTAGGTTCGATTCCTACTGCCCCTGCCAGCATCGGCGCTCAGGTCTGAGTTGCCGTTCTGGTCCAAGGCCTGATCAGCCAGCCCGCAGGCCTTGTGCCCGGCGGGCTTTGCTGCTGTTGGGCGCCGGGTGTTCGAGCCCTTGTCGCAGGTTTTACCGGCCCGTCACCCGGATCGCAAGTTGAAAGCAATGTCCACCCCTTCCCAAGTCGAAACCCTCTCCACCGGCGCTGACAAGGCCAAGCTGGCCGCTGTCGCAGTGCTGGTCGTCGGTTCGGTCGTGGCGTTTTACCTGCTGAACCAACAGCCGATGTGGCTGCGCGTGATTGCGCTGCTGGTGGGCCTGGCGGTCGCGGTGGGCCTGTTTTTCACCTCCGAAAGTGGCAAGCAGTTGATCGCCTACGGCCGCGAGTCGGTTCGCGAGGTCAAGAAGGTCGTCTGGCCGGCCCCGAAGGAAGCAGCGCAGATGACGGGCTACGTGTTTGCCTTTGTCATCCTGATGGCGCTGTTCCTGTGGCTGACCGACAAATCCCTGGAGTGGGTGCTGTACGACCTGATCCTGGGCTGGAAGCACTGATTCCTGGTGCACACAAAAGAGGTCCACAGAGCATGAGCGATTCCATCGCAAACGACGCAACGCCCGCTTCGCCGGCAGCCTCCGGCCAGCGCTGGTACGTCGTCCATGCCTATTCGGGCATGGAAAAGGCCGTGGAGCGCAACCTGCGCGAGCGGATCGACCGCGCCGGCATGCAGTCCAAGTTCGGCCGCATCCTGGTGCCGACCGAAGAAGTGGTCGAGCTGAAGAATGGCAAGAAGTCGGTCACCGAGCGCCGATTCTTCCCGGGTTATGTGCTGGTCGAGATGCTGATGGACGATGAGTCCTGGCACTTGGTCAAGCACACCAGCAAGGTCACCGGCTTTGTCGGCGGCGCGCGCAATCGCCCGGCACCGATCTCGGAGGCCGAGGTCATGAAGATCGTCAACCAGATGCAAGAAGGCATCGAGAAACCCCGGCCCAAGGTCGAGTGGGAAGTTGGCGAGCTGGTGCGGGTCAAGGAAGGCCCGTTCACCGACTTCAACGGCGCTGTCGAAGAAGTCAACTACGAGAAGTCCAAGGTCAAGGTCTCGGTCACGATCTTCGGTCGCGCCACGGGCGTCGAGCTGGATTTCTCGCAAGTCGAGAAAGTTTGAATCTCTGACCGCTGGCGGGCTTGACCCGGCGCCAGCGGTTTTTGTCGTTCCGGGTCATCAGCGAGGAGCCAAGGGGTCACTCCCAAGGCGTTTGAACTCGAAAGGAGCCATTCATGGCAAAGAAGATCGTCGGCTTCATCAAGCTGCAAATCCCGGCCGGCAAGGCCAACCCGTCGCCGCCCGTCGGCCCGGCACTGGGCCAGCGCGGCCTGAACATCATGGAGTTCTGCAAGGCGTTCAACGCCCAGACCTCCGGCATGGAACCCGGCCTGATGCTGCCGGTGGTCATCACCGCGTTTGCCGACAAGTCCTTCACCTTCGTGCTGAAGTCGCCCCCGGCGACCGTGCTGATCAAGAAGGCCATCGGCCTGGGCAAGGGTTCGGACAAGCCGCACCTGAACAAGGTTGGCAAGATCACCCGCGCCCAGCTGGAAGAGATCGCCAAGACCAAGCAAAAAGACCTGACGGCGGCCGACATGGACGCTGCAGTGAAGACCATCGCCGGCTCTGCCCGTTCGATGGGCGTGATCGTGGAGGGTGTGTAAATGGCCAAGCTGACCAAAAAAGCCAAGACCCTGCAAGGCAAGGTCGACAGCCTGAAGCTGTACGCGATCGGCGAAGCACTGACGCTGGTGAAGAGCGCAGCCACCGCCAAGTTCGATGAATCCATCGACGTGGCCGTGCAGCTGGGCATTGACCCGAAGAAGTCTGACCAGGTCGTGCGTGGCGCCGTCGTGCTGCCCAACGGCACCGGCAAGACCAAGCGTGTCGCCGTGTTCGCCCAAGGTGCCAAGGCTGACGAAGCCCGCGCCGCTGGCGCCGACGTGGTCGGCATGGAAGACCTGGCCGAGCAGGTCAAGGCCGGCAACATCAACTTCGACGTCGTGATCGCTTCGCCGGACACGATGCGCGTGGTCGGTACGCTGGGCCAGATCCTGGGCCCGCGCGGCCTGATGCCGAACCCGAAGGTCGGCACCGTGACGCCGGACGTCGCCACGGCGGTGCGCAACGCCAAGGCTGGTCAGGTGCAGTTCCGCGTTGACAAGGGCGGCATCATCCACGGCACCATCGGCCGTCGCTCGTTCGACGACGACAAGCTGGTTGGCAACCTGGCCGCGCTGCTGGATGCACTGAACAAGGCCAAGCCGGCCGCGTCCAAGGGCGTGTACCTGCGCAAGGTCGCGGTGTCTTCGACCATGGGCGTCGGCGCCCGCGTCGAAATCGCCTCGGTTGCCGCGGCCACGGCCCCGGCTGCCTGAAGCAGCATTGAATCAAGGCCGGCGCGGCTGTCTTGACGCGCGGGTCTGACATTGGTGGGCTGAGGCGGGCAACCGCCGCAGGCCATCCAAGACCGCTGGTGGTGGGGTGTTTCGATGCCCAGCCTTAATCGCGAACCGGGCCTGCCCGGCAAGCACCAGCGCAGATGGCGTCCCCGCCGTGAAGATGGAGGTTCCAGTGTATGGAGCGTCTCTCGGAATCGGTTAGGTCGCTGCAATCCTGGTGTGTCGAACGGGTCGCAAGACTTGCAGACACGTTTTTGTGAGGAGTAGACCTTGAGTCTCAACCGCAACGAGAAGGCGGCCGTGGTCGAGGAAGTGGCAGCGCAAGTCGCCAAGTCCCAGACCCTGGCGTTGGCCGAGTACCGTGGCCTCACCGTGGAAAACCTGAACAAGCTGCGCGTCGATGCGCGTGCCAAGGGTGTGTACCTTCACGTCGTGAAGAACACCCTGGCCCGTCGCGCCGTCGCCGGCACCCCGTTCGAGGTGGTCACGGAGAGCATGGTCGGTCCGCTGATCTACGGCTTTTCGGAAGATGCTGTCGCCGCGGCCAAAGTCATCGCTGACTTTGCCAAGGGCAACGACAAGCTGGTCATCAAGGCCGGCGCCTATGCAGGCAAGGTCCTGAACGCCGACGGCGTGAAGGCCCTGGCTGCGATCCCCAGCAAGGAAGTCCTGCTGTCGCAGATCGCTGGCTTGCTGAAGTCGCCGGTGCAGCGCATTGCTGCCGTGGTGGCCGCATTGGCCGAGCAAAAGGGCGCTGGCGCGGAAGCTCCGGCTGACGCTGCGCCTGCCGAAGAAGCTGCCGCCTGAGCGCCGCAGCCGATCCCTACACTGAATCATTGAATACGAGGTAACTCAAATGGCATTCGATAAAGACGCCTTCCTGACCGCCCTGGACAGCATGTCCGTGATGGAACTGAACGACCTGGTCAAGGCGATTGAAGAGAAGTTTGGCGTGTCCGCCGCTTCGATGGCCGCTCCTGCCGCTGGTGGCGCTGGTGGCGCTGCCGCCGTGGTCGAAGAGAAGACCGAATTCAACGTCGTGCTGCTGGAAGCCGGCGCCCAAAAGGTGCAGGTCATCAAGGCCGTGCGCGAACTGACGGGCCTGGGCCTGAAGGAAGCCAAGGACCTGGTCGACGGCGCTCCGAAGAACGTGAAGGAAGCCGTGCCGAAGGCCGACGCCGAAGCCGCTGTCAAGAAGCTGGTGGAAGCCGGCGCCAAGGCCGAAGTGAAGTAATTCACCTTCGCAGCAAGGGGCTGGGGGTCCGAAAGGGCTCCCGGCCTTTTGTGTTTTCTGCGCAAGCGCGCGGAAGGCGGGCGTCGGCGGGCATTGACCCTGCCGAGGACAGCTGAAATGACCTGCGCAATAATGGCCGGTTATTCCAAGTGTTCTCTGATCCGACTGCAGAAGAACCAGGTTTGGTCGGGCTCCGGTGCAATGCCGGGGTTGTCCGCCAGCGGTTGGTAGTGGCCAACCACCAAGCTTTCAGGCTTCCCGCCCGGGAAATCCGCCTGCAAAAGCCAGTCGCCGACGAGGTTCCCCGCTAGGCCGGCGGGTGCCCGATACGGAGTGTTCAATGGCGCAAGCAACCCCCTACAGCTACACCGAGCGCAAGCGAATTCGCAAGAGCTTCGGCAAGCGTGAGAGCGTTCTCAACGTCCCCTACCTGCTCACCATGCAGCGGGAATCCTACGTCGCCTTCCTGCAGAAGGAAGTGCCGCCGCAACAGCGCAAACCTGAAGGTTTGCAGGCGGCGTTCCTGTCCGCGTTCCCGATTGTTTCGCACAACGGGTTCGTGGAGATGAAGTTCATCGAATTCAACATCGCGCGACCGGCCTTCGACACGCGCGAATGCCAGCAGCGCGGGCTGACCTATGCAGCGGCCGTGCGTGCCAAGCTGCAGATGATCATCTATGACCGCGAGTCGCATCCGGCGAAGGTGGTCAAGGAGATCAAGGAGCAGGAGGTCTACATGGGCGAAGTGCCCCTGATGACCGACTACGGCTCCTTCATCGTCAATGGCACCGAGCGTGTCATCGTCTCGCAGCTGCACCGCTCGCCTGGCGTGTTCTTCGAACACGACAAGGGCAAGACGCACTCGTCGGGCAAGCTGCTGTTCAGCGCGCGGATCATTCCTTACCGCGGCTCGTGGCTGGACTTCGAGTTCGACCCGAAGGACATCCTGTACTTCCGTGTCGACCGCCGCCGCAAGATGCCGGTGACGATCCTGCTGAAGGCCATCGGCCTGAACCCGGAAGCGATCCTGGCGCACTTCTTCGACAACGACAGCTTCCGCCTGATGGACACCGGCGCACAGCTGGAGTTCGTGCCTGAGCGCCTGAAGGGCGAAGTGGCGCGCTTCGACATCACCGACAAGGACGGCAACGTCATCGTCGAGAAGGACAAGCGCATCACCGCGCGCCATGCGCGCCAGCTGGAGCAGACCGGCACCAACTTCATCTCGGTGCCGGAAGACTTCCTGGTGGGCCGCGTGGTCGCCCGCAACATGGTCGACCCGGACACCGGCGAGATCATTGCGAAGGCCAATGACGAGCTGACCGAATCGCTGCTGAAGAAGCTGCGCGGCGCCGGCATCAAGGACCTGCAGTGCCTGTTCACCAATGAACTGGACCAGGGCGCCTACATCAGCCAGACGCTGAGCCTGGACGAAACCGCCGACCAGCTGGCCGCGCGCGTGGCGATCTACCGCATGATGCGCCCCGGCGAGCCGCCAACCGAAGATGCGGTGGAAGCACTGTTCCAGCGCTTGTTCTACAACGCCGACACCTACGATCTGTCGCGCGTGGGCCGGATGAAGTTCAACGCCCGCGTGGGCCGCGACGTGCCGGAAGGCCCGATGACGCTGTCCAACGAGGACATCATCTACGTCGTGAAGATCCTGGTCGAGTTGCGCAATGGCCGCGGCGAAGTCGATGACATCGACCACCTGGGCAATCGGCGTGTGCGTTGCGTGGGCGAACTGGCCGAGAACCAGTATCGCTCGGGTCTCGCGCGGATCGAGAAGGCCGTCAAGGAACGCCTCGGCCAGGCCGAGACCGAAGCCCTGATGCCGCACGACCTGATCAACTCCAAGCCGATCTCCGCGGCGCTCAAGGAGTTCTTCGGTGCGTCGCAGCTGTCGCAGTTCATGGACCAGACCAACCCGCTTTCGGAAATCACGCACAAGCGTCGTGTTTCCGCACTGGGCCCGGGCGGTCTGACCCGCGAGCGCGCCGGCTTCGAAGTGCGCGACGTGCACCCGACCCACTACGGCCGTGTCTGCCCGATCGAAACGCCGGAAGGCCCGAACATCGGCCTGATCAACTCGCTGGCCCTGTACGCGCAGCTCAACGAATACGGCTTCCTGGAGACGCCGTATCGCCGCGTGAACGACGGCAAGGTGACGATGCAGATCGATTACCTGTCGGCCATCGAGGAAGGCAAGTACGTCATTGCCCAGGCGAACGCGACGCTGGACAAGGAAGGCACGCTGACCGATGAGCTGGTCTCGGCCCGTGAAAACGGCGAATCGGTGCTGACCTCGCCGGAACGCATCCAGTACATGGACGTGGCGCCGACGCAGATCGTGTCGGTGGCGGCCTCGCTGGTGCCGTTCCTCGAGCACGACGATGCGAACCGCGCGCTGATGGGCGCCAACATGCAGCGTCAGGCCGTGCCGGTGCTGCGCCCCGAAAAGGCGCTGGTCGGTACCGGTGTCGAGCGCGTCGCTGCGGTCGACTCGGGCACGGTGGTCACGGCACGCCGCGGCGGCGTGGTCGACTATGTCGACACCAACCGCGTGGTGATCCGTGTCAACGACGACGAAACCCTGGCGGGCGAAGTCGGCGTGGACATCTACAACCTGATCAAGTACCAGCGCTCGAACCAGAACACCAACATCCACCAACGCGCCATCGTGCGCCGCGGTGACCAGGTGGCGGCTGGCGACGTGGTGGCCGACGGTGCGTCGACCGACCTGGGTGAACTGGCCCTGGGCCAGAACATGCTGGTCGCGTTCATGCCCTGGAACGGCTACAACTTCGAAGACTCGATCCTGATCAGCGAACGCGTCGTCGCCGAAGACCGCTACACCTCGATCCACATCGAGGAACTGGTGGTGATGGCCCGCGACACCAAGCTGGGCTCGGAAGAAATCACGCGCGACATCCCGAACCTGAGCGAGCAGCAACTGGCTCGCCTGGACGAGTCGGGCATCGTCTATGTCGGCGCCGAAGTGACGCCAGGCGACGTGCTGGTCGGCAAGGTCACGCCCAAGGGCGAGACCACGCTGACGCCGGAAGAAAAGCTGCTGCGCGCGATCTTCGGCGAGAAGGCTTCCGACGTGAAGGACACTTCGCTGCGCGTGGACCAGGGCACGAACGGCACCGTGATCGACGTGCAGGTCTTCACCCGTGAAGGCATCCAGCGCGACAAGCGCGCCCAGCAGATCATCGACGATGAGCTGAAGCGTTTCCGCCTGGACCTGAACGACCAGCTGCGCATCGTCGAGCTGGACGCTTTCGACCGGATCGAGAAGCTGCTGAACGGCCGCATCGCCAACGGTGGCCCGCAAAAGCTGGCCAAGGGCACGACGATCGACAAGGCCTACCTGGCTGGCATCGACAAGTACCACTGGTTCGACGTGCGCCCGGCGGAAGACGAAGTCGCCAACCAGCTCGAGTCGATCAAGAACTCGCTGGAGCAGACCCGTCACAGCTTCGACCTGGCTTTCGAAGAGAAGCGCAAGAAGCTGACCCAGGGCGACGAGCTGCCCGCTGGCGTGCTGAAGATGGTCAAGGTCTACCTGGCCGTCAAGCGCCGCCTGCAGCCTGGCGACAAGATGGCCGGCCGTCACGGCAACAAGGGCGTCGTGTCCAAGATCACCCCGATCGAAGACATGCCCTACATGGCCGACGGCACGCCTGCCGACATCGTGCTGAATCCGCTGGGCGTGCCCTCGCGGATGAACGTGGGTCAGGTGCTGGAAGTCCACCTGGGCTGGGCCGGCAAGGGCATTGGCCAGCGCATCGGCGACATGCTGCAGCACGAGGCCAAGGTGGCCGAGCTGCGCAAGTTCTTCGACGAGCTGTACAACAAGTCCGGCGGCAAGGTCGAGCACATCGAAGACCTCTCCGACAAGGAAGTGGTCGAGATGGCGCAGGAGCTGACCAAGGGCGTGCCGTTCGCGACGCCGGTGTTCGACGGTGCGAAGGAAGAAGAAATCCGCCGCATGCTGAAGCTGGCCTACCCGGACGACATCGCCGCCCGCAAGGGGCTGACCGACACGCGCACCCAGGCCTGGCTGCACGACGGCCGCACCGGCGACCAGTTCGAGCGCCCGACCACGGTGGGCTACATGCACGTGCTGAAGCTGCACCACTTGGTGGACGACAAGATGCACGCCCGTTCGACCGGCCCGTACAGCCTGGTCACCCAGCAGCCGCTGGGCGGCAAGGCCCAGTTCGGTGGCCAGCGCTTCGGCGAAATGGAAGTGTGGGCACTGGAAGCCTATGGCGCCGCTTACGTGCTGCAGGAAATGCTGACCGTGAAGTCCGACGACGTGAACGGCCGCACCAAGGTCTACGAGAACATCGTCAAGGGTGAGCACGCGATTGACGCCGGCATGCCGGAGTCGTTCAACGTGCTGGTCAAGGAAATTCGTTCGCTCGGCATCGACATCGAGCTCGAGCGCAACTGATGACCTTGCGGGACCGGGCTGGCCTGCATGGCGGCCCGGTCTTCAAACTGACTACTAGGAGAAATCAATGAAGGGTTTGCTGGACCTGTTCAAGCAGTTCACCCCCGACGAGCACTTCGACGCGATCCGGATCGGGCTTGCCTCGCCCGAGAAGATTCGCTCGTGGTCCTTCGGTGAAGTGAAGAAGCCCGAGACCATCAACTACCGGACCTTCAAGCCGGAACGTGATGGCCTGTTTTGCGCCAAGATCTTTGGCCCGATCAAGGACTACGAGTGCCTGTGCGGCAAGTACAAGCGCCTGAAGCACCGCGGCGTGATCTGCGAGAAGTGCGGCGTTGAAGTCACGCAGACCAAGGTTCGCCGTGACCGCATGGGTCACATCGACCTGGCGGCGCCGTGCGCGCACATCTGGTTCCTGAAGTCGCTGCCGTCGCGTCTGGGCCTGGTGCTCGACATGACGCTGCGCGACATCGAACGCGTGCTGTACTTCGAAGCCTACGTGGTCGTGGACCCGGGCATGACGCCGCTGAAGAAGTTCTCGATCATGAGCGAGGACGACTTCGAGGCCAAGCGCGTCGAGTTCGGTGACGAGTTCGTCGCGCTGATGGGCGCCGAAGGCATCCAGAAGCTGCTGGCCGAGATGGACCTCGACGTCGAGATCGACAAGCTGCGCAACGACATGACCGGCAGCGAGCTGAAGGTCAAGAAGAATTCCAAGCGCCTGAAGGTGATGGAAGCCTTCAAGAAGTCGGGCATCAAGCCGCACTGGATGGTGATGGACGTGCTGCCAGTGCTGCCGCCGGACCTGCGTCCGCTGGTGCCGCTGGACGGCGGCCGCTTCGCGACCTCCGACCTGAACGACCTGTACCGCCGCGTCATCAACCGGAACAACCGGTTGGCGCGCCTGCTGGAGCTGAAGGCCCCCGAGATCATCGTGCGCAACGAAAAGCGCATGCTGCAGGAGGCAGTCGACTCGCTGCTGGACAACGGCCGCCGCGGCAAGGCGATGACGGGTGCGAACAAGCGCGCCCTGAAGTCGCTGGCCGACATGATCAAGGGCAAGTCAGGCCGCTTCCGCCAGAACCTGCTGGGCAAGCGCGTCGACTACTCCGGTCGTTCGGTGATCACCGTGGGCCCGACGCTCAAGCTGCACCAGTGCGGCCTGCCCAAGCTGATGGCCCTCGAATTGTTCAAGCCTTTCATCTTCTCGCGCCTGGAGGCGATGGGCATCGCCACCACCATCAAGGCGGCGAAGAAGGAAGTCGAGAGCGGCACGCCGGTGGTCTGGGACATCCTTGAAGAAGTCATCAAGGAACACCCGGTCATGCTCAACCGTGCGCCGACGCTGCACCGCCTGGGCATCCAGGCGTTCGAGCCGGTGCTGATCGAAGGCAAGGCGATCCAGCTGCACCCTCTCGTTTGCGCGGCGTTCAACGCCGACTTCGACGGTGACCAGATGGCCGTGCACGTGCCGCTGTCGATCGAAGCCCAGATGGAAGCGCGCGCGCTGATGCTGGCTTCGAACAACGTGCTGTTCCCGGCTTCGGGCGAGCCGTCCATCGTGCCGTCGCAAGACGTGGTGCTGGGCCTGTACTACGCCACCCGCGAGCGCATCAACGGCAAGGGCGAAGGCATGATCTTCTCCGACACCGTGGAACTCCAGCGCGCGCTGGACAACGCGGCCGTCGAGATCACCGCCAAGATCTCGGTCCGCCTGGTCGAATGGACCAAGGACGCCGAAGGTGTGTTCCAGCCTGAAACCAAGCTGGTCGACACCACGGTGGGCCGTGCGCTGCTGTCCGAGATCCTGCCCAAGGGCCTGGCTTTCTCGAACATCAACAAGGCGCTGAAGAAGAAAGAGATCTCGCGCCTGATCAACACTTCGTTCCGCAAGTGCGGTCTGAAGGAAACGGTTGTGTTCGCCGACAAGCTGCTGCAGTCGGGCTTCCGCCTGGCTACGCGCGCCGGCATCTCGATCGCGATCGACGACATGTTGGTGCCGCCGCAAAAGGCAGCGCTGATCGAGCGCGCCGAGAAGGAAGTCAAGGAGATCGAACAGCAGTACGTCTCCGGCCTGGTGACGGCTGGCGAGCGCTACAACAAGGTGGTGGACATCTGGGGCAAGACCGGCGACGAAGTCGGCAAGGTCATGATGAGCCAGCTGTCCAAGCAGAAGGTCATCGACCGTCATGGCAAGGAAGTCGACACCGAGTCGTTCAACTCCATCTACATGATGGCCGACTCCGGTGCCCGGGGCTCTGCCGCGCAGATCCGCCAGCTGGCGGGCATGCGGGGCCTGATGGCCAAGCCTGATGGCTCCATCATCGAGACGCCGATCACCGCGAACTTCCGCGAAGGCCTGAACGTTCTGCAGTACTTCATCTCCACCCACGGCGCCCGCAAGGGCCTGGCGGACACGGCGCTGAAGACCGCGAACTCCGGCTACCTGACGCGTCGCCTGGTCGACGTGACGCAGGACCTGGTCGTGACCGAGACCGATTGCGGCACCGAAAACGGCTTCGCGATGCGTGCGCTGGTCGAAGGCGGCGAAGTGATCGAATCGCTGCGCGACCGCATCCTGGGCCGCGTCTGCGCGATCGAGGTCACCCATCCTGAGACCCAGGAAATGGTGCTGCCGGCCGGCACGATGCTGGACGAAGACCTGCTGGACGTGCTCGAAGCCGCTGGCGTCGAC
Source organism: Ideonella azotifigens (assembly GCF_021043325.1). Taxonomy (NCBI): domain Bacteria; kingdom Pseudomonadati; phylum Pseudomonadota; class Betaproteobacteria; order Burkholderiales; family Sphaerotilaceae; genus Ideonella; species Ideonella azotifigens. The sequence continues at coordinate 306,409 of NZ_JAJNKD010000001.1, forward strand.
GAAGTCAAGGTCCGCACCCCGCTGACCTGCGAAACCCGCTACGGCCTGTGCGCCAGCTGCTACGGCCGTGACCTCGGCCGCGGTGGCCTGGTCAACACCGGTGAAGCGGTGGGCGTGATTGCCGCGCAGTCCATCGGCGAGCCGGGCACGCAGCTGACAATGCGGACCTTCCACATCGGTGGCGCGGCTTCGCGTGCGGCGGTGGCTTCCAGCGTGGATGCGAAGTCCGATGGTTTCATCGGTTTCAACGCCACGATGCGCTACGTGACCAACAGCAAGGGCGAGCTGGTGGTGATTTCGCGTTCCGGCGAAATCGTCATCTCCGACCAGCATGGCCGCGAGCGTGAGCGCCACAAGGTGCCGTACGGCGCGATCCTGAACGTCAAGGCCGACCAGCAGCTCAAGGCTGGCACGGTGCTGGGCAACTGGGACCCGCTGACGCGCCCGATCATCACGGAATTCGCCGGCAAGGCGAAGTTCGAGAATGTCGAAGAAGGCGTGACGGTGGCCAAGCAGCTGGACGAAGTGACCGGCCTGTCGACGCTGGTGGTCATCGACCCGAAGCGCCGCGGCGCTGCCAAGGTCATCCGGCCGCAGGTCAAGCTGCTGGACGCGCTGGGCCAGGAAGTGAAGATCCCTGGCACCGACCACTCGGTGACCATCGGCTTCCCGGTCGGCTCGCTGGTGCAGATCCGCGACGGCCAGGACCTCGCCCCTGGCGAAGTGCTGGCGCGCATTCCGGTCGAAGGCCAGAAGACGCGGGACATCACCGGCGGTCTGCCGCGGGTGGCCGAGCTGTTCGAGGCGCGTTCGCCGAAGGACGTTGGCACCCTGGCAGAGCGCACCGGCACGGTGTCGTTCGGCAAGGAAACCAAGGGCAAGGTTCGCCTGCAGATCACCGATCCGGAAGGCCAGGTCTACGAAGAACTGGTTCCGAAGGAAAAGAACATCCTGGTGCACGAAGGCCAGGTGGTGAACCGCGGCGAATTGATCGTCGACGGCTCGGCGGACCCGCAGGACATCCTGCGCCTGCTGGGTGTCGAGGAACTGGCGCGCTACATCGTCGACGAAGTCCAGGACGTGTATCGCCTGCAAGGTGTGAAGATCAACGACAAGCACATCGAGGTGATCGTTCGCCAGATGCTGCGTCGTGTGCAGATCACCAACTCGGGCGACTCGAACTACATCGTTGGCGAGCAGGTCGAACGTTCGGAGCTGTTCAACACCAACGAACGGCTGCAGCGTGAAGACAAGCTGCCGGCGACTTATGCCGACGTGCTGCTGGGCATCACCAAGGCCTCGCTGTCGACCGACTCGTTCATCTCCGCGGCCTCCTTCCAGGAAACCACCCGCGTGCTGACCGAAGCGGCCATCATGGGCAAGCGCGACGAGCTGCGCGGCCTGAAGGAAAACGTCATCGTCGGCCGCCTGATCCCCGCGGGCACCGGCATGGCCTTCCACCTGGCCCGCAAGGCCAAGGAAGAGATGGACGACACCGAGCGCCGCGCCATCGCGATGCAGGAAGCCGAAGAGCTGGCTTCGGCCCAGCTGGCCAGCCTGGACGCGCAAGCGCCCGCCGAAGGCAGCGCGGACTAAAGCGACGAAGCACCGGGCTTCGGCCTGGCACGGTGCAAAAGGGCGACCCAAGGGTCGCCTTTTTTATTCAGCGGGTCGTTTCAGACCTGGCTGGGCGGCCCAGGCTGTGGGGGGCTGGATCTCGGCCCCCAGCAGCGCTGCGCGCTTCCTGAGCTTCAGCACCGCCTTGTCGCGGCTCAGCAGCAGCGCGCCGGTGGCAATCGCCAGGTCGATGAATTTCTGATCGTCACGGTCGGTGCAGCGTGGTGTGCCCAGCGGCAGCACCGGCACGGGTTGCAGCTGCACGTACTGGTCGAAATGCGCCAGCACGCTCGTGGCCGTGCCCGGCCAAGTCGGCGCCAGACCGCGTGCGGTGAAGCGGTCCAGCACGTGCGACAGCTCGTCGCGCATCGCCTTGGTGGCCAGCCAGGTCCAGCGCGTGGGCTGCAACTCGGCTTGCCAGCCGGCGCAAAGGGCATTGCCGAACAGTTGCCAGTCCAGGATGGACTGCGTGTCGATCACCAGTGCACGTGGAAAATCGGGAGAGTGGGCACTTGCATTCATGGGTTGCCGGCGGCGGCAGCGAAGTCGAATGCCAAGCGCCTTGCGGGAAAAGGAGCGGCTTACTATAATCGAGGGCTTTTCGGCGGAAAACTGCCGTGCTTTGGCGTTGCCGCAACTTGCGCAAGTCAGCGCAAGCCAGTGTTTTTGCGATCTTCGGTGAGCCGTGATGGGCTCGTTCGAGGTCTGCCGAAAAGACGTTTTTCACGTAACTTCAAACGGGAACAAGTTACCCATGCCAACCATCAACCAGCTCGTGCGCCAAGGCCGTCAGGCCGAAGTCACGAAGTCGAAGTCGCCGGCAATGCAGAATTGCCCGCAACGCCGCGGCGTCTGCACCCGCGTCTACACCACGACCCCGAAGAAGCCGAACTCGGCACTGCGGAAGGTCGCCAAGGTTCGCCTGACCAACGGTTTCGAGGTCATCTCGTACATAGGCGGTGAAGGCCACAACCTGCAAGAGCACAGCGTTGTGCTCGTGCGCGGCGGCCGGGTCAAGGACTTGCCAGGCGTGCGCTACCACATCGTGCGTGGCTCGCTTGACCTGCAAGGCGTCAAGGATCGCAAGCAGTCGCGTTCCAAGTACGGCGCGAAGCGCCCGAAGAGCAAATAAGTCCAAAGCGGTCCGCAAGGGCTTTTGGAAAAGTTGTCATGTCCGGCCGCAGGGCCTCAGGATGTGAAGTTGCGGTCAGTCCTCATGTCGAGTGGCTGGACCGAGTAAGTGAGAGATCTGCCGCAGAGCGGTTCATGGTCTTTCGCGGTGCGGGAATGTTCCGGCACCAACTGAAGATGAAGGAAGAGAGAAATGCCTCGTCGTCGCGAAGTCCCCAAGCGGGACATCCTGCCTGATCCGAAGTTCGGTTCGGTGGACCTGTCCAAGTTCATGAACGTGATCATGGAGTCGGGCAAGAAGGCCGTTGCGGAGCGCATCATTTACGGTGCCCTCGAGCAGGTTGAGAACAAGGCCAAGAAGGACCCGCTGGAGGTCTTCATGGTCGCGCTCAACAACGTCAAACCGATGGTGGAAGTCAAGTCCCGCCGCGTGGGCGGTGCGAACTACCAAGTTCCCGTGGAAGTTCGCCCTGTTCGCCGGATGGCCCTGGCCATGCGCTGGCTGAAGGAATCGGCACGCAAGCGCGGTGAGAAGTCGATGGCTGCGCGTCTGGCCAATGAGCTGCTGGAGGCCTCTGAAGGCCGTGGCGGCGCGATGAAGAAGCGTGACGAAGTGCACCGCATGGCGGAAGCCAACAAGGCCTTCTCGCACTTCCGCTTCTAAACCCTGTCCTTTTGGCCGCCTAGGGTTGTCACCAACCCCGGGCGGCTCTTCGCATTTGGAGTGTCACCATGGCTCGCAAGACCCCCATCGAGCGCTACCGCAACATCGGTATCTCGGCTCACATCGACGCTGGCAAGACCACGACGACTGAGCGCATCCTGTTCTATACCGGTGTGAACCACAAGATCGGTGAAGTGCACGACGGCGCCGCCACGATGGACTGGATGGAGCAGGAGCAGGAGCGTGGCATCACGATCACCTCCGCTGCGACGACCTGTTTCTGGAAGGGCATGGACCTGTCCCTGCCGGAACACCGCATCAACATCATCGACACCCCCGGACACGTGGACTTCACGATTGAAGTCGAACGTTCGATGCGCGTGCTTGACGGTGCCTGCATGGTCTATTGCGCCGTGGGTGGCGTGCAGCCGCAGTCGGAAACAGTCTGGCGCCAGGCCAACAAGTACCACGTGCCGCGTCTGGCCTTCGTGAACAAGATGGACCGCACGGGTGCGAACTTCTTCAAGGTCGTGGACCAGATGAAGGCTCGCCTGAAGGCCAACCCGGTGCCCATCGTGATTCCGATCGGTGCCGAAGAAAACTTCAAGGGCGTGGTTGACCTCATCAAGATGAAGGCCATCTTCTGGGACGAAGCCTCCCAGGGCATGAAGTTCAGCTACGAAGACATCCCCGCCGACCTGGTGGAGCTGGCTCAAGAGTGGCGCGAGAAGATGGTCGAGGCTGCAGCCGAAGCCACTGAAGAGCTGATGAACAAGTACCTCGAGACGGGCGACCTGACCGAGGAAGAGATCAAGTCGGCCATCCGCACCCGCACCATCGCTGCTGAAATTCAGCCGATGTTCTGCGGCACCGCTTTCAAGAACAAGGGCGTGCAGCGCATGCTGGATGGCGTGATCGACTTCATGCCGTCGCCTGCGGACATTCCGCCGGTCCCGGGCACCGACGACGACGACCAGCCGACCACGCGCGAACGCACTGACGAAGCCAAGTTTGCCGCCCTGGCCTTCAAGCTGATGACCGACCCGTTCGTCGGCCAGCTGACCTTCGTTCGTGTGTACTCTGGCGTGCTGGCTTCCGGCGCGACGGTCTACAACCCGATCAAGGGCAAGAAGGAGCGCATCGGCCGGATCCTGCAGATGCACGCCAACCAGCGTGAAGAAATCAAGGAAATTTTGGCCGGCGACATCGCTGCCTGCGTGGGCTTGAAGGACGTCACCACGGGTGAAACCCTGTGCGACCCCGAAGCCATCATCACGCTGGAAAAGATGGTCTTCCCGGAGCCGGTGATCTCGCAGGCTGTCGAGCCCAAGACCAAGGCTGACCAGGAAAAGATGGGCATCGCGCTGGGCCGCCTGGCTGCGGAAGATCCTTCTTTCCGCGTGCGCACCGACGAAGAGTCGGGCCAGACCATCATTTCCGGCATGGGCGAGCTGCACCTGGAAATCATCGTCGACCGCATGAAGCGCGAATTCGGCGTCGAAGCCAACGTAGGCAAGCCGCAGGTGGCCTACCGCGAAACCATCCGCAAGTCGGTGGAAGACGTCGAAGGCAAGTTCGTGCGCCAGTCCGGCGGCAAGGGCCAGTACGGCCACGTCGTGTTGAAGGTCGAGCCGCAAGAGCCGGGCAAGGGCTTCGAGTTCGTCGACGCCATCAAGGGCGGCGTGGTGCCGCGCGAGTTCATCCCCGCGGTGGAAAAGGGCCTGATCGACACGCTGCCAAACGGCGTGCTGGCCGGCTTCCCGGTCGTGGACGTGAAGGTCACGCTGACCTTCGGTTCGTACCACGAAGTGGACTCGAACGAAAACGCGTTCAAGATGGCCGCATCCATGGGCTTCAAGGACGGTATGCGCAAGGCTTCGCCGGTCATCCTGGAGCCGATGATGGCCGTGGAAGTCGAGACGCCTGAGGACTACGCCGGCAACGTGATGGGCGACCTGTCCAGCCGTCGCGGCATGGTGCAGGGCATGGACGACATGGTCGGCGGCGGCAAGGTCATCAAGGCCGAAGTTCCGCTGTCGGAAATGTTCGGCTACTCGACCACGCTGCGCTCGATGTCGCAAGGCCGTGCCACGTACACGATGGAGTTCAAGCACTATTCGGAAGCCCCGAAGAACGTGGCCGACGCCATCATCACGTCCCGCGCCAAGTAAAAACGCAACGCCACCCAGTGGCCGCCGCGGATCTGGCTCTGCCAGTCCGCTGGTGGCGCCCCTTGAGGGGAGCGCCGCAGGCGCTCGGGGTGGTTCCAATTTGGTCTTCGGCGCCACGCACGACGTGGTTGGCAAGCTGCCCGTGGCAGCCAGTGCTGGAGACCCTAAACCGACACGGGCAATTGTTCTTTCTCTGGAGAATACGAAATGGCAAAAGGCAAGTTTGAACGGACCAAGCCGCACGTGAACGTGGGCACGATTGGTCACGTGGACCATGGCAAGACGACGCTGACGGCGGCGATCACGACGATTCTGTCGGCCAAGTTCGGTGGCGAGGCCAAGGCCTACGACCAGATCGATGCGGCGCCGGAAGAAAAGGCACGCGGCATCACGATCAACACCGCACACGTTGAATACGAGACCGCCAACCGCCACTACGCGCACGTTGACTGCCCGGGCCACGCTGACTATGTGAAGAACATGATCACCGGTGCTGCCCAGATGGACGGCGCGATCCTGGTGTGCTCGGCCGCTGACGGCCCGATGCCGCAGACCCGCGAGCACATCCTGCTGGCGCGTCAGGTCGGTGTGCCGTACATCATCGTGTTCCTGAACAAGTGCGACATGGTGGACGACGCCGAGCTGCTGGAACTCGTCGAAATGGAAGTGCGCGAGCTGCTTTCCAAGTACGACTTCCCGGGCGACGACACCCCCATCGTCAAGGGCTCGGCCAAGCTGGCGCTCGAAGGCGACAAGGGCGAGCTGGGCGAAGGCGCCATCATGGCCCTGGCCGACGCACTGGACAGCTACATCCCGACGCCTGAGCGTGCAGTGGACGGCTCCTTCCTGATGCCGGTGGAAGACGTGTTCTCGATCTCGGGCCGTGGCACCGTGGTGACGGGCCGTATCGAGCGCGGCATCATCAAGGTCGGCGAATCGATCGAAATCGTCGGCATCAAGGCCACGCAAGTGACCACCTGCACCGGCGTGGAAATGTTCCGCAAGCTGCTGGACCAGGGCATGGCTGGCGACAACGTCGGCATCCTGCTGCGCGGCACCAAGCGTGAAGACGTCGAGCGCGGCCAAGTGCTGTGCAAGCCGGGCAGCGTCAAGCCGCACACCCACTTCACCGCCGAGATCTATGTCCTGTCCAAGGACGAAGGCGGCCGTCACACGCCGTTCTTCAACAACTATCGCCCGCAGTTCTACTTCCGCACGACGGACGTGACCGGCGCGGTGGAGCTGCCCAAGGACAAGGAAATGGTCATGCCGGGCGACAACGTCAGCATCACCGTCAAGCTGATCGCCCCGATCGCGATGGAAGAGGGCCTGCGCTTCGCCATCCGTGAAGGTGGCCGCACCGTCGGCGCCGGCGTGGTTGCCAAGATCATCGAGTAATTGCATGACCGGCGGTCGGTGCCAGCCAGGTGCCCTCCGCCTCATCGCTCTTTTTTAGGAACAGTCATGCAAAAGCAAAAGATCCGCATCCGCCTGAAGGCTTTCGATTACAAGCTGATCGACCAGTCCGCCCTGGAAATCGTTGACACCGCCAAGCGCACCGGCGCGATCGTCAAGGGCCCCGTGCCCCTGCCGACCCGCATGCAGCGCTTCGACATCCTGCGTTCGCCGCACGTCAACAAGACCTCGCGCGACCAGTTCGAGATCCGCACGCACCAGCGCCTGATGGACATCGTCGACCCGACCGACAAGACCGTCGACGCGCTGATGAAGCTGGACCTGCCGGCTGGCGTGGACGTCGAGATCAAGCTGCAGTAAGCAGCCCTGCGAACAGCGTGCTTGCGGGTTCGCCCGCAGGCACGCTATACTCGCAAGCTTTTCCGCGTTAAAGGGTGGTGCGCTTTGGTGCTCCGCCCTTTGCCGTGTGGATAGAGCAATTGGCTTCGGCGGCGCGGAGAGCCCTTCAAGGTGATTCGCGGCGACTGAAGCTTCGTCAGCCCGGCCAATCGTTGTCGGGTTTGTTAAACCGGCCTCCTCGCCATGAGGGCATGGGGGCGGAGAAAAACCATGAGTCTTAGCAACCGTCTCGGCTTGCTGGGCCGCAAGGTGGGCATGATGCGTGTGTTCACGGACGATGGCGATGCCATCCCTGTGACCGTGCTGGATGTGTCCAACAACCGCGTGACCCAGATCAAGACCGTTGAGACCGACGGCTACAGCGCCATCCAGGTGGCGTTCGGTTCGCGCAAAGCATCGCGCGTGACCAAGCCAGAAGCCGGCCACCTCGCGAAAGCGGGCGTCGAAGCCGGTGAAATCCTCAAGGAATTCCGTGTCGCGGCCGACGTGGCCGCCGAGTACAAGCCGGGCGCTGTCGTTCCCGTCTCCCTGTTCGCCACCGGCGAAAAGGTCGACGTGCAGGGCACCTCCATCGGCAAGGGCTTCGAGGGCACCATCAAGCGCCACAACTTCGGCTCGCAGCGCGCGTCGCACGGCAACAGCCGTTCGCACAACGTGCCGGGTTCGATCTCGATGGCGCAGGATCCGGGCCGCGTGTTCCCGGGCAAGAAGATGTCCGGCCACATGGGCGACGAAACCGTCACGACCCAGAACCTCGACGTCATCCGCATCGATGAAGCGCGCCAGCTGCTGCTGGTCCGCGGTGCGGTGCCGGGCGCCAAGAACGGCCACGTGGTCGTGCGTCCTGCCGTCAAGGCGAAGGCCAAGAAGGGAGCCAACTGATGCAACTCGAGCTCCTGAACGAACAAGGTCAGGCCACGTCCAAGGTGGACGCGCCCGACACCGTGTTCGCCCGTGATTACAACGAAGCCCTGGTGCACCAGATCGTCGTGGCCTTCCAGGCCAATGCGCGTCAAGGCACCCGTGCCCAGAAGAACCGCGAAGCGGTTCACCACTCGACCAAGAAGCCGTTCCGCCAAAAGGGCACCGGCCGCGCTCGTGCTGGTATGACGTCCTCGCCGCTGTGGCGCGGGGGTGGTCGCACCTTCCCGAACAGCCCGGACGAGAACTTCACCCAGAAGGTCAACAAGAAGATGTATCGCGCCGGCATGGCTGCGATCCTGTCTCAGTTGGCCCGCGACGGCCGCCTGGCCGTGGTGGATTCGCTGGCTGTCGACTCGCCGAAGACCAAGGAACTGGCTGCCAAGTTCAAGGCCATGGGCCTGAGCTCGGTGATGGTCATCTCCGACCAGATCGACGACAACCTGTTCCTGGCTTCGCGCAACCTGGCCAATGTGCTGGTCGTCGAGCCGCGCTACGCCGATCCGCTGTCACTGGTCTTCTACAAGAAGGTGCTGGTGACCAAGGCCGCGATCGAGCAGCTCAAGGAGATGTTCGCATGAGCCGCATCAACCCCGTCATCGGTAAATTCAATGAAGGCCGCCTGGCCCAGGTGCTGGTTGCGCCGGTGATCTCGGAAAAGGCCACCATGGTCGCCGAGAAGCACAACCAGGTCCTGTTCAAGGTCCTGCGCGACGCCACCAAGCCTGAAATCAAGGCCGCGGTCGAGCTGCTGTTCAAGGTCGATGTCGAAGCCGTGGCTGTCGTCAACGTCAAGGGCAAGGCCAAGCGCTTTGGCAAGAACATGGGCCGTCGCGACCACGTCAAGAAGGCGTATGTCTCGCTGAAGGCCGGCCAGGAGCTCAACTTCTCCGGGGAGGCCGCGTAAATCATGGCAGTCGTCAAAGTCAAACCGACCTCCGCCGGCCGTCGCGCCGTCGTCAAGGTCGTTCACAAGCACCTGCACAAGGGCGCGCCGGAAGCTTCGCTGCTGGAACCCCAGAAGCAGAACTCCGGCCGCAACAACAACGGTCACATCACGGTTCGCCACAAGGGCGGTGGTCACAAGCACCACTACCGCGTGGTCGACTTCAAGCGCAACAAGGACGGCATTCCGGCCAAGGTCGAACGCATCGAGTACGACCCGAACCGCACCGCCCACATTGCGCTGGTGTGCTACGCCGATGGCGAGCGCCGCTACATCATCGCCCCGCGCGGTCTTGAAGTCGGTGCCACCATCATGAGCGGCTCGGAAGCGCCGATCAAGGCTGGCAACACGCTGCCGATCCGCAACATCCCGGTGGGTTCGACCATCCATTGCATCGAAATGATGCCTGGCAAGGGCGCGCAGATTGCGCGTTCGGCCGGCACCTCGGTGACCTTGATGGCGCGCGAAGGCACCTACGCCCAGCTTCGGCTGCGTTCGGGTGAAGTCCGCAAGATCCACATCGAGTGCCGCGCCACCATCGGTGAAGTCAGCAACGAAGAGCACAACCTGCGCCAGTACGGCAAGGCTGGTGCGATCCGTTGGAAGGGCATCCGTCCGACCGTTCGTGGTACTGCCATGAACCCGGTGGACCACCCGCACGGTGGCGGCGAAGGCCGTACCGGCGAGGGCCAGGCTCCCGTGTCGCCGTGGAACACCCTGACCAAGGGCTACCGCACTCGCAACAACAAGCGCACGCAGACGTTCATCGTCTCGCGTCGCAAGAAGTAAGGGCTGGACCATGGCACGTTCACTCAAGAAGGGTCCCTTTGTGGACCACCACCTTCTGGCCAAGGCTGAAAAAGCCGTCGCCGTGAAGGACAAGAAGCCGATCAAGACCTGGTCGCGCCGTTCGACGATCCTGCCCGACTTCATTGGCCTGACGATTGCCGTGCACAACGGCAAGCAGCATGTGCCCGTGTATGTGAGCGACCAGATGGTCGGCCACAAGCTGGGCGAGTTCGCACTGACCCGTACGTTCAAGGGTCACCCTGCGGACAAAAAGGCCAAGAAGTAAAGGACACGACGATGGAAACGAAAGCAATCGTCCGTGGCGTGCGACTGTCGGCCGACAAGGGCCGGCTTGTCGCCGACCTGATTCGCGGCAAGAAAGTCGATCAAGCGCTCAACATTCTGGCGTTCACCCAGAAGAAGGCCGCCGGGATCGTCAAGAAGGCACTCGAGAGCGCCATCGCCAACGCCGAGCACAACGACGGCGCGGACATCGACGAACTGAAGGTCACCTCGATCTACGTGGAGCAAGGCACCACGCTGAAGCGTTTCTCGGCCCGCGCAAAGGGCCGTGGAAATCGCATCAGCAAGGGCACTTGCCACATCTACGTGACCGTGGGCAACTAAGCCAAGGAAGACCATGGGACAAAAAATCCACCCGACCGGCTTCCGGCTCCCCGTCACCCGTGCATGGGCGTCGCGCTGGTATGCAAACAACCGCAACTTCGCCGGCATGCTGGCCGAAGACCTGCAGGTTCGTGAATTCCTGAAGGCCCGGCTGAAGAATGCCGCCGTGTCTCGCATCCTGATCGAGCGTCCTGCGAAGAACGCCCGCATCACGATCTACTCCGCCCGTCCGGGCGTGGTGATCGGCAAGAAGGGTGAAGACATCGAGAACCTGAAGGCCGAACTGACCCGCCGCCTGGGCGTGCCGGTGGCAGTGAACATCGAGGAGGTGCGCAAGCCCGAAATCGATGCGCAGCTGATCGCCGACTCGATCACCCAGCAGTTGGAAAAGCGCATCATGTTCCGCCGCGCGATGAAGCGCGCGATGCAGAACGCGATGCGCCTGGGCGCCCAGGGCATCAAGATCATGTCGTCCGGCCGTCTGAACGGCATCGAAATCGCTCGTTGCGAGTGGTATCGCGAAGGCCGTGTGCCGCTGCACACCCTGAAGGCCGACATTGACTACGGTTTCTCGGAAGCCAAGACCACCTACGGCGTCATCGGCGTCAAGGTCTGGGTCTACCGCGGTGACCGCCTGGCCAATGGCGAAGCGCCGACCATCAACACGCCTCCGGGTGCTGAAGATGATCGCCGCCCGCGTCGCAACACCCGTCCGGGTGCCCCGACCGGCCGTGGCCGTCCGGGCGGCGACCGTGGCGCCCCGCGTCCGGCTGGCGACAGGCCTGCCGAAGCTGCCGGCGCCCCCGCCGGTGGTGCTGGCGCTCCCGCCGTCAAGCGCGTGCGCAAGGTCGCCGCGCCTGCCGCCGGTGGCGAAGGCAAAGGAGAATAAGCATGCTGCAACCTAATCGTCGCAAGTACCGCAAGGAGCAGAAGGGCCGCAACACTGGCGTCGCCACCCGCGGTGCCAACGTGTCCTTCGGTGACTTCGGTCTGAAGGCGACCGAGCGTGGCCGTCTGACGGCCCGCCAGATCGAAGCGGCTCGCCGTGCCATTTCGCGCCACATCAAGCGCGGTGGCCGGATCTTCATCCGCATCTTCCCGGACAAGCCGATCTCGCAAAAGCCCGCCGAAGTCCGGATGGGTAACGGCAAGGGCAACCCGGAGTACTACGTGGCTGAAATCCAGCCCGGCAAGGTGCTCTACGAGATCAACGGCGTGCCTGAAGCGCTGGCTCGCGAAGCGTTCACGCTGGCTGCTGCAAAGCTGCCGCTGCGTTGCACCTTCGTCGCCCGCATGCTCGGCGCCTGAGAGGAAAGTTCATCATGAATGCATCTGAACTGCGAGCCAAGGACGTGGCTGCGCTCGAGAAGGAGGTCGCTGACCTCCTGCGTGCGCACTTCAACCTGCGCATGCAAAAGGGCACCCAGCAGCTGACCAACCACACGCTGTTGGGCGAGGCCCGTCGCGACATCGCTCGTGCCAAGACCGTCCTGGCCGAAAAGAAGAAGGGAGCGACGAAATGACGCAAGCTCAAGAAGTCGCCGTGGCGACGACTGACAAGACCACCAACACCCGTACCCTGGTGGGCCGTGTGGTCAGCGACAAGCGCGCCAAGACCATCACGGTCCTGGTCGAGCGTCGCGTCAAGCATGAGCTCTACGGCAAGATCGTGGCCCGCTCGCGCAAGTACCACGCCCATGACGAAAAGGGCGAGTACCACATGGGCGACATGGTCGAGATCGCGGAAACGCGTCCGATGTCCAAGACCAAGAACTGGGTCGTGACCCGCTTGATCGAGAAGGCCCGCCTGGTCTGATCGTGTGAGCTGATCGCACGCTGAGTTCGAGGGGTGCAAGCCCCTTGCATCTCGCATTGCGGCCGGATGCTGGAATACTCCAGCGTCCGGCCGTTTTTCATTGGGCGGCCGCCGTCTCTACCTCATCCCGCAAGGACAAGCATCATGTTGAAAGTTGGAGATCGCCTGCCGGCGACCAAGCTGCAGGAATTCTTCGAAGTCGAAGGCGAGGGCTGCAGCCTGGGCCCGAACACCTTCGAGGTTGCGCAATTGGCTGCGGGCAAGACCCTGGCCATCTTTGCGCTGCCCGGCGCCTTCACGCCGACCTGCTCGGCCCAGCACGTTCCCGGCTATGTGGCGAACGCAGAGGCGCTGCACGCTGCTGGCGTCGACGAGATCTGGTGCGTGTCGGTCAACGACGCGTTTGTCATGGGCGCCTGGGCGCGCGACCAGCACACAGCTGGCAAGCTGCGCATGATGGCCGACGGCTCGGCCGACTTCGCCCGCGCGACCGGGCTGACGCTGGACCTGACCGCGCGCGGCATGGGGGTGCGCTCGCAGCGCTACTCGATGCTGGTCGTCGACGGTGTGGTCAGGACGCTGAACGTCGAGGCGCCAGGCAAGTTCGAGCTCAGCGATGCCCAGACACTGCTGGCACAGGCAAAGGCGCTCTGACCTGCTCAAGGCTTTGGGGCGCGGACGCGCAGCCCCAGGGTCTTTCTGAAGCGGGGGTGTTGACACCCGCGTTTCACCTCGTGCATAATTGAAAGCTTCGCCGGTCTAGGGCCCGCTCGTACGCCAACGCAAACACCGTTGGCCACTCGTGGCGAGACCCGGGCCGGTTTCAGCCCAAGCTGCTTGATGCAAGGCGCGCGCGTTCCAGCGTTCGCTGAGTTTCAAACAAGACGGGACCAATACTGACCGTTCATGTATCGCCAAGGGGGTGATGCGGGCCGGGAGCAAGTTGGGGAATCGACATGATCCAAATGCAATCGCGGCTTGACGTCGCGGACAACACGGGCGCCAAGTCCGTCATGTGCATCAAGGTGCTGGGCGGCTCCAAGCGTCGCTATGCCGGTATCGGCGACATCATCAAGGTGAGCATCAAAGAAGCCGCGCCGCGTGGCCGCGTCAAAAAGGGCGAGGTCTACAGCGCTGTGGTCGTGCGCACCGCCAAGGGCGTGCGTCGCCAGGACGGCTCGCTGGTCAAGTTCGACGGCAATGCCGCCGTGCTGCTCAATGCCAAGCTGGAGCCGATCGGCACCCGCATCTTCGGCCCGGTGACGCGCGAACTGCGCACCGAGCGCTTCATGAAGATTGTGTCGCTGGCGCCTGAGGTGCTCTGAGCATCTCGCCAAGACTGAAGGAATCGCGATGAACAAGATTCGCAAAGGCGACCAGGTCGTGGTCTTGACCGGCCGTGACAAAGGCAAGCGTGGCACCGTGTCGCTGCGCGTCGACGAGGACCGTGTGGTCGTCGAAGGCGTCAACATGGTCAAGAAGCACGCCAAGCCGAACCCGATGAAGGGCACGACTGGCGGCGTGATCGACAAGACCATGCCGATCCACCAATCCAACATTGCCATCTGGAATGCGGCTGCCGGCAAGGCTGACCGCGTGGGCATCAAGACCCTCGCCGATGGCAAGCGGGTCCGCGTGTTCAAGTCCAGCGGCGAAGAGATCAAGGCTTAAGGCGGGTATCCAGCATGAGTCAAACGCAACAAGCGGCGATCGTCGCCCGGCTGCAGGCCTTCTACCAAGAGAAGGTCGTGCCCGACATGATGGCCAAGTTCGGCTACAAGTCGGTGATGGAAGTGCCGCGCCTGACCAAGATCACCCTGAACATGGGTGTGAGCGAGGCCGTGGCCGACAAGAAGGTCATGGACCACGCCGTCGGCGACCTGACCAAGATCGCAGGCCAGAAGCCTGTGGTCACGAAGTCGAAGAAGGCCATCGCGGGCTTCAAGATCCGTGAGCAGGTGCCCATCGGCTGCATGGTCACGCTCCGTGGCGCGCGGATGTTCGAGTTCCTGGACCGTTTCGTCACCGTGGCCCTGCCGCGTGTGCGTGACTTCCGTGGCATCTCCGGCCGTTCGTTCGATGGCCGCGGCAACTACAACATCGGCGTCAAGGAACAGATCATCTTCCCGGAAATCGAGTACGACAAGATCGACGCGATCCGCGGGATGAACATTTCCTTCACGACCAGCGCGAAGACCGACGATGAGTGCAAGGCACTGCTCGCCGCGTTCCGCTTCCCGTTCAAGAACTGAGGTGACCCGTGGCTAAAACTTCCCTCAAGCAGCGTGAAGACAAGCGTGAAAAGCTGGTCGCCAAGTACGCGAAGAAGTACGCCGAGCTGAAGGCCATCATCGACAACGCAAAGAAGTCGGAAGAAGAGCGTTACGCCGCACGTCTGGAACTGCAGCAGTTCCCGCGCAACGCCTACCCGACCCGCCTGCGCAATCGTTGCGAACTCACGGGTCGTCCCCGTGGCACGTTCCGCACCTTCGGCCTGGCCCGTAGCAAGATCCGCGAGCTCGCCTTCAAGGGCGACATTCCTGGCGTGATCAAGGCCAGCTGGTAATCAAGGCGAACTGGAGAATACAGCTATGAGCATGAGTGATCCTATCGCCGACATGCTGACCCGCATCCGCAATGCGCAGGCCGTTGAGAAGACGTCGGTTGTCATGCCGGCTTCCAAGCTCAAGGTTGCGATCGCGCAGGTGCTGAAGGACGAGGGCTATATCGATGCCTTCGCCCTGAAGGGTGAGACCGGCAAGAGCGAACTTGAAATCTCGTTGAAGTACTACGCTGGCCGTCCGGTCATCGAGCGCATCGAACGAGTCAGCCGTCCTGGCCTGCGGATCTACCGCGGCCGTGACGCCATTCCGCAGGTCATGAACGGCCTGGGTGTTGCCATCGTGACCACGCCCCAGGGCGTGATGACCGACCGCAAAGCGCGCGCAGCCGGTGTCGGCGGCGAAGTGCTCTGCTACGTGGCCTAAAGGGAAGGAGTCGAGCAATGTCCCGCGTTGGAAAAATGCCGATCACCGTCCCGCAAGGCGTGGACGTCAAGATCGTGGACGACCAGATCACCGTCAAGGGTGCCAATGGCACCCTGGTGCGGCCGGCGCATGCGCTGGTCAAGGTCGAGAGCGAAGCTGGTGTGCTGAAGGTCAGCCCAACCGACGAGTCTGCTGAAGCCGATGCCATGAGCGGCACCGTGCGTGCGCTGCTGGCCAACATGGTCAACGGCGTCAGCAAGGGCTTCGAGAAGAAGCTCACGCTGGTTGGCGTGGGCTTCCGTGCCCAGGCCCAAGGCCAGAAGCTGAATCTGCAGATCGGGTTCTCGCACCCCGTGGTCAAGGACATGCCTGCCGGCATCACCGTGACCACCGCGACCCCGACCGAGATCCTGATCAAGGGCGCCGACCGCCAGGTCGTCGGTCAGCTCGCCGCTGAAGTCCGTGCCTTCCGGCCGCCGGAGCCCTACAAGGGCAAGGGCATCCGCTACGCCGACGAGCGCGTGGTCCTCAAAGAGACCAAGAAGAAGTAAGGAGCGACACCATGCTGACCAAAAAAGAACAGCGTCTGCGTCGCTCGCGTCAAACGCGCGAGCGCATCGCCAAGCAAGGCGTCGCGCGCCTGACCGTCTTCCGCACCAACCTGCACATCTACGCCAGCGTCATTTCCGACGACGGCACCAAGGTGCTGGCTTCTGCGTCCACCGTCGAAAAGGACCTGCGGGCCGAACTGTCTGGCAATGGTGGCAATGCCGCTGCTGCCGCGCTGGTTGGCAAGCGCGTCGCCGAGAAGGCCAAGGCCGCCGGCGTCGAGAAGGTTGCCTTCGACCGCGCAGGTTTCGCATACCACGGCCGCGTCAAGGCGCTGGCCGAGGCAGCTCGCGAAGCCGGCCTGCAGTTCTGATCGCAAAGGAATACAGAAATGGCAAAGTTTCAACCCCGCGCGCAGACCGAAGGCAATGACGACGGCCTGAAGGAAAAGATGATCGCGGTGAACCGCGTCACGAAGGTGGTCAAGGGTGGTCGCACCCTCAGTTTCGCGGCGCTGACCGTGGTCGGCGACGGCGATGGCCGCGTTGGCATGGGCAAGGGCAAGGCCAAGGAAGTGCCGGTTTCGGTGCAGAAGGCCATGGAATCTGCTCGCCGCGGCATGATCAAGGTTGCACTGAAGAACGGCACGATCTTCCACAAGGTCGAAGGTGCACACGGCGCAGCCCGCGTGATGATGATGCCGGCACCCGCCGGTACCGGCATCATTGCTGGTGGCCCGATGCGCGCCGTTTTCGAAGTGCTGGGCATCACCGACATCGTCGCGAAGAGCCATGGCACCTCGAACGCCTACAACATGGTCCGTGCCACGCTGGACGCGCTGAAGCGCTCGACCACGCCGGCATCGATCGCTGCCAAGCGCGGCAAGACAGTTGAAGAAATCTTCAACTGAACCGCCGAGGAGAACTTCAATGACTGAAGCCAAAAAGACCCTCACGGTCAAGCTGGTGCGCAGCCCGATCGGTTGCAAGCAATCGCACCGTGACACGGTGCGTGGCCTGGGCCTGCGTCGCGTGAACAGCCAGAGCGTGCTGGAGGACACTCCTTCGGTGCGCGGCATGATCAACAAAATCGCCTACCTGGTCCTGGTGCTCTAAGCGCCCGCCACGAGGAAAAGCAACATGCAACTCAATTCCATCAAGCCCGCTGGCGGTGCCAAGCATGCCAAGCGCCGCGTTGGCCGTGGCATCGGTTCCGGTCTGGGCAAGACCGCTGGTCGCGGTCACAAGGGTCAGAAGTCGCGTGCCGGCGGCTACCACAAGGTTGGCTTCGAAGGCGGCCAGATGCCGCTGCAGCGTCGCTTGCCCAAGCGTGGTTTCAAGTCGGCCCTGCTGAAGTACAACGCTGAAATCACCCTGGGTGAACTGCAAGCGCTGGACCTTGCTGAAGTTGACCTGCTGGCACTCAAGCAGCGCGGCATGGTGGCCCAGATCGTGAAGAACGTGAAGGTCATCAAGTCGGGCGAGCTGAGCAAGAAGGTGGTCCTGAAGGGCATCGGCGCTACCGCCGGCGCCAAGGCCATCATCGAAGCCGCCGGCGGCGAGCTGGCCTGAAGTCTGACGGCAGATTAGGACACCCACGCCCGTGGCAACCTCACCGAATCAGCTGGCCAAGAATGGCAAGTTTGGCGACCTGCGTCGTCGACTGGTCTTCCTGCTGCTGGCGCTGGTCGTCTATCGCATTGGTGCGCACATTCCCGTGCCAGGCATCAACCCGCAGCAACTGCAGGCCTTGTTCCAGGGTCAGCAGGGCGGCATCCTGAACCTGTTCAACATGTTCTCGGGTGGCGCGCTGTCGCGGTTCACGGTGTTCGCGCTGGGCATCACGCCGTACATCTCGGCCTCGATCATCATGCAGCTCATGAGCTACGTGGTGCCGAGCCTGGAGGCGCTGAAGAAGGAAGGTGAATCGGGTCGTCGCAAGATCACCCAGTACACGCGCTACGGCACCCTGGTGCTGGCGATCTTCCAGTCCCTGGGCATTGCCCTTGCGCTGGAAGGCTCGCAAGGCCTGGTGCTGGATCCTGGCTTCGGCTTCCGCATCACCACCGTGTTCAGCCTGGTGGCCGGCACGATGTTCGTGATGTGGCTGGGCGAGCAGATCACCGAGCGTGGCCTGGGCAACGGGATCTCGATCCTGATCTTCGGCGGCATTGCTGCCGGCCTGCCCAATGCGATTGGTGGCCTGTTCGAACTGGTTCGCACCGGATCGATGAGCATCATTGCCTGCCTGTTCATCATTGCCATCGTCATTGCCGTGACGTTCGCCGTGGTGTTCGTGGAACGGGGCCAGCGCAAGATCCTGGTGAACTACGCCAAGCGTCAGGTCGGCAACAAGGTCTACGGCGGCCAGTCGTCACACCTGCCCTTGAAGCTGAACATGTCGGGCGTGATTCCGCCGATCTTTGCGTCGTCCATCATCCTGCTGCCGGCAACGGTGGTGGGCTGGTTTGCCACCGGCGAAGGCGTGCGCTGGCTGAAGGACATCTCGTCGGCGCTGTCACCGGGTCAACCGATCTATGTGATGCTGTTCGCCGCGATGATCGTGTTCTTCTGCTTCTTCTACACGGCACTGGTGTTCAACAGCCGCGAGACTGCTGACAACCTGAAGAAGAGCGGCGCGTTCATCCCTGGCATTCGCCCGGGTGAGCAGACCGCGAAGCACATCGACAAGATCCTCGCCAGGTTGACGCTGGCTGGCGCGATCTACATCACGCTGGTCTGCCTGCTGCCTGAGTTCCTGGTCCTGAAGTACAACGTTCCGTTCTACTTCGGTGGCACGTCCCTGTTGATCATCGTTGTCGTGACGATGGACTTCTGGGCCCAGGTGCAGTCGTATGTGATGAGCCAGCAGTATGAATCGCTGCTGAAGAAGGCGAACTTCAAGTCGAGCTGAGCTCGTCCTGAACTGGGTGCCGGGTACGAATTGAGTCGCGCTCATTTCGTGTTGAAACTGAAATGAGCGTTTGAGAAGGTCAAGGAGAAGATCATGAAAGTCGCAGCATCAGTCAAGAAGATGTGCCGCAATTGCAAGATCATCCGCCGCAATGGCGTGGTTCGCGTGATCTGCACCGACCCCCGCCACAAGCAGCGGCAAGGTTGAGTCGCGAGCGCTGACACGAAGCTAAGGAAGCACAATGGCACGTATTGCTGGTATCAACATTCCGCCGCAGAAGCACGCGGAAATCGGCCTGACCTACATCTACGGCATCGGCCGTACGACGGCGCAGAAGATCTGCGAAGCGGTCGGCATTCCCCTGTCCAAGAAGATCAAGGACCTGACCGATGGCGACCTGGAGAAGATCCGGGAAGAAGTCGGCAAGCTGACGATCGAGGGCGACCTGCGTCGCGAAACCTCGATCAACATCAAGCGCCTGATGGACCTGGGCTGCTACCGCGGTTTCCGCCATCGTCGCGGCCTGCCGATGCGCGGTCAGCGCACCCGCACCAACGCCCGCACCCGCAAGGGCCCGCGCAAGGGTGCCGCAGCGCTGAAGAAGTAAGCGCCGTCCGAAACATCTGAAGAGTACAAGACATGGCCAAGTCCCCTGCCAGCACCGCCGCTCGGCGCGTGAGCAAGAAGATCCGCAAGAACATCGCGGACGGCATTGCGCACGTGCACGCGTCGTTCAACAACACCATCATCACCATCACCGACCGTCAAGGCGGCGCGCTGTCGTGGGCGTCGTCAGGTGGCCAGGGCTTCAAGGGCTCGCGCAAGTCGACGCCGTTCGCTGCCCAGGTCGCTGCTGAAACGGCCGGCCGTGCTGCCCAGGAACAGGGCATCAAGAACCTGGACGTGCGGATCAAGGGCCCTGGCCCCGGCCGTGAATCGTCGGTTCGTGCGCTGGCTTCGCTGGGCATCCGGATCAACTCGATCTCGGACATCACCCCGATTCCGCACAACGGCTGCCGCCCGCAAAAGCGTCGCCGCATCTGAGTTGGCGCAGGGCGTCATGCCCTGCTACAATCGAGAGTTTCCCGAACGCCGGTGCGCGGAATGCTGAAAAGCCTTTCGCTCGCTGGCCGTTTGGGTTCCAGGGGTCTGCTTCGCGAATTGGATGGGTCTGCAGGTTTTGCAAGATCTGCCAGCGAGCGCGCAGGCACCGTAAGCCCACCGTCTGAGCGAATTCAAAGAATACCCGCCAGACTCGCGCGAGCCACGGTTTTTCGGCCGCATTCCGTCAGGAGTGTCACGCCGCAGGCCACGGGCGTCGCGTCAGACAACGACTGAAGGACACAAACGTGGCACGTTACCTCGGCCCCAAGGCGAAACTGTCTCGCCGCGAAGGCACCGACCTTTTCCTGAAGAGCGCTCGCCGCGCCATCAGCGACAAGGCCAAGTTCGACACCAAGCCCGGCCAGCACGGCCGTACCTCGGGTCAGCGCACCTCGGACTTCGGTCTGCAACTGCGTGAAAAGCAGAAGGTCAAGCGCATGTATGGCGTGCTGGAGCGTCAGTTCCGCCGCTACTTCGCTGAAGCCGACCGCCGCAAGGGCAGCACCGGTGCGAACCTGCTGACCATCCTGGAATCCCGCCTGGACAATGTGGTGTACCGCATGGGCTTCGGTTCGACCCGTGCTGAAGCGCGCCAACTGGTGTCGCACAAGGCGCTGACGGTCAACGGCATTGTCGTGAACATTCCGTCGTACCAGGTCAAGGCCGGCGACGTGGTGGCCATTCGCGAAAAGTCGAAGAAACAACTGCGTGTCACCGACTCGCTGAAGCTGGCCGAGTCGATCGGCCTGCCGGCATGGGTTGCGGTGGATGCCACCAAGCTCGAAGGCACCTTCAAGAAGGCGCCTGACCGCGACGAATTCGGCGCCGAGATCAACGAATCGTTGATCGTCGAACTGTATTCGCGCTGATCTGATTTCTTGCGCGCACGGCCCTGCCGGCGCGCAGCAGTCACCCCGCTGCGGCAAGCCGGTTCCGCTGCGGGTTTTTCGCTTTCCGGCGTGGTCCGTCAGCCTTATCGGTGTAACGAGCCGAGGGTATTGAGAGGAACTGGACTTACATGCAAACCAATCTGCTGAAACCCAAAGCCATCGTTGCGGAGCCGCTGGGCGGCCACCGCGCCAAAGTCACGCTCGAGCCGTTTGAGCGTGGTTATGGTCACACGCTCGGCAACGCGCTGCGTCGCGTGCTGCTGTCGTCGATGGTGGGTTACGCACCGACCGAGGTCACGATCGCTGGCGTGCTTCATGAGTACTCCACGGTCGATGGCGTCGCGGAAGATGTGGTGCACATCATGCTGAACCTCAAAGGCGTGGTGTTCCGTCTGCACAACCGTGACGAAGTGACCCTTGTCCTGCGCAAGGAAGGTGAAGGCCCCGTCACCGCGGCCGACATCCAGACCCCGCACGACGTCGAGATCGTCAACCCTGAGCACGTCATTGCCCACCTGGCCCACGGTGGCAAGCTGGACATGCAGATCAAGGTCGAGAAGGGCCGCGGCTATGTGCCCGGCAACATGCGCCGCTACGGCGATGAGCCGACGAAGTCGATCGGCCGCATCGTGCTGGACGCATCGTTCTCGCCGGTCCGGCGCGTCAGCTACGCGGTCGAAAACGCCCGCGTCGAGCAGCGCACCGACCTGGACAAGCTGGTGATGGAGATTGAGACCAACGGCGCCATCTCGCCCGAGGAAGCGATCCGAGCATCGGCCAAGATCCTGGTTGAGCAACTGGCCGTGTTCGCACAGCTGGACGCCGGCGAGATCGCCACCTTCGGCGAACAAGCGGCGAAGAGCTCGGCGGTGTTCGATCCGATCCTGCTGCGCCCGGTCGACGAGCTCGAACTGACTGTGCGTTCGGCCAACTGCCTGAAGGCCGAGAACATCTACTACATCGGCGACCTGATCCAGCGCACCGAAACCGAGCTGCTGAAGACGCCGAACCTGGGCCGCAAGTCCTTGAACGAAATCAAGGAAGTGCTGGCTTCGCGTGGCCTGACTCTGGGCGCCCGCCTGGAAAACTGGCCGCCCCAGGGCCTGGATAAGCGCTGATATTTTGAAGAATGGTGAGGTCATGATGCCCTCACCGGTGCCCCCGGCAGTACCTGATCCGGCTGCTGGCAATACTCTAGGAAAGGAAAAGCACCATGCGTCACCGTAACGGTCTCCGTAAACTCAACCGCACCAGCGAACACCGTGCAGCCATGCTGCGCAACATGTGCGTCTCGCTGCTGGAACACGAAGCGATCAAGACCACCGTGCCCAAGGCCAAGGAACTGCGTCGCGTCGTCGAGCCGCTGATCACGCTGGCCAAGGAAGCCACCGTGGCCAATCGCCGCCTGGCCTTCGCCCGCCTGCGCGACCGTGACATCGTCACCAAGCTGTTCAACGAGCTGGGCCCGCGTTACCAGACCCGTCCGGGCGGCTACACCCGCATCCTGAAGATGGGCTTCCGCGTTGGCGACAACGCGCCGATGGCCTATGTCGAGCTGGTCGACCGCCCCGACGCGCAAGCCGAAACGGCCGAAGCCGCGGCGTAAGCCATTCAGCGACGCGGCGGTTCACATCGCCCAGTCCTGAGAACAAGGGCCAGCATCTGCTGGCCTTTTTTCATGGCGCGGTCGCAAGGTGGATCTACCCTGCAACCGTGCCGATACCGCGCGGTGCGGCTGCAGGCGGATGCCACAAGCACCTGTCTGCACCTCGCTTCGTCGAAGCCCTCACACTTCGCCCATGATGTCGTCTTCGTTGCTTTTGCCCTCCCGTGCCGCACGCCCCGTGCCGCGCCGGTTGAACCTCTCCGTGCTGCCCTGGCTGGCGCTGTGCTTCGCACTGCTGCTGGTCAGCCTGATGCGCCCCGCCCACGCCGAACAGGAGTTCCTGGACCCGGCGCAGGCCTTTGTCGTCTCGGCGCAGGCAGCGGACGATCGCAGCGTCGGCCTGCTGTTCAAAGTGGCCTCCGGCTACTACCTGTACCGCGAGCACTTCCAGTTCGAGGCCGACGGCGCCACGCTGGGCGAGGCAGACCTGCCCAAGGGCAAGGTCAAGTTCGACCAGACTTTCCAGAAGAACGTCGAAACCTACCACGGTGACCTTTCGGTCAAGCTGCCGGTCAAGCAAGCCAGTGGCCCGTTCACGCTGCGCGTGGTCTACCAGGGTTGCGCTGAAGCCGGCCTTTGCTACCCGCCGCAAACCTTGACGCTGAAAGTCGCGCTGAAAGGCTTTGGTGGCGATGGCAGCGTGCAGGTCGTGCCGGATGTGGACGCCGTGCCGGATGCTGCCGGTGCCAACAGCTCCGCAGCACCTGACGCGAAGAAGGGCATCGACCTGCAGGCTGCGGCGACCGCAACGCCGGGTGCCGCGCCGGCAACATCGGCCGCGCTTGTGACTGCCGCCGCCGCGCCCGTCAGCGAAGGCAACCGCGTCCAGGCGCTGCTGCAAGGCGGCTCGCTCTGGGCCGTCTGGGGCGCCTTCTGGTTGATGGGTCTGCTGCTCGCCTTCACGCCTTGCGTGCTGCCGATGCTGCCCATCCTGTCGTCCATCATCGCCGGCGGTGGCGCGACCTCGCGGGCACGCGGCTTCGGCTTGGCGCTGGCCTATTCGCTGGGCATGGCGATGATCTACACCGCGCTGGGCGTGGCGGCGGGTTTGGCCGGCGAGGGCCTGGCCGCGGCGCTGCAAAAGCCGTGGGTGCTGGTTCTGTTCGGCTTGCTGCTGGCTGGTTTCTCGCTGTCGATGTTCGACGTGTACGAACTGCGCCTGCCCGGCGGCCTGGCTGGCAAGCTGGACGGCGCGTCGCGCAGCCTGCCGGGTGGCAAGCTGTTCGGCGTATTCCTGATGGGCGGCCTGTCGGCGCTGATCGTCAGCCCCTGCGTCACCGCGCCGCTGGCCGGCACGCTGCTGTTCCTGAGCCAGACGCACGACGTGCTGCTTGCCGGCTCGGCGCTGTTCGCGCTGGCGGTGGGCATGAGCACGCCGCTGCTGGTCCTCGGCGCTTCCGCCGGTGCTTGGCTGCCGCGCTCGGGTAGCTGGATGAACGTGGTCAAGCACTTCTTTGGTCTGCTGCTGCTGGCCGTGGCGCTGTGGATCGTGCAGCCGGTGCTGCCGCCGACGCTGGTGCTGGTGGGCTGGGCGGCCTTGTTGCTGGTTACAGGCTTCATGCTGCGGCCGTTCGACGCTAGTCCGCACAGCGCCGCGCCACGTGTCTGGCTGCAGCGCGCCGCGGGTGCGGCTGCGCTGGTCTACGGCGTGCTGCTGTTGATCGGCGCGGCCTCCGGCGGGCGCGATGCGTTGCAGCCGCTGGCCCACATCGTTTCAGGACGAGCAGCTGGCGCGGCTGAGCAGCCCGCCGAGGCGGGTCTGCCGTTCCAGCCCGTTCGCAGCGTGGCCGAGCTTGATCAGGCGTTGAAGACGGCTGGCCGCCCAGTGATGCTGGACTTCTATGCCGACTGGTGCGTGTCCTGCAAGGAGATGGAGCGTTTCACCTTCAGCGACGCGGCAGTGCGCGCCCGCCTCGCGGGTGCCTTGCTCCTCAAGGCTGATGTGACGGCCAACAGTGCCGACGACAAGGCGCTGCTCAAGCGCTTCCAGCTGTTCGGCCCGCCCGGCACGATCTTCTTCAACCCGCAAGGCGAGGAAATCGGCTCGGCGCGACTGGTCGGTTTCCAGTCGGCGCGGGACTTTGAGAAAACGCTGCAGGGAGCTGGACTCTGAGCCCAATTTCGTTATAGAATGCTAGCTTCAGTCGCGGGGTGGAGCAGTCTGGTAGCTCGTTGGGCTCATAACCCAAAGGTCGCAGGTTCAAATCCTGCCCCCGCAACCAAAATTTCAGGATCTTGGTTCGCTGCGCGACACGCCTTCTGGGGCTGCGCAGCAAAGCCAAATAGATCGACAGGCGCCGTTACCAGGCGGTGCTTGTGTTCAGTTCAGTCGCGGGGTGGAGCAGCCTGGTAGCTCGTTGGGCTCATAACCCAAAGGTCGCAGGTTCAAATCCTGCCCCCGCAACCACTTTTGGAGACCCGCCCATTGCCTGCAAGCGCAGGCGATCGGCGGGTTTCGCCGTTTCAGCCCACGTTCCTTCGTAGTCACGCACAATGGTGATTGGGCCAAGCAACTCGGCGATCAGTGCGCGCGTGCGTTCAAGATCATCCGAAAGTAGCACGTCGCGAAGTTGCAGCAGCATGCGGCGTTAGGTGGCGGTCACATCGCCTGCGAGCTCCACCGCGCTTGGCACCGTCTTCGCAGCCACCTCGGCGGGCAGCGCACGAAGCTAATCCTCAGCAGCCTGAACCGATGGCTCAAGGCCGGCAAGACGCCCACCGCAACTGCTGCAGCTTGTCCCCTATGCGGGCAAGTTTCGGGAGCGTCTTGTGCCAGTGACGGATACACTCCGGCCCCAATAGCGATTTTTGTGGGAAGACATGGCCTCCAGACAGTCAAGATCGACTTTGCGTCTCAGCTTGAAGCCTGATGTGGTACCGCGCTTGGCCGCGTTGGCGTCAATCTCTGACGAGGATTTTGCAGATCTTGTGCAGAGCATGGAGAAGCTCACTGCGCTCGTTTCGATCAATGAATCGATAAGCGAACTTACGTCGCGTTTGACTCAGTGCTCTGCCGACGAAGCGACTCAGATTCTCCATGCGGTGATGCCGTTGTATTTCGCCTACATATCGGACGGATACACCCCTGCAGAGGTTGTCGCCGGAGTTGAGGATGGACTGGCTTCGTACCGTGGGCGTGAGCTTCTCAAGACGAAGAAGAGTATCTCTTTGCTCAAGAGCCGGCTTTTGTCTTTGCTAGGTAATCGACGAATTGCAATGAGGGCAAAGGCAACGGGGCTCGTGTTTGAGCGCCCATTGGTTTTGCAAGAGGCTCGAATAATTTCGGATATCCGCCCGATCTTCGCCTCGGACAAGGTCTCGAACGTCGATGCCTATTCGATCATTCAGACTTTGATATTGGATTGCTTTGAAAACGGTGAAGATAAAAAATTTCACATCGCTATTGATGCGGAAGATATCGAGCAGCTTGCAGATATTCTGAATCGTGCTAGAGACAAGGAGAAGGCCTTGTCTAAGATGCTTG
Source organism: Ideonella azotifigens (assembly GCF_021043325.1). NCBI lineage: Bacteria > Pseudomonadati > Pseudomonadota > Betaproteobacteria > Burkholderiales > Sphaerotilaceae > Ideonella > Ideonella azotifigens. The sequence continues at coordinate 332,499 of NZ_JAJNKD010000001.1, forward strand.
AGGCGACTGGGGTTACAAAAATTGAAATTAAATAAGGGGGAATATCGTGGATGACTATAGTTCTGGCGGTGCCCACGATTTCGGAATTGGCTATGTAAGCTATCGTCCCGATGTGCCAATGTTGCGCAAGCAGAAGACTTCGGCCCCCGGGGCTTCACAGTTCAAGCGGCAGAAACGTGTAGAAGTCTTCGAGGCGCCAGCGGACTCTAGGTGGGTTAGTAAGGCGATTTCGCGAAATATTGGGGTGGAGTTTCAAAAGCTAGCTGCCTCGCTGTTTGAACGCCAACAATATAGCTCTCTCTTGGCTGATCTGCATCACAGCGAGGAATACCTGAAGGTGATTTCCTTGGGCCCCAAAGTCGTGCCTCATATGCTGAGGGATTTGCAAATGAACGGCAACCCCTGGTATCTCGCTCTCAGGGTTTTGACCGGGGAGCGTGTCGGGCAAGATTTGCCAGAAGGTAATCTCCGTGAACTCGCGGCCGCCTGGATCCAATGGGGGACGAAACAGGGGATGTTGTGACTGAGAAGTACTCAAGTCCGAGTGATCTATCGAGGGTATTTCCTAATCTAAAGAAGAATAAGAAGAGTCTGGAGGTAACCAGTCCAATCGACCAATTTTATAACTGTGTCGCTTGGGCTATGGAGGATGATCAAAAGTGGTGGGAGCCTTCGCCTGTCAATTTTCCACTAACGTATTGGCCCGTTGCTCGCGAGGGTTACGCGATTGAGAAATACGAGTTGATGCTCGCTTCTCAGGGCTACGTTAAATGTAATGATGGAACGCACGTCGAGGGCAAGACCAAAGTGGTGCTGTACGTTGGAGATGGCGGTGTGTTCACTCATATCGCCCGTCAGACACTCAGCCCGAAGCCCGGTTGGAGTTCGAAGTGCGGCAAAGTCAGCGACGTATGGCATGCGAGCCCCGAGACACTCGAAGGTCCAACCTATGGCCGCGTGTGGGGCTACTTCGAGCGGTAGTTCAAGAACCTAGGGGCATGGTCGAGTCAGACGACGCACGTTAAGCGGATCAGTCTGTTGCTCAAGTTGCGTGCCCCCCGCAACCAAGGGCCTTGAAAGGGCCTGCATCGCTGATTCGATGCAGGCCTTTTTCGCTGGCTGCGCGGGTTGCCGAGAAGGCTGCCCGCAAGCGTCAAAAAGTTGGGCGGTCTCGTTAGAGGTCGCCCCTTCTTGCGTCAGGCCGCGAGGGCCAGCGCCGCTTCAGGTGCAGCGGCGTAATGCGCGTGCTGCATCGAGAACGAGGCGCGCCCTGCGGTCAGCGCTCGCAACTGGCTGATGTAGCCGAACATGGCCTGCAGCGGCGCTTGCGCCTGCACTGCTACGGCGGTCACCCCGCGTGCCTCCTGCCCCAGCACCGTGCCGCGCCGGCGGTGCAGATCACCGATCACGTCGCCCAGATGGTCCAGTGGCGTCAGCACTTCGACGGCCATCACCGGCTCCAGCAACTGCGGATCGGCCTTGGCCATCGCCTCGCGGAAGGCCGCGGCCGCCGCCAGCTCGAAGGCCAGGGCCGACGAGTCGCGCACGTGAGCGCGGCCGTCCACCAGCGTGGCGCTGAAGTCCACCACCGGCATGCCGGCGAGCACGCCTGACAGCGCCGCGCGGCGAATGCCTTGCTCAACGGCCGGGATGAACTCGCGCGGGATCGCGCCGCCCACCACCTGCTGCTCGAAGCGGAAGCCTTCGCCGCGCGCCAGCGGCACAAAGCGCAGCGTCAGCTCGGCAAACTGGCCCGGGCCGCCGCTCTGCTTGCGGTGCAGGTGATGCGCTTCCACTTCGCGCGTGATGGTCTCGCGATAGGCCACTTGCGGCCGACCAACCGAGACGTTCACGCCATGCCGGCTGCGCAGCGTTTCCACCGCCACTTCCAGCTGCAACTCGCCCATGCCGGACAGGATGGTCTGACCCGACTCGGCGTCCTGCCGCACGCGCAGACTGGGGTCCTCGCGCTGCAGGATCTGCAGTGCGCGCAGCAGGCCCTGGCTGTCGGCCTGGCATTGCGGTTCCAGTGCCAGGTCGATGACAGGCTCGGCCACGTCGATGGACTCCAGTTGCAGCGCATGTGCCCGGTCGCTCAGCGTGTGGCCGGTCAACGTGTCCTTCAGGCCCACGATGCCGGCGATGTCGCCGGCCACCAGTTCGTCCTTCTCCACGCGCTGATCGGCATGCACCTCGTACAAGCGCGAGACACGCTCGCTGCGGCCGGTGCTGCTGTTGAAGACCATGTCGCCACGCCGCAGCCGGCCGCGGTACAGCCGCACAAAGACCATCGTGCCGTGATCGTCCGTCGCCACCTTGAACGCGAGCGCTGCGAGCGGCCCTTGCGGATCGGCTTCGGGCTGTTCGGCCAGGGCTTCGCCCGGTCGCGGCAGATAGTCCACAACGGCATCCAGCAAGGGCTCGACCCCGCGGTTGCGGAAGGCCGAGCCAGCCAGCACCGGCACCAGGGCATTGCACAGCGTTGCGCGCCGCAGGCCGGCCCGAAGGTCCGCCAGCGGCAGCTCGTCGCCTTGCAGCCAGGCAGCCAGCAGCGCATCGTCATGCTCGACGATGGCTTCGATCAGCTTCGCGCGTTGGCGCGCGGCCTCCTGCAACAGATTGACCGGGATCTCGGCATCGCGCGGCGGCTGGCTTGCATCGTCGCGGTCCCACAGCAGCGCCCGCATCGTCAGCAGGTCCACCACGCCGCGGAAATCGCCTTCCGTGCCGATCGGCAACTGCAGCGGCAGCGCGCGCACGCCCAGGCGCGTGGCCATCATCTCGACCACGCGCGCAAAGTCTGCGCCGGTGCGGTCGAGCTTGTTGACAAACGCGATGCGCGGCACGCGGTACTGGTCCGCCAGGCGCCAGTTGGTCTCCGTCTGCGGCTCCACGCCGGCCACGCCGTCGAACACCACGACTGCGCCATCGAGCACGCGCAGCGAGCGCTTGACCTCGATGTTGAAGTCGATGTGGCCCGGCGTGTCGATCAGGTTGATCTGCGTGCCGTGCCAGTGCACGGTGACCGCCGCGCTGTGGATGGTGATGCCGCGCTGGCGCTCCTGCGGATCGAAGTCCATGCGCGTGTTGCCGGCGTCCACTGTGCCGATGCGGTGGTGCTCGCCGGTGTAGAACAGGATGCGTTCGGTGGTCGTGGTCTTGCCTGCGTCCACGTGGGCGATGACGCCGATGTTGCGGAGGTTCCTGAAGGTGGTGTTCATGACAATGCTTTCCGGCCCGTGCGCAATGCTGCGCGGACGGACCGCCGGGTGACTGGTGCGCCAGCCCGGCAATGAAGACATTGCCAACTGGGCTAGCGCGAGAGGAGGAAGAAGCTGCTGCAGCCGAAGCGCAGGCGCGGCGAAACGAAGCCCACGCTCCGGCGGGCGGGAATCGTCGCAATCAGCTTGTCGTAGGTGCGCATGGCAGGAGTGAGAGAAGAAAAATCAGGCCCGGAAAACAAAACAACCCGGGAGGACGGGGCCTGCCGGGTCGTGTCTTGGGCACACGGAAGGCAGGGCGCCTTCCGTACGCGATCCAGTCGCTGTCAGAGGGCGAGCAAGGCGGCAGTGGGGGCTGCCTGGATGGCGTGAGTAATCTTCATGATGGCCAGATTGTCTGCCGGCGCTGAAAGCCTTGCAAGCCGTGAGGTCGCGTTCACGCGACGTCGCCGCCTTCGGCCTGCAAGTTGTCGTGCACGCGCCGCATCAGGCTCAGCAGCTGAGCCTGCTCGGCGGCTGACAGCCCGGTCACGGCCTGGCGGCCAAGGGTGCGGCCTTGCGCATCGAGACTTTCCATCAGCGCTTCGGCGGCAGGCGTCAGGCGCAGGTGCTGGTGGCGGCGGTCCTGCGGATCGGCTTCGGCCGCCAGCAGGCCGCGGTCGCGCAGGCCCTTGATCATGCGAGCCAGCTGGGCCTTGTCGCGGCCGCTGTGCTGTGCCAGGTCGCTCTGCGTGCTGCCCGGCCGCCTGCCGAAAAAGCCCAGCACCTTGCTCTCCAGGTGGGTCAGCTTCGACAGGGCTTCGCTGTCGCGCAGCGCCTGGTACTGGGCCGAGCGCAGCTGGTGCATCACAGTGTGCACCAGCTCCATCAGCTCTTCGCCGAGAGCCTCTTTCGGGCTTGCGGTGCTCAAAGCCTTTTGGTTGACATTGTCAATTGATTTGCGCATGATGGATGACATTGTCAATCAATTCAAACCGCCTGACCATGCGCACTGATGTTGCCGATCCGAATCCATCCGCCAAGCGCGTGCAGCGTGTGCGGCATGAGCTGAAATTCCGCGAGCTGGAAGTGGTGCGTGTTTCTGACATCACGCCGCACATGCGCGCCGTGGTGTTCAAGGGGCCGCTGGAGGACTTCACCAGCCCGGCCTTCGACGACCACATCAAGCTGTTCATCGCCCAGGCCAACGGCGAAGAAGCCCGGCGCGACTACACGCCTCGCTTCGACGCCGCAAGTGGCGAGCTGACGCTGGAATTCGCGCTGCATGGCGACGGCCCAGCCGCCACCTGGGCTGAGCAGGCCGCCGTGGGCCAGCACGTGCGCATCGGCGGCCCGCGGGGCTCTTTCCTGGTGCCGGTGGACTACGCCTGGCATTTGCTGGTGGGCGACGAAACCGCGCTGCCGGCGATCTGCCGCCGCCTTGAAGAACTGCCAGCCGGCACCCGCGTGACGGTGATCGGCCAGGTGCCCGAAGCCGACCGCCGGCCGCTGAGCAGCGCGGCGCAGCTGGACGTGCAATGGGTGGACGATGCTGAGGCCTGCTTGGCTGCCATCCGCGCGTGGGCGCTGCCGGCTGGCGAAGGCTACGTGTGGGGCGGCGGCGAAGGCGGCCTCATGGCCGAACTGCGCCGCTTGCTGGTCGACGAAAAAGGCCACGACAAGCACGCGATCCGCGCGGCCGCGTACTGGCACGCCGGCCATGGCGCGGATGCGCCGCCGGCCGAGGCCTGAGCGCCGTTCAGCGCCCGAAGCGCAGCAGCCGCAGCCCGTTGCCGACCACCAGCAGGCTGGCGCCCATGTCAGCGAACACCGCCATCCACATGGTCGCCTGGCCGGCCACTGCCAGCGCCAGGAACACCGCCTTGATGCCCAGCGCCAGCGCGATGTTCTGACACAGCACGGCATGCGTGCGGCGCGACAGCCGCAGCATCTCGGGCACGCGCCGCAGGTCGTCGTTCATGATGACCACGTCGGCCGCCTCGATGGCGACGTCCGTGCCGGCGCCGCCCATCGCAAAGCCCAGGCTGGCACGGGCCAGGGCCGGCGCGTCGTTGATGCCGTCGCCGACCATTGCCACCGGCCCCTGTGCCTGCAAGGCTTCGATCGCCTTCAACTTGTCCTCGGGCAGCAAGGGGGCGCGCACGTCCTGAATGCCGACACCCGCGGCAATGGCCTGCGCCGTGGCCGCGTTGTCGCCGCTCAGCATCACCGGCGTCACCCCCAGCGCCTTCAGCTCGGCCACGGCTTCGGCCGCATGGGCTTTGACCGTGTCGGCCACCGCCAGCAGGGCGCGCACTGTCCGTGCATCGGCCAGCAGCGTGACGCTGCGGCCGGCTTGTTCGTGGGCCTGCATCGCGGCCTCGACGGCCGGTGTCAGCAGGCCCGCTTCCCGCATCCAGCGCGCATTGCCAAGCCGCAGCGTTTGACCTGCGATGCTGGCTTGCACGCCACGCCCCGGCGCGGCGCTGAAGCCTTCCACTTCGGCCGTGCTGGCCTGCGCCAGGCCGGCGGCAATGGCGCGGGAGACCGGATGGTCCGAGCGCGCCGCCAGGCTGCGGGCCCAGCCCAGCACCACAGCCTCGTCACTGCCAAACACCTGTTGCGCGACCAGCTTCGGCTCGCCGCGTGTCAGCGTGCCGGTCTTGTCCAGCGCCACGCTGCGCAGCAGCCGGGCCTGCTCCAGGTGCACGCCACCCTTGATCAGGATGCCGCGCCGCGCGGCGGCGGCCAGGCCGCTGACGACGGTGACCGGCGTGGAGATCACCAGCGCGCATGGGCAGGCGATGACCAGCAGCACCAGCGCCTTGTAGGCTGCCTGCAGCCAGGGCGTGTCCAGCAGCAGTGGCATGCCCAGCGCGACGGCCGCGGCAATGGCGAACACGGCGGGCGTGTAGACCGCCGCAAGCCGGTCGACCAGGCGCTGGGTTGGCGCGCGCTGGCCCTGGGCGTGTTCAACCGCGCGGATGATGCGGGCCAGCAGCGTGTCGGTCGCCGGCTGGGTGCTGCGGATCTCCAGTGCGCTGCCCTGGTTCACGGTGCCGGCGAAGACGGTGTCGCCCGGCGCCTTGTCCACCGGCACGCTTTCGCCGGTGATGGCGGCCTGGTCCACCGCGCCCTGGCCGCTCAGCACCACGCCGTCCAGCGGCAGGCGCTCGCCCGGCTTCACGCGCAGCACCGCGCCAATGGCGACCTGGGCCAGCGCCCGACGTTGCCAGCTGCCATCGGGCTGGCGCACCTCGGCTTCTTCGGGGGTGAGCGCCATCAGGTTCTGGATCGCGCCGCGGGCCCGGTCCACCGCCCGCGCCTCGATCAGCTCGGCCAGTGAATACAGCGCCATCACCATCGCCGCCTCGGGCCAGGCGCCAATCGCAAACGCGCCCAGCACTGCCACCGTCATCAGTGCGCTGATGTTCAGCTGCAGCCGGCGCCAGGCGGCCAGGCCCTTGCGCAGCACGCTGAAGCCCGCCAGCGCAATGGCCAAGGCGGCCAGGCCCATGCCCAGCGCCTGCAGGATGGGCGTGGCGGGTGCGAGCAGGTCCAGCAACTCGGCGCCGGCCGCAATCACCAATGCGGCGACCAGGCGCAGCGTCTCGCGCCGCAGGGCCTGTCGGCCGGTGTCGGCAGGCAATGGGGCGGACAGGGTTTCGGTGGCGAAGCCCGCGGCCTGGATGGCAGAGACCACGCCGGGCCAGGCCTCGGCCGGAACTGAGATCGCCAGCGCCCGCGCCGGCAGGTCGAACTTCAGCTGCTCGATGGCGCCAAACGTGGCCAGCGCCGCGCGGATCTGGTTTTCCTCGACGGGGCAATCCATGTCCGGGATGCGCAGCAGCAACTGACCCGGCGCGGCGGCGGTGGCTGCTCGCAAAGGCGCTGCTTCGTGGGCGCAGCAGCCACCACAGGACGCGGCGGGCGCTGGCGCGTGATCGTGGTCGTGGTCGTGGTCGTGCGGCCGGGCGGTGTGGGTGGACATGGCGGTTTCCAGAGCGTTGGCCGGATTGGAAAGCCTGTAGCCACTCCAGAGTCAAGCCGCTGCCGCCAGCAGGGAGAAGCGGCCTGGCTGCCTAGAATTGCCGCACCCAGACTTGAGGGTCACGAAGATGAAGATTGGCGTTCTGGCCGAGGCGGCTGCCACGCCGGTGGAGACCATCCGCTACTACGAGCGGCAAGGGCTGCTGCCGGCGCCTGCGCGCACCGAGGGCAATTTCCGGGTCTACCTGCCGGAGCATCTGGCGCGGCTGCAGTTCATTCGCCACTGCCGCGGGCTGGACATGTCGCTGGACGAGGTGCGGCAGTTGCTGCGCTTCAAGGACGCGCCCGGCGGCGACTGCCATGACGTGAACCAGCTGCTGGACGCGCACATCGGCCATGTCAGCCAGCGCATCCGCGAGCTGCGCCAACTGGAAAAGCAGCTGAAGGCCTTGCGCGAGCAGTGCAGCGGTGCTTCGGCGGCGGCGCAGTGCGGCATCCTGTCCGGGCTGGAATCGGCCGCGCGCGAAGTGGCACCTGTGCAGGGCAACAAGGCCGGCGGCCACCTGCGGGCGGTGCATGGTGGACCGGCCCATGCAGCCCATGTCCACGAGCCGGTGCAGGCCATCCAGGCGGGCTTGAACCTGTCGTCGGGGCAAGGGTCCTAGCGGGTCCTACAATCGGCGGTTGCCGTGCGCCCCGGGTCTTCGAGCAAGACTCTGGTCGGTGCCGCGGGCCTTTTGCGTGGCCGCCTCGCGGCGACCACACTCTCCCACAAGGAATTCACGTGTCGATCTCTTCTGTTTCTCTTGCCCAGGCCGCTGGCGGCATGTCCGGTCTGGTCCAGTTCCTGCCGATGGTCGGCATTTTCGTGGTGATGTACTTCATCATGATCCGGCCACAGATGAAGCGCCAGAAGGAGCTGAAGGCCATGATCGAGGCGCTGGCCAAGGGCGATGAAGTCGTCATCGGCGGCGGGCTGCTGGGCCGCATCAGCAAGGTCTCTGAAAGCATCCTGTTTGTCGAGATCGCCAAGGATGTGGAAGTCCAGGTGCAGCGCCACACCGTCGTGCAGGTGCTGCCCAAGGGTTCGATGAAATAAGCTGCGCCGCTGGCGTCCGCCTTTTCGTTTCTTTGCCTTCTGAATCCGGTCGGCCCGCCTTGGCGGGCCGTCGTCACATGGCGCGGGCTGTGTCCCAGCCCGCGAACTGCCCATGAATCGCTACCCTCTGTGGAAATACGTGCTGCTGGCGTTCGCGCTGGTCATCGGCCTGGTCTACACGCTGCCCAACCTGTTCGGCCAGTCGCCAGCGGTGCAGGTTTCCAGCGGCAAGGTCGTTGTCAAGGTCGACGGCTCGCTGGTTGGCCGGGTGCAGCAGGCGCTGGACGCCGCCGGGCTGAAGCCCGACTACGTGCAGCTGGAAGGCAACTCGGTGCGCGCGCGCCTGGCCGACACGGATGCGCAGCTCAAGGCCAAGGACGTGATCGGCAAGGCGCTGAACGCCGATCCGGCTGATCCGTCGTACATCGTTGCGCTGAACCTGGTGTCGCGCTCGCCGCAGTGGCTGGCGAGCCTGCATGCGCTGCCGATGAACCTGGGCCTGGACCTGCAGGGGGGCGTGCACTTCCTGATGCAGGTCGACATGAAGGCGGCGCTGACCAAGAAGGCCGAATCGCTGACCGGTGACATCCGCACGCTGCTGCGCGACAAGAATGTGCGCCATTCCGGCATCTCGCGCGATGGCAACACGGTCACCGTCAACTTCCGCGACGAGGCCACCCGCAGCACCGCGCTGGGCCTGCTGAGCGACAGCCTGCCCGATGTGCAGTGGACGCCACAGGCCGGCGCGAATGGTGACCTGTCGCTGAGCGGCGCGCTCAAGCCCGCCGAGGCCATCAAGGTGCAGCAGGCTGCGCTCAAGCAGAACATCACCACGCTGCACAACCGGGTCAACGAACTCGGCGTGGCCGAGCCGGTGATCCAGCAGCAGGGGCTGGACCGGGTCGTCGTGCAACTGCCTGGCGTGCAGGACACCGCCAAGGCCAAGGACATCATCGGCCGCACCGCGACGCTGGAACTGCGCATGGTCGACGACAGCGCCGAAGCCGCTGCGGCGGCCACCGGCAGCGGGCCGGTGCCGTTTGGCACCGAGCGCTACGTCGAGCGTGGGGGGCGCCCGCTGATCGTCAAGCGCCAGGTCATCCTCACCGGCGACAACCTGGCCGACGCGCAACCCGGCTTCGACGACCACCAGCAGCCGGCCGTGCACCTGAAGGTCGATGCCAAGGGCACGCGCATCATGCGCGACATCTCGCGCGACAACGTCGGCAAGCGCATGGCCATCCTGCTGTTCGAGAAGGGCAAGGGCGAGGTCATCACCGCGCCGGTGATCCGCGGCGAGCTGGGTGCCAGCTTCCAGATCTCGGGCAGCATGACAACCCAGGAAGCCACCGACACCGCGCTGCTGCTGCGCGCTGGCTCGCTGGCCGCGCCGATGGAAATCATCGAAGAACGCACCATCGGCCCCAGCCTGGGCGCCGACAACATTGCCAAGGGCTTCCACAGCCTGACCTATGGCTTCGCGGCGATCGCCGTGTTCATGTGCCTGTACTACCTGCTGTTCGGCGTGTTCTCCACGCTGGCCTTGGCCTTCAACCTGCTGATGCTGGTGGCCATGCTGTCGATGATGCAGGCCACGCTGACGCTGCCCGGCATTGCCGCCATTGCGCTGGCGCTGGGCATGGCCATCGACGCCAACGTGCTGATCAACGAGCGGGTGCGCGAGGAATTGCGCAATGGCAGCTCGCCGCAGGCGGCGATCCACGCCGGCTACGAGCGTGCGTTTGCCACCATCCTGGACTCCAACATCACGACGCTGATCGCCGGCGTTGCGCTGCTGGCCTTCGGTTCCGGCCCGGTGCGCGGCTTTGCGGTGGTGCACTGCCTGGGCATCGTGACCTCGATGTTCTCCGCGGTGATGTTCTCGCGTGGCCTGGTGAACCTCTGGTACGGCCGCCAGAAGAAGCTCAAGTCGGTTTCCATCGGCCAGATCTGGCGCCCGGCGGGTGCCGCTGGCGCCTCGACATCGACCGAGGTCCAACCCTCCGACGCCAGCTGACAGGCTTCTGCCGCAGCCCCGCAAGCAACGTTCTCCCAGAGGTTCTGCCATGGAATTCTTCCGTATCCGGCGCGACATCCCGTTCATGCGGCATGCGCTGGTGTTCAACGCTATCTCGGCGCTGACCTTCGTCGCCGCCGTGTTCTTCCTGGTCACGCGCGGCCTGCACTTCTCCAACGAGTTCACCGGCGGCACAGTGCTGGAGGTGGCCTACACCCAGGCCGCCGACCTGGCCCGCACCCGCGAGGTGGTCGAGAAGATGGGTTTTGGCGAAGTGCAGGTGCAGAATTTCGGCACCTCGCATGACGTGATGATCCGCCTGCCGGTCAGCAAGACCACCAAGGCTGCCGACATGGCCAGCAACGTGTTTGCCGAGCTGTGCCACGCTGAATCCGGCCAGGTGGCTGACCGCCAATACACCACGCCACAAGGCGAGCAGGTGAGCCGCAAGGCTTGCGAAGTGGCCGGTGCCGAGCCGCTGAAGCTCTCGCGCACCGAGTTCGTCGGCCCGTCGGTCGGCGAAGAGCTGGCCTGGGACGGCGGCAAGGCGCTGATCTTCGTCGTGCTGGGCATCATGGCCTATCTTGCGATCCGCTTCGAGTGGAAGTTCGCGGTCGCCGCGATCATCGCCAACCTGCACGACGTGGTCATCATCCTGGGCTTCTTCGCCTTCTTCCAGTGGGAGTTCTCGCTCTCGGTGCTGGCGGCGGTGCTGGCGGTGCTGGGCTACTCGGTGAACGAGTCGGTGGTCATCTTCGACCGGATCCGCGAGGCCTTCCGCAAGTACCGCAAGATGAGCACCCACGAGGTGATCGACCACGCGATCACGTCGACGATGAGCCGCACCATCATCACCCACGGTTGTACCGAAATGATGGTGCTGTCGATGCTGGTGTTTGGTGGCCCCACGCTGCACTACTTCGCGATTGCGCTGACCATCGGCATCCTGTTCGGCATCTATTCGTCGGTGTTCGTCGCCGCGGCCATTGCGATGTGGCTGGGCGTCAAGCGAGAGGACTTGATCAAGTTCTCGGCGGCCAAGGAAGGTGATCCGAACGATCCGAACAGCGGAGCGGTGGTGTAGAGTGGAAAGTCCACTCGAACAGATACGGATTCATGCCTGACGCAGTTGCCGGCGCCCCCACGATAGACCAGGCCCGGCATTTCTTTGCCGACCAGGTCTTGAAGGACTTGCAGCCGCTGCGTGAGGCTGCGATCGCCGAGGCGCATGTGCTGCTGGACCAGACTGCCGAGCGCGCGGTGATGCAGCTGCGCCAGGACACGCTGCAGGACCTGATGCGCAATGGCAGCCAGTGGTTGCCGCTGGTCGCCAGCACGCTTCGCGCCAAGCTCTTGCCGGAAGCACCGCACACCACGCTGGCCGAGTTCGCTGGCGCCTTTGCTGGCGGCGGCGGGCTGCAACTGGTCGACGACGCGACCATCCAGCGCAACATCCTGATCTCCCGGCTCACGCTGGCCGTGCTGGACCGCACGACCTGGGAATTTGCCGACCTGCGCGCGCGGCTGACCGATCTGTCCGGCCAGAGCGACCTGGACGACGACGACCTGTTCCGCCCGCAAGTCGTGGCGCGCGGCATGCTGAAGGCCTGGCTGGAAGCCGGGCTGACGCTGGAGAGCTGGCGCATGCTGGAGAACGTGCTGCACAAGGCCTGTTCCGAGCACGTCGAAAAAGCCTTTCACGCGACCAATCAGTGGTTGATTGAACGTGGCGTGCTGCCCCGCGTCGACCTGCGACCCTTCATCCGCCGCTCCGACGGCACCAGCACCAGCCCCACGCCGCTGGACACCACCAGCGGCGCACCTTCCACCACGTCCGGACCCAGCACCCAGTCCGACAGCTCCGGCTGGAGCGAACCCCAGCCACTGGGCCCCAACATCAGCCGGGTCATGCCGGCTTCGCTGTCGCAAGGTAGCGGCCAGGGCGGCCAGCACCCATCCGGCCAGCGTGCCCAGGGTGGCCAGCCGCAAGGCGGCGCGGTGGCGCGCGGCGGTGCGGGTGGACCCGGTTTGTCCATGCGGCCACAGGCTGCGGGCTATCGAACCGGTGTTGCCGGCGCCCCTGGCCAGGATGGGCCCGGCGGCGAAATGGCCGAAGGACAGGGCGGGCAGGGCGGCTGGACCACCGGTCCGGGTGGTGCGACCCCACCGGGTGCGGGCGGCATTGCAACCGGCCCTGGCGGGCCGGGCGGCCCCGGGCGCGCGGGCGGCGGTGTCGGCGGCATCGGGGGTTACAGCACCGGTTACCACACGGGTGCCTCCACCGGCATGAGCGGCGGGCTGGACGACGAAACCCGCATGATGACTCGCCAGGCCGGTGGCGGGGCGTTGCAGCGCGCTGAAGCCGTGCTGGGCCAGTTCAGCGACATCCTTGAGCGCCACCTGCCCGGTTTCCGAGACCAGGCGCCCGGCCGTGGCCCGTCGCAGCAGCTGTCACAAGCCATGGCCCAGGCGCAGATCCGCGTGGTGGCCCAGGTCGAGGCGCAGCAGGCGGCTGGCGGTGTGGGTCCCAGCGGCGAATTGCTGGCCTCGCCGGCCCAACTTGTGGCCGAGCTTCGTGAGCGCCAGCAGACGCTCAAGCAGGCCGCGGCCACGCCGGAAGAGCGGGCCACGGTCGAGTTGGTGGCGCTGCTGTTCCAGAGCATCCTGACCGACGAGCGCATTCCCGCGCTGCTGCGCATCTGGTTTGCCCGGCTGCAGATGCCGGTGCTGCGGGTGGCGCTGGCCGAACCCGATTTCTTCTCCGGTGCCGACCACCCGGCGCGCCGGCTGATCGACCGCCTGGGCGCCTGCGTGATGGGTTTCGAGGGCGATGCGGAGGTCATCGGCACGCCGCTGGAAGCCGAGATCCGCCGCGTGGTGCAGGTCGTCGAGGCTTTCCCCGACACGGGCCGGCGTGTGTTCCAGGCCGTGCTGAGCGAATTCGAGAAATTCCTGGAGCGCTATTTCAGCGAGCGCAACGATGCGACCAAGGCCGGCGTGTCGCTGGCGCAGCAGATCGAGCAACGCGAGACGCTGGCGATCCAGTACACGATCGAGTTGCGCAAGATGCTCAACGAGCTGCCGGTGCAGGAGGGCGTGCGCGACTTCCTGTTCCACATCTGGGCCGACGTGCTGGCGACCACCGCGGTGCGGCACGGCCCGCACAGCCACGAGGTGAAGACGGTGCGCGACGCTGCAGCCGACCTGATGTGGGCGGCGGGCTCCAAGACCACGCGCGAGGAACGCGCCGAGGTCATTCGCCGGCTGCCACCGCTGCTGGGCGTGATCCGGCGTGGCATGAACGCCGCGGGCCTGGATGCGCGCAAGCAGGAAGATGCCGTCAAGGCACTGAATCTGGCCCTCACGGCGGCCTTCAGCGCACGCGCCACGTCAGTCAGCCCGGAACAGCTCGAACACCTGAAGCAGCGGCTGGCGACGATCGAGGAACTGATGCCGGACGACGATCTCGAGCTGGACGATTCCTGGGTGCTGGACGAGGCCAACCACCGCAACGAGGGGCTTGAAATCGTCTCCGAAGGCGGCTCGATGCCTGGGCCGTCGATGCTGGCCGCTGCGGCGCAACTGCAGCCGGGCAGCGCCTACACGCTGGAGTTGCGTGGCCGCCGCGAAACGGTTCGGCTGTCGTGGCAGGGCATGCACAAGCAGCTGTCTTTGTTTGTCGGTTCGCAAGGGCGTTGCGTGTTGTTCCAGAAAACCCGGCTGGCGGCTTTCCTGCAGGCGGGCTTGCTGGTGCCGGTGCAGGACGAGTCGCTGACGATTTCGGCGACGCGCGACGCGCTGCGCAAGCTCAGTGCCGATCCCTCTCGCCTGATGGCCGACGCGTGAAACCTGCCGCCTGAAAGCACCAAAGCCCGGCATGCCGGGCTTTGTCTTGTGTAGGTTCGTGGGGCCGGGGTCAGTGGATCAGCCGGTCTTCCGGCGCGACGAAGAGTTCGTCCAGGATCAGCGCGTCGGGTTCTTCGCCCTGGCTCCAGAACACCATCAGCACGATGATCTTCAGGTCATCCAGCGTCAGCGGGCTGCCGACGGCGGTGGCCCGATCGATCACGCGTTCACGCATGGGCGGTGGCAAAACCCCCGCCGATTCCAGAAAACTGATGAATCCCACCGATTCATCACCCAGCAAGTCCAGTTCGCGCGGCAGGTAGACCCGCAGGCTTTGCGGACTTTGCGGCGCACTTTGGGTGCTGTCGGCAGTGGCGGCCAGGCCATCCAGCCAGCTCAAAGCTTCCTGGATCTCGTCGGACTCGAACCCGACAGCCGACAGCTTTCGCGTCAACTGGTCGTGATCCGGGCAGGCATCGGGCCGCCAGTAGTTTTCGTACAGGTAGACCAGAACATCGAACATGAACTGACTATACCTGTTTGCGCTTGACACACTGGTGCAAAGAAGCCGGCCTGCCAGCCGGGTGTTTGGCGCACCGCGTGGGGCCTGTTTCAGGTCGTCGCGCGGCGCTGCAGCAGCCCGCCGGGCAGCCGCACGACCAGGCCGTCCAGCTCCAGCTCGAGCAGCCTGGCCAGCAGCCGGTCGGCAGGCCAACCGGTGCGGGCGACCAGTGCGTCCACCGTCGCTGCCTCGTGCCCCATGGCAGTCAGCAGCGGGTCTTCCTTGTCAGGCCGAGGCGCTGGGGCCTGCGCTTTGGGCTTGGGCGTCTGCGGATTCCAGGCGACTGCACCCGTGGTGCGCACCGGGTGCGCGCTGCCGCGACGCACGCGCGGCCGGCTGCCTTCGGGCGGCGGTGTCGGCGCGGCCCAGCCCAGTAGTTCGAGCAACTCCTGCGGCGACTCGATCAACGCCGCACCATCCTTGATCAGCTGATGGCAACCGCGCGACTGGGCCGAACCGATGGCGCCGGGCAGGGCCATGACTTCGCGGCCGGCATCCAGTGCCAGCTTGGCGGTGATCAGCGAGCCGGAATGCAGCGTGGCCTCGACCACCAGCGTGCCCTGGGCCAGTCCGGCAATGATGCGGTTGCGGCGCGGGAAATTGGCCGGCAGCGACGGCGTGCCCAGCGCAAACTCGCTGAGGATCAGGCCTTGTTCGGCGATCTTGCGCGCCAGCGCCAGGTGGCGGCGCGGGTACATCAGGTCCAGCCCGGTGCCCACCACTGCGATGGTGCCGCCCATGCCGTCCAGCGCGCCTTCGTGCGCCGCACCGTCAATGCCCAGCGCGAGGCCGGAGACCACGCAGATGCCGGCCTTGCTGGCGGTGTCGGCGAAGCGGCGTGCGTGTTCCAAGCCGTGCGGCGTGGCGTCCCGGCTGCCCACGATGGCCAGCGCCGGGTATTGCAGCCGGTCCAGGTCACCCACGGCGTACAGCAGCGCTGGCGGGTCGACGGTCTGCAGCAGCGGTGCCGGATAAACGGGGTCGCCCAGCGTCAGCAAATGGCGCTGGCCCGGCGCCTCGGCCAGCCAGGCCAGCGTGCGGTCGACCAGTGCCAGTGTGTCGCCATTGGGCGCGGACAGGGCCTGGGCGCAAGCCGCGCCGGCCACTTCATGCCAGGCGCTGCGAGGCGCTGCCAGCACGGCCTGTGGCGAGCCAAACGCGGACAGCAGGCGGCGAACCGATTCACCGCCAGCGCCCGGCGTGTGCACCAGCAGCAGCCAGGCTCGGGCTTCAGCCTCGGGCAGCTTCGTGGTGCTCATGGCGGCGGAGCCGGCGCTGCGGGCGCGCGCATCGCGGCAGGCCAGTGCGGCCTGTCGTTGCGGGCTCAGGGCTGGGTGAACTTGTCGCCAGAGTGCACGGGATCCTGCACTTGCAGGATCAGCGCGTAGGACACGCGCTCGAAGACGCGGAAGACGAACAGCAGGCCGTGGCGCTCGTCGGGCAACACCAGCATCTTGCTCTTGTCGGTCGGGTCCGGGCGCCGGGTGCCGGCGCGCCAAAGCGCCAGCACATGGCCGCGCTCGACGCCATCGCGCAGGCCGCGGTTCAGCGACACGATCTGGTTCTGGCCGGCGTTCAGGCCATCCCCATAGACGGCAATGATCCTGCCCTTCAGGCCATTGGACGGGGCGTGCGGTGCAAACGGGCTGGTGTCGCGCGGGGGCAGCGGCGCCAGGTGGTCGCCGACATTGGCTTCTTCGCGCAGCGTGTTGATGCGGAAGACCGATGGCGCGATCTCGTCGGCGCTGGTGAGCGAGCTCACATCGGGCTTGGCGATCAGCTCTGCGGTGCCGACATGGCGAGCCTCGAAGCCCAGGATCTCGCCGGTTTCTGGATCGGTCAGCGGCTTGGGTTCGCGGAACAGCTGCCAGTTGCGGGCGGCATCCACGTCACCCTTGACATAGGCGGTTTCACCGCGCGAAAGCAGCACGCGGCCTTCCTGGGTGGCAACGATTTGCGGCGACAGTTCCAACTGGTTGGTCTCGAAGACCACCGCGTCGTTCAGGAACGGGCCGATCAGGTGCATGGGCACCGAGGAGATCGCGTCGGTGATCAGCGGCTCGGAACGCACCCGCGGCGACAGCTTTTCCTCGTTGCCCACCGGGCGGCCCAGCGTCAGCCGCGCGCGGCCATTGGACTTGTCCAGGAACAGCACCTGACCCGGGTAGATGAGGTGCGGGTTGTGGATCTGCTCCATGTTCATGCCCCAGAGCTCGGGCCAGCGCCACGGGCTCTTCAGGAACAGCTTGGAGATGTCCCAGAGCGTGTCGCCCTTCTTGATGGTGTAGCTGTCAGGCGCATTGGGCGACAGCTCGGACAGCGGCACACCGGCCTGGGCCACCTGCTGCGCAGTGCTGCGCTGGCCTGGGGTGATGGGGTAGTCCACCGCAAAGGCGCCCGAGGCAGTCAGTGAGCCGGCCAGGGCGAAGAACAATGGGGGCAGGCAGTGGAATGACAGACGGCTCATGGATGGAGACTCCCGGACGATGAGCCGGAAATTTGTGACAGTGCAACAATTCCGGTTGACGGCGGCCGGGCGCTGGAAGCCCACCCGTCGCATGACCACCGGCGGGCAATGCTAGAAACTCCGGCAAATTCTGCCCCTAAACCCTTGATGCCGCAATGAAATCGGTTTAACGAAACAGGCTGAAACAGCTGTGTTGTGAAACCGCACGTTGCGCAGGGTCAACAATGGCGAGTGCGCTTGCTCCTTTTTTCGCGCACCGCTGACAGATCGATTCCCATCCTTTTCGACACCATGGCCCTGCTTCCGATTCTTCGATATCCCGATCCCCGCCTGCACAAGGTGGCCGAACCGGTGCTGGCGGTGGACGCCGAAGTCCGGCAACTGGTCGACGACATGCTGGCCACGATGTACGAGGCCGAAGGTGTTGGCCTGGCCGCGACCCAGGTCGACGTGCACCGCCGCGTGATCGTGATGGACACCTCCGAGGGCCGCGACCAGCCGCTGGTGCTGATCAACCCGGAGCTGCTGAAGCTCAGCGACGAGATGACCGTCGGCGAGGAAGGTTGCCTCTCCGTGCCCACGATCTATGACGAGGTGCCCCGGCACGCCAGGGTCACCGTGCGTGCGTTGGGCCGTGACGGCCAGCCCTACGAATTCGATGCGGACGGACTGACGGCGGTCTGTGTGCAGCATGAAATGGATCACCTGGCCGGCAAGGTGTTCGTCGAATACCTGAGCCCGCTCAAGCAAGGCCGCATCAAGACCAAGATGCTGAAAAAGACGCGCGACGACGCCAAATCCCGTTGAGCGCGCCGGAATCGACGCGCATGGGTGATTCTTCGTCTTCTCAGGACGCCTCGGCTCCGCATCCGCTGAAACTGGTGTTCGCCGGCACGCCCGAATTCGCCGCGGTGGCACTGCAGGCCTTGCTGGCCGCCGGCTTCGAAGTGCCGCTGGTGATGAGCCAGCCAGACCGCCCGGCCGGCCGCGGCATGAAGCTGCAGGCCTCGCCGGTCAAGGCGCTGGCGCTTCAGCACGGCGTGGCGGTCAGCCAGCCGCGCAGCTTGCGGCTGGACGGCAAGTACCCGGAAGACGCCGCTGCGGCGCGCGAAGCCTTGCTGGCCGCAGCGCCCGACGTGATGATCGTCGCTGCCTACGGTCTGATCCTGCCGACCTGGGTCCTGGACCTGCCGCGCCTGGGCTGCCTGAACATCCATGCCTCGCTGCTGCCCCGCTGGCGCGGCGCTGCCCCGATTCATCGCGCCATCGAGGCCGGCGATGCGTGCACCGGCATCACCATCATGCAGATGGACGCCGGCCTGGACACCGGCGACATGCTGCTGATCGGCGAACAGCCCATTCAGGCAGGCGACCGCACCACCACGCTGCACGACCGCCTGGCCGCGCAAGGGGGCGAGCTGATCGTGCAGGCGCTGCAAACCCTGCAGCGCGGCGAGCCGCTGCCAGCCACGCGGCAGCCGGAAGACGGAATCACCTACGCACACAAGATCGACAAGGCCGAAAGCGCGATCGACTGGCGGCTGCCGGCCGCGTTGATCGAGCGCCGGGTGCGTGCGTTTGACCCGTTCCCGGGCGCCAGCTTTGTCTGGGACGGCGAGCTCGTGAAGCTCTGGCAGGCCGAGTTGCGACCGGCACCAGCTGGCGTGCAGCCCGGCCAGGTCCTGGCAGCGGGCGACGAATTGCGCATCGCCTGCGGCGAAGGCGCGCTGGCCCTGCGGCAGGTCCAGCGGCCTGGCGGTAAGCGCTTGCCGGTCGCGGCGCTGCTGCAGGCCAAGCCTGGCCAGGTCGGACAGACCCTGCCGTTGCCCGAGTGAACCGGCGCAACGGTTGAACTTCGGCGGTCCGCCGCCATCTGATCCAGCGACACGGTCATGGGGCCGCGTCGGTCGCGCCGCCTGTTGGCGCGTGTGTTTCGATGCTGGAAGGAAAGTTCGCCATGTTCAACCTGATGAAGACCGCTGTGCTGATGGCGGCCATCACCGCGCTGTTCATGATCATTGGCCGGCTGCTGGGCGGCCAGCAAGGCATGGTGCTGGCGCTGGTGATTGCGCTGGGGATGAATTTCTTCAGCTACTGGTTCTCCGACAAGATGGTCCTGCGCATGTACAACGCGCAGGAAGTCGACGAAACCACCGCGCCGCAGTTCTACCGCCTGGTGCGCGAGCTCGCGGCCAGGGCTGAGCTGCCGATGCCGCGGGTCTACCTGATCCAGGAGGACGCGCCCAATGCCTTTGCCACCGGCCGCAACCCGCAACACGCCGCGGTGGCCGCGACCACCGGCATCCTGCGCGTGCTCAGCGAGCGCGAGTTGCGCGGCGTGATGGCGCACGAGCTGGCGCACGTGAAGCATCGCGACATCCTGATCTCGACCATCAGCGCGACCATGGCCGGCGCCATCAGCATGCTGGCCAATTTCGCGATGTTCTTTGGCGGGCGCGACAGTGAAGGCCGCTCGGTCAATCCCATCGTCTCGATTCTGGTGATGCTGCTCGCGCCGCTGGCTGCCAGCCTGATCCAGATGGCCATCAGCCGCTCGCGCGAGTTCGAGGCCGACCGCGGTGGCGCGCAGATCTCCGGCGACCCGCAGGCCCTGGCGTCCGCGCTGCAGAAGATCCACCGCGCAGCGCAAGGCCTGCCGCTGGAAACCACCGAGCGCCACCCGGAAACCGCGCAGATGATGATCATGAACCCGCTCTCCGCCGGCGGCCTGCGCGGGCTGTTCTCGACCCATCCTTCGACCGAGGAGCGTGTCGAGCGCCTGCTCGCCATGGCCGCGGGACGCTGAGAAGACCCGCTTTCCGGCGCCAGATCGGGCCATCGCAGGCTCAAGCCCGCGGTGATGCGGGCCGATAGACCAGGGATGCGCCGCATCCTTGTGTCTACCCTTGTCCTTGCCAGCCTGCTGGCCGGCTGCGACCAGTTGGGCATCGAGTCCGCCACCGTCGTTGCCGAGAAGAAGTCCGCCGAGGGCAAGGCCATTGGTGCGGCCTGCCGCCACGCTGGCCGCGCCATCGAAGACTGCTACACGCTGAACAAGAAGGCCGAAAAGGCGTCCATCTACGCCGGCTGGCGGGAGATGGACGACTACATGCGCGAAAACAAGATCGAACCGGTGGTGCCGGTGATCAAGCCGGAAGAGAAGAAGCCCAAGCCGCCCGAAGGCGATGACGCTGCCGACGACAGCAAGCCTGCTGCCAGCGAAGCCGGGAAAGACGGCAAGGACGCCAAGCCTGCCAAAGACGCCAAGAAACCGGCGCACTGACCCAGGCCCGCGGGCTGGGCTTCAGGCTGCATGCCATTCCAGGTGTTGCCTGGCGAAGATCTCGCGCAGCTGGCCGGCCTGGCCCAACGCGGTGAGCGCCTGGGTCAGGGCCTGAGCCAGGTCCATACTGTCGCGTTTGACGGCCAGACCCACCGCCCAGCCGTCACGCGGCGCGCGCGGCATGGGCAACGGGGTGATGGCGTAGCGCGGGTCGTTCCGGATCACCGTCTCCAGCTCCGAGGCCAGGCCGGCGGCCGCCACCACCTCACCGCGCAGCAGCGCCTGGGCCGCCTCGGTGCCGTCCTTCCACTGCGTGTGCAGGGACTCCCTCAGCATGCCGTCGTTGGCGCCGATCAAGAGCCAGCCGGCCAGCGACTGGCCCTGCACCGCCACAGCTTGTCCGGTCAGCGGTTCCAGCGTGTCCAGCCGCGGCAGGGCCTGCAGGCGGCGGGCGATGGCCACGCGCTCCCGGCAATAGGGGCCGAACAAAAGCACTTGCGGATTGGCTTCCATCAACGGGGCGTCCACCGGCACATGCAGCAACACGTCGGCCGGGCCGTAGCCCAGGTAATGACCCTTCCAGACCATGTTGCGCAGGTCGTCGTTCATGTTGTCGTCAGCGTAGAACGGCATCAGCGCGAGCTTCACCTGCAAGGCATCGGCCAGCGCCTGGGCCAGGTCCACGTCAATGCCGCGGCCGTCCACATGGAACGGCGGCATGTCCTTGTAGATCGCGAACCTGAGGGTGCCGCGTTCTCGCACCTGTGCGAGCGTGGTCGCCGAGGCGGGCCACATCGGCGTGGCGAGGGCCGTGGCAGCGGCCGTGGCAGCGAGGCCGCGCAGCAGCGCGCGGCGGGTCCAGGGAGCGTCTCTCATGGGAATCTCCTCCAGCATCAGGGCAGGGGTTTTTCGCGCCGGGTTTCCAGGTAGGTCTTGATGGTCCACAGCGCCTCCTGGCTCAGCACGCCCTCGAAGGGCGGCATGTAGACCGCGCCATTGCGGCTGCGGCCATGGCGCACGGTGGTCATGAAGTAGTCGTCCATCTCGGCCTTGCAGGACTTGCGCAGCTCGGCGCCCTGCATGCCCACGCAGTCGTTGTCCAGCCGGCGCAGGTCGGGCGCAATGCCGCCCGAGATGGCCTCCAGCCCGTGACAGCGGGCGCAGTTCTGGTTGAAGCCCGAGGTGCCGATGCGCACCGCGACCTCATTGCCGCTGAACGGGTTTTCACTCCGCCAGGCTTCGCCCAGATTGGGCAGGCCGGTGGTGTCCACCGGTTGTGGCGTCACGTCGCCGTGGGCCCAGGCGGCGGCGCTGGCGATGCTGCACAGCAGCATGCTTCGACGGGCCCAGCGGCCGAGCCTGTCGCGGGATGATGGGCGGTTCATGGTGTGTCTCCTTGTTCTTGGTTCGAGGCCGGATGCGCGTCTTCAACGCAAACCATGTGCCACCGGGAAATGCTTCACGTGGGAACAGTTGTTGCGTCAATTCCCTCTTGCAGATGCTTCTGCTCCAATCAACCGGCCCGCCTGCGAGCGGGGAGGCTGGCAAGGCTGCTGTCAGCCTGAAGCCGGCCATCGGAGCCTGTTGCAGGAATGAACAGTCGCGGGCACCCCGGGTGGCACATGCATCAGGGTTGACCCGCGAGATCTCACGGAGACAACCTGCGCGTGAGCGCGGGAGGAGAACTGGATGACGATGTCTGTGGCTGACTCAGAGGCCAACGGGACGGGACCTCGCGCTGGCGCCTGGACCTCCCCGGTGGCCGTGCCCCAGGAGAACCTGCCGGCCCGGACAGAGCTGATCGAGCAATCCCATTTGCGCTGTGCAGCCCTGGGCTTGACCCGGGTGGAGCGGCCGGATTTCGAGCCCTTGCTGCGCGGCGACCTGAACATCGCGCGCGAGCGCAACCTGCGGCTGTCCAGCCATGCCGCGCCGGTGATGGAGATGCTGCTGGAGCAGATCGTCAACACCGGCAGCATGATCGTGCTGACCGACGCGCAGGGCACCATCCTGCATACCGTGGGCGACGACGAATTCCTGGCCCGGGCCAACAAGGTGGCGCTGGCGCCGGGCGTGAACTGGGCCGAGCAGTCCAAGGGCACCAATGCCATTGGCACCGCCCTGGTGGACGAGTTGCCCACCCTGGTCCACGCCGGCGAGCACTTCATGCACGTCAACAGTTTCATGACCTGTTCCGCCGCGCCGATCTTCGACCCGCGCGGCAACATGCTGGGCGTGCTGGACGTCACCGGAGACCAGCGTGTGTACCACCAGCACACCATGGGCCTGGTGAGGATGTCGGCCCGCATGATCGAGAACCACTGGCTGACGGACGACAGCGGCGACCGACTGCGTTTGCACTTCCACATCCGGCCCGAATTCATCGGGACCTTGCTGGAGGGCATCCTGGTGGTGGGCGGCGATGGCCGCATCCTGGGGGCCAATCGCAGCGCGCTGGACCTGCTCGACATGAGCAGCGCCGCCGTGCGCATGCACAGCTTGGTGAGCCTGCTCAACACCAACGTCGGGGCCTTGATCGACCACCTGCGCGCACCGCTGGCTCAGCCGATGCGCCTGCACCTGGCCAACGGCCGGCTGGTGCACCTGAGTCCGCGGGCCAGCGGGTCCTTGCAGCGCATCACCGGCCTGCCCGGGGGCCTGACGACCGTGCCGGAAATGCGGGCCGTCCCCGCCGGCGAATCCGCCGGTGCGGCCACGCGTCCGGTGGCCGAATCCCGCATGTCCGGGCTGCACTACCTGAGCACCGGCGACGCGCAGTTCGAGGCCGTGGCGCGCAAGGTCCAGCGCATCCTGAACCGCGACATCCCGCTGATGATCCTCGGCGAGACCGGCACCGGCAAGGAGCTGCTGGCCCGCGCCGTGCACCAGGACTCCGAGCGCGCGCGCCAGCCCTTCGTGGCGGTCAACTGCGCCTCCATCCCCGAGACGCTGATCGAGGCCGAGCTGTTCGGTTACGAGGAAGGGGCCTTCACCGGCGCGCGTCGCAAGGGGGCAACCGGCCGCATCCTGCAGGCCAACGGCGGCACGCTGTTCCTCGACGAGATCGGCGACATGCCGCTGGGCCTGCAGGCCCACCTGCTGCGGGTGCTGCAGGAGCGCTGCGTGACGCCGCTGGGCAGCCAGAGGTCCATCCCGGTGGACATTGCGGTGGTCAGCGCCACGCACCGGGACCTGCGGGCCATGATCGAACAAAGCAGCTTCCGTCAGGACCTCTACTACCGCCTCGACGGGCTGGTCGTGCGGCTGCCGGCGCTGCGCGACCGCAGCGACCTGACGGTGGTCGCGCAGCGCATCCTGATGTCGCTGGGCGTGGCCGGCTCGCTGGCGCTCAGCCCCTCGGTCATCGCGCTGTTCAACCGCTACCACTGGCCGGGCAATGTGCGGCAACTGGCCACGGTGCTGCGCACGGCGGCAGTGATGGCGGCCGGGGAAACGCAGATCACCGAGGACCACCTGTCCGACGACTTCCTGGACGACATCCGGCGCATGCGCAGCAGCGAGCTCCGTGCGGGCGCGCATGGGCTGGTTGAGGCGCTGCCCTCGGCGCCAGCCATCGCGGTAGCCTGGGCACCCGCGAGCGCCCCGCGCGAGTTGCCGCCCGCCGCGCCCTCACGCGAGCTGAGCTTGCCCGCTGCCGGCCCCGCGGCTGCGCGCACCCTGGTCGAGGCCGAGATCGACCTGATCCGTGCCGCGGTGGACGCCGCCCAGGGCAACATCTCGCTGGCCGCCAAGCAGCTGGGCATCAGCCGCAACACCATCTACCGCAAGCTGCGCCTGGGCCAGAAGGGCTGAGAGGCTGAGCGTCTCAGCCCCGGGCACCCGCAGCCGCGGGTCTACCCTGTGCCAGGCGCAGCCGGCGTGTCATGGGCCTGTCCCAGAGTGACACAGCCGGGCGCGCAGCCGCCTGGCCGCCCCGCCGCCTGCCGCGCTGCCGCGGTCCCTGGCAACCCCGCGGTCCTGGCGCCGCAGAGGCGTGGCCTGGGCTGCTTTCCGAGGATAACCCCCGGCCCGGCCTGATCCCGGGTGTTTCGGCACGGGCTTTGCAGATGGAGACATCCCATGGCCTGGACCACCCCCGCCTGCGGAGACCTGCGCTTCGGCTTCGAAATCACGATGCACATCGCTGCGCTGATGCCGTCGCCACCTCCACACCTGGCCATGGCCCCTCATGAAAATCCTTGTGCTCGGCTCCGGCGCGGGCGGCGGGTTCCCGCAGTGGAACTGCAACTGCTCCCTGTGCACATGGTTGCGGTCAGCGGTGAGCAGCATTGCGCCAGCTTCGTGATCCCCGGTTTCGAGCACCTGGCCTTCACCGCCATTCCGGGCAAGGCGCCACCGTATTCACCGCACCGCCGCGAACAGGTGGTGGGCGACAACATCGCGCCGGCGCGCCAGGAGGAGCTTGACATGCGCCGTCACCAATTCCTGCGGCGCGCTGGGCGCCGGCGCCAGTGCCCTGGCCTCCGGCCTGGCCCGTGCCACGGCGCCGATGCCCCCGCAACCCTGCTGCAGCAGCACGGCATCACGCAGGCGCTGGTCGATGGTGGCGAGTGGGCCGGCCGTGGCCGCAACCCTGCCGGCCAGCCCTGGCACCTGGCGTTGGCCGACCCGCGCGATGCCGCGGCCTGGATCAATGGGCTGGATCTGCAGGAGGCCTGCCTGGCCACCTCGGCCGACAACCCCAGCTGCTTCCCGCCGGACTTTCGCCACCACCACATCCTGGACCCGCGCAGCGGCGATTTGCCACCCGAAGTGGCCGAGGTGGCGGTGCTGGCCCGCGAAGGCGCGCTGGCGGACGCCTTCACCAAGGTCGCCTTCATGGCCGGGCCGCGGCGGGCCGTCACGCTGGCACGGGAATGGTCGGTCGAACTGCTGCTCGTGGACAAGGCCGGGCGGCGCTGGGTGTCACCAGGCTGGCCCGGGCTCACGGCCTGAGCCAGTGTGGCGCAGCGCCACGCCGGAATACCCGGCCTGGCACATCCGGCATGACACACCTGACTGTGCAAGCGTGGCACAGCTGGCGGGGGAAACCCGGGTGACGTGCGTGGAAAACCACCGTCTGGCAAACCCCCTCCGGCCCCGGCCGAGTGGCACAGACATTGCGCTGTGTAGCAGCGCGCAACTGCGCCGCCGGCCCGGTCCACCGGGCGGCGCTCACCCCACGTGGAGACAACATGCGACCGACTCTCTTGAACCTGTTGATGTGCATCGGGCTGGCCGCGGCGGCCAGCACCCATGCCGCCGGCGTGACCGATCAGATGATCGAAACCGAGTCTTCGGCCTCGGGCAATGTGCTGAGCTGGGGAGGCACGCCGCAAGGCCAGCGCTACTCGCCGCTCAAGCAGATCACCACTGCCAACGTCGGCAAGATGACGCCGGTCTGGGCCTTCTCGTTTGGCGGCGAAAAGCAGCGCGGGCAGGAGTCCCAGCCCGTCATCTACAACGGCAAGATGTTCGTCACCGCGTCCTACTCGCGCCTGTTCGCGCTGGACGCGGCCACCGGCAAGAAGCTGTGGAAGTACGAGCACCGCCTGCCCGAGGGCATCATGCCCTGCTGCGACGTGGTCAACCGCGGCGCAGCGCTGTTCGACAAGCTGGTCATCTTCGCCACGCTGGACGCCCAGCTGGTCGCGCTGAACCAGGACACCGGCGACCTGGTCTGGAAGACCAAGATCGACGACTACGCCGCCGGCTACTCCGCCACGGCTGCGCCCATCATTGCCGAGGGCCTGCTGCTGACCGGCGTGTCCGGTGGCGAGTTCGGCGTGGTCGGCCGCGTCGAAGCGCGCGACCCGCGCACCGGCAAGCTGGTCTGGACCCGCCCGACGGTCGAAGGCCACATGGGGTACCTCTGGGACAAGGATGGCAACAAGCAGGAAAACGGCATCTCCGGCACCACCAACCAGTCCTGGCCGGGCGACCTCTGGAAGACCGGCGGCGCGGCCACCTGGCTGGGCGGCACCTATGACCGCAAGACGGGGCTGGCCTACTTCGGCACCGGCAACCCGGCGCCATGGAACAGCCACCTGCGCAAGGGCGACAACCTCTTCTCCTGCTCCACCGTCGCGATCGACGTGAAGACCGGCCAGATCAAGTGGCACTACCAGGGCACGCCCAACGACAGCTGGGACTTCGACGGCGCCAACGAGTTCATCACCTTCGACATGGATGGCAAGCGGGTCGGCGGCAAGGCCGATCGCAACGGCTTCTTCTACGTGATCGATGCCAACAACGGCAAGCTGGTCAACGCCTTCCCGTTTGTCAAGAAGATCACCTGGGCCACTGGTGTGGACCTGGCCACCGGGCGCCCGAACTTCGTGGCCGAGAACCGGCCCGGTGACCCGACTGTGGGCGACGGCAAGAAGGGCAGCGAAGTCTTCTCCGCGCCCGGCTTCCTGGGCGGCAAGAACCAGATGCCGATGGCCTACAGCCCGGACACGCAGCTGTTCTACGTGCCGTCTAACGAATGGGGCATGGAGATCTGGAACGAGCCCGTGGCCTACAAGAAGGGCGCGGCCTACCTGGGTGCGGGCTTCACCATCCGGCCGCTCAACGAGGACTACATCGGCTCGCTGCGCGCCATGGACCCGAAGACCGGCAAGATCGTCTGGGAGGTGAAGAACAGCGCGCCGCTGTGGGGTGGCGTGCTGACCACCGGCGGCAACCTGGTGTTCTGGGGCACGCCAGAGGGCTACCTGAAGGCGGCCGATGCCAAGACCGGCAAGGTCGTCTGGCAGTTCCAGACCGGCTCCGGCGTGGTGGCGCCGCCGGTCACTTGGCAGCAGAACGGCGAGCAGTACGTGGGCGTTGCTTCCGGCTGGGGTGGTGCAGTGCCGCTGTGGGGCGGGGAAGTGGCCAAGAAGGTCAACTTCCTCGAACAGGGCGGGATGATGTGGGTGTTCAAGCTGCCCAAGGGCTAGAGGCTGACCCGCAGGCGCATGGCCTTTCCCGTTTCCCTTCCGCAGGGATTGAACCCGGGGGCATCGCTGGATGCCCCCCTCGCCGGGCCGCGCGCCGGTCCGGCTGGAGCTTGCAGCATGAACTCCCCCTTTTCACTTTCTTCCCGCCGTTTCTTCATGATCCAGGCGCTGGGCACTGTGGGCGCCAGCGTGGCGCTGCCGGCCTCCGCGCTGGCCGCGCCGGTGCATGTGGACGAAGCCGACGAAACCTCGGCCGCGCTGGGCTATAAGCACGACACCAGCAAGGTGGACGGCGCGAAATTCCCCAAGCACCAGGCCTCGCAACGCTGCGTGGACTGCGGCCTTTTCCAGGGCGCAGCCAGCGACGAATGGGCCGGCTGCGCGATGTTCGGCCGCAAGCAGGTCCATGCCAACGGCTGGTGCAACGCCTGGGTCAAGAAGCCTGCCTGAGGCTTGATGCGTCGCGCAGCGCTCTGATGGGGCGCGGGCGGTTGGTCAGGCCCGCAGGCAGATGCCGGCCTGAAATTCCGGCTGCCAGGGTCCATAGGACAATGGCGGCATGAGCGTTTCTGAGCCGCTGTGGCGGCATCCTGAATTCCGGCGTGGTGCACACGAGATGGTGGGCATTGCGCTGGGCATCGCGGCCTGGGGTCTGGTGACCGGCGTGGCGATGGTCAAAACCGGCCTGGGCGTGCCGCTGTCGGTGCTGATGTCCTTGCTGGTGTTCGCCGGCAGCGCGCAGCTGGCCACGCTGCCGCTGATCGTTTCCGGCGCGCCGATCTGGGTCGTCTGGGCCACGGCGATCTGCGTGAACCTGCGCTTCGTGATCTTCAGTGCGGGCTGGCGGCCTTATTTCGGCCACTTGCCGCGGCGCCAGCGCATGTGGCAGGCCTATTTCACGGCCGACCTGAACTACGTCTGCTTCATGCGGCGTTTCCCCGAGCCCAAGCCTTCGCCCGAGCAACTGCCTTATTTCTGGGGCGGCGCGGTGGTCAACTGGCTGGCCTGGCAAATCTTGTCGCTGCTGGGCATCTTCCTGGCCGACACCATCCCCACCGCCTGGGGCCTGGGCTTCGCCGGCACGCTGGCGCTGCTGGGCCTGACGGGCTCGCTGCTGTCTGACCGCGCGACCTGGCTCGCCGCCGCCGTGGCCGGCTGCGCTTCGGTGGCAGCCTACTCGCTGCCGCTGAAGCTCAACATCGTCACCGCGATTGCCGCGGCGATTGCCATCGGCGTGCTGCTGGATCACTTCAAGGCGCCGTCCGCACCGGTGGCGGTGGCCAATCCCGGGGACCGCACATGAGCACCTGGGAAGCTGTGATTGCCTTGATCGGACTCGCGCTGATCACGGTGCTGACGCGTGGCTTTTTCCTGCTGCCCGAGCGCGAGGTGCCCATTCCCGCCTGGCTGCGCGAGGCGCTGCGTTACGCGCCGCTGGCTGCGCTGGTGGCGGTCGTCGTGCCGGAAACGGTGATGACGCAAGGCCACATGATCCATGATTGGCGCGACGCGCGGCTGTTCGCCGCTGCGGCCGGCGCGCTGTGGTTCTGGTGGCGCCGCGGCATCCTCGGCACCATCGTTTGCGGCACCGTGGTGCTGCTGACGCTGCGGCTCACGCTGGGCTGGTGAGCACGGCCCGTATTTCCTCCCTTCACTTCAACCATCACACCACCATGAACGTCATCCGCTTTGCAGACCTCGTGGACCAGGGCAAGGTCTCTGGCCAGCGCGTGTTCATCCGCGCCGACCTCAACGTGCCGCAGGACAAGTCGGGCAACATCACCGAAGACACCCGCATCCGCGCTTCGGTGCCCTGCATCGAGCTGGCGCTCAAGGCCGGTGCCGCGGTGATGGTCACCAGCCACCTGGGCCGCCCGACCGAAGGCGAGTTCAAGCCCGAGGATTCGCTGGCGCCGGTGGCCGTGCGCCTGGGCGAGTTGCTGGGCCGGGAGGTCAAGCTGGAGGCCAATTGGGTCGATGGTGTGGACGTCGCGCCGGGCCAGGTCGTGCTGCTGGAAAACTGCCGGGTGAACAAGGGCGAGAAGAAGAACGACGAAGTGCTGGCGAAGAAGATGGCCGCGCTGTGCGACATCTTCGTGCACGATGCATTTGGCACAGCGCACCGCGCCGAGGCCTCGACCTATGGCATCGCCCAGTTCGCCAAGATCGCCTGCGCCGGCCCGCTGCTGGCCGCCGAGATCGACGCGATCAACAAGGCGCTGGCCAACCCGAAGCGCCCGCTGGTGGCCATCGTCGCCGGCTCCAAGGTCTCGACCAAGCTGACCATCCTGCAGTCGCTGGCGAAGAACGTGGACGGCCTGATCGTCGGCGGCGGCATTGCCAACACCTTCCTGCTGGCCTCCGGTCTGAAGATCGGCAAGAGCCTGGTCGAGCTGGACCTGGTGGACCAGGCCAAGGCGGTGATCGAGGCGATGAAGGCACGCGGTGCCGCGGTGCCGGTCCCCACAGACGTGGTCTGCGCCAAGACCTTTGCCGCTGACGCGCCGGCCACCGTCAAGGCCGCGACCGACGTGGCCGACGACGACCTGATCCTGGACATCGGCCCCGAGACCGCCGCCAGGCTGGCCGCGCAGCTGAAGGCCGCCGGCACCATCGTCTGGAACGGTCCGGTCGGTGTGTTCGAGTTCGAGGCCTTTTCTCACGGCACCGAAACCATTGCCCGCGCGATTGCCGACAGCGACGCCTTCAGCATCGCCGGCGGCGGCGACACACTGGCGGCCATCGCCAAGTACGGCATCGAGAAGGATGTGGGCTACATCTCGACCGGTGGCGGCGCCTTCCTTGAAGTGCTGGAAGGCAAGACCCTGCCGGCCTTCGAGATCCTGAGCAAGCGCGCAATGGCATAAGCGCGAGGGGCCGCAACCGGCCCCTCGCCCCTTCAACTCCGAGGGAGAAGCGCAGTTCCGCCCCGGTGGTCGACTAACCTGTCGGCTCAAACTGGAGCGGCGTTGTGACCTTTCCTCATCATCTTTGCCGAACCGCAAGCGTCACCAGGACGCTCAAAGGCTTGGCCAGCGCATTGGTGGTCGGCCTGATCTGCGCTTCTACTGCGTTGGCTGCCCCCACGGGACAGGTGAGCGTGCGTGATGGCCGCGAGTTGCTGCGCGATTGCCGTCCCTGGGTACCTTCGGGCTTGAATTTCTACGGTCGAGTCATTCCCGCAAAATGGAACAGCGACCCCGATACATTGGCTGCTCAGTCTTCGTTTGGCGCCGCCAACATGGAGATGGTGACGCGCATTGCGGGGGATTCGGTCAGGTACGCGGTCGGCATGCCGTTCCTTGATCCCCAGTCACGGCAGTACCAGCCTGACTATCAGGATGAATTGGCTGCTGCCGTGAAGCTGGCCAGGGACCGTGGCCTGACGGTGTTTTTGCTGATGCAATGGCAAGGGCGCACGAAGGTGCACGCGGTGGAAACCATGCCAGGGCCGTCCAGCCTACGGGCATGGCAAGCACTGGCCCCACGCTTCAGCGATGACCTCGGCGTGGTGTTCGAATTGTTCAACGAACCCCAAAGCGTGACTCGGCCGGATTCGGTGGAGTGGGAGCGTTGGCGTCAAGGGCACCAGGCCATCATCGATGCGCTGCGCGCCCAAGGTGCCCAGAACGTGGTCCTGGTCGACGGCATGAATGGTGGTCGCCGTCTCTCGGGGGCGCCTGAGTTGAAGGATCCTTTGCGCCAAGTGATCTATGGCGTACACCCCTACATTCGAGCGGACATGAACAGCGTGCCGGAATGGGATGATTACTTTGGCCGCTTTGCGGACGACCATGTGGTGGTGGCGACCGAGTGGAGCCACTTCGCACGCATGTGCGAAGTGGCGCCTGTTGGTGTTGTGCGGACGCTGCTGGGCTATCTCGAGCACCGCCGCATTGGCGTGCTGGCTTATGGTGCTGAATCTCAGGACAGCCGCTTGTTCAAGAAGACGTCGAATGGCCGCTTCGATTTGACGAGTTTTGACGGCGTTTCCTGCACTTCGCCGGACGCGGGTCCGGGTGAGGATCTTGCCAAAATGTTCGGCCGCTTGTCGCAGTCATGGGCTCATACTGCGCCGGTATCGGCTTCGGCATGTGGCCTCAGCCCTGCCCACAAGGCAGAGCGCTGAGTCTCCGGTGGTTTGGCCGTCTGCAACGCAGGGCTCGCCTACTTTCGAGAGCTTCAGCAAATGTGTTGGATCTGATGCGATGAGGCGGGAAACTGCCGCTGCCGGCCACCTTTCCTGAAACCACCAACGTCATGGTCAATGTGGGGTGCCCTTGTGCATGGTCTCATGCATTTTTCGCATGATTGTGGGTTTCCCTTAGGGCCGCCGGTTTTGCAGGGATAGATTGGGGTGGATGCACTTGGCGTTGGGCCAGGCGCACCCACGCTTCTGTTCCTCACCTGCTGTGTCCATGACCAAGCCTTCCTTGTCCCCCGCCGAACAGGCCCTGCGCGAAGCCGCGCTCGAGTATCACCGCAGCCCGACCCGCGGCAAGATCGCGGTCACGCCGACCAAGGCCCTGCTGAACCAGCGGGACCTGTCGTTGGCTTATTCCCCGGGCGTGGCCTATCCGTGCCTGGCGATTGAGCAAGACCCGTCGCTGGCAGCGGAGTACACCTCGCGCGCCAACCTGGTCGGCGTGGTGACCAACGGCACGGCGGTGCTGGGCCTGGGCAACATCGGGCCGCTGGCCAGCAAGCCGGTGATGGAAGGCAAGGGCTGCCTGTTCAAGAAATTCGCCGGCATCGACGTGTTCGACATTGAACTGGCCGAGAACGACCCGGACAAGCTGGTCGAGATCATTGCCGCGATGGAGCCGACGCTGGGCGGCGTGAACCTGGAAGACATCAAGGCGCCCGAGTGCTTCTATATCGAGAAGAAGCTGCGCGAGCGCATGAACATCCCGGTCTTCCATGACGACCAGCATGGCACCGCCATCATCTCCAGCGCTGCGCTGCTCAACGGGCTGGAACTGGTGGGCAAGCAGATCGGCGAGGTCAAGGTGGCGGTGTCCGGCGCTGGCGCCGCGGCCATTGCCTGCCTGGATGTGATGGTTGGCCTGGGCGTGAAGCGCGAGCACATCTTCGTCTGCGACTCCAAGGGCGTGATCCAGAGCGAGCGCGAGGATGCGCGAAGCGGCAAGCTGGACGAGTCCAAGCAGCGCTACTGCCAGGTCACGCTGGCCCGCACGCTGGGCGACGTGATCGAGGGCGCGGACGTGTTTCTCGGCTGCTCCACCGCCGGCGTGCTGACGGCCGAGATGGTCAAGAAGATGGGCACTCAGCCCATCATCCTGGCGCTGGCCAACCCGGAGCCGGAGATCCGCCCCGAGCTGGCCAAGGCCGCGCGGCCGGACTGCATCATCGCTACCGGCCGGTCGGACTACCCGAACCAGGTCAACAACGTCCTCTGCTTCCCGTACATCTTCCGCGGCGCGCTGGACTGCGGCGCCACGCGCATCACCGAAGAGATGAAGCTGGCCTGCGTGCGCGAGATCGCAGCACTCGCCAAGGCCGAGGCGTCCGACGAAGTGGCGGCGGCCTATGCCGGCAAGGAGCTGAAGTTCGGCCCGGAATACCTGATCCCGACGCCGTTCGACGCGCGGCTGATCCTGCGCATCGCCCCGGCCGTGGCCAAGGCGGCAGAGGCCTCCGGTGTGGCCACCCGGCCGATCACCGACATGGACGCTTACCGCGACGTGCTGAGCCGCTACGTCTACCAGACCGGCATGTTCATGCGCCCGGTGTTCGCCGCGGCCAAGCTGCAGCCGGCGCGCGTGGTCTATGCCGAGGGTGAAGACGAGCGTGTGCTGCGTGCGGTGCAGGCGGTGCTGGACGAAGGCCTGGCCAAGCCCATCCTGATCGGCCGCCCGGCGGTGATCGCGATGCGCATCGAGCGCGCCGGCCTGCGCTTGAAGCCGGGTGTGGACTTCGAGGTAGTGGACCCTGAAGACGACCCGCGCTACCGCGCCTGCTGGGAGGACTATCACAAGCTGATGGGCCGCGACGGCGTGTCGCCCGAGGCGGCCAAGGCGGCGCTGCGCCGCTCCAACACCTTGATCGGCGCGATGCTGCTGCGCCGCGGCGATGCGGACGCGATGCTGTGTGGCCTGGTGGGCCGCTTCGATGGCCACTTCGAACACGTCAAGGCGGTGATTGGGCCGCGGCCCGGCATCACGACGATGGCGACCATGAATGCGCTGATGCTGGATCAGCACACGTTGTTCATCACCGACACCTTCGTCAACGAAGCCCCGTCGGCCGAGGAACTGTGTGACATCGCGTTGATGGCCGCCGAAGAAGTGCAGCGCTTCGGCCTGCCACCCAAACTGGCCTTCCTCAGCCACTCGATGTACGGCTCGTCGACCCGGCCCAGTGCCAAGCGCATGCGTGCCGCGCGCGACCTCTTCGTGCAGCGTGCGCCCGAGATCGAGTGCGATGGCGAGATGCACGGCGACGCCGCGCTGTCGGAAGACATCCGCCAGGCCATCCTGCCCGAGAGCACGCTGAGCGGCAGTGCCAACGTGCTGGTGATGCCCAACCTCGACGCCGCGAACATCCTGTTCAACGTGCTGAAGGTGACCAGCGGCCACAACGTGACGGTCGGCCCGATCCTGCTCGGCGCCGCGGCGCCTGTGCATGTGCTGACGCCTTCGGCCACGATGCGCCGCGTGGTCAACATGACCGCGCTGGCGGTGGCCGACGTGGCTGCGCAGCGCGCCGCAGCGAAGTGAAATGGGCGCGGACCGGCCGCGCGGCGGCGGTCCGCGGCTTCACCGTTTTGCGTTGGTAATTCGCTTGTAACGCCAAGCGCCCGCGGCTGCGGATAATGAGGCCCCCCTCAGGAGACCGCTTCATGTCCCGTGCCACCAAAATCGTCGCCACCCTTGGCCCAGCTTCCAGTGACGCGGAGGTCCTGGAGCGCTTGTTGCAGGCTGGCGTGGACGTGGTGCGGCTGAACTTCAGCCACGGCAAGGCGCAAGACCACATAGACCGTGCGAACCTGGTGCGCCAGTGCGCCGCCAAGGTCGGCAAGACGGTTGCGCTGATGGCCGACCTGCAGGGCCCGAAGATCCGCGTCGGCAAGTTCGAGCAGGGCAAGGTGATGCTGGAGAACGGCATGCCGTTCGTACTGGATGCGGCCCGCACCGAGCCTGGCGACATCGAAGGCGTGGGCCTTGACTACAAGGAACTGCCGCGCGACGTGAAGCCCGGCGACGTGCTGCTGCTCAACGACGGCCTGATCGTGCTGACGGTCGACCGCGTGCAGGGCGACAAGGTCTTCACGCTGGTGAAGATCGGCGGCGAGCTGTCCAACAACAAGGGCATCAACAAGCAGGGCGGCGGCCTGACCGCGCCGGCGCTGACCGGCAAGGACATGGAAGACATCAAGACCGCGATGAGCTTCCAATGCGATTACCTGGCCGTGAGCTTTCCCAAGAATGCCACCGACATGGAAATGGCGCGCCAGCTGGCCAATGTGGCCGGCGAACCGTGGCGCCACAAGCCGGCGATGATCGCCAAGATCGAGCGCAGCGAAGCCATCCCGCACCTGGAAGCCATCCTGAAGGCCAGCGACGGCATCATGGTCGCGCGCGGCGACCTGGCGGTGGAAGTGGGCAACGCGGCGGTGCCGGCGCTGCAAAAACGCATGATCCGCATGGCCCGCGAGATGGACAAGATCGCCATCACGGCCACGCAGATGATGGAGTCGATGATCGTCAACCCGGTGCCCACGCGCGCCGAGGTCAGCGACGTGGCGAACGCCGTGCTGGACGGCACCGACGCGGTGATGCTGAGCGCCGAGACCGCCGCCGGCCGTTATCCGGTGGAAACCGTGGAGCAGATGGCGCAGATCGCGCTGGAAGCCGAGCGCGCCGACGACGTGCGGCTGGACGCCGACTTCACCAACAAGCGCTTCGGCCGCATCGACCAGTCGATTGCGATGGGCGCGCTGTTCACCGCGCACCACCTGGGCTGCAAGGCCATCATCGCGCTGACCGAATCGGGTTCGACGGCGCTGTGGATGAGCCGTTACCGCATCAAGGTGCCGATCTACGGCCTGACCAGCAAGGCCGGCTCGCAGACCCGCATGGCGCTCTACCGCAACGTGCGCCCGATCCTGATGCCCACCCACACCGACCGCGACCAGGCCCTGGCCGAAGCCGAACGCCTGCTGGTGGCACGTGGCGCGCTGAAGCCGGGCGACACCTACGCGATCACCTGCGGCGAGCCGATGGGCCACCCCGGCGGTACGAACATGTTGAAAGTCTGCATGGTCCGCTGATTTCAGCTGGCTTGAACCGCCGCGATCATCGCGGCCACATTTCTGCTCGCGTTGCGGATCTGCAGTTCGACTTGCTGCTGGTCGCGGGCAAAGACGCGGAAGAGTTCGTCGGCGAAACCTTGGCCAATGCGCTCGACACCGCTGAAGTCCAGCTCGGCCTGCTTAAACTGGCCCAGGCGGGCGGCGACGCGGCGGGCCTGCGAGCGGGATTCGAGGGCCACGTGTTCGCCGGTCAGCAGGCGCAGCGGCAGCGTGGTGCGTTCGAAGCCATAGCTTTCGCCGTCCAGGCTGGCCGAGCGCATCACCTGCTCCAGCGTGCGCGAGGTGTCCAGTGCAATCGCCAGATAGACCGCGCTGCCGCTCTGGCGCATGGCCTTGCCCTGCACCCAGTGCGATTCGCGCCACTCTCGGTGTTGGAAAGCGTGCGAATTGGCGTGCAGATCGAACACGTCGGCCAGGCGAGAGGTGAAAAACAGGCCGCGGCCGGTGTGGCGCTGCGGGCTGCTGGTCAGCTTGCCCTTGCTCAGTTCCAGCATCGCGGCGGCCGGGTCTTCGATGTCGAAGCCTTCGCGGATCTTGTCGAACAGGCCGCGGCCGTCGTCCGACACCAGCAACTGGGCATGGTTGTTCGTCTGGCGCAGCGAGATGGCGACCTGCGTGCCTTCGCTGTGGTCAATGGCATTGTTCAGCAGCTCGGTGAAGGCGTGCTGCATCATTTCGCGCACATGGGCGGGCAGCGAGAAATGCGGCGCAAAGTCGCGCGCCCAGGGACGGTCTTCGTCCAGGCCTTGCAGCGGGTAGCGCTGCACGATCTGGCGCATGGGGCCAGCCTCGAACTGCGGCCGGTTGAGCGGGCCGGAGCGCTTCAGCCAGCCCAGTTCGGTCAGCTGGTGCACCAGCCGGCGCGCCTTGGCCAGAGAGCAGCCGGCGCGGGCGGCCACGGCTTGCGCCAGGCCGCTGGGGTGCCGCTGCACCAGCGAGGTGATCCAGGTGGTGGCGGAAGCGAGATCGGTGCGGGCCATGGGACTTCTCCGGCGCACGGGCGCCCTGTGAACATGCTTGAACGAGATTGGGCTCAAGTTTTGCCCGGCCAAGCCGATGGGCAGCGCCGGAAAAGGCGGGGAAAGGCACGGGATTTGCGGCGATATGGCGCAGTTGCCATCGGGCCGCCGCCCAAGAACTGGGGGCTTCGGCACCCGTCAGTGCCCTGCGGTCGTTAGAATTTGGCGAGTTACGGCGTGGTTACGAAGAGTGCAGGACTGCCGCGGGCAGCCTTCTGCCGCCGGCCCGCCCTCAGGATTTTTCACTCTCTCGGAGCAGACCATGCCTCTCGTTTCCATGCGCCAGCTGCTGGACCATGCCGCCGAAAACGGCTACGGCATCCCGGCATTCAACGTCAACAACCTGGAGCAGGTGCAGGCCGTGATGTCGGCCGCGGCCGAAGTCAACGCGCCGGTGATCCTGCAGGCCAGTGCCGGCGCCCGTAAATATGCCGGCGAGCATTTCATCAAGCACCTGATCCAGGCGGCCGTGGAAACCTGGCCGCAAGTCCCGCTGGTGATGCACCAGGACCATGGACAGAGCCCGGCGATCTGCCAGGGTGCGATCGACCTGGGCTTTGGCTCGGTGATGATGGACGGCTCGCTGCGCGAGGACGGCAAGACGCCGGCTTCGTTCGACTACAACGTTGACGTGACGCGCCGCGTGGTCGAGATGGCGCACAAAGTCGGTGTCACGGTCGAGGGTGAGCTGGGCTGCCTGGGCAACCTGGAGACCGGCGACGCTGGCGAGGAGGACGGCATTGGCGCCGACGTGAAGCTGGACCACAGCCAGATGTTGACCGACCCGGAAGAGGCGGCGGTGTTCGTCAAGGCCACGCAGCTGGACGCGCTGGCGATTGCCATCGGCACCAGCCACGGCGCCTACAAGTTCAGCCGCAAGCCCACCGGTGACATCCTGGCCATCAGCCGCGTCAAGGAAATCCACAAGCGCATTCCCAACACCCACCTGGTGATGCACGGTTCCTCCTCCGTCCCGCAGGAGCTGCTGGCGCAGATCAACCAGTACGGCGGCAAGATGAAGGAGACCTTTGGTGTGCCGGTCGAGGAGATCCAGGAGGCCATCAAGTTCGGCGTGCGCAAGATCAACATCGACACCGACATCCGCCTGGCGATGACCGGCGCGGTGCGCAAGTTCCTGGCCGAGAACCCGGACAAGTTCGACGCGCGCGAATGGCTCAAGCCGGCCCGTGAGGCGGCAATGAAGGTCTGCAAGCAGCGCTACCTGGAGTTTGGCTGCGAAGGCCAGGCGGGCAAGATCAAGGCCGTGCCGCTGGTGGAAGTGGCCCGCCGCTACGCGCTGGGCGAACTGGCGCAGACCGTCAACTGACAGGCTTGCGCCGCGGCCTCTCTGTTAGGCTGCATTCGCGAAACCGCCCGCCGGCAGAGCCCATGCCGCGCGGGCGGTTTTACAATCGCCTGTTGTTCACCTGAGATTTTTCATGGACCACGCGCTGCACGAAAGCTCCCTGCATTCCCTTCCTCTGCTGGCCCGTGGCAAGGTGCGAGACAACTATGTGGTCGGCGAGGACCGCATCCTGATGATTGCCTCGGACCGCCTGTCGGCCTTCGACGTCATCATGGCCGAACCGATTCCGGGCAAAGGCGCGCTGCTGACGCAGATGGCGCTGTTCTGGTTCGACAAGCTGGGCCACGTGGTGCCCAACCACCTGACCGGCGACGCGCCGGAGTCGGCGGTTGCGGCCGATGAAGTCGCGCAGGTCAAGGGCCGGGCGATGCTGGTCAAGCGTCTGAAGCCGATCCCGGTTGAGGCCGTGGTGCGCGGCTACCTGGCCGGCTCGGGCTGGAAGGAATACCAGGAAAGCCAGTCGGTCTGCGGCGAAAAGCTGCCGGCTGGCCTGAAAAACGCCTCCAAGCTGCCGCAACCCATCTTCACGCCGGCCACCAAGGCTGAGATGGGCGAGCACGACGAGAACATCTCGTTTGCGCAGATGGAAAAGCAGATCGGCGCCGAGCTGGCGGCCAAGATGCGCGAGGTCGCCATCCGCCTCTACGAGGAGGCTGCCGCCTTTGCGCTGACCAAGGGCATCATCATTGCCGACACCAAGTTCGAGTTCGGCCTGGACGCCGACGGCACGCTGACGCTGATGGATGAGGTGCTGACGCCCGACTCCTCGCGCTACTGGCCGGTCGAGGGCTATCAGGAAGGCATCAACCCGCCCAGCTACGACAAGCAGTTCGTGCGCGACTGGCTGGAGCAGGCCACGGTGGACGGCAAGCCCTGGGGCAAGACCGCACCGGCACCGGCGCTGCCGGCCGAGGTGGTGGCGCACACGGCCGCCAAGTACCGCGAGGCGCTCGAGCGCCTCACCGGCTGAAGCGGGGCGCATTGCAATGGCCTCCCGTCTGATCGAGCGGCTGGACGCGGCGATTGTCAGCGCCGATGACCCGGTCCAGCGTGAATGCCTGAAGGCTGAACGTGCCGGCGCGCTGGCTCGCCACGGCCTGCTGGCCGATGCCCGCTTTGCCCTGGCGGGGCTGCGCACCCAGAGCCAGCGCCGGCGCTCGGCGCGGCTCAGTGCGTGGGTCTGGCTGGTGGACGGGCAGATCGACCACTTCGAGGCGTTGGCGCCCAAGGCCAAGGACAAGTTCCGCCGCAGCCGCGAGCTGGCGATGGAGGCCGGAGACACCGCGATGCAGGCCCTGGCTTCGGCATGGCTGGCCAGCTGCAGCTGGAACGAATCCAGCATGACGCAGATGGCAGGGCAGCTGCTGGAGACGCTGCAACTGGCCGCACCCGACCACCACAGCGCCCGCGCCCGTGCCGGGCTGGTGCTGGCAGACGCCTACCGC
Organism: Ideonella azotifigens; assembly: GCF_021043325.1. Taxonomy (NCBI): domain Bacteria; kingdom Pseudomonadati; phylum Pseudomonadota; class Betaproteobacteria; order Burkholderiales; family Sphaerotilaceae; genus Ideonella; species Ideonella azotifigens. The sequence continues at coordinate 372,069 of NZ_JAJNKD010000001.1, forward strand.
TTCGCGGGTGACGACGAGGCCTCGCAGGTCTGGTACCTGAAGGCCCGCACCCATGCCAGCGCCGATGGCGACGGCTCGATGATCAGCGCGCTGCTGCACAACATCTCGGCGATGCGCTCGGCGCGCATCGGGCTTGACGATGCCTTTGGCCACACCGACCTGGACGTGGCCGCCAAGGCCTTGCTGGAAGCCGAGTCCACCGCGAATTACGACTGGGGCGCAGGTGCCGTGGCGCTGACGGCGATGGTGCCGATCCAGCTGCGCGCGCAGTTGCTTGTCGTGCTGGGCCGTTTCGACGAGGCCGTGGCCTTGTTCGATGCCTACCTGGGCCGCGCCCGCAGCGAAGGCATGGCTTACCGCGAGCCCCGTTTCCTGGCCGACCGGGCCTGGTGCCATGTGTGCAGCCAGCGCCTGGCCGAAGGCCTGCGGGATGCGCGCCAGGCCGAGCGCGGCCTGGCCTCGCAGTTCGATGCCGACGATTGGGCGGCGACCCATGCCCGCCTGGCCCGGGTGTTTGGCGCTTGCCAGCTGCCCGACGAAGCGGCGGTGCACCAGGCTCGCGCCGAGGAGTCGCTGGCGCTGCACAAAGTGCACCAGCAGTCGATGCGCGAGACCCTCGCCACGACGCTGCGAGAAGTCATTTGAAGGGCTGATGCACTCGGCAGGCCGAGTGCATCAGCCGGTCAGAACAGCACCATGCTGAGCTTGCGCCGGTACTGGTCCAGCACCGGGTCGGACGAGGTCACGGCGGCCTTGCCGGCGATTTCCAGCGTGCCTTTGGTGGCGGCCTCGGCGGCGGCCTTGGGCGCGGGCTTGGTCATCAACTCCAGGATGGCGACATAGGTCTTGCGCGCCAGGTCCTGGTTCCAGGCCTTGTCGCGCATCAGGATCTCCAGCAGCTCGTCCATGGCCGCGGTCGGCTCGCCGGCGACCAGCAGTTGCTGGGCGCGCTCGAAGCGTGCATCGAAGTCACGCTTGTTCGCCGCGATGGCGGCGTCCAGCTCGGCCCGAGGGCGGGCCTGTGCCATGGCCTCGGCCGCCTTCAGCCAATGCTCTACGGCGGAGAAGCGGGTGTCGGACAACACCTTGGCCGCGGCCGGCTCGAAGGCGTGGCGGGCCTGCGCGATGCGCGCCGGCTCGTCGCCTGCCAGGCTCAGCAGCAGCTTCAGGTAGTCCAGGCGGGCGGTGTCGTTGGCCGGGTCGATGGCAACGGCTTCCTGCAGCTTGGCCAGCACGTCTTGCACGTCGCCACCTTCGGCCATCAGCTGCTCGGCCTCTTCCACTTCGGCCTCGGCAACGAGTTCGTGCTCGGTCGGCACGTGCTTGGCGAGGAACTCGCGGATCTGCGCTTCCGGCAGCGCGCCGACAAAGCCGTCCACCGGCTGGCCCTGCGAGAACATCACGCAGAAGGGGATGGAGCGCACGCCAAAGGCCTGGCTCAGCTGGCCGGCGATCTCGGGCTGTTCGTCGCTGTTGAGCTTGGCCAGCAGGAAGCGGCCTTCGTAGTCGGTCTCCAGCTTTTCCAGCACCGGACTGAGTGACTTGCACGGCCCGCACCAGGGCGCCCAGATGTCCAGCAGGACCGGCTGCTGCATCGAGGCTTCGATCAGCTCGGCCTGGAAATTCTCAATGGTGATGTCGATCATGGTGTTCTTGGAAAAGCTGGCGGAGGGCGCAGACCGGGCGCTGCTTTCAGACGGTTTGACGGTCCTCTTCAGGCCACTGGCGGCAGGGTCGCAAATGAGGCCTCACCGGCTGGAAACAAGCGCAGCCTAAAATCCGTGTTTTGTGTGATCCGGAGTCAGAAGCCTTGATGAACAGCGCCTCGCCCGTGGTTGGCATTGTCATGGGGTCGTCCAGCGACTGGGAAACCATGAAGGCCGCGGCCCAGATTCTCGCCGAGTTCGGCATCGCCCATGAGGCGCGTGTTGTCTCGGCCCACCGCATGCCGGACGAGATGTTCGCCTATGCCGAGGCCGCGCAGGCGCGCGGCCTGCAGGCCATCATCGCCGGTGCCGGCGGTGCGGCCCACCTGCCGGGCATGCTGGCTGCGAAGACGCTGGTGCCGGTGCTCGGCGTGCCGGTCGCCAGCCGCCACCTGCAAGGGGTCGACTCGCTGCATTCCATCGTGCAGATGCCCAAGGGCATTCCGGTCGCGACCTTCGCCATCGGCACCGCCGGTGCAGCGAATGCCGCGCTGTTCGCGGTCGCGATGCTGGCCAACCAGGACGCCGCGCTGCGCGAGCAGCTGGCCGCCTTCCGTGTGCGCCAGACCGAAGTTGCGCGGGCGATGACCCAGGACCTGCAATGACCCAGCCGCGAGCCGATCGGCCTCTGTTGCCTGGGGCCACGCTGGGCGTGATGGGCGGCGGCCAGCTGGGCCGCATGTTCGTGCACGCTGCCCAGGCCCTGGGCTACCGCACAGCAGTGCTGGACCCGGACCCGGACAGCCCGGCCGGGCTGGTTTCGCACCGCCACATCCAGGCCGACTACCTGGACCCGGTCGGGCTGGCGCTGCTGGCCGATGTGGCCGACGCGGTGACGACTGAATTCGAGAACGTGCCTGCCCAGTCGCTGCGGGTGCTGGCCGAGCGCCGGCCGGTGGCGCCCGCGGGTGACGCGGTGGCAATTTGCCAGGACCGTGCCGACGAGAAGGCCCATTTCAGCCGTGCGGGCGTGCCCTGCGCGCCGCATGCGGTCATCCGCACCGAAGCCGACCTGGCGGCAGTACCGGCCGGCCTGCTGCCCGGCATCCTGAAGACCGCGCGCATGGGCTACGACGGCAAGGGGCAGGCCCGCGTGAACGATGCGGCCGAGCTGGCGGCTGCCTGGCAGCGCCTGGGCCGCGTGGCCTGCGTGCTGGAGCAGCGGCTGCCGCTGCTGCGCGAGCTGAGCGTGATCGTCGCGCGTGGCGCCGATGGCCAACTGGTGAACTTCCCGGTGCAGCAGAACCTGCACCGCGACGGCATTCTGGCCGTGACCGAAGTGCCCGCGCCGGACGTCTCGCCGCAACTGGCGCAGCAGGCGGTGCAGTGCGCTGCGGCGATCGCCGCCGAGCTGGGCTACGTCGGCGTGCTGTGCGTCGAATTTTTCGTGCTGGCCGACGACGATGGCGGCGAGCCGCGGCTGGTCGCCAACGAAATGGCACCGCGGCCGCACAACTCCGGCCATTACACGCTGAACGCCTGCGACATTTCGCAGTTCGAGTTGCAGGTGCGCGCGATGACCGGCCTGCCGCTGGCGCCGCCGCGGCTGCATTCCTGCTGCGTGATGCTGAACCTGCTGGGCGACCTGTGGTTGCGCGACGGCGGCAGCACGCAGGTGACGCCGCCCTGGGAGCAGGTGCTGGCCTTGCCCGGTGCCCACCTGCACCTGTACGGCAAGGCCGATGCCCGGCCCGGCCGCAAGATGGGCCACCTGACGCTGACCGGCCCCAACGCCGAGGCCGCGCGCGACACCGCGCTGCGGGCCGCCGCGCTGCTGGGCCTGCCCGGGTTCTGAGCCCCGCGCCGAGATGAGCATTCTCCAGGGCCGTGAGCCGGCCGCGATCAGGCTGGCCGCCGAACGCCTGGCCGCCGGCGAACTGGTGGCGCTGCCGACCGAAACTGTTTATGGCCTGGGGGCGCGTGCCGACGACCCGGCCGCGGTGGCGCGCATCTTCGCCGCCAAGGGCCGACCCAGCGACCATCCGCTGATCGTGCACGTGCCCGACGTGGCTTCGGCGCAGGCCTTCGCCGCGTCATGGCCGGCCAGTGCCCAGCGTCTGACCCATGCCTTCTGGCCCGGCCCGGTGACAGTCATCGTGCCTCGGCGGGCTGGCCTGGCCGAAGCCGCTGCGGGTGGGCAGGACAGCATCGGGCTGCGCTGCCCTGCGCATCCGGTCGCGTTGGCGGTGTTGAAGGCTGCCGCCGCGCTGGGCGTGCCCGGCGTGGCAGCGCCCAGTGCCAATGGCTTCGGCCGCGTCAGCCCGACCAGCGCTGCACACGTGGCCGGCGAATTTGGCGACGGCCTGCTGGTGCTGGACGGCGGCGACTGTGAGGTCGGCATCGAGTCGACCATCGTCGACTGCACCCGCGCCAGGCCGGTGCTGCTGCGCCCGGGCCGCCTGACGCGGGCCGAGCTGGAAGCCGTGCTCGGCGAGCCGCTGCTGGCACCGGATGCGGCCGCTCCGCGTGCGTCCGGCACGCTGGAAGCCCATTACGCGCCACGGGCCAAGGTCAGGGTGATGGACGCAGCCCAGTTGCAGGCCGCATTGCAGTTGCTGGGTGCAGGCGAGCCGCAGGGCCGTCCGCTGGCAGCGGTATATTCCCGCACGGTGCGGCCGGCCGACCGGCGCATGCCTTACCGGGCCATGCCGCAGGACGCGGCGGCCGCGGCCCATGAATTGTTTGCGGCACTGCGCGCGCTCGATGCGCTGGGCGTGCCGCTGATCTGGATCGAAACCCCGCCTGCCGACGCCGCCTGGGAGGGCGTGCGAGACCGGCTGCAACGGGCCGCAGCCGCCTGAGTGGCCTGCGCCGCCCCACCTCGAATTGAATGACACTGGAGCCATGATGACGTTTTTGTTTCCCGCCCGCCAACTGCTGCGTGGCCTGGGTGCCGCGCTGCTGTCGGCCGGCCTGCTGGCCGCCTGCGGTGGCAGCACTTCTCGTGTGGACGAGTTCCGTCCGGCGCGCCTGATCGTGCTGGGCGACGAGATCAGTGCGCTGGTGGACCGCGACAACAATGGCAACGGCTACAACTTCGCGATGAACGGTTTGAACACCGGCGACACGACCAACGGCACCATCGCCTGCAATCTCACCGTTCAGGAAATCTGGGTACAGCGATTGGCTGCCCAGTTCGGACTTGCCTTCAAGGAATGCAATCCCAGTGCGCTGAGTGAAGATCAGCTTCAGGCCTACATGCTGGCCCACTATGGCGCCACGGTTCGCACGCTGGAACCGCAGGTCGATGCCTTCCAGGCCAACATCGTGCACGACCCTCTGAACAACAAGGACCTGATCACGGTGCTGGTCGGCGTCAACGACATTGTCGAGATCTTCAAGGACAACCTGAACTTCAGCGCCGAAGGCGAGAAGGTCGCCGAAGCCCAGAACCGCGGCGCGCAGGTCGGTGCGCTGGTGAACAAGCTGGCCGGCCTGGGGCCGCGGGTGCTGGTGAGCCAGATCTTCGACGTGGGCCTGAGTCCCTGGGCGCTGTCGCAGGGCTCGGCCGAGGCGAAGACCATGACCAGCATGAGCGAGGCCTTCAATACCGGCCTGCGTTTGGCGCTGATCAACGATGGCACCAAGATCGGCCTGCTGTCGCTGAACGACATCGTCGCCAACCTGGACCGCTACGGCGGCTACAACACCTCGGACCTGGCCTGCAACGAGGACCATGTCGAGACCATCAACGGGGTGGATGCCGACGCCGATGGCTACCTGGACGGCGGCGATGCGCTGGGCACTTGCACAACGGCGACCGTGACCTCCGACACCGCAGCGACCAAGAACCTGTGGGCCGATGGCCTGCGGCTGATCGCTCCGTTGGCACAGGCACAGCTCGGCAACGCCGCCATTTCGCGCGCCGTGAACAACCCGTTCTGATCGGGCCTTGCCTGAGCTCGCAAGTGCCGCCTTCAGGGCGGCGTTTGTCTTTCAGCGCTTCGCATCGTCAATCGCCCATTGCGCCAGTGCATCCAGCACCGGCCGCCCGGCGCCTGCCAGCGGGTGGTTGAGGATGGCCACCACCACGTAGCGCCGGCCGCTGTTGGACAGCACAAAGCCGGCGACGGCGTTCACGTCGCGCAGCGAGCCGGTCTTCAGGTGGGCGCGGCCCAGCGTGGTGACAGAGCGGCGCAGCGTGCCGTCCATGCCGCTGACCGGCAGCGACGAAATCAGCTCCGGCATCACCGGGCTTTGCCAGGCCTGGGCCAGCAACTGGGCCAGGGCCTGGGCGCTGACCCGGCTGTCGCGTGACAGCCCGGAGCCATTGGCCACCACGACTTCGCGTTGCGCCGCGTCGCCCAGCCGCGCCTGCAGCCAGCGCTGCAGCAGCGCGCGGGCATCTTCCGGCCGCGAGCCGCTCAGGTTGGCGTCGGCCCGGGTAGCACCGGGCAGGCTGAGGAACAGCTGCTCAGCCATCACGTTGTTGCTGAACTTGTTGATGTCGCGCACCACCTCGGCCAGCGGCGGCGAGCGTTGCTCCCAGGCCGGCTTCAGCCCTGCGGGCACCGCGCCGTCCAGCACCTTGCCGCCCAGCCGGCCGCCCAACTCGAACCAGGTCTGCGCCAGCAGCCGCGCGTTGAAGCTGGCCGGGTCGCTGTAGGCGACGGGCCAGGGCTGTTCGCCGCAGCTGGCCGGGTAGCGGCCGGTCAGCCGCACCTTGCCGGGGTCGCTCCAGTCCGGCTTCAGCGCCGTGCGCCAGTCCTCGCAAGGGCCGGCTGCCAGCGGCACGCTGGTGTCGGCCGCCACGCCGGCCAGCAGCGGCTCCATGCTGACGCTGGCGATGCCGCGCGCCGGGTCAGGCCGCAGCGTCAGCGTGAAGGCCTTCAGATTCAGCAGCAGTGGGTCGGGCCGGACGTTGTAGGGGCGGGCGGATTCGCCATCGAAATCAGCTGGCGAGCTGGCCGGCAGGCTCCAGGCGCCGCGGTCCAGCACGATGTCGCCGCGAATCTCGCGCACGCCGAGCTGCTGCAGATGGCGCAGCATCAGCCACACGCGCTCTATCACCAGCGTCGGGTCACCGCTGCCACGCAGGTACAGCGAGCCTTCGAGCACGCCGTCGCGCACCGGGCCACCGAAGTAGACCGGGGTGCTCCAGGTCCATGCAGGGCCCAGCAGGTCCAGTGCGGCGAAGGTGGTCAGCAGCTTGAAGACCGAGGCCGGGTTGACCGGCTGGGCCTCGTTCCAGCGCAGCAGCGGCACGCCGGGCTCTGGCCCGTTGCGCACCTCCTGCACGACGGCGGACAGCGCGCTGTCGGGCAGCTTGGCGCGCTGCAGCGCGGCTTGCACGCCGGCCGGCAAGGCCTGGACCTCCGCGCCTTGGGCGACCGGCGCCAGCGCCGCGATCAGCAGCGCCGCCAGGGCAGTCCTGCGCCGGTGGCGAGGGAGTGGGAAATGCATGCGGAAATGATCGCACGGCTACACTTCCGCGATGCGCGTTGCTTCGTCTTCTCCTTCGTCCGGTCCGTCAGCGCGCGGCCCGCAAACCCCATGAATCTGCTGGCGCTGGACACCGCCACCGAGCAGATGGCCGTGGCGCTGTGCCATGGCGATCTGGTCCTGACGCGCAACGAAATCGGTGGCGCGGCGGCCTCAGCCACGCTGATCCCGCTGGTGCTGTCGCTGCTGGCCAAGGCCGGTTTGACGATAACCGAGCTCGACGCGATTGCCTGTGGCCAGGGTCCCGGCGCCTTCACCGGCTTGCGCACGGCGGTCTCGGTCACCCAAGGCCTGGCCTTTGGCGCAGGCAAACCCGCGCTGTGCATCGACAGCCTGCTGATCGTCGCCGAGGACGCCCGCAGCCAGGGCGCTGCCACTGCGCGCGAAATCCTCTGGGTCGCGATGGATGCGCGCATGGACGAGGTCTACGCCGCCGCCTACCAGCACGATGGCCGGCGCTGGGCCACGCTGCATGCGCCTGCGCTGCATGACCTCGAAACCTTGCAGCTGCGCTGGGCCGCCCAGCCGCCGCGCCATGTTGCCGGGAACGCGATGCAGGCCTTCGGCGAACGCCTGCCGCTGCCCGCAGGTGCGCAAAGCTGGCCTCAGCAGGTCGACCGGGCTGCCGCGCTGTTGCGGCTGGCCTGCGCGGCGTGGGCCGAGGGTGCGGCGGTGCCGCCCGAGCAGGCCCTGCCGGTCTATGTGCGCGACAAGGTGGCGCTGACCACGGCCGAGCGCGAAGCCTTGAAGGCCAGCCAGGCATGAGCGCACGTCCGCAGGCGACCGAACCCTGCGGCGTGGCGCCCTGGCCCGCGCTGGGCGGGCTGGCGCTGCGCGCGATGACCCTGGCCGACCTGGACCTGGTCTGCCACCTGGAGCAGCAGGCCTACAGCTTCCCATGGAGCCGTGGCAATTTCACCGACTCGCTGGCCGCGGGTTATGCCGCCTGGCTGCTGATCGAACCACCAGCGTCCGGCACCCGCCGCGCCGAGCGCCAGCCCGGCTGCCTGGGCTATTACGTCGCCATGCCTGGCGTCGAGGAAGCGCACTTGCTCAACATCACCGTCGCACCTGCGGCACAAGGCCGGGGCCATGCGCGGCGACTGCTGGCGCACCTGGCCGCGCAGGCTTGGGGCCAAGGCGCGCAAACGCTGTGGCTGGAAGTGCGCGACAGCAACCAACGCGCGCGCCGGCTCTATGCCTTCAGCGGCTTCACCGAAGTCGGCCGCCGCAAGGCCTATTACCCGGCAGGACAGGGCTTGCGGGAAGACGCGGTGGTGATGCGTGCCGCGCTGCAGTCGCCCGGCCTGCTGCCAGCCCAGCTCGGTGGTGCTGAGGATTCACATGACCTGGTCTGAACGCCAGCAGGCGCTGCTGCGCGGCATGGGCCTGAAGGTCTGGGCGCCGCCGCCTGCTGCAGAACTGTTGCTGGACACGCCGCCAGCCCCAGCACCAGCCCCGGCGCTGCCGCCCGCCGAGGTGATTGAGCGGCCGGCGCCCGTCGCGCAAGTGCAGGCAGCTCCCTCCGCCTCTTCACCTGTGGCTCGGCCCGCGACGCCAGCGCCTGTGGCCTTGCCGCGCAGCGACAGCCCCGTCGCCAACATGGACTGGCCGGCGTTGCGCGAAGCGGTGGCTGGTTGCATCGCCTGCAGTCTGTGCGAAAGCCGCACGCAGACGGTCTTCGGCGTCGGCCATCCGAACGCGCACTGGATGATCGTCGGTGAGGCGCCGGGCGAGCAGGAAGACCGGCAGGGCGAGCCTTTTGTCGGCGCGGCCGGTCAGTTGCTGGACCAGATGCTGAAGGCCGTGGGCCTGACCCGCCAGGACGGCGAGGCGGCGCAGCAGGTCTTCATTGCCAACACGCTGAAATGCCGGCCGCCGCGCAACCGCAATCCGCTGCCCGAAGAGCTCGCGCAGTGTTCGCCCTTCCTGTCGCGCCAGATCGCGCTGGTGCAGCCCAAGCTGATCCTGGCCATGGGCCGCTTCGCGATCCAGCAGTTGCTGGGCACCGATGAATCGGTCGGCAAGCTGCGCGGCAAGGTGCACCAGCATGCCGGCGTACCGGTCATCGTCACCTACCATCCGGCCTACCTGCTGCGCCAGCTGACCGAGAAGGCCAAGACCTGGGAAGACCTGTGCCTGGCGATGTCGGTTTACCGCCGGCAGTTGACCAGCACCCAGGCTGGCACCTAGGGCTTTTTCACCTTCACCGGCCGGGTCCAGTTCGGCAGGCTGAGCTGCTTGGCGCGGGACACGGTGAGCTGGTTTTCCGGGGTGTTCTTGCTGATCGTGGAGCCGCCGCCAATCGTGCCGCCGGCGCCCAGCGTGATGGGCGCGATCAGCACGCAGTTCGAGCCCACGTGCACATCGTCGCCAATCACCGTGCGGTGCTTGTTCGCGCCGTCGTAGTTGGCGGTGATGCTGCCGGCGCCATAGTTCACGCGTGCGCCCACGGTCGCGTCGCCCAGGTAGGCCAGGTGGTTGGCCTTGGCGCCGTCGGCCAGCGTCGAATTCTTCACTTCGACGAAGTTGCCGATGTGCACTTCGCGGCCCAGCACCGCACCCGGCCGCAGCCGCGCAAACGGGCCGATCAGCGAACCTTCGCCCACGGTCACGCCATCGGCTTCGCCGTCGATGTGGGTGAACGGGCGGATCTGCGCGCCGGCGGCGATGGTCGCGTTGCGGATCACGCAGTTCGCACCGACCTGCACGCCGTCACCCAGCGTCACCGAGCCTTCGAAGATGCAGTTCACATCGATTTCCACGTCCTGCCCGCAGCTCAGCAGGCCGCGCTGGTCGAAGCGCGCCGGGTCGGCCAGGCGAACGCCGGCTTCCATCTGCGCTTCCGCGTGGCGGCGCTGCAGCCGGCGCTCCAGTTCGGCCAGTTGCAAAGGGCTGTTGACGCCCAGCACCTCGGTCTCGTCGGCCGGCTGTGCGCTGACCACTGGCACGCCCTCGGAGACGGCCATCGCGACGATGTCGGTCAGGTAGAACTCCTGCTGCGCGTTGTCGTTCTTCAGCGCGGCCACCCAGCGCTTCAGCGCCGCGGTGGGCGCCGCCATCATGCCGGTGTAGACCTCGCGGATCTGGCGCTGCGCGTCGCTCGCATCCTTGTGCTCGACGATGGCGAGGATCTGCTGACCATCGGCACTGCGCACGATGCGACCGTAGCCGGTCGCGTCGGCCAGCGTCACCGTCAGCAGCGCCAGCTTCGTTTCGGCACAGGCCTCGGCCAGCGCCCTCGCGGTGGCCGGGCGGATCAGCGGCACGTCGCCATTGAGGATCAGCGTGGTGCCGGCTGTGTCGTCCAGTGCCGGCACCGCCTGCTGCACCGCATGGCCGGTGCCCAACTGCGGCATCTGGCGCACGCAGCGCACGTCAGCGCCGACCGTGGCCTCGACCGCCTCGGCGCCGTGGCCTGTGACCAGCACCGTGCGCTGCGCCTGCAACTCGGCGCTGCTGCGCAGCACATGCTGCAGCAAGGGCAGGCCGGCCAACTTGTGCAGCACCTTGGGCAGCGCGGAGCGCATGCGGGTGCCTTTGCCCGCGGCCATGATCACGACGTTCAGGTTCATGCCGCGATTATCGGCGGCGCAGAAAGCGAAACGGCACCCGAGGGTGCCGTTGGCTGCGGTGTCTGAGGTGTCAGCCTGGCAAGCCGGCGGTCACGTCATGCGGTTCGCTCTGCACCGCCGGGAAGCCCTTCAGCGCAGCGCTGAACATCGCCGTGAAGATGGCGGTGCCGCCCTGCGTGGTGCCGTCGCTCGATGCGCGCGCCTCGTACAGCGCCTCGCCGCTGCTGCGGTCGCGGATCAGCACGGCCACCTCGCGGCTGTAGCCAGGGTTGCGCAGCGCGTAGTCGCGCCAGAACGGGCCGGCCCAGGGCGTGCCGACCCAGCGCGGGCCCCAGGGGCGCACCCACAGCGGGTCGTCCCAGGGCGAACGGTCCTGGCGGTCGAAGCGGGCGCCGATCTGCACCAGCACGTCGGCCTGGGTGCCGGGCGCGGCGGGCACGAAGCCGGCGGCGGTCAGCCCCGGCAGTGCCATCTGCTCGACGGCATCCTGGTCCTTGGCATGCGCCTGCTGCGAGGGCAGCCGGTCGAAGGCGAAGCTGCCGGGCTGGCGCTCGGCCGGCCAGGTGCCGAAAGTGGTGACCTGGCTGGTCAGCATGTTCCAGCCGGCACAGCCGGCCAGCGTGACGGCGGCCAAGGCTGCCGCGGTGGCACCCAGCACGCGGCGGCGGTTGGAAGTGGAAGTTCTGGAAACTGCTTGCACGGTGATCTCCTCGAAATTGGCGCTGCAAAGCTTCAGCGCCCCGTAATCTGGCTAACGAACCAGCCGTGCGCCGTGCTGACAGACGCCCAGGCCGTGCGCGCAGTCAGGACAGCGACACGACAGCGAGGCTCAGGCCAGGTCCAGCTTGATGGTTTGTACCGCAATGCCGCTGCCGCCGGATGTGCCGCCGCAGTCCTCGTCCTCGTCGAAGGCCTTGTCGCCTTGCGGGTCCGGCGTGCCGGTGGCGCGCATGCTGGCAAACGGGAACAGCTTGCGGTCCATCAGGTGCGACAGCGAGATGTTGCCCATCGCGGTGAACATGTTGTCGATGCGGCCGGGGTACTGCTTGTCCCAGTCGCGAATCATCTGCTTGATTTGCACGCGCTGCAGGTTGTCCTGGCTGCCGCACAGGCTGCACGGGATGATGGGGAATGCGCGGTGCACGGCCCACTTCTCCAGGTCGGTCTCGGCCACGTAGGCCAGCGGGCGGATCACCACGTGCTCGCCGTTGTCGCTCACCAGCTTGGGCGGCATGCCCTTCAGGCGCGAGCCGAAGAACATGTTCATCAGCATCGTCACCACCATGTCGTCGCGGTGGTGGCCCAGCGCAATCTTCGTGGCCCCCAGCTCCTTCGCCACGCGGTACAGGATGCCGCGGCGCAGCCGCGAGCACAGGCTGCACATGGTCTTGCCCTCGGGAATCAGGTTGGTGACGATGGAATAGGTGTCCTGCTCCTCGATGTGGAAGTCCACGCCGCGGCTTTTCAGGTAGGTGGGCAGCACGTCTTCCGGGAAGCCGGGCTGCTTCTGGTCCAGGTTCACCGCAACGATGCTGAACTTGATCGGCGCACGCTGCTGCATGTTCAGCAGGATGTCCAGCATGGCGTAGCTGTCCTTGCCGCCGGACAGGCAGACCATGACCTTGTCGCCGTCCTCGATCATGTTGAAGTCGGCAATCGCCTGGCCGACCTGGCGGTGCAGGCGCTTGCTCAGTTTGTTGGCTTCGAAGGCGGCCTTCTTGGCCTTCTTGTTGGCCTCGGCCGCTTCTGCCGTCTCGGCGGCAAAAGCTTCGGCGGCGCGCAGGGCCTGGGTGTCAGCGGAAGCGTTCATGGCAGCTCAATCCTTCAGGCCGAAGACTTCGACGCCCACCGCATCGCAGTCCGGGTAGACATCGGGCTTCTCGGTCGAGACCCGCGCGGCGCGCACGCTGGGGTGGGCGAGCATCAGCGCCAGCACCTCGTCGCACAAGGTCTCCTGCAGATGGATGTGGCCCAGCGAAACCCGCTGCGCGATGCTGCGGCGCATGAAGTCGTAGTCCAGCACCTCGTGCAGTTCGTCGTCCTTGGGCGTGGACATGGCCAGCGGCACGAACAGCTCGATGTTGAACAGCACCCGCTGCTCGCCCTTCTTCTCGAAGTCGTGCACGCCGATGTTGATCCACACCTCGTAGTTGCGCAGGAACAGCCGGCGGCAATCGGCCAGGCGCGGATGAAGCAGGGCAGTGGTCGACATGGCGATCAGCTTTGCGAAGAAGAAAGGGGAAGGGCGGCGGTGGCGCCCTGGGCCCGCGCCAGGAACAGCACGTCACGCGGCTGTGCGCTCAGGTGCTGGCCACCGTCCACAAGCAGCGTCGTACCGGTGATGGCGGGTGACTCGATCAGGAACAGCACCGCGCGGGCAATGTCGGCCGGGCTGGACGAGCGCTGCAGCGGCGTCATGCGGCTGGCCTGGGCCAGCTCGGCCTCGGTCATCGGGCCCGACAGCAGCGTGACGCCAGGCGCCACGCCGACCACCCGCACGCGCGGCGCCAGCGCCTGGGCCAGCAGGACCGTGGCCTCGCGCAGCGCGGCCTTGCTCAGCGTGTACGAGAAATAGTCCGGGTTCGGGTTCCAGAGCTTCTGGTCCAGCAGGTTGACCACGCAGCCCGTCGCGGCGGTTTCGGTCGCTGCGCGCTCGTTCACATGCGCGGCCAGTGCCTGCGCCAGCAGCACCGGCGCGGCGGTGTTCGCGGCCCAGTGGCTTGCCATCAGCGCGGTACTGGCCGTGGTGGCATCGTCGTATTCGAACAGCGAAGCGTTGTTGACCACCGCGTCCAGCCGGCCCAGGCGGGCCACCGCGTCCGGCACCAGCGCCCTGCATTCGGCCTCGTCCGCCAGCTCGGCCTGCAGCACGGTCACCTGCGCACCCAGCGCCCGCAGTTCGGCTGCAGTCACCTCGGCCTCGTCACCCCACTGCCGACAGTGCAGCGCCAGGTCGTGTCCGTGGCGCGCCAGGTGCAGCGCGATCTCGCGGCCAATGCGCCGCGCGCCGCCGGTGACCAGCGAAACCGGGCGCACGCCAGCGGGCAGTGAGGCAGCAAGGGAGGAGGGCGAAGCCATGGAACCTACAATCTCGCGATGCGAAAAAGCCAACCCGACAGTGTATCGGTGCCGCCAGCACAGCGGCCGGGTGAGGCCTTGCCCGGCACGGCGTCTGCCGACTTGCTGACGCTGATCGCCCAGGCCATCGCGGCCAATGGCGGCTGGCTGCCGTTTGACCGCTACATGGCCATGGCCTTGTACCAGCCCGGCCTGGGCTATTACGCCAACAGCAGCCGCAAGTTCGGCCTGATGCCGCAAAGCGGCAGCGACTTTGTCACCGCCCCGGAGTTGACGCCGCTGTTCGGCCGAGCGCTGGCCGTGCAGGTCGCGCAGGCCTTGCGCGAGAGCGGCACGACGGAAGTCTTCGAATTCGGCGCCGGCTCCGGCGCGCTGGCCGAGCAGTTGATCAGCGCGCTGGACGCGCTGGACCAGCCGCTGACGCGCTACACCATCATCGACCTCAGCGGCACGCTGCGCGAGCGTCAGGCCCTGCGCCTCGCCCGCTTTGGCGAGCGGGTCTCATGGGCCAGCGAATGGCCGGCCGCGATGCAAGGCGTGGTGGTCGGCAACGAGGTGCTGGACGCGATGCCGGTGCAATTGCTGGTGCGCCAGCCCGAAGGTGGCTGGCACGAGCGCGGCGTGGCGCTGGGCGCAGCCGGCCAGCTCCTGTTCGCCGACCGGCCCAGCGAGCTGACGATCCCTTTCATCGACGTGGAAGGCGGCGCCGTGCTGCCCGGCATGGTCACCGAAATCCACCCGCAGGCCGAGGCCTTCATGCGCAGCCTGGCCGAGCACCTGCAGCGCGGCGCGGCGTTTTTCCTGGACTACGGCTTCCCCGAGGCCGAGTACTACCACCTGCAGCGCCACCAGGGCACGCTCATCGCCCACCGCCTGCACCAGGTCGACCACGACCCGCTGGGCGACCCGGGCGAGAAGGACCTGACCGCGCACGTCAACTTCACAGGCATCGCGCTGGCCGGCCAGCAAGCCGGACTGGACGTGATCGGCTACACCAGCCAGGCGCATTTCCTCTTCAACTGCGGCATCGCCGAGATGATGGCCGGCGCCGAGCTGCGCGAACGTGCCATGGGCCAGAAGCTGGTCACCGAACACGAGATGGGCGAGCTGTTCAAGGTCATCGCCTTCGCCACCGCCGGCCTGCAGTTCAACCCGCTGGGCTTCGCCCACGGCGACCGCATGCACCGGCTATGAGCCAGGGAACCCCATGCGCTGGCTGATTGTCCTGCTGCTGATCTGCCTGATCTTCAACCGCGCCGGCGACTGGCTGCAGAAACTCGGCCTTGGCCGCCTGCCCGGCGACGTCCGCTTTCGCGTCTTCGGCCGGCAAATTTTCCTGCCGTTTGCGAGTTGCATCCTGCTCAGCCTGGTGGCGTCGGGTGTGATGATGGTGTTGTGACGGCGGGTTCTGCATCCATGCGGCCTCCAGAGCAAAGCCGTCGTCCCTGGAATTGCTCAAGAAGCCACGCCGCCACACCAACAAATCATGCGCAACCTTGTCTCACTGATCTCGCTCATTCTGGCAAGTGGCTTGGCTTTGGCCGCTGACCCTTCAAGCCCAGAGAAAGATTCTGAGCGCGTTGTAAGACTTGTCGCCACGCTGGAGAAGAATCCGCTCGGAGTCGAGGCAGCACAGAGTCGAAAGTGGCTGATGCAGTGGCTAGAAGAGACAAAAGACTTCAGCATCACGGTTTGCGAAATTCTCGGACCGGTTCCAAGTCAGTCTCCTCCGAACAGTGCCGTGCTGCTTGCCCAGCAGATGTTCGGAAACCTTGCGTACCAAATACAGAATCCAGGCATTCGGGACCAGCTATCGTTGCAGGTTGCGGGGGTTGAGAGCACGCTGAAGGCCTATGCAGTCTTTGTCAGCAAGGATCCGAAGTCACGCATTGCGCATTTTGACGACTTGCTACAGGCGCAGAAGTCTGGATCTCTGCATTCGCGCATGGCGCCGGTGATTGCGAAGGAATGCGGGGGCAACTGACCGTGAACGAGCCGAACCTCTACTCACCTCCGCAAGCAGAAGTCACCGACCTGGAACCGAGTCAGGTGCCGAGGAGGCCACCTGGCCCACCGCCCGTGATTCCGAGAATCGCAGGACTTCTTGGGGTGGCAGGCTTACTTATGGGCATCGCGGACCTGTACATCAAACACGGAGAACACAGCACGCCTCTCCTTGTGTTGACTGTGTTGGCGGGCGCACTCGCTGCGTGGGTGATTGACGCCCTGGTTCGCAAGGCGGTGCGCTCACTGCCGTGGGCATTCGCCGTTCTCGGCTTCACGGCAGTTGCGGGCATGCAGTACTACGAGACCAGTCCCCCAGGGGTGCTTCGGGCAATCTACGTTGGACAAGGCGTTGTGTTCGGACTGGCGGCGGTGTTGTTCCTCTTCCCGAGCAGCCTTCGCTGGTTCAAGAGAGGCAATGCGTAGCCTGCAGCCATTTGCGATTGACGCGAGTTCGCAACCGAGCTGTCAACCTTCGTCGAGATGTTCATCTAACGCTTGCGCCACCGCTTGCAGTCGCGCAAGGCGGATGGCCTCCGCAACTGCTGGGCCCTGGGCGCCCTTGGCCATCGCACCGCTGGCGATCGGCTTTGTGGGCAGGGCCATTGCGGCATCGACGGCCTTGAGCAGTCGCGGGCCGCTGGGGTAGGGCCGGTCCTGGAAACCGGTGCGGCCGCGGGCGTCGGCTTCGCAGGCTTGCAGCGCTTCCTTGAAGCGTTGCGGACGGCGGAAGGCGTCGCTGCGTTCGATCAGGCGCATCAGCGCGCGGGCGTTGAATTCGGTGGCGCGGTGGATGTTGGTGTGTTCGCGGGCGACCAGCTGGGCAAGTTCGCTGCACTCGGTGGGCGCTTTCAGGCGCAGGGCCAGTTCGCGTGCCAGGTCTTCGCTGCGGGCTTCGTGGGCCAGGTGGCGCGGCCATTCTTCGGGCGGCGTGGTGCCCTTGCCCAGGTCGTGGCAGAGGCAGGCGAAGCGCACTGTGAGCGGCGCGGCCATCTGCGCGGCCATGTCCAGCACCAGCATCACGTGAACGCCGGTGTCCACTTCGGGGTGGTGCGCAGGCGGCTGCGGCACGCCCCAGAGCCGGTCCAGCTCGGGCATCAGCCGGGCCAGTGCGCCGCAGCGCCGCAGCACCTCGAACATGCGGCTGGGCTTGCTTTCCATCAGCCCGCGCGAGACCTCCTGCCACACGCGCTCCGGCACCAGCGCGTCGACCTCGCCGGCCGTCACCATCTGCTGCATCAGCGCCTCGGTCTCGGGGGCGACCGTGAAGTCGTCGAAACGGGCTGCGAAGCGGGCCAGGCGCAGGATGCGCACGGGGTCTTCGGCAAAGGCTTCGCCGACGTGGCGCAGCACGCGCTGCTGCAGGTCGCGCTGGCCGTTGAAGGGGTCGACCAATGCGCCGTCGTCGTCGCGCGCCATCGCGTTGATCGTCAGGTCGCGCCGGGCCAGATCCTCGGCCAGCGTGACCTCGGGCGAGGTGTGGAACACAAAGCCCTTGTAGCCCGGCGCGGTCTTGCGCTCGGTGCGGGCCAGCGCGTATTCCTCGTGCGTTTGCGGGTGCAGGAAGACCGGGAAATCCGCGCCGACGGGCGTGTAGCCGGCGGCGATCATTTCGGCCGGCGTCGCGCCGACGACGACCCAGTCACGGTCGTTGACCGGACGCTGCAGCAGCGCGTCGCGCACCGCGCCGCCCACCACGTAGGCTTTCATGCGAGGGCCGTCCTGTTTCAGCGGTGGCGGGCGCGAAAGCCGTCCAGCCGGGCGCAGCGCTGGCCGGCACCCAGGGTGGCGGGCAGGATGGCTGACATGGGCTGCGGCACGATGCCCAGCGAGGCCAGGCCGGGCGTGTTTGCACTCGCCACGTTGGGCACGGTGAGGCTGGCCAGGTTGTCTCGGCTCAGCAGCGGCTCGCCGGGGGCCAGTTCCATCAGCATGGCCTGCAGCGTGGCCAGCGGGCCGGGCAACGCCCACACCGGCCGCGCCTGGCCCGCGGCCCAGCCGGCCTGCTGGGCCAGTTCACCCAGCGTGACGACTTCCGGCCCAGCGCATTCGATCACCGTTGGCGTAGCTTGCGTGGCCGGCCAGCTCAGCACCTTGGTAATCGCCGCGGCCACGTCGCCCACCCACACTGGCTGCATCTTCGCGTGTGCGCCGGCCAGCGGCAGGACCGGGAAGCGGCGCTGCAGCGAGGCGAACAGCGGCGTGATGTGGTCGCCGTCGCCGAAGATCACCGAGGGGCGCAGCACCGTCACTGTCAGGCCCTTGCCTTGCAGCGCAGCCTCGCCCTTGGCCTTGCTGCGCAGGTAACGCGAAGGCGCATCGGAGGCCGCACCCAGTGCGCTGACATGCACCACGCGCTTCACGCCGGTGCGCTGGCAGGCGGCGGCCAGACGGGCCGGCAGCTTGGCGTTCACCGCATCCAGCTCGGCCTCGCTGCCCTGCAGCTTCGCGATCAGGTTGACCACCGCGTCGCAGCCCTGGAGCAGCCCGTCCAGCGCCTTGTCGTCATGCACATCGGCTTCCAGCAGGTCGACCAGCGGCAGCGGCAGGATGTTGCGGGCGTTGACGCGCCGGCGAGTGGGCACCACCAGGCGCAGCGCGGTGTCGCGGCGGCCCAGCGCGTTGCCAAGGGCCTCGTGGAAGCGGCCGTCCGCAAAGTCGTCACCGCGCACCAGCAGTTCGCACAGCGTGCGGCCGACAAAGCCACTGCCGCCGAGGATCAGCACCTGGTTCATCGTGAGGCTCCTTCGCCTGTTGTGGGGTCCACGCGCGAAGGCAGGTCCGGCGCCGGCTCGGGCACGCTGCTGTCGCGCGGGCCGATGCTGCCACCCATGCGCGCCTTCAGCGAGGCGGGCTTGCCGCTCATCAGGCCGGCGTAGTAGGTGGCGTTGGACAGCACTTTCTTCACATAGTCGCGCGTCTCGTTGAACGGGATGTTCTCGGTCCAGATCGCCGCTTCCAGCACCGGGCCGTCGCGCCAGCGGCGCGGCCTGCCTGGGCCCGCGTTGTAGGCCGCGGCGGCCAGCGTCTGCGAGCCGCTGAAGTCATCCAGCGCCAGCTTGAGGTAGGCGGTGCCCAGGCGAAGGTTGGTGTCGCGGTCGCTCAGCATGTCGGGCCGATAGTCCAGGCCAATCTTCTTCGCGGTCCACTTCGCGGTCGAGGGCATGACCTGCATCAGCCCGGATGCGCCGACGGCCGAGCGCGCGTCCACGTAGAAGCGCGACTCCTGGCGGATCAGCCCGTAGGCATAGGCCGGGTCCAGCCCGATCTCGCTGGCGCGCGGCAGCAACTGCTCGCGGTGCGGCATCGGGTAGCGCTGGTTCAGGTCGAACTCGGCGCGGGTGCGGTCGCTGCTGTTGATGCAGCGGTCCCACACCTCGCGCTCGCAGGCCAGCTGCGAAGCGGCCAGCAGCTCGCGGTCGCTCATGCCGATCAGCGAAAAATTCCATTCGCGTGCGCCTTCGGAGCGCAGTCCCGCGGCCAGCGCCATCAGCCCGCGCTGCAGGCCGGGGTGGCTTTGCGCGGCCTGGCGTTCCGGTGCGGTCAGCGGCGCCGGGCGCGGCGGCAGCGGCTGCACGGCGCCCAGATCTTCCGAGGCCAGCTGGCCGTAGTAGCCCAGCTGCGGCGCCAGCGCTTCGAGCAGCTTGCGGGCTTCCTGCCGGTCCACATTGCCTGCCTCGCCGGGCTTGGCCAGCGCCATCACCGCGCGGGCCCGCCAGTACTGCCAGACCGGCTCGTTGCGCTCGGTCGTGCCCATCGCCTCGATGTCGCGCAGCGCCAGTGTCCAGCGCTCGCTGCCCTGGCCCAGGCGCAGCGCACTGCGGGTCATCCAGCCCAGGGTTTCGTCGCTCCAGTCCGGGCGATCGGCCTCGCGCTTTTTCAGCAGGGAGAAGGCCTTCTTCTGCCAGTCCAGGCTGTCCGGGTGAAGGCCCAGCGCGCCTTGCCGGGCGACGATGGCCCAGGCCCACGCGGCCTGCTCGGGTGGCAGCATCGTGCCCCAGCGTTCGTTCAACTGCTTGGCGGCCACATCCACGTCACCAGACGCCAAGCGAGCAATGGCCAGCGCGCTGAGCCAGGCATGCGTGCCGTTGCGCGCGCTGGCCTTCTTTGCCAGGTACTTGGCCGGGTTGTCGAAGATCTCGCCCAGCGGCTTGACCACGTCGTCGCCCAGCAGGTTGGCGGTGTTGCGCGCCAGCTTCTGGCGGTTGTGTTCCACGGCGTGGCGCAGCTTGCGCCAGGCGTCGTCGCCGCTCAGCAGCTTGGCGTCGGTCAGCGTCTGCGCCAGGGCCTGGCAGCCCTCGTCGGGGCTGGTCTGGGCCATCCAGGCCCGACGCGCGCCATCGCGGATGTCGCGCCCTGCGGCGTATTCGGCCAGCAGCGCGTAGCAGGTCACCTCGCGATCGTCGTTCATGCGAAAACGCGGCTGGTCGCGGGTGAAGTTGGCCCAGTCGCGGCGGCGGCCGAGTTCCAGCAGCCAGTCGTTGCGCAGCCGGTCTTCCACATAGCTGCCCGGCCAGCGTGCATAAAAGGCTTCCACCTCGTCCACCCGCACTTCGCTGAGCCGGCCAGTCAGCTCCCAGTAGTCGACCCAGGGCGCCAGCGGGTGGCGGCTGTCCAGCACCTGCTGGCGCAGCGCGGAAAGCTTGAGCCGGTCACGCTTCACAAAGGCGTCGCGGGCCTGGCGGATGGCGTCGTCGCGGTCCTGCGCGGCCGCCGGGACGGCCATGGCCGCCGCGATGCTTGCGGCGATCAGCAGCAGCTTGGCCCAGGGGCGCGAAGCTGCGCGGGAATGAGGTATTCGGAACAGGCGGGACAGGGCGCGAAGCATCGTGCGGGCACTGTACCGCAGGGGGGTGGGCGAACCCTCGCTTCGGCAGGCGTGGTGCAGGGGCTTCAGGGCCGCCTCAACCACTCGCAAACACGGGCTGCGCTTCCAGCCGCGAGTGTCAGCCCCAGCGCGCCGTGGCCGGTGTTCAGCAGCAGGTTGTCCCAGGCCGGCACCGCGCCGATCAGCGGCAACCCGGTGGGCGTGGCCGGGCGCAGGCCGGCCCAAGGGCGTGGCTGGTCCAGGTCGCAGGCGCCTGGGAACAGCGCCTCGACCGAGGCCAGCATCTGCGCCACGCGCTGCGGTGGAATGTCCAGCCCGTGGCCGCCCAGCTCGGCCATCGCCGCCACGCGCAACTGGCCGGCCAGCGGTGCGAACACCGTCTTGCGCGACAGGTCGGTCACGCTCGCCCGCGGCGCTCGCTCGGGGCGCAGCAGCGGCAGCGTCAGGCTGTAGCCCTTCAGCGGCCACACCGGCAGCCGCAACCCCAGCGGTTTGGCCAACTGCGCGCTCTGGCTGCCGGTGGCGAGCACCCAGTGGTCCGCCTCGATCTCGCCCAGCGAACTGCGCACGGCCCGCACTTTGCGGCTCGCGGTGACGAAGCCCGAGACCGTGCAGTTGAAGTGCGCTTGCCCGCCCAGCCGCAGCAGCCCGGCCAGCAGTGCGTGGCACAGCGCAAACGGATCGGCCACGCATTCGCTTTCGGTCCACACGCCGCCGACCATTTGGCCGGCCTGACCGGCCAGCGCCGGCTCGCGGGCAATGCATTCGTCGGCTGTCAGCACCTGCTGCGGTGCGGCGCCGTGGCTGGCCTGAAAATCGATCTGACGGCGTTGCGCAGCCAGGCCGGCTTCGCTGGCGCACAGCACCAGCTTGCCGTTGCGGGCAAACGCGATGTCCCAGGCTTCTTCCGCCAACCAGGCTTCCAGCGTCTGCCGGCTCATGCGCGCCAGTGCCAGCAACTCGACCGTGCCGCGCTGCACCTGCGCCGTGGTGCAGGCCGCGAGGAACTGCAGGCCCCAGGCCCATTGGCGCCAGTCGGCCACCGGGCGCACGCGCAGCGGCGAGGCCGGGTCCAGCAGCAGCCTGGGCAGGCCGCGCAGCGTACCGGGCGAGGCCAGCGGTTCAACGTAGCTGTAGCTCAGCTGCGCGCCATTGGCCCGGCTGGCGGCCTGGCCGGGGCCGCTCGCGGCGTCCAGCAGCAGCACCTCGTGGCCTTCGCGTGCCAGCGCATAGGCGGTGGCGCAGCCGATCAGGCCGGCCCCGATCACCCCAACCTTCATGCGGCGCTCTCCTGTAGTCCCGGTGGCACGGCGAGGTGCCATTCGGTCGCCTGCTGGAACGCGTGGCCCACGCGCAGGATCAGCGGTTCTGCCAGCGGCCGGCCAATCACCTGCAGCGAGACCGGCAGCCCTTGCGGCGACAGGCCCACCGGCAGCGCCAGCGCGCACAGGTCCAGCCAGTTGACGAAGCGGCCCAGGCGCGACAGCGGCGTGGCGAGTTCGTCCACCTCGGCCACGGGAATCGCGCTGATCGCGTTGGTCGGGAACAGGCAGACATCGATGCCGTCCATTGCCGCCGTCATCGCGGCCATCGCCTGCGCGCGGGCCCTCAGCAGCTGCTGGTAGCGCGCGGCGCTGGTCTGGCGGCCGAGCAGGATGCGGCGGCGCACGTGGGGGTCCCAATTGAGGTCCTCGCGCTCGTACAGCGGGCCCAGCTGCGCATAGCCCTCGGCACTCATCAGCTCGCCGGCCAGCGCCATCGCCTCGGCCAGCGGCTGCGGCAGTGCGCGTTCCACCAGTTGCAGGCCCAGGCGCTGAAAGGCCTGCAGTGCGGCGTCGTAGCCAGCCAGCACTTCGGGTGACACGTGTTCACGCTCCGCCGCCGGCAACACCCACGTGCGCAGGCCGGCCACCGGGCGTTGCAACTGTTCGCCGGCCACGCGGCGCACCGGCGACAGGCGCGAGACCGGGTCGGCCGGGTCCGGGCCGGCCATCGCGTCCAGCAGCAGCGCGGCGTCTTCGGCGCTGCGGGCCAGCGGGCCGATGGTGTCGTGCGTGGGGCAGAGTTCGATCAGGCCGTGGCGGCTGATCAGGCCGTGCGTGGTCTTCAGGCCGGTGAGGCCGCACAGGCCCGCGGGAATGCGCACCGATCCTCCCGTGTCCGTGCCCAGCGCGGCGCTGGCCATGCCGGCCGAGACGGCCACGGCCGAGCCGCTGCTGGAGCCGCCCGGCACGCGGTGCGTCGCCAGGTCCCAGGGGTTCCACGGCGTGCCCATGGTCACATTCGTGCCCCAGCCGCCAAACGCGTGTTCGACGGTGTGGGTCTTGCCGATCAGCACCGCACCGGCGGCGCGAAGGCGACGCACGACCGTCGCGTCCAGCGTGGAGCGCCGGGCCGGCAGTGCGCTGGCACCGCCGGTGATGAGGCGGCCTTCGATTTCGAACAGGTCCTTCACCGCGACCGTCACGCCATGCAGCGGCCCCAGCGTGGTGCCTGCCCGGCGCAGCGCGTCCAGCGCACGCGCGCTGGCCAGCGCCTCGTCGGCATACAGCTCGATGAAGGCGTGCAACTGGCCGTCCAGCCGCCGGGCGCGGTCCAGCTGGGCCTGGACCAGCTGTTCGCTCGTGAGCAGGCCGGCGCGCAGCGCGGCTGAGAGCTGGGCGATGGAGGCGTGGACGGGTGTGGGGTTCATCGGAAGCGTCATGTTGCACCCAGACCGCGCCGGCCGCGAGAGAGGCGCTGTTGCAGCAGCCGCGAGGCCATGGACAGCGGGAAGGCGATGGCGAAGTAGAAGGCGCCCACCAGCAGGAAGATGTGCAGTGGCAGGAAGGACTCGCTGGCGATGGCGCGGGCGGTGAGCATCAGTTCGTCGGTGGCGATCAGTGCGCACAGAGAGCTGTCTTTCAGCAGCGCGACGTAGCTGTTCAAGAGGGGCGGCAACATCACGCGCAGTGCCTGCGGCAGCACGACAAAGCGCAAGGCCTGCAGCGGCGTGAGCCCGGCCGCCAACGCGGCTTCGCGCTGGCCACGGTGCACCGCGGACAGGCCGCCGCGCAGCAACTCGGCCACATAGGCTGAGCCGTGCAAGCCCAGCCCCAGCACGCCGGCCCAGAAGCCCGAAAGCCGCAGGCCCAGCGCCGGCAGCGCGAAATACAGCGCCAGCAGCAAAGCCAGCAGCGGCACGGTGCGCAGGCCCTGGATGGCGGCCTGCGCCACGCGGCGCGGCCACGGCCGGCCGCTGCGTTGCATCGCGACCCAGCCGGCGCCCAGCAGCAGCGCCAGCGCAAAGCCGAGCAGCGAAAGCGCGATGGTCAGCAGCGCGGCCTGGCGCAGCCGGGGCAGCCAGTCGGCCAGCTGGTCGGCATACAGCGCGAAGAATTCGGTCATGGCGTGGCCTCCAGCCGGCTGCGGGTCAGCCGGGTTTCGAAGCGGGACAAGGCCCAGCCCAGCGGCAGCAGCATCGTGGCGTACAGCGCCAGCGCGCTGGCGTAGATCAGCGGGGTCTGGAAGGTGCTGGTGACCAGCTGCCGGGCGAAGAACATGATCTCGGGCGCGGCAATCGCCGAGGCCAGCGAGGTGTCCTTCAGCAGCTGGCTGGCGAAGTTGGCCAGCGCCGGCATCACCAGCCGCAGCATCTGCGGCAGCAGCACGAAGCGCAGCGTTTGCCTCGGCGTGAGCCCCGCGGCCAAAGCCGCTTCGCGCTGGCCCACGTGCAGCGACTTCAGCGCGGCGACGAACACGTCGCACAGCGTGGCCGCGCCAATGCCGCCCAGGCCGAGGATGGCCGCGGCCATTGGCGAGAGCCGCAGGCCGACCGAGGCCAGGCCGAAGTACAAGAGGAACAGGTGCGCCAGCGCCGGCACGTTGCGCGCCCATTCGATGAGGGCCGCCACCAGGCCGCGCAGCAGCCGGCCGGCCAGCGAGCCACCGCTGCTGGCGTGCACCAGCAGCGCCAGTGCGAGGCCGCCGGCCAGCGCGATGACCAGTGCGCCGGCGGCGATGCGCGCGGCGGTCCAGGCGCCGGCCGCCAGCGTGCCGAGGATGGACGGGAGCGCGTCGAGGGCGTTCATGTCTCGACTTCAGGCTGCCGTGAGCATCTGGCCGAGGAACTGCCGCGTGCGCACCGCCTGCGGCCGGTCGATCACATCGCCCGCGCTGCCTTGCTCGACGATGTGACCGCCTTCCATGAAGATGACTCGGTCGGCCGTCTCGCGCGCGAAGCGGATCTCGTGCGTCACCAGGATCATCGAGCGGCCTTCGTCGGCCAGTTCGTGGATCACGTTCAGCACCTCGCCGACCAACTCCGGGTCCAGCGCCGAGGTCGGTTCGTCGAACAGGATCAGCTGCGGCTGCTGGGCCAGCGCGCGGGCAATCGCCACGCGCTGCTGCTGGCCGCCGGAAAGCCGCTCGGGGTATTCGCCGGCCTTGTGGTGCAGGTGCACCTTGGCCAGCATCGCGTCTGCCCGTTCGTAGGCCTCGGCGCGGCTGAGGCCCATGGCCTTCATCGGCGCCAGCGCCACGTTGTCCCGCACCGTGAGGTGGGGCCAGAGATAGAACAGCTGGAACACCATCGCGATGCCGGCGCGCTGCGGCGCCAGTTCGCTGTCGGTCATGAAGCGCCACTGGCCGTTGCCGCCCTGGCGCTGGCCGATGCGCTGGTGGTCCAGCGTCACCGAGCCGCCGTCGGGCCGTTCCAGGAAGTTCAGGCAGCGCAGGCAGGTGGACTTGCCCGAGCCGCTGGGGCCGATCAGCGAGAGCGTCTCGCCCTTGTGCAGGTCGAAGGAAATGCCCTTGAGCACGTCCAGCGGGCCGTAGCGCTTGTGCAGGTCGCGCACCTGCAGCAGCGGGGGAGCGGTGGTGTTCATCGCGGCAGCTTTCGGCGGCAGGGCTTACTTGCAGCTGGGCAGCTGCCAGCCGGCCGGGCGGTCCACGCCGGCGCGAAAGTTCTTGCCCACCGGCATGTACCAGACGTCCTGCACCAGGCCGTAGCGTGTGCCGATCTTCTTCAGCTCGCAGCCCTGCCAGAGCTTGGTGATTTCGGCGTTCACGGCCGCGAGCAGCTCGGGCGAATCCTTGTTTAAGCCGATCACCACCTGGCCCAGGCCGGTCAGCAGCGGGAAGTCGGGGTTGTTGTCGCTGAAGGCGTTGAAGCGCAGGTGCCACTGCGGGTTGCGCGAGATGGCGTACTGCATCACCGGCGGATCGCCGATCACCGCGTCGATGCGGCCGGCCAGCATGTCGCGCACCGCGGCGTCGGAGGTGTCGTAGAGCGACAGCTCCAGGCCGGGGATCTTGCGCAGCTCGGGGATGAACGAGAAGCCGGTGATGGTGCCGACCTTCTTCTTCTCCAGGTCCTTCAGTGTGGTCCAGTTCGTCTTGTCGACCTGGGTGATGCCGTTCTTGAAGTAGTGGATCGGGTCGCTCAGCAGCATGATCTTCGAGCGCTGCTCGGTCCAGCCCATGGTGCCGGCCATCAGGTCCACGCGCTTGGCCTGCACCGAGGCGATGGTGCCGGACCATTCCATCAGCGCCGGCTTGACCTTCAGCTTCAGCGTGTCGGCCACGTGCTGCAGCACCTCGCCGTCGTAGCCGATCATCTTGCCGTCCTGCCAGCCGGTGCCGGGCATGTCGCCGGTGAAGGCAATCGTCAGCGTGCCGGGCTCGACGGTGGCGGGCGTTTGCGCAAAGGCGCAAGCGCCACTCAACAGCAGTGCAGCAGGCAGCAGGCGGCGCAACAGGGGCAAGAACGGGGTCATCGGCAACTCCTTGGGAGACACACTTGGGTGGGTTGAACGAAGCCGACTTTAGGAACGCGCCTGCTTCTTGCATTGAAGGCGCAACCCCCCGAATTGAACGCATGCGACAAGCCGCCCGAACCGTCAAAGCTGCACCAGACACTGGCGCTGATGCCCTGGTGGCGCGCCTGGACGCACCCGGCGCGGGCGGCGTGGAACTGCGCATCGGCATCCTGCTGTGGCCGCAGTTCCCGCTGCTGTCGCTGGCCGGCCTGTGCGACGCGCTGCGCCACGCGGCCGACATCGGCGACCAGAGCCAGCAGCTGCGCTGCAGCTGGACGGTCCTGGGCACGCCTGGCGAGCGCATTGCGGCCAGCTGCGGCATCGAGGTGCCGGTGCAGCAGTCGCTGGGCTCGGAAGCCACGTTCGACTACATCGCGGTGATCGGCGGCCTGCTGCCGCAGCTGGACAAGGCGGACCGCCGGCAGGTCCGCTTTCTGAAACAGGCCGCGGCCTCGGGCGTGCCGCTGCTAGGCATCTGCACCGGCAGCTTCGTGCTGGCGCACCACGGCCTGATGGACGGCCACACTGCCTGCGTGCACCCCTTCCACGTGGCCGACTG
Organism: Ideonella azotifigens; assembly: GCF_021043325.1. NCBI lineage: Bacteria > Pseudomonadati > Pseudomonadota > Betaproteobacteria > Burkholderiales > Sphaerotilaceae > Ideonella > Ideonella azotifigens. Next base: position 399,059 of record NZ_JAJNKD010000001.1, read on the forward strand.
GCAGCGCCTGTTCCCCGCGCTGCCGCACAGCACGCATGGCGACTACCTGGTCGACGGCGACCGCATCACCTGCGCCGGCGGCGTTTCCATCATCGAGCTGGCCACCGAGCTGGTGCGTCGCCACTGCGGGGCCGACCGCGCGGCCAAGGTCGTGCACCAGATGACCGTCTCGCGCCGCGCCGCCAGCTCCCACGTCGCCCGCCGCCACGCGTTGGGCTACGCCGGTGCCGACAACGACAAGCTGCGCCAGGCCATCCTGCTGATGGAAAAGAACATCGCCACGCCGCTGGAAATCGGCGTGATCGCGCGGCTGGTGGACTGCAACCGGCGGCAACTGGAGCGGGTGTTCGTCGCCGAGACGGGCCTGTCACCCGCGGAGTTCTATCGCCGCTCGCGCCTGAAGTTCGGCCGCTGGTTGTTGACGACGACGGACGCGGCCATCAGCGTGATTGCAGCCGACAGCGGCTTCGCCGACTCGGCACATTTCATCCGCCTGTTCCAGCAGCACTACGGCATGGCGCCGGGGCGCTTGCGGGCGGCTTTGGTGGCCAAAGTTTGAGGATTGCTTTTCGGTTCTTGCTTCGCCTTGGTTGGCGTGGGCCAGGGCCGCCGGGTGGTCGGCTCCGTTCATGTCCTCCGCTTGGACTTCGTCCAAGCTCCTCCTTCACTTCACTGCGCCGACCACCCGACGCCCCTGGCTGGCGGCGCTTGGACCTCGCACCGGTTGAACAGCCTGAACCGTGCCGGATCAGGGCGGTGGGGCGTGTTTCGGAGCGAAGTAAAGGGGGAGCTCGGACGCAGTCCGGGCGGAGGACATGAGCGGAGGAATGCGCCCCGGCGACCTGATCGTGCGCCGACCTGAACGAAGGAACTCAACCCGCCGCCGACTTCCGGTATGGCTCTTCGAATTCCCGGAAGTCCTTCTCCGCCAGCGCCTCACCCACAAACGCCTCGACACCTGGCGTCTCCCACACGTTGGCGATGTACTCGTTGACGATGTCGGAAACGGGCAGCGCGTAGGTGCGGATGCGGCCCACCACAGGGGCGAAATAGGCGTCGGTGATGCCGAAGCTGCCGAACAGGAAGGGGCCGCCGGATTGGTCCAGGGCTTCGGTCCACATGGCTTGCAGGCGCTGCAGGTCTGACACGACGCCGGGCTGCTCGGCGATCAGCCGGGCGCCTACTTCGGGCAGCGAGGCTTCGAGGTTCTGCGAACAATGGTTGCGCAGGTGACCGAAGCCGGAGTGCATCTCGGCGCACAGGCTGCGGGCACGAGCGCGCTGGCGCTGGTCAACTGGCCACAGCGGCAGGGTGGGAAACTTTTCGGCCAGGTATTCGGCGATGGCCAGCGTGTCCCACACGGCAAAGCCTTCGTCGACCAGCAGCGGCACCTTGCCGGTGGGGCCCACGGCGTTGACGGTGGCCTTGAAGGCGGAGTCGGCCTCGAAGCTGTCGAAGCGCACCATGACCTCTTCGAACGGGATGCCGAAGTGGCGCATCAGCACCCACGGGCGCATGGACCAGGACGAGTAGTTCTTGTTGTCGATGTAGAGCTGCATGGCGAGGCGTGGTTGAGAGCCGAGGGCGCCTCATCGTAAGTCACGGCCACTGCAGCCCACCGCGTCACAGGTCTCTTTGGACTGCGCGAGCAGCCACGCGGTGAAGGCCTGCAGTTCGGGGCGCTCGGCCGGGTTGGCGCCCAGCGGGATCAGCCAGTAGCTGTAGGGCGAGCCGAGGCGGCCGCTCTCCCCGAAGGGCTCGACGATCTCGCCGCGGGCCAGCGCGTCGTGCACCATGGGTAGCCGGGCCAGCGCCACGCCCTGGCCGGCCAGCGCGGCCTGCATCTGCTGATGGGTGAAGTTGACGCTGATCCAGCGACGCGGCTGCAGCCGGCCCAGGCCCTTGGCCTCCAGCCAGGTCGGCCAGGCCATCGCGGTGGCCTGCGCGGTGCCGTCGTCCATCTCCAGCAGCGTGTGTTCGCTCATGTCGGCGGGGGTGCGCAGCGGCGGTGCCTCGCCGCGGGCGATGGCGTCGGCCAGGCGGGCGCCCACCACGGGCGTCAGCACCTCGTCGAACAGCCGGATGGCGCCGCCAGGGGCCTTGTCGGGCATGCAGCTGCGCAGCGCCAAGTCCAGCTCGGCATCGTCCACTTCCACCAGCCTGTCGGTGGCCGAGATGCGGATGTCCAGTTTCGGGTGCTGGCGTTCGAAGTTGACCAGCCGCGGCATCAGCCACAGCGAGGCGAACGATGGGAAGGTCGTCAGGCTGACCTGGGTGCGCGAGCGCGCCATGCGGATCTGGCGCACGCTGGTGTCCAGCCGCGTGAGCAGCGGCGCGACGCTGCGCAGCAGCGCATGCCCGGCGGCGGTGAGCTCGACCTTGCGGGTGCCGCGGTTGAACAGGCTGGCGCCCAGCTCTTGCTCCAGGCCCTTGATCTGGCGGCTGATGGCCGGCTGCGTGAGGTGCATTTCCTCGGCCGCGGCGCTGAAGCTGAGCAGCCGGGCCACGGCCTCGAAGCTGCGCAGGCCGTCCAGCGAGAGCGGGCGCTGGCGTGCACCGGAAAGCGGCGTATTCATGCGCAGATGGTATCAATCCCTGCGCCAAGTCTCATTGGAGTTTTGCTGTCCACACGCCGATGATTCAGGTCATGCAGCGGTGAGCTTCTTCCACCGCACTGATGCAAGAACGCTATTGACCCCGCCAGCCCAAAGGAGCCTCACCATGCAAACCCAAGCCTCTCAAGCGATGACCCTGCGCCAAGCCCAGGCCTGGCGCGCCCCGCGCGCCGGCGACCTCAAGGTGCTGCAAGGCGAGGTGTGGATCACCCGCGCCGGCGACCTGTCCGACCATGTGCTGCAGGCCGGCGAAACACTGCACGTGCAGCGCGGCGAGCAGCTGTCTGCCGGCCCATGGGAAGCGGGCAAGCCGGTGCAACTGGCCTGGCAGGCTCAACCGGCCTTGCCCTTCGCCCGCTTGCGCGAGGAGACCGGCCGTGGCGTGGCGGCAGGCGCGCGTTTCCTGGCCGGCGGTTTGCTGGCCCTGGCGCGCAGCGCTGAAGCCAGCGCGAGCCGGGCCCACGGCAGCATCTGAGCGGGAGAGTCCATCGCGTCGTCTGGCGCGGTGAAGTAGCTCAGCGAGTGCTGGCCGCCGTCGCGCACGCTGTAGGTGAATGGTGTGCAGCCCTGGGCCTCGAAGCTCGCGCGGGTTTCGTCGTCGACCTTCAGGTACAGGCGCTCGTCGAAAATCAGTGCGAGGAACAGGTCATCCACGTAGAAGCCGTGGCCACCGAACATGCGGCGGCTGCGCACCGTACCCAGCGGCGACAGCAATTCCCGGCACCACGCCACGAAGTCGTTGCTCATGGTCGGATTCTCGCGGGTCAGGCCAGGTGTGCACAGGCCGCTCAGGCCGCACAATGCAAAGCTCCCTGGTACCGAGTCCGACCATGACCCTGCCGTTCAAGCTGCAACTGGAACCGTCCCGCGACAAGGCCGTGCTGCGCAAGCAATTGCAGGCCGAACGCATGGGGCTGCTGGACCGCCACAAGCGCGCGGCGCAGCTGCAGGAAGTGCTGCAGGTCTGGCTGATCAAGCGGCCGGAAACCACGATTGGCGCCTACTGGCCGATCAAGGGCGAGTTCGACGCGCTGCCGGCGCTGTACCGCTGGAGCGAGGCAGCGGAGCCCGGCCAGCCGCCGCGGCGCATCGGGCTGCCGGTGATGAACCGCGAGACCAAGCGCCTGAGCTTTCACGTCTGGTATCCCGGCTGCGAGATGGAAGAGGACGCCTACGGCATCCCCAAGCCCAAAAACACCGAGATCTTCCACCCGCAGTTGCTGCTCGTGCCGTGTGTGGGTTACGGCCCCGGCGGCGTGCGCCTGGGCTACGGTGGCGGCTTCTACGACCGCACGCTGGCCGAGATCCAGCCGAAGCCGTACACCGCCGGCCTGGGCTACTCGCACGGCTACGTGCCGTGGCTGGAGCCCGAGCCGCACGACGTGCCGCTCGATGCGATGCTGAACGAAGAGGGCGTTCAGCTGGACAAGTAGCCTTGCTTCCTCAGTGGTAATACTGCCGCCGCTTGGGGCATTCCTGTCACGTACCTGTCAATCGTCGTTATAGTCCCGCGAAGGGGCTCGCCGGCATTCGTGCGCGCGGGCTGGGAGTGGCCACTAGAAAACCGGCGGCAGGGCTGCATGCAGGCATTGGATTTCCACGTCTCCAAGACGTTAAAGGTTCAGTTTTTCTCGATGAACGACGGCGGTCGGCGGCCGCTGGCCGTGACCTTCACGCCCTCGAACAACAAGCAGCTCGACGGCACGGGGTTTGGCGGCGACTTCCTGCTGAAGTCAGGTTTCGATGTCCTGGCATTCAAGTCTTCGGTGGATGGCTGGTTTCAGGAAGTGCCCGCCGAACTCTTTTCGGCCATCAATGCCTTTGTGGCCGAGCGAGGCCATGAGCGCCGGGTGGGCTACGGCTCGTCGATGGGGGGCTTTGCAGCCATCGCGTTTTCAGGTCGGTTGAAACTCGACACCGTCCTGGCCTGCTCCCCTCAGTTCGCGATCGACCAAGCATTCGACAAGCGCTGGGCATTTTTCGGCCAGCAATTGGCCTGGCGCTACCGCATTGATGCGGCTGCGCTGGGAGCCGATTGCCGCTACTTCGTGTGGGCCGATTCGCAGGACGCAGACTGGCTGCACGTGGACCGATTGAGGGCCCTGATCGCGCCTTCTCGGCTGCATGTTTTGGCCTTGCCGCACAGTGGTCATCCCTGCCTTCAATTCCTCCATGAAGCCAGGCAGTTGAAGCCCGCGGTGCTGGACGTGCTGCGGGGCGATTCGCTCGGGCCGCAGTTGCATCGCCATGCGCGCCGCGACTCGAAGACCTACTGGAAAAATCTTTCAAGGCGGTTGCTGACCCATCGTCGGCCACATGCAGCGCTCGCAGCTGCGCATGCGGCCGTGGCCCGTGATGAGCGGGACCCGACCTCGATCTGGCTCAAGGCCAAAGTCCTGCAGGTGTTGGGGCGAGAGGATGAGGCCAGGCAACTGAGCCGTCAGATGCTTGGCGACGGGGAGCACCCAAGACGCTTGTTTCAGCTGAGCCGGCGCCAGATGCAGGCCGAACAGTGGGTAGACGCGCTGTCCGCCATCGACGCCGCGCTGGCCATGGCGCCGGGCTCGGCGCAGTTCCACATGCAGCGCGCGCAGGTGCTGTCGCGCACGGGTCGCATGGGCGACGCCGTGCAGGCGGCGCGGGAGGCGCACTTCATCGCGACCGACGATCCCGAAATGAACGAGCAGTTGGGCAAGCTGCTGCTCAAGATCGATGACCTGCCGGGCGCCCGCGAGGTCCTGGCCCAGGCGCTCGCAAGCGGCGTCAGGTCCGCGGGCATCTTCCTGCACCTCAGCGCGACCCTGCTCAAGCTGGGCCGGTTGAACATGGCGCTGCGTGTTGCGGAGGATAGCCTGCGGCATTGGCCGGAAGATCAGCGCCTGCAGTCGCATCTGGCCCGGCTGCAGGCGCGGGTGTCGGCAGGTGGCGCGCGGCATCGGCGCCGGCCGGCCGGCGCCGCGCAGGTGTGGGATGAACTGTCCTGGGTGAAGATCGCCCGGGCTTGAATCAGAACCGCTTGCCGACACCCACGCTGACCAGCAGCGGGTTGACCTTGAAGGTGCCGACCTTGGTGCCGGCCGAGCTCACATCGGTCTCGATCTGCACCTTCTTCAGGTCGAAGTTGACCAGCCAGCCGTCCTTCACCGGCACGTCCACGCCGGCTTGCAGCGCCCAGCCGAAGCTGTTCTTCTTGATCGAGGGCGACAGCGCCGCATCTACCGCGGGCTCGAAGCTGACCGACGAGAAGCGGGTGTAGTTCAGGCCGGCGCCGACGTAGGGCCGCAACGCCTTCAGGTCGGTGAAGTGGTACTGCAGCGTCAGCGTGGGTGGCAGGTGCTTGAGGCTGCCGATGATGGTGTCGCCCGAGCGGATGGTGTGGCGCTGCGGGTAGGTCAGCACCAGTTCGGTGGCGATGTTGGGCGTGAAGAAGTAGCTGACATCGAACTCGGGAAAGGCCTTGTCGTTGATCTTCAGGTCCAGCCCGGTGCTGTCGCTGTTGTCGGACTGCAGGTAGAGCGCACGGGCGCGCAGCAGCCACTGGCCGCTGTCTTGCTGGGCGGCGGCGAATTGGGGGGCGAGGGCGGCGGCAACGGCGGCCAGGGCGATGAGGGTCTTGCGCATGGTGGCGAACTCCTTGTTGTTGAATGACATGACGTGATGTCATTGCAACCGGGGGAGGGGTTCGTCAAGCTGTGCTGGCGCAAGTTGCCGGTGCGCGAGGCGGTGTCCGCGGAAAGCGCTTGATCCAGGTCAGCATTGGCGCAGGCGCGGTGATGCGCCGGCGCCACAGGGCTCAGCCGCCCAGGCCCAGCCGCTCGCAGAGCGCCAGCGTGGCCGTGCTCTGGTTCATCGTGTAGAAGTGCAGGCTCGGCGCGCCACCGGCGATCAGGCGCTCGCACAGCGCGCTGACCACGTCCAGCCCGAAGGCCTTGATGCTGGCCGTGTCATCGCCAAAGCTTTGCAGCCGCATGCGGATCCAGCGCGGAATGTCGGCGCCGGTGCTGTCGGCAAAGCGCATCAGGCCGCTGGCGTTGGTGATGGGCATGATGCCGGGCACGATGGGCAGGTCCAGCCCCAGCGCGCGGGCTTCGTCGACGAAGCGGAAATACGCATCGGCATTGAAGAAGAACTGCGTCATCGCGGAATTCGCACCGGCCCGCGCCTTGGTCGCGAAGGCCTCCAGGTCGGCCTGCGGCGACCTGGCCTGCGGGTGCATCTCCGGATAGGCGGCCACTTCGATGTGGAAGTGCGTGCCGGTGGTTTCGCGGATGAAGGCGATCAGGTCGCTGGCATAGCGGAACTCGCCGAACGCGCCGTAGCCGCTGGGCAGGTCGCCGCGCAGCGCGACCAGCCGGCGGATGCCGGCGCCCTGGAACAGCTGCAGCTTCTCGCGCACCGACGCGCGCGTGGCGCCCACGCAGGTGAAGTGCGAGGCCGCGTCCATGCCCTCGGCCAGGATGGCCTGCACGGCGGCCAGCGTGCCGTCTTGCGTCGAGCCGCCAGCGCCATAGGTCACCGAGCAGAACTCGGGCTTGAGCGCATAGAGCTGCTGGCGCACGGCAGCAAGTTTGACCACGCCTTCGGGCGTCTTCGGCGGAAAGAACTCTAGGCTGATGGAGGTCATGTCAATCTGGCTTGCAGGTTCAAGCGGGCTGCTTGGCCCAGACGAAGAATTCGGTGTTGCCGTTGCCGCCCTTGATCGGGCTTTCGAAGTACTTCTGCACCTTCAGGCCGTGCGCCTTGCAGGCCTGCCAGAGGCGGTTTTCGACCTCGATGAAGTGCACCTTGTCCTTGACGATGCCGCCCTTGCCGATCTGCGCGGGCTGCAGCTCGAACTGCGGCTTGATCAGCACCAGCAGGTCGCCGCCCGGCGCCAGGTACTCGACCATGGTCGGCAGCACGTGGGTGGAGGTGATGAAGGACAGGTCGCCCGTCACGAAGTTGAAGCTGTGCTGTTCGTAGGCGGCCGCAAACGGCGAGCCTTCGACGTCCCGTGCGTTCTGGCCCTCGAAGCTGGTCACGCGCTCGTCGGCCTGCAGCTTGGGGTGCAACTGGCCGTGGCCCACGTCGATGCCCACCACATGGGCCGCGCCCGCCTGCAGCAGCGCGTCGGTGAAGCCGCCGGTGCTCTGCCCCAGGTCCAGGCATTGCCGCCCGGCCACGTCGATCTTGCAGGCCTTCAGCGCGCCTTCCAGCTTCAGCCCGCCGCGCGAGACAAAACGCAGCTCGGCGTCGTCGGTGACCTGCAGCTCACACTCCTCCGGCACGTCCAGCCCCGCCTTGTTGATCACCGCCCAGCCCTTGGGCCCCTTCCACCGCACGGCATGGCTCTCGATCAGGCGCTGAGCCGCCGACCGGGTGGCCACGAGGCCTCGTTGAAGAATCAATTGATCTGCGCGCATGGAGTTCCAGTGGAATGTGAGAGGGCGGCGATGCTGTTCATGCAGAGGCCATTTCGGAATTTTCGGTGGAGACGCTGCTGGCTTCGCCGAGCGTGGCAGCGCCCAGCGGCTGCAGCAGCCAGTTCAGGTCGGCTTCGCTGAGGCGGGCGCTGGTGTCTTCGGCATCTGCTGCGCCTTGCACGCTGCGGGCAAGTTCTGCCTTGCGGGCCTGCATCGCGAGGATGCGCTCTTCCAGCGTGCCATCAGCCACGAGCTTGTAGACGAAGACGGTCTGGGTCTGCCCCAGACGGTGGGCCCGGTCGGTGGCCTGGTTCTCGGCAGCCGGGTTCCACCAGGGGTCGAAATGGATCACGGTGTCGGCCTGCGGCAGGTTCAGGCCGGTGCCGCCGGCTTTCAGGCTGATCAGGAACAGCGGCACCTCGCCCGATGTGAAACGGGTGATCGCGGCCTCGCGGTCCAGGGTGTCGCCGGTCAGAAGTGTCCAGCGCAGGTCGGCGCTGGCCAGCGCGGCTTCGATCAGCGCCAGCATCGAGGTGAACTGAGAGAACAGCAATATGCGGCGGCCTTCTTCCAGCATCTGCGGCAGGTTCTCCAGCAACCAGGTCAGCTTGGCCGATTCGCTGCCGATCTTCTGGCGGTTGTTCTTCAGCTTGACCAATCGCGGGTCGCAGCAGGCCTGGCGCAGCTTGAGCAAGGCGTCCAGCACGAAGATCTGGGAACGGGCCAGGCCTTTGGCGGCGAGCGCCTTCTGCACCGAGGCCTCGGCGGCAGCGCGGATGGTTTCATAAAGATTGGCTTGCGCTGCGCCCAGTTGCACGCGCACGACCTGCTCGATCTTCGGCGGCAGTTCCGATGCCACCATGCGCTTGTCCCGGCGCAGCATGAAGGGCATGAGCCGGCGGCGGAGCAAGGCCAGGCGACGGCTGTCGCGCTGCTTTTCGATGGGCGTGCGGTACAGCTCGGTGAAACGCGGCTCGCGGCCCAGGTAGCCCGGCAGCACCAGGTCGAACAGGCTCCACAGCTCGCCCAGGTGGTTCTCCATCGGCGTGCCGGTCAGCGCGATGCGGTGGTGGGCGTGCAGTTGCCGGGCCGCCTTGGCGGTATGGGTGCGCGCATTCTTTAGCGTCTGGGCCTCGTCCAGGACCAGGGCATGCCAGGACTGTTCGACCAGCACGTGCAGATCGCGTTGCAGCAAGGGGTAGGTCGTCAGCACCACATCGTGTTCAGCCAACTCGGCGTGGCGCGCGTGGCGGCCGGCGCCGTGCAGCACCAGCATGCGCAGTCCGGGCGCGAAGCGCTCGCATTCGCGGTGCCAGTTGCCGACCAGGCTGGTAGGCACCACGATCAGGCTTGGGTGCCGGCCCAGGCCGCGTCGTTGTTCGTCCAGCAGGTGGGTCAGGGTCTGCAGGGTCTTGCCCAGGCCCATGTCGTCTGCCAGCACGCCGCCCAGGCGATGCTTGGCGAGTGCGCTCATCCAGGCCCAGCCCTGTTGCTGGTACGGCCGCAGCTTGGCCTGCAGTCCCTCGGGAGGCGGTGGCAGCGTGACTCCGGCCTGGCGTGGCGCCAGCACCTCTCGTAAAGCGGCATGGCCGTTTTGGCCGAACTCGGCCTGGTCGGCGCCCAGCCGCAAGGCTTCCACCGGCGAAAGGCTCAAGGATTCGCTGCCGAAGTCGCCTTCGCGTTCACCCAGCAGCTCGATCAGCACCTGCAGCCACGGCCGTAGCGGCGCCGAGGGCAGCTGCCACCAGTGGTTGTCGTCCGTTTGCAGCCAGAAATGCTCGGGCAGGGCGGCGGGATCGTTGGCGGCATCCAGATTCAGGCCGGCCAGCACCTGCGGCAGCAAGGGCAGCAGGTTGATGCGCCGGCCGTCGATGTCGAAGCCCAGGGAAAGGTCCAACCAGCCCCCGGCATCGCGCGGGTCGCTGCTTTCCAGGCTGGCGGAGATGTCGTCGACTCGCTGGGTGCGGCGCAGCCAATCCTCGTCGAGTTCAACGATGAAGCCCAGCTCGCGCAGTGGCGCGAAATCCTGGGTCAGCCAGCCGGCCAGCAGGGTCTTCGGGTCTTCGCTCCTGGCGCCACCCAGTTGCCAGTGGTGCGGCGGGTCCGTGATGTCCGATGTGGTCACATGGCGCGGTGTGGCGAATTCGGCCCAGGCATGCGCTGCGGCCAATTCGGCGGCCGGCTCGCGGTGCAGTTCCACTAACCCTTGCGCGCTCGTAACGAACTGGCGTACGGGCGCGCGCGCCGGCCAGGGGGCGCAACGCAGGCCGTCGTAGTCGAGCCAAAGTTCCGCTTCGGCCACGGGCGCGGGTGCAGCAGGTTTCGAGCGCCTGGCCGCCGGTTCGGGCCAGCGCAGCCGGAGCACTGGCCGCGGCGCGATCTGCCGGATGGTGCGCACCACCGGCTCGGCCACGGCCTCCGGCAGCGAAGGCAGCAGCCCCCGCAGTTCCGGCTGCTGGCGCAGCCAGGCCTCAGGCATGGGCGGGCAGCGCAGCCATTGCGCAACCTGCGACTCGGCGATGCCTTGCAGATCCAGTGGACCGATGCAGTGGGTGGCGTCGTCCCGATAGAGATTGGCCTGCCCCAGGTAGGGCACGGCAGCGGCTTCCTGGCCGTGCGCGTCCCGGATGCATGGGCTCAGCGCCCACATGGCCGAGGCCAGGGGCTGCCAGGTCCAGTCCAGGCGGCGGCTCGGGCCCCAATGCCAGGGTGCAGACGGCGTGTCGTCGGACAGGCGCTGAACCACGCGGCCACTGGCCAGGACCCGCTCCAGCGTGGGTCGCGCCAGCGCGCCGGCCAGGACGCCCCAAGGCAGGGTGTTCCAGCGCGAACCGGACAGGTGCTGCATGGCCTCCAGGTTCTGCAGCAGGAACAGCAAATCCGGGTCTCCGGCATGGGCGTTGAAGTCGTGAAAGTTCTGCGAGGGCAGGCTTTGCAAGCGTCCCGGCAACCCGGTCTTCTTCAGCAATTTGCTGCGCGCCGGCCTCAGCGTGAGCCTGTGCTCGCCCGGCTGATGGCCGCGATGTTCTGCCAGTTCGAAATAAACGATGCCATCGGGCTGTGAGGGTCTGAAAGACAGGCTGACCCGAACCAACTGTTGATTTTCCAGCCAGCGCTGGGCCGCCGCTTCTTCGGCGGACGGCTGCCGGGACGCCGCTTTGCCCACCGGTGTTGCCGCCGGTGCCGAGGTGGCGCGCGGCGCCTGGGGCTGGGTGGGTGGCACGACCTCAGGCTGCTGCCTTGACAGCTCAAGCAACAGCGCGACCGCGTGCTTGCAGCGCTGGCCTACCGGGCAATCGCAGCCCGCGCCAAACCACCACTGGCCGTTTTCGTCGCGCACCAGGTCCAGCCAGGTCTCGTAGTTGCCCGAGCTGCCGCCCACTTCGGCGTCCACCGTCCAGCCGGGGTTCGCATTCGGGTCTTCAGTGAGTGTGAGCTCGCCGACCCGCCGCTCGCGAGCGTAGCGTTCGCCACGCTCGCGAGCACCCGAGCCGAACTGTTGCAGCAAGGTGCTCAGCCCGGGGCCGGACACTGCCTGCAACTCATCGTCGTCGTACATGGCGAGGCGAACGCTGGGCGCGAAACCGGGTCAGTACCGGTAGGTGTCGGGCTTGTAGGGGCCTTGCTTGGGCACGCCGATGTAGGCCGCCTGCTCGTCCGTCAGCTCGGTCAGCATCGCGCCAACCTTCTTCAGGTGCAGCCGGGCGACCTTCTCGTCCAGATGCTTGGGCAGCACGTAGACCTTGCCCACGTCGTAGCCGTCCTTGTGGCAGAACAGCTCGATCTGGGCGATGGTCTGATTGGCGAACGAGGAGCTCATCACGAAGCTGGGGTGGCCGGTGCCGCAGCCCAGGTTCACCAGCCGGCCCTTGGCCAGCAGGATGATCTTCTTGCCGTCCGGGAAGACCACGTGGTCGACCTGGGGCTTGATCTCGTCCCACTCGTACTTCTCGAGCGACGCGACGTCGATCTCGTTGTCGAAGTGGCCGATGTTGCAGACGATGGCCTGGTCCTTCATCGCGGCCATGTGTTCATGGCGGATGACGTCCTTGTTGCCGGTGGTGGTCACGAAGATGTCGGCCTTGTCGGCCGCGTATTCCATGGTCACGACCTTGTAGCCTTCCATCGCGGCCTGCAGCGCGTTGATCGGGTCGATCTCGGTCACCCAGACCTGGGCCGACAGCGCGCGCAGTGCCTGCGCCGAGCCCTTGCCCACGTCGCCATAACCGGCCACGCAGGCGACCTTGCCGGCGATCATCACGTCGGTGGCGCGCTTGATGCCGTCCACCAGGCTTTCGCGGCAGCCGTACAGGTTGTCGAACTTGCTCTTGGTGACCGAGTCGTTGACGTTGATCGCGCGGAACAGCAGCGTGCCCTTGACCGACATTTCCTTCAGGCGGTGCACGCCGGTGGTCGTCTCTTCGGTCACGCCGATGATCTCGGCGCTCTTGCGGGTGTACCAGGTCGGGTCCACTGCCAGCTTGGCCTTGATCGCGGCGAAGAGTTCGGTCTCTTCTTCGCTCTTCGGGTTGGCAATGACGGACAGGTCCTTCTCGGCCTTCTGGCCCAGGTGCATCAGCAGCGTCGCGTCGCCGCCATCGTCCAGGATCATGTTCGGGCCTTCGCCGGCCGTGCCCTTGGCGCCGAAGTCGAAGATGCGGTGGGTGTAGTCCCAGTAGTCCTTCAGCGTTTCGCCCTTGTAGGCGAAGACGGGGGTGCCGGCGGCGACCAGCGCGGCAGCGGCATGGTCCTGGGTCGAGAAGATGTTGCACGAGGCCCAGCGCACCTGTGCGCCCAGGGCCTGCAGGGTCTCGACCAGCACGGCGGTCTGGATCGTCATGTGCAGCGAGCCGGTGATGCGCGCGCCTTTCAGCGGCTGGCTGGCGGCGAATTCCTCGCGGATCGCCATCAGGCCGGGCATCTCGGTCTCGGCGATCTTGATTTCCTTGCGGCCCCAGGCTGCAAGCGACAGGTCGGCAATGACGTGGGAATCGGTGGCCAGCAGTTGGCTGGCGGGAGTGGCTGCATTCATCGGGGAGCTCCGAAAGTCAAAGGGTTGACCCGCGGTGGCGAACAGGATGAACAACAGCGTGCACCGGCACAAGCGGGACACAACTCACCCTGGGCGCCACGGCCATGGATCGCAGGGCCGTGCGGGTGAGCGCCGTTGCAAAGCAGAAGGTTCCGAGCCTGGGGCCTGCTGGCCTTGCAACGCTCCTCGGAACCGAGGGCCGGATTCTAACCAGCACCGCAGCCGCTGGCGAGGCGTCCCTTGCCGCGGGTGCAGTACCGGCGCTGTCAGTTTCAGGACTTATGTCGCATCGGCCGGCGCTTTGAGTTGGCTGATGTCGGCCCGCGGCGGCGTGCCGAACAGCCGCCGGTACTCGCGGCTGAACTGCGACGGGCTTTCGTAGCCCACGCGGTGCGCCGCGGTGCTGGCGTCCAGCCCTTCGGCCAGCATCAGCCGGCGCGCGTGCTGCAGCCGCAGGGACTTCTGGAACTGCAGCGGCGACAGCGTGGTCAGCTGCTTGAAGCGCAGGTGCAGCGTGGACGGGCTCATCGCCGCGCTGGCGGCCAGCTCGTCGATGCGCAGCGGCTGGTCGTAGCGCTGCGTCAGCTGCTCGACTGCGCGGGCAATGCGCGGCGCGGCGCTGTCGCCGGCCGCCAGTGCGCGCAGCCGCGGGCCCAGCGGCCCGGTCAGCACGCGGTAGAAGATCTCGCGCTGCACCAGCGGCGCCAGCATGCGCAGGTCCTGCGGCGTGTCCAGCAGTTGCAACAGGCGCAGCGCAGCGTCCAGCAGCGGCGCGGTCACGGGCGCCAGGTTCAGGCCGCCGGCGGCGGGTTCGACCGGCGCTGCCGTCACCGGCGGGCCGGCATCCAGTTCGAGCAACAGGTCGGCCAGCGTCTGGGTGTCGCAGCTGAAGCGCAGGCAGATGTAGGGCTTGTCCGGCGTGGCCTGGATCACGTGGCTGCGCGGCATCAGCGGCATGGCCACCAGCAGGCAATGACTCGGGCCGTAAACCAGCACATCGTCGCCGAGCTGCACCTTTTTCGCGCCCTGCAGCGCCAGCACCAGTCCCGGCTCGTAGACGGCAGGCAACTGGGCGGCTGGCGCGCTGGCGCGTATCAGTTGGAGGCCAGCCACCGCGGTGGCGTGCGTGCCGTCGCTGGTGGCGCGGCGCAGCGTCAGCGCAAGCGCGCGCTGGCGCAATGCGTCCAGTTCGGCGGCGGCAGGGGATGGGGCGGCAACAAGTGTCGATTCGGCCATGCCGGCGATTGTGCAAGCGCTGCTTTGGCCTTGGCGGTCCTGTGGCCGCAGGATCGGAGGATCAGGCAAGGATGGCCGAGCTTTGCACTGTGCCGGCGTGGCGCCGCTGCCTAAGCTTCGGTCCATCGCAGCGGCACAGGGCCGTTGCCTGCTCACAAGGAGAGACTGTCATGACCACCACCAAGCAAACCGCCGCACTGCCGCGCCGCCGCCTGGGCACCCAGGGCCCGCAGGTCTCGGCCATCGGCCTGGGCTGCATGGGCATGTCCGACTTCTACGGCCCGCGGGACGACGCCCAGTCCCTGGCCGTGCTGCACCACGCGCTGGACATCGGCCTGAATTTCTTCGACACCGCCGACATGTACGGCGTGGGCCGCAACGAGCAGCTCATCTCGCAGGTGCTGGCCAAGCGACGCAGCGAGGTGGTGATCGCCACCAAGTTCGGCAACGTGCGCGCGCCGGACGGCACGCCGCTGGGCATCGACGGCAGCGCGGCCTACGTGCGCAAGGCCTGCGACGCCAGCCTGCAGCGCCTGGGCGTCGAGCAGATCGACCTCTACTACCAGCACCGGGTCGACAAGAAGGTGCCGATCGAGGAAACCGTTGGCGCGATGGCCGAACTGGTCAAGGCGGGCAAGGTCAAGCACCTGGGCCTGTCCGAAGCCTCGGCGGCCACCATCCGCCGCGCCGCCGCGGTGCACCCGATTGCCGCGGTGCAGACCGAGTATTCGCTGTGGAGCCGCGACGTCGAAGATGAAGTGTTGCCCACCTGCCGCGAACTGGGCATCGCGCTGGTCCCCTACAGCCCGCTGGGCCGTGGTTTCCTGACCGGTGCGATCCGCAGCACCGACCAGCTGGCGGCCGACG
This sequence comes from Ideonella azotifigens, assembly GCF_021043325.1. Lineage (NCBI taxonomy): Bacteria > Pseudomonadati > Pseudomonadota > Betaproteobacteria > Burkholderiales > Sphaerotilaceae > Ideonella > Ideonella azotifigens. Next base: position 414,211 of record NZ_JAJNKD010000001.1, read on the forward strand.
ACTGGCGCCGCGCCAACCCGCGCTTCCAGGCCGGCAACCTCGACGCCAACCTGGCGCTGGCCAATGCGCTGGGCATGCTGGCCCGCGACCATGGCCACACGCCGGCCCAGCTGGCGCTGGCCTGGCTGCTGGACCAGGGCGACGACATCGTGCCCATCCCCGGCACCCGCAGCAGCACCAGGCTGGACGAGAACGCCGCGGCCACCCGCATCACGCTGGACCCGGCGTTGCGCGAGCAGTTGATGGCCGTGCTGGCCGAACACCCAGTCTCGGGCACGCGCTACCCGGAAGCAGCCATGGCCAACGTGAACGTCTAGAGAAGCTGCGAACGAATCACTCGAACCCGCCTGGGCCGCCAAAACGCGCCCACTCGTCGTTGCAAATGCTCGCTGTAGCCCGAGCTACAGCTGTGCTTTGCGCCTAGATTGGGCCCGTTTTGACAACCCCTTCGGGCCCGATCGATTCATTCACAGCTTCTGAGGGCTCTCAGCCCAGGCCGAGGAAGCTGTGCATGCGCTGCAGCTCCTCGTCCAGCGCCTGGCTGAACGCAGCGCTGCGCGGGCGTTTGTCCACGAAGCCCAGGTCCGGCACCAGCTGGCCATCGGTCACTTTCAGATTGGCCCAGCCGATCACCTGCTCGCGCCACAGCAGCGGCAGCGCGTAGTGGCCGCGCAGGCGTTTGGCCGCGGGGGTGTAGGCCTCGAAGCGGTAGGCCCAGCCCCAGAAATGCTCGAAGCGCGGCCGGTCCCAGACCACCGGGTCGAACGGCGCCAACAGCCACACGGCCTCGGGCGCCTGGTGCCGCTTCGAGGCCGGCTTCTCGTCCGCCGGCCAGAACCATTGCACGCCGTCCACCTCGGCACTGGCCAGCCGCTCGCGGGCGCGGTGCAGCGCCTCGGCCCGGTGCGCGCGCCACTGCGGCACGCCGCCGCCGAGGAAACGCGTGAGCTGCGCCAGCGTCGTGGCCGGCAGCGGCGCGTACTTGTTGACCACCAAGTCGATCAGCCTGTCGAAGGCCACGTCCCGGTCCACCGGGGCCGCCGCGGCTTCGCGCACCGCGTACAGCCGCGTGCCGCCCTCGCGCCGTGCCACGCGCAGCAGGCCGCGGTAGTGCATGCCGTCCAGCAGTTCGGTGCTGGCGTTGGACGAGCCGCCGAACCAGTTGGTCACCTTGCCGTGGGCGAAATGCGCGTCCACCTCGCGCGGGTGCACCACGCCGCGTTCGCGCACATAGGCCAGCACGTCTGCGGCCTGCGCCCAGCGCTCTGGCGTCCACTCGTGCCTGGCCTCGCGCGGGTGCATCAGCGCCTGGGTGTCGCGGTGCACATAGCCGTAGTTGACGAAGAAATCTTCCTCATAGGGCAGCTTGGTGTAGCGCTTGTCCAGGTCGCCGGCGCGGTAGTCCAGCACGCGGTGGCGCAGCGTCAGGTCCTGTGCGCGGGCCGGCGCGCGCAGCGGGTCGGCCTGCACAAAGCCCAGGCGCTGCAGTGCGCGGGGCAGGGTGGTGGGTTTGAAGAGGCTGCGGGCAATCGCGTAGCGGCGCAGGTCGTCCAGGGTCAGGGCAGGCATGGCCGGATGATGCCGCAGCGGCGACAATGCCGGCCTCATCGAAATACCGAGATTGACCTCCGCCATGACCACCCTTGGAACCCCGCTGTCCCCTTCCGCCACCCGTGTGATGCTGCTCGGCTCGGGGGAACTGGGCAAGGAGGTGCTGATCGCGCTGCAGCGCCTGGGCGTCGAGACCATCGCGGTCGACCGCTACGAAAACGCCCCCGGCCAGCAGGTGGCGCACCATGCGCGCACCATCACGATGAGCGACCCGGTCCAGCTGCGCGCGCTGATCGAAGCCGAGAAGCCGGACCTGATCGTGCCCGAGATCGAGGCCATTGCCACGCCGGTGCTGGAAGCGCTGGAGGCCGAAGGCAAGGTGCGTTGCATCCCCACTGCCCGTGCCGCCCGGCTGACGATGGACCGCGAAGGCATCCGCCGCCTGGCCGCCGAAACCCTGGGCCTGCCCACCAGCCCGTACAAGTTCTGCGATTCGCTGGCCGAGCTGCAAGCGGCCATCGATGCGGGCATTGGCTACCCCTGCATCGTCAAGCCGGTGATGAGCAGCTCCGGCAAGGGCCAGAGCAAGATCGATGGCCCGGCGGACGTGCAAAAAGCCTGGGACTACGCGATGGCCGGCGGCCGCGTCGGCCCTGGCCGCGTCATCGTCGAAGGCTTCATTGACTTCGACTACGAGATCACGCAGCTGACGGTGCGCGCGGTGGGCGAAAGCGGCCAGGTCGAAACCTTCTTCTGTGACCCGATCGGCCACGTGCAGGTCAGCGGGGACTATGTGGAGAGCTGGCAGCCGCACCCGATGAGCCCGGCCGCGCTGGCCGAGTCGCGCCGCGTCGCCAAGGCCGTGACCGACAACCTCGGCGGCCAGGGCTTGTTCGGCGTGGAGCTGTTCGTCAAGGGCGACCAGGTCTGGTTCAGCGAAGTCAGCCCGCGACCGCACGACACCGGCATGGTCACGATGATCACCCAGTGGCAGAACGAGTTCGAACTTCACGCTCGCGCCATCCTCGGCCTGCCGGTGGACACCTCGCTGAAGAGCCCCGGCGCCAGCGCCGTGATCTACGGCGGCGTCGATGCCACGGGCATCGTCTTCGACGGCGTGGCCGACGCGATGCGTGTGCCCAACAGCGAGATCCGCCTGTTCGGCAAGCCCGAGAGCTTCGTCAAGCGCCGCATGGGCGTGGCACTGGTGCACGACGCGGACGTGGAAACCGCCCGCACCCAGGCCAAGCTGGCCGCCAGCAAGGTCAAGCCGCGCAAGGCTTGAGGCTTGGCGCCAGCCGTTTCCCCCTCCAGCCCGGCAGCCACCTGCCGATAAGCATGCATGAAGCGACCGGCTCGTGTGGGCTGGTCGTCTTGTTCACGCCTGGGTTTCGGAGGATGCTGTGACTGAGACCACCAATCTCGCCGCCAAGGTACTGCTGCTGGAGCATGACGCCAAGCAGTACCAATGCCTGATGGATTTTTGCGAGCGCATGGGCTTGATGGCCATGCCGCGCAGCGCGCCGGACGCGCTGGCCACCTTGTCGCAGCACAAGGACCTGGGCGGCGTGATGCTGGCCGAGGACTTGCCGCTGGAGGGCATGGACAGCCTGGCGCTGGCCTGCAGCATCCACAAGCTGCGGCCGGAGCTGCCGATCTTCCTGCGCCGCACCAGCAACCAGCCGCTGAGCGAGGAGCAGGAAATTGCGATACGCCATCCGTGGACGACCGGCGACCTGGCGCAGCTGCAGTCCTGCGTCGAGCGCAGCATCTTCAGCCTGCGTTACCCGACCGAGCTGGTGAACGGCGTGGTCGAGCTGACCTGCTCGGCGATGCGTTCGATGTTCCCGCATGCGACGGTGAAGGCCGAGTCGCCCTACGTGGTGCACGACCGCATCATCTTCGGCCAGGTGTCGACGCTGATTCCGCTGGAGAGCACCTGGTGCCGCGGCTACATGATGCTGCAGACGGAAGAGGGGGCGTTGCGCCAGGGCCTGATGCAGGGCATGGGTTACGAAGGCGTCGGTGGCGACCTGAATTTCCGCGAACTCAATCACCTGCTGGGCGAGACGACCAACCTGATCTGGGGCGCGTTCAAGAACCGCTACATCCCGCCCAAGGCCTTTGCCAACCAGCAGAGCCAGGTGCCCATCGTGATCAACCACGAGCACAAGTACATCTCGTTCGGCTCGCAGGACCCGCAGCTGTGTGTGCGCTACCAGCTTTCGGACCCGCGCCGCCCCGGCCTGCCGCCGCTGACCATCGTGCAGCGCCTGATCTTCAACCTGCACTGGTCGCCCGAGGAGTTCGCGGTGTTTGCCGACGCTTCCAGCGGCAGCAGCGCAGCCACCGGTGAGCTCGAATTGTTTTGATCGCGCGCCATCCGATGTCTCATTCCCAAAGACCTCAAAGAGGAGACCGCCATGGCCCACGTTCTGGTGGTTGATGACTCCAACACGATGCGGGAGATCGTTGCCGGTTTCCTGAGCAAGAACGGCTTCGAGGTGGCGGTGGCGACCGATGGCCGCGATGGCCTGGTGCAGCTGAACAAGGACCCCGGCATCCGGCTGGTGGTCAGCGACATCAACATGCCCAACATGGACGGCCTGACCATGGCCGAGAAGATCCGCACCGAGCTTTGCAACAAGGACGTGCGCATCGTGATGCTGACGACCGAGGACAACCCGGCGATGCGCACCCGCGCGAAGGCCATCGGCATCAACGGCTGGATCGTCAAACCCTTCCGCGGCGACGCGGTGCTGGGGCCGTTTCGCAAGCTTTGCGGAATGGGCTGAACCCGCCGTTCGCCCATGAAAAAAAGGCCGCCGCCGGAATCCCGGTGGCGGCCTTTGTCTTTGGCACTGGGCGTTTACAAGCCGGCCGCTGCGCGCAGTGCGGCAGCGCGATCCGTGCGCTCCCACGTGAACTCAGGCTCCTCCCGCCCGAAGTGGCCGTAGGCCGCGGTCTTCGAGTAGATCGGCTTGAGCAGGTCCAGCATCTGGATGATGCCCTTGGGGCGCAGGTCGAACAGCTCATTGACCAGCTTGGCGATCTGCTCGTCGGGGATCACGCCTGTGCCTTCGGTGTAGACCGTGACGTTCATCGGGCGGGCCACGCCGATCGCGTAAGCCACCTGGATCTGGCACTGGCGGGCCAGGCCGGCGGCGACGATGTTCTTGGCCACGTAGCGTGCGGCGTAGGCGGCCGAGCGGTCGACCTTGGTCGGGTCCTTGCCGGAGAAGGCGCCACCGCCGTGCGGGCAGGCGCCGCCGTAGGTGTCGACGATGATCTTGCGGCCGGTGAGGCCGCAGTCGCCCTGCGGGCCGCCGATGACGAAGCGGCCGGTCGGGTTGATCAGGTACTTGGTCTCGGCGGTGAGCCATTCGGCCGGCAGCACCGGCTTGATGATCTCTTCGCGCACCGCCTCGTAGAACTCGGGCTTCATCTTGTCGCCCAGGCTCATCTCGGGTGCGTGCTGGGTCGACAGCACGACGGTGTCGATGGACACAGGCTTGCCGTCCACGTAGCGCAGCGTGACCTGGCTCTTGGCGTCCGGCCGCAGGAAGGGCAGGCGGCCGTCCTTGCGCAGCTGGGCCTGGCGCTCGACCAGGCGGTGCGCGTAGTAGATCGGCGCGGGCATCAGCTCGGGTGTTTCGTCGCAGGCGTAGCCGAACATCAGGCCCTGGTCGCCGGCGCCGATGTTCAGGTAATCGTCGCTGGCGCGGTCCACGCCCTGGGCGATGTCGTTGCTCTGCTTGTCGTAGGCCACCAGCACCGCGCAGCCCTTGTAGTCGATGCCGTATTCGGTGTTGTCGTAGCCGATGCGCTTGATCGTGTCGCGCGCGACCTGGATGTAATCCACGTTGGCCTGCGTGGTGATTTCACCGGCCAGCACCACCAGGCCGGTGTTGCACAGGGTTTCGGCCGCCACGCGGGACAGCGGGTCCTGCGCGAAGATGGCGTCGAGGATCGCGTCGGAGATCTGGTCGGCGACCTTGTCGGGGTGACCTTCCGAAACGGATTCGGAGGTGAAGAGATAATCGTTCGCCACTTGGCATTCTCCGGTTGCGAGATGAATGGCAGTTCGTCCAGCTCGGCAACCTGAGAGAGCGGCGAACGCTTTAGCGGCATTTGGCAGGCGATTCTGGAGAGAATCGGCCCGGCGCCATCGGTCGAAAACCTGGCACATCGCCCCGCAAGTTGTCCTGTTAACTCGGCGATGGGGCCGATCTTATCCGAAGCTTTGATGTTCTTGTTGCGAGGTATTTCGCGCTTGCCGCTCGCTTGGGTGCAAGCCCTGGGCGCGGCGCTGGGCTGGCTGGCATGGGCGCTGTCGCCGTCCTACCGCCGCCGCCTGCTGGCCAACGCCGCGCTGGCCGGGCTCACGCCCGCCCAGGCCCGGCGCTCGGCGCTTCAGGCCGGCCGCATGTCGGCCGAGGCGCCCTGGCTGTGGTTCCGGGATGCGGGCCGTTCGCTGGCGCCCTACCTGGTCTGGGACGGGGCCGAGCAGGTGGACGCTGCACTGGCCGCCGGCCGCGGCCTGCTGCTGCTCACGCCGCACCTGGGCGGTTTCGAGTTTGCTGCGCGCGGCTATGCCGAACGCTGGGGGGTGCAGCAGCCCATCACCGCGCTGTACCGGCCGTCCAAGAAAGCCAGCCTGGCGGCCTTGCAGGTGCACTCGCGCAACGCGCCCGGCATGCGCGTCGCGCCGGCCTCGCTGGCCGGTGTGCGGCAGATGCTGCGGGCCCTGAAAAAAGGCGAGACGGTTGGCCTGTTGCCTGACCAGGTGCCCCCCAGGGGACAGGGCGCGTGGGCGCCGTTTTTTGGCCAACCCGCGTACACGATGACGCTGGCCCCGCGGCTGGCGATGCAGACCGGCTGCATGGTGCTGCTCACCTGGTGCGACCGCCTGCCCGGCGGGCGTGGCTTCCGGCTCTGCTACCGTCCGCTGCCCGCGCCCCTGCCGGTGCCGACGGGTGACGCCGAAGCCGACGACCTTGCCGTGACCACCGCGATGAACCAGGCCATGGAATGGGTCATCTCGCAGTGCCCGGAGCAATACATCTGGGGCTACAACCGCTACAAGAATCCGCGCAAGCCGGAAGGGCAGGCATGAACCAGACGATGCGGTTGACCGAAGCCGGGCGGGCCGAGCGCCGGGCCGCCCCAAGCCGGCCCGCAGTCCCCTTGGGGGACCGGCTGAGGTACACCTCGGCCGAGGGGCTGGCATGAGCAAACGACACAAGACCGGCTGGCGCGCGAAGTTCTCGCACGGCGGCGCCCGCGCGCTGATCTTCGGCCTGTGGCTGCTGCACTGGTTCCCTACGCCGGTGCTGGCGTTTTTCGGCGAGGTGCTGGGGCGGCTGCTGTGGCCGCTGCTGAAGTCGCGCCGGCGCATCGTCCGCACCAACCTGCGGCTGTGCTTTCCGGAGAAGAGCGAGGCGGAGCGGGAACAACTCGGCCGTGAGCACTTCGTGTTCCTGGTGCGCAGCCTGCTGGAGCGCTGCGTGCTGTGGTTCGGCAGCGAGGCGCGCGTGCGGCGGCTGGTGCATGTGGAGGGTGACATCCAGCTGGCCGAGCGCACCGGCGCGCCCATCATGTGGCTGCTGCCGCACTTCGTCGGCATGGACTACGCAGCCCCGGCGCTGACGCTGTTCCAGTCGCGCCCCGCGATCAACATCTACCAGCGCCAGAGCAACCCGGTGCTGGACGCGCGGCTGCACAAGTCGCGTGCGCGCTTCGGCAATGCGCGGTTGATCGAGCGCCGCAGCGGCATCCGGCCCATCGTGCGGGCCATCCAGGACGGGGCCGGTTTCGTCAACCTGCCGGACATGGACTTCGGCCGCTTCGCCGAGAAGGACGCCGTCTTCGTGCCCTTCTTCGGCGTGCAGACCGCCACGCTGGCCTCGCCAGCTCGCATGGTGCAGTCGATGAAGATGCGCGTGCAGCCGATGGTCATCACGATGCTGCCGCGCGGCCGCGGCTACAAGGTGTCGTTCCAGGACCCGCCGCCGGGTTTCGACGACCCGGATCCGGTGGTCGCCACGGCAGCCTTCAACCGTTGGCTGGAAGCCCGCATCCGCGAGCAGCCGGCACAGTATTACTGGGTGCACCGCCGCTTCAAGACCCGCCCGCCGGGTGAGCCGCGGCTGTACTGATCAGGACAGCAGCTTGTCGACGCGGTCGCGCTGCAGCGCGTGCACGGCGGGCAGCAGTTCGCGCCAGCTGGCATAGGCGGGCGCTGCGGCCAATTTGTCGGCCGTGGCCTGCGCACGGTCCTGGGCTGCGGCCAGGGACTCGGCGCTCGAAGTGTCCGCAGCGGCCTGCAGCTCGGCCAGTTCGCTGCGCGTTTCGTGGCTGCGCTCGCGCACCAGGCGCTCGGCGCCCAGCACGGCATGCAAGGTCTCGCGCTGGCTGGTCGCGTCGCCCAGTTGCCAGCGTGCCGGCTGCATTGCTTCGGGTTGGGCTTCCAGCCGTGGGCGGGTGGGTTGGCCGGCCGGAAAGCGCTGGCCGCCGCCGCGCAGGCTGAGTCCGTCGCGCACTGCTGGCCACTGGGCTTCGGGCACCGAGAGTTGCACCGAACCGTCTTCGCTGTTCAGTGTGGCCTTGAGGTCGGCTGGCGCCAGCGCTTCGTTGAGCTGGCGCAGTGCGCTGTCCGGGTCGGCCGGCTGGCCGCTGGCATTGCCCAGCACCACGGTGATGGCCTGGCGTTGGCCGGGCACGTTCAGGCTCAGCGTTTCGCGCGCGGGGCTGGTGAGCGAGGCCTGGTCCAGGCCGCGCATCTGGAAGTTCTGGCGCGCGGCACCCGGTTCGGTGCGCTGGCCTTGTGCGTCCAGCGTGCCGGCGGTGGCGCTGCTGCGCTGCTGCCAGAGCTGGCCGATCTGGTCACGCTGGGCCAGCAGCGTGCTGCTGGCCGGCAGCTTCAGCGCGATGGCCTGGCTCAGGCCCTGCTTGAACTCGCCCAGCGCCTGGCCGAGCCGGCCGAGGTAGTCGGCCGTCTGCTGTGTGGCGGCCACCTGTTGCTGCTGGCCGGGCACCCAGGCCTGCAGCGCGCTGGTGCGCAGCGCGGGACTGGCCTTGGCTGCCGGCGAGGGCCTGGGGGCCGCGGTGAATTCGGCGGACGGCATGGCCGTGGCGGCGCCGGTCCGGCCCGCGGCGTTGGCCGAAGACGAAGAAGGCGTGCCAGCCGGCGAGGTCGGCCGCAGCAGGGTCGACGGGTCCAGGGAAAGCGTCTGCATAGGCCGTCAGTCTGGCGGATTCACGGCATCACATTGCGTTGAACAAGGACAGTTCACTGACCTTGGCGTAGGCTTTCTGGGTCGCCTGCACCGCCGTGGTGTAGCCGTTCAGCAGGACGGCCGCCTGGTTGTAGTCCAGCTGGCCCAGCGTCAATGCGGCCTGCTGGTTGGACAGGCTGATGCTGGCGTGGCCGCCGTCCAGCGTGTCCAGCATGTTCTGCGCGCCGCCCAGCTTGGAAATGCGTGCGCTGACCGAGTTCATCGCGCTGTCCAGGCTGGTCAGCCCCGTCTTCAGCGTGGCCTGGACTGTCGCGTCGTTGACGTTCACGCCCGGTGTGCTCAGCGTCTGGATCATCAGGTCCAGCTGGTTCAGCAGCCCGGCGGACTCCGGCAACACGACGTTGGCCGCCTGCGTCACGCCATTGCCCACCACCACCTGCTGCAGCGCGCCGTTGCCGGTGTAGCTGTAGCGGCTGCCGGCGGCGGCGCTGCTGTTCAGCGTCACGGTGGCCGTGCCGGTGGCCGTGCCGGAGAACAGGTAGCGGCCTTCCTGGTCGCGGCTGTTGCTGGTGTCGTAGAGGCTGTCGCGCAGCGCGGTCAGCGAGCTGGCCATCGCGGCCACGTCGTCGGTGGTGTTGCTGCCGTTGGTGGCCCACAGCAGCAGGTCGCGCGCCTGCTGCATGTCGTCGGTCATGCTGGTCAGCTGGGCCTCGTTGTTCGACAGCCGCGACTTCAGCGCCGAGATGTTGCTGCGGTACTGCGTCAGCGCGGCATCCTCGCGCGTCAGGCGCGACAGCCGCACGCTGGTCACCGGGTCGTCCGACGGCAGCTGCACGCGCGCGCCGGTGGACATCTGCTCCATGATGTGTTCGAGCCGCTCGTTGGCCCGCTGCAGGGCCGTGTTCATCGTCGTGTGGTACTGGGTGCTGGCAATGCGCATGGTGTGGTCTCCCGGGGGCTCAGAGCATTTGCAGCAGGCTGTCGAACAAGTCGTTGGCCACGGCGACCACCTTCATGTTGGCCTGGTACATCTGCTGGTACTGCATCAGGTTGATGGCTTCCTCGTCCTCGTTGACGCCGCTGGTGGCCTTCCAGTTGGCATCGGCCTGGTCGCGCACGGTCTGCGCGGTGTCCATCGCCGTCTGGTTGGACTGGCTGGCCATGCCCACGCGGCCGACCAGCTGGGTGTACACATCGCCCAGCAGCACATTGCCCAGCGAGCTGATGGCGACCGGCTGCTGCTTGAGCGCGATCAAGGCCTGCAGCTGGTCGCTGTTGCCCGGCTCGGTGGCACTGCCGGAAAGGCCCAGGTCTGCGGCCTGCAGCGTGGGGTCCACGCTCAGCATCGCGGTGCTGCTGGTCGGGTCGAAGCTGAACATCGGCTTGCCGGCCGCACCGCTCATCGTGTAGCCGGCGCTCAGCACGCTGTTCACGCCGTCGGCCAGGCCCTTGGCCATGTCCTGCAGCGACTGCACCATGGGCTTGAGCTGCTGGCTTTCGAAGTCCGCCAGGCCGCCCAGCTCGCCGCCCATCTGCGTGGTGTTGACGCCAAAGCTCTCGCTGGCGAACTTCAGCGCCATGACCTGGCTGCCGTCGGGTTGGGTCGTCAGCGTCAGCGCCGAATTCAGCTGGCCGACCACCAGCGGCTGGCCGCCGGCCAGCGAGACATTGGCGCTGCCGTCGGGCTGCGTCACCACCTGCAAGCCGACCAGCGAGGACAGGCTGTCGATCTTCTGGTCGCGCTGGTCGATCAGGCCGGAAGCGTTCACGCCATCGGCCTGGGCCGCGGCAATGCGCTTGTTCAGGCCGGCAATGTCGGCCGCCTGGCTGTTGACCTGCGTCACCAGGTCCTGGCGCTGCTGGCTCACCGCGGCCTGCTGGCTGGACAGCGTCTGGCGCAGGCTGTTGAAACGCTGCGCCAGCGCCTGGGCCGCGCCGATCACGCCATCCCGCAAGGGCGTGGACGTGGGCTCCACGCTGGCGGCGTTCAGCGACGCGAAGAAGTTGTCCAGCCCGGTGGCGATGCTGGCGTCGTCGTTGCCCATCACCTGCTCCATCTGGGTCAGGTAGGGCTGGGCCACGCTGTGCTGGCCGAGCTGGGTGTTGGACTGCCAGAGCTGCAGGTTCTTGTAGCTGTCGCTGAAGCGGAACAGCGAAGGCGAGGCCACGCCGTCACCCGCTGCAGCCACGCCGCTGCGCGACGGTTGCACCGAGCGCAGCAGCACGCCCTGGCGGGTGTAGCCGGCCGTCATCACGTTGGCGATGTTCTGGCTGGTGGTGTTCAGCGCGACCTGCGCCGCCTGGGCGCCTGACAGGGCGTTGGTGATGAGCGTCATGACAGCGTGGCGTGAAGAGAAGGAGGGAAGCCGGCCCCGGAGTTCAGGGCTTGTCCTCAGAAGAGGCGACCGGTGGCAGTGCGGACTTAAATGACGAGGCAGCCGACGGCATCACCTGCCGCAGCATCAGGTCGGCAATGCCAAACGCGCCCTGAGTGGCCAGCTGGTCGGCCACCATCGTGTCGGCCATGTCCAGCATGTCCTCGCCGCTGCGCTCGGTCTCTTTCTCGTCGCTCAGCACGCGGCTGCTGCGCCGCATGTCGTGCAGCATCTGGCCGATGAAGTGGCTCTCGAACTGTTGCGCGGCCTGCTTGGCCGCGGCCTGCATCGGGTCGGGTCGCGCAGGCTTGACGGCAGCGGCGAAGCTGTCCGGCAGCGCCAGGTCCGTCGTGGGGTGGATCGGCAGCATGGGCATCAGATCACCTCCAGTTCGCCGTCCAGCGCGCCGGCCTGGTCCAGCGCCTGCAGGATGGACATGATGTCGTCCGGCGTCGCACCGGTGGCGTTCACCGCGTCGATGATGGCCTGCAGGTTGGCGCCCGGCGCCCACTTGAACATGTGGGCCTGGCCCTGGTCCACGCTGACACGCGAGTTCGGCGTGACCTGCGTCTGGCCCTGGCCAAAGGCATTCGGCTGGCTGACCTGCGAGCTTTCGGAGATCACCACCTTCAGCGAGCCGTGCGAGACCGCGGCGGGCCGCACGCGCACGCCATCGGTGATCACCACGGTGCCGGTGCGCGAGTTGAAGATCACCTTGGGTCGGCCCAGGCCGGACTCGATGGTCATCGCCTCCAGCTGCGCGACAAAGGCCACGCGCTGGGTCGGGTTCATCGGCGCCTGGACCTCCACGCTGGTGCCGTCGCGCGCGGTGGCAATCGCGCCCCAGCGCTTGTTGATCGCGTCGACGATGTTGGTCGCGGTCTGGAAGTGTGGCCGGCGCAGGCTCAGGCGCACGCTGGGGTTCTGGTCGAAATCGGACTCGATCTCGCGCTCGATGCTGGCGCCGTTCGGGATGCGGCCGGCCGTGGGCGTGTTGATCGTGACGCTGGAGCCGCTGGCGCCCTGCGCCGTCATGCCGCCCACCACCACGTTGCCCTGGCTGATCGCGTAGACCTCGCCATTGGCCGCACGCAGGGGCGTGAGCAGCAGCACGCCGCCACGCAGGCTCTTGGCGTCACCCAGAGAGGCGACGGTCACGTCGATGGTCTGGCCCTTGCGGTAGCCCGGTGGGAAGCTGGCGCTGATCATCACCGTGGCCACGTTTTTGGACTTCGCGTCCACGTTGTCCGGCAGCTTCACGCCAAACTGCTTGAGCATGTTGTTGACCGACTGTCCGGCGTACTTCACCTGCGTGCTGTCGCCGCTGCCGTTCAGGCCCACCACCAGGCCGTAGCCCAGCAGCTGGTTCTCGCGCTGGCCCTCGATGCTGACCAGCTGGCGCAGCGGCTGGCCGGCCGGCTCGGCGGCGGTGCGTGTCGCGGCATGGGCGCCGGCCAGCAAGAGGCTGGTCAGCAGGGGGGCGAAGATCCAACGCAAAGCGGTCATGGGTGATCTCTTTTTAGAACGGCATCCAGGGACTGGCGAAGAAGCGACTCAGCCAGCCTGCGTTGTTGGTGTCGGCCAGTGCGCCGCTGCCGGCGTAGGCAATGCGGGCCTCGGCCAGGCGCTGCGACGAGACGCGGTTGTCCGGCGTGATGTCGGCCGCGCGCACATAGCCGCTCAGGCGGATCATTTCCTCGCCCTGATTGAGGTACAGGCTTTTCTCGCCCTGCACACGCAGCAGGCCGTTGGGCATGACCTCGTGCACGATCACCGTGATGGCGCCCTGCAAGGCGTTCTGCTGGGTGCTCGCGGCGTTGCCGGCGAAGTTGTTCTGGCTGCTCAGGCCGATGTCCGTCTTGAGCGCCTTGCCAGCCAGCGTGGCCGGCGAGATCGACACATCGCTGTTCTTGCCGAAGCTGGTGTTGGCCTTCTTGCTGGCCTGCGTGGTTTCGTCCAGCAGCACGGTCAGCACATCGCCGGCATGGAAGCTGCGCACGTCGGAGGTCAGCGACCAGCCGTTGTCGGCCACGAACACGCCCCCCGAGCTGCCGCGGCGCGGCGCCTGCTGCACCAGCGGCAGCGGCGATGGCGGCGTCAGCTCCGGCGCCTTGGGCGGCTCGATGCCGGCGCAGCCGACCAGCAGCGCCGCGCCTGCCATCAGCCCTGCAAGAACAAGCGCACGCATCTCAGCGCACCGCCTGCGCCAGGGACTGCAGCATGTTGTCGGCCGCAGACAGCACCTTGGTGTTCATCTCGTAGCTGCGCTGCGCCGCGATCATGTCCACCATCTCTTCGACTACCTGCACGTTCGAGCCTTCCAGCGCGCCCTGCTTGAGCTTGCCGAATGCGTCGGTGCCGGGGTTGCCGGTGGTCGGCGTGCCGCTGGCGGCGGTTTCCTGGAACAGGTTCTCGCCGCGTGCCATCAGGCCGGCCGGGTTGATGAAGCCTGCCAGCTGCAACTGCCCGAGTTCGGTCGGTGCGGTGCTGCCGCCTACGGTCGCGGTCACCAGGCCGGACTCGGAGATGGACACCGCGGTGGCCGTGGCCGGCACCGTGATTTCGGGCTGCAGCGACAGGCCTTGCGAATTCACCAGCTTGCCTTCGGCATTGACCTGCAGCTGGCCGGCGCGGGTGTAGCCGGTCTCGCCATTGGGCATCGCGACCTGCAGGAAACCGTTGCCGACGATGGCCACGTCCAGGCTCTGGCCGGTGGTCTGCAGGTTGCCGTTGGTGAACACCTTCTGCGTGCCGACCACGCGCGTGCCGGTGCCCAGCATGGTGCCGACCGGCGAGGTCGTGCCCTCGGCCTTCTGGGCGCCGGGCTGGCTGTCGACCTGGTAGAACAGGTCTTCCAGCATCACCCGGTCGCGCTTGAAGCCGACGGTGTTGACGTTGGCGAGGTTGTTGGCAATGGCCTGCAGCTTGGCGTCTTGCGCCTGCACACCGGTCTTGCTGATCCACATGGCGGGATTCATAGGGAACTCCTGTTTGAATTGAGGAACCTGAGGTTCAGTCGCGGATCAGCCGGTTGCCACTGTCGGCCATGCTGTCGGCGGCGTGGAACAGCTTCATCTGGATCTCGAAGTCGCGGTTCAGCGTCATCGTCGCGACCATCTCCTCGACCGCGCCGACGTTGCTGCCTTCGACGAAGCCGCCGTGCACGCGCACGCTGTCGTCGCTCTCCAGCGTGTCGCCGCGGCGCGAGACGATCAGCCCGGCTTCGTTCTTGACCACGTCCTTGGCCTCGGGCTTGACCAGCTTGAGCTTGTCGACCACCTGCATGGCCTCTTCGCCCGCCGGCTGGATGGAGATCGAGCCGTCGCTGGCGATCTCCAGCTTGCGGTACGGCGGCAGCACGATGGGGCCGCCTTCGCCCATCACCGGCCGGCCATTGACCGTCAGCGCGCCGTCCTCGGCCAGCTGCAGTTGGCCAGCTCGCGTGTAGGCCTCGCTGGCCCCGTACTGCACCGTCAGGTAGCCGCCGCCCTGCAGGGCCACGTCCAGGTCGCGCCCGGTCGGCTTGGCCGTGCCTTCGCGGGCCGACACGCCATTGGCCTGCAGCTTGTTCAGGTGGCGCGCGTCGTAGCCGAAGCCGCTCACCGTCTGGCTGGTGGCCAGTTCCATGTCGGCCTGGAAACCGGAGGTGTCCAGGTTGGCCAGGTTGTTGGCGTGCACCTGCTGGGCCCGCAGTGCGCGTTCGGCACCGCTCATCGCGGTGTAGATCAGGGCGTCCATGCGGCTTGCCTCAGACGGCCTGGAACAGCGCCTGCATCATCTCGCTCTCGGCGGAGATGACCTTGGTGTTGGCCTGGTAGTTGCGCTGGGCGGACATCAGGTTGACCAGCTCGCCGGTCATGTCCACGTTGGACTGCTCCAGCGCGCCCACCGTCAGCGAGCCCGCCATGCCGGTGCCCGGGGCGTAGTACAGCGCCTGGCCCGAGGCCTGCGAGGCCGTCCAGCTGGTATCGCTGGTGGGGGTCAGGCCGTCTTCGCTGGGGAAGGTGGCCAGCGCCAGCTTGGCGATGGTCTGCTTCTGGCCGTTGCTGTACTGGGCCAGCACCGAGCCGTCGTCGGAGATCGTCGTGCCGGTCAGCGTGCCGGAGGCATAGCCGTCGGCGGCGTTGACGCTGTTGGTCGCTTCGCCGGCGTACAGCGTGGTGCCGGTGTAGTCCACGTCGATGCTGAGCGCGCTGGCGCCGTCCGGCGTGCCCAGTGCCAGGGTCACCGCGCCGGCCGGCGCGGTCAGCACGCCGTTGGTGCTGAAGCTCAGCGTGTTGGTCGTGCCCAGGTCGTTGCCGTCCATCGTGTAGTGCACGTCCACCGCGTTGCTGCCGGACTTGACGAAGTACTGCGTCATGGTGTGCTGGGTGCCCAGCGAGTCGTAGACCACCGAGACCATCGAGCTGTTGAAGGTCTGCGCGTCGGTCTTGTCGAAAGGCGTCAGCGTCGGCGTGGTCCAGTCCTTCGACATGTTGGCCACGTACGAAAGCTTGCTGCTGGCCTTGGCGGCGATCTGGCCGCTGGGCACGCTGATGTCGCCCATCGCACCCAGCGCGGTCGAGCCCGGCGTCACCGCGTAGCCCTGGACCTTGCGGCCGCTGGCGTCGACCAGCATGCCGGTCTTGTCGACCACGAAGTTGCCGACGCGGCTGTAGCTCATCAGGCCGGTGCTGTCGCGCAGTGCGAAGAAGCCGCGGCCCTGGATGGCGGCGTCCAGCGAGCGGCCGGTGGACAGCGTGCTGCCGCCGGTGCCGATGCTTTGCGTCAGCGAGCCGATCTCGGCGCCGGTGGGGCTGGAGCCGGCCACCATCGCGCTGAAGTTGGCACGGCTGGACTTGAAGCCGTAGGTGCCGGAGTTGGCGATGTTGTTGCTGATGCTGTCGAGCTGGGTGTTGACAGCATTGATGCCGGACAGGGCGATTTCGAAGCTCATGGTCGGGACTCCTTCAGGACGTTCAGGACTTGCCGTTGAATTGGGAAATGTTGCCGGGCGAGACTTCGCCCAGGTGGCTGACGGTCAGCGTCATGCCGGCGGTGGACAGGCGGATGTTCTGGATCCGTCCGGTCACCGCGACAGCCGGCGTCGCGCCGCTGGTGGTCTTCACCGCGATGTCGTAGGTGCCGGCCGGCAGGCCCAGCGCGACCGGGTCCAGCGTCAGCGAGACCTCGCCAATGCCTTTGCTGCCCAGGTCCACGTTGTGCTTCACGCCGTCGGCGCCGGTCAGCACCAGCGTCGCGTTGTTCTCGGCGCTGGCAAGCGTGAATTTCGCCGGCACCGTGCCGGAGGCGTCCAGCTGCACGTGGTCGGTCACCACGTCCACGCTGTTGCCGACCTGGTTGCCCAGTGCCAGCGTCTGCAGGCTGTCCAGCAGCGTGTTGGTGGCCGCACTTTGGCTGCTCAGCGACTGCAGCGATTCCATCTGGCTCAGCTGCGTCAGCTGGTTCACGAAGTCGCTCGGGTCGTTCGGCTCCAGCGGGTTCTGGTTCTGGATCTGCGCCACCAGCAAGGTGGTGAACAGGTCGGTGCCGCTGCCGTTGGCGCTGACCAGGGCGTTGGACAGGGCGCTGGTGCTGCCCGTGCTTTGCGTCTGGGTGGTGAGCGTGTCACTCATGCTCATGCCTCCCCAAGCCGCAACACTGACTGCTGCATAGACCGCACCCGGCCCAGCACTTCGACGTTGGTCTCGAAGGCCCGCGAGGCGGCCATCATGTCGGTCATTTCGGCGACCGGGTTCACGTTCGGATAAAACACTTTGCCCTCCTCGTTGGCCATGGGGTTCTCGGGTTCGTAGGCTTCGCGCAGCGGCTCGGTGCTGCTGACGACGTCCAGCACCTGCACGCGGGCACCGGCGCCGCTGTCGCGGCCCATCACGGCTGCGAAGACCGGCTTGCGGGCGTGGTAGGCGTCGGTCGCGTTGCTGGCGGCGGACTGGGCGTTGGCCAAGTTGCTGGCGACGGTGTTGAGCCGCACGGTCTGGGCGGTCATGGCCGAGCCGGCGATGCGGGTGATGTCGTGGAATGGCATGTCACTGTCCTGCGATGGCCTTGGCGAGGCCTTTGAGCTGCATGTTCAGAAAGGTCAGGCTGACCTGGAAGTCGCTGGCGTTCTGAGAGAATTCGGCCTGTTCCACGCCCAGCTCCACGGTGTTGCCGTCGGCCGAGGGGTGGTTGGGCACCCGGTATTTCGCCGAGCCGTCGCTGTCCAGGGACAGGCCGCTGGCCTCGTCGGCGGTGGCGCTCTGCAAGGCCGCGCCGAAGTCCAGGTCGCGGGCCTGGTAGCCGGGGGTGCTTTCGTTGGCCAGGTTGGCGGCCAGGACCTGTGTCCGTTCGGCGCGCAAGCGCAGCGCCTCGGGGTGTGTGCCCAGGGCCTTGGTGAAGTCGATGCTCATGCGATTCCTTTGTTCAGGACGACGGTCAAACGTGAAGTGGGGGCTGGCCTGCCTGCCGCTGCTGCTGTCTGCGGCCCAGGCGGCAGAGCCGCTGGCTGCGCGCGTGGCGGCGGCAGCGCGCCAGGCGGTGATCGAGCAGGCCGAGCGCGACGGGCTGCAGGGCGTGGAAGTCGAGGCCGAACTCGCGGCGCTGCCGAGCACGCCGCCGAGCTGCGCGGAGCCGCGCATCGAGCCGGTGGACCTGCGCCAGCCGGCGCACATGCGCTTCGTGCTGGTCTGCCCTGGTGTCGGCGCCCGGCAGCTGGTGAACGTGCGGGCCACGCTGTCGGCCGAGGTGGGCGTGGCGCTGGTGGCACTGAATGCGAACCAGCCGATTGCCGAGCGCGACGTGGCGCTGGAGCGGCGCGACATCAGCACGCTGCCCGATGCCAGTTCGGACCTGGCCGAGCTGGTCGGCATGAGCCCGCGCCGTGCGCTGCGTGCCGGCCAGGTGCTGCAGAAACGAATGCTGTCGGCGCCGCTGCTGGTGCGGCGCGGCGAGTCTGTGCGCATCGTCGCGCGCAGCGGGCCGGTGGAAGTGACCAATGCCGGCGAGGCGATGGACCCGGGTCGTCTGAACGAGACCGTGCGCGTACGCAACAGCCGCACCGGCCGCATCCTGCGCGCCCGCATCACCGGTGCCGGTGAAGTGGTGCCTGTGGAGATGGACAGCAACAACATGGCGGCGCCCGATCAGTCCCGCGACTGACGGATCTGGCCCGCCACGCGCGCCAGCTTGGTCGCGTAGGCCGGGTCGGTGGCATAGCCGCCGCGCACCAGCCCCTGGCCATAGGCC
Organism: Ideonella azotifigens; assembly: GCF_021043325.1. NCBI lineage: Bacteria > Pseudomonadati > Pseudomonadota > Betaproteobacteria > Burkholderiales > Sphaerotilaceae > Ideonella > Ideonella azotifigens. The sequence continues at coordinate 432,602 of NZ_JAJNKD010000001.1, forward strand.
AGCGCGTCGTGGCCGGTGTTCAGCGCGCCCTGGTAGTGCGGCGCCTTCAGCAGCAGTTGCGTCAGGTCCTTGAACGAGGCCGAAGGGTCGTCGTAGGCCCGAAAGCGCGCCACCTCGGAGACGGCTTCGCCATCCGCGTATTCGGTGGTGGTGTTGTCGCCGCTGGCGCCCTGCCAGGCCTTGCCGGCCTTCAGGCCGAACAGGTTGTGGCTGTCGGCGCCCTGCGCGTCGCGCAGCGGCCGTTGGCCCCAGCCAGACTCCAGCGCCGCCTGCGCCGCCAGCACATGCGGCGACACGCCCAGCCGCGCGCCGGCCTCGGCGGCCAGCGGGGCCACCTGTTCGAGAAAGGCCTGTTGCGGGCCGGTCAACGCGCCTGCGGGTGCATCGGTGGGTGCGTCGGGGTTGCCGGCCGGCGAGCGCATGCCGTTCAGCGTGGCCAGGCGGGCCCGGGCTTCGGCATTCAAGGTGCTGGCACCGCCAAAGGCTTCGCCGCTGTCGCCCTGCTCGATGAACTGCTGCACGTCCTGGCGCAGCGAGCGGCCGAGCTCGTTGTAGACCGCGCCGAAGCCAGCGGGGCTGGTGGCGCCCAGCGCTGCAGTCGGCTGCGTGGCCGCCGTCGGTGCGGTGGCCGGGGTGGCGGTGGTGAACGGGTCAGGCAGGCGCATAAAGGTCACTGTCGGGTTCGAGCACACGTTGCATCAGCTCGTGCTGCTGGGTCAGCAGCGCGCAGTTGCGCAGGTTGGCGTCCTTGCAGGCACGCACCAGGTCTTCGAGCGCGGTCCACCAGGCCGTGCCGGTCGCCTGCAGCGACGGGCCGAGGCCTTGCAGCACCTGGTCCATGCCGGCGTCCTGGCCGACCAGTCGCTCGACCAACGCGGTGCGCCGGGCGCGGCGTTTCTGCATGCGCTCCACGCAGACGACGATGTCGGCTGCCAGCGCCGGCAGCGGCTTGGGGTCATGCTTGAGCAGCGCGTCGAACTGCAGGTTCAGCAGCACCTGCAGCTGGCGCGCCTCCTGCAAGTCGCTGCGCAGGTCCTGCAGCAGCAGCGCAGTCGCCTGGCGGCTGTTGTTGGCGCGGGCTTGGACGTGGCTCATGGCGGGTTCAGCCGCGGCCGTTGTGGAAGCGCTGCACCAGGCCGGCCAGCCGGTCGGCATCGAACTTGATCTCGCCGCGGGCCAGCGCGTCGCGCAGCTCGGCGACGCGGGCGCTGTCGATCTCCGGCATCGCGTCCAGCGCCTGCATGGCGGGCGCCAGCGCGTCGGACTGCAGCGGCGCGGCCGTGTCGGCGGCGGCGCTGGCGCCAACCGGGGCGGCAGGGCTCACCGGTTCGGCGGCAGCCGGCGCAGCGGTGCCGGTCAAGGGGTCCAGTGTGGTTCGGCCGGTGATTCGCATGCGGGCACCTCGGGTAGGTTTCGTTTGCATCTCAGCGCTCCGCGAGCGTCGAGGCTTGTTGGGTCAGCTGGTGGCGCACCTTGGCGTTTTCGGCAACGGTGGCTTTCAGCGGCAAGGCTTCGGCGGCCGGCAGGCGCGTCGGGTGCAGGCCCATCTTCGAAATCGCCGCCGCACCGTTGGCCGAAGGCGCGGCCTGGCTGACCACCATGTCGGCGCCTTCGGCCAGCGGCTGGACCTGGCCGGGCATGCCGAAGGCGGCAGCCAGTGCACGGGCCTGGGCCGTGCTCAGCACCACCAGTTCAATGCGACGGTTCACGGCGGCGCGCGGGTCTTCGATCTTCATCGGCGCGCGGTCGGCCATGCCGATGACCTGCAGCACGCTGGCCGCCGGCATGCCGCCGTAGGTCAGGCTGAGGCGGGCGGCCATTGCGCGCTGGTTGGACAGCGTCCAGTTCGAGAACGCCGCGGCGTCGGTGTTGGCATAGGCCGTCGCGTCGGTGTGGCCCAGCACCAGCAGCTGGTTGTCGATCTCGGCGAACAGCGGGCCCATCTGGGTCAGCAGCTTGCGGAACCTGGTGTTGGGCACCGCACTGCCGCGGGCGAACATGCCTTCGCCGTCGGTGTCGTGCAGCAGCACGCGCAGGCCCTGCGGCGTGACTTCGGTCTTCAGGTGGCTTTCCAGGCCGGCGTCTTCGGCCAGGCCGGAGAGCTTGCGGGCCAGCAACTGCATGTCTTCCGGGCCGTCCATGTGCTTGCGTTGCAGCGGATGGGCCTGGTCGGTCTGGCCGTTGCCCTGGTTGGGGCCACGGGCCGCGTTGGTACCGCCCTGGCCGGGCACCGGCTCGCGGGTGATCAGGCTGCCGAACTGGCTGCCCTTCAGGTCCGGGATGTGGCCCTGGCTGCCTTCGTCGATGGGCGTGCCCATGACGGACAGCAGGTTCTGCTCGGCCGCTTCCTTGTCGCGCGAGGCCAGCAGCCACAGCACCAGGAACAAGCACAGCAGCGCGAGGCAGAAGTCGGCAAACGCGACCTTCCACGCGCCGCCGTGGGCCTCGTCATGGCCCTTGGCCGAGACGCGCTTGACGACGGTCTCGCCGTGATGGGCATCAGGCTTGGGCACGCTTGTCTCCTGCGCGGCGTTGCGGGGTGGCGCCGGCGTCGCCGGCGTCCTGCATCTTGTTGATCCAGCCTTCCAGGCGGGCGAAGCTGGGCTTGATGTTGAGCTGCACCAGGCGGCGGCCGGCGTCGATCGCCAGCAGCGCCGGCTTGCCCGAGACATGCGTGACCAGCACCACCTTGACCGACTCGAAGGCCTGCAGCTCCTCGCTGACCAGCTGCTTCATCATGTTGCTGATCGGGTCCAGCACGCCGTAGCACATGAAGATACCAATGAAGGTACCCACCATCGCGGCGCCGACGCGCACGGCGATCTCGGCAGTGCCGGCGCCTTCGGCCACCACGTTCATGGTCATCACGATGCCCAGCACCGCGGCCAGGATGCCGAAGCCCGGCATCGCCTCCCCGATCTTGGCCAGCGACTTGGCTGGCTGCGCCATCTCTTCGTGGATCGCTTCGATCTCTTGTTCGAGCACACCTTCGAGCTCGTGTGCATTGATCTTGCCCATCGCCATCAAGCGAAAGTTGTCGACGATGAAGTGGAGCAGCTTGGGCTCTTCGAGGATCAGCGGATAACGCTTGAAGAGATCGCTCTCATGCGGGGCTTCAACGTGTGCGTCCAGTGCCTTCAGGCCGCCGGCCGCCGTCTGCAGCAGCTCGTACATCAGCAGCAGCAGCTGGCGCTGGAATTCCTCGCCGGGCTTCTTGCGCATCATCACCTTGCGCACCTGCAGCCACATCTCCGAGAGCACGTGCTTGGGGTTGCCCAGCACGATGGCGCCTGCACCTGCGCCAACGATGATCAGCAGCTCGGTGGGCTGCCAGATCATCTTCATGTCGCCGTCGTGGATCATGTAGCCGCCGAAGACGCAGCCGACGATGATGAGGATGCCGAGGATGGATTGCATGGGGTGGTCTCTTTGGGGGCTAGCGGGTCAGGCGGCGGTCAGGCGGCCAGGTGGCGCTTCATCTTCTGCAGCGCGGCCTTGTTGATCTGGCAGATGCGGGCCTCGGTCAGGTCCAGCACCGCGGCGATTTCCTTCAGGCTCAGCTCGTACTCGTAGTACAGCTGGATCACGCGTTGTTCACGTTCGTCCAGCGCGCTCAGGGCTTGCGCCAGGCTGCGGCGCTGGATCAGGATCTCCTCGGGCGAGCGCTGCGCCGAAGGCAATTCGGCCATCTCGTGCAGCAGTTCGTCGAAGCTGGCCATCTGCTCGGCGTTTTCTGCGGCGAGGTGGGCCTGGTAGGTTTCCGGCGTGAGCTTCAGCACCTTCAGCACTTCGGCCTCGGTCGGCTCGCGGCCCAGGCGGCGCGTCATCTCGCGCAGGCCGTCGCGCAGCTTGTGGCTGTCCTGGCGCACGCTGCGCGGGCGCCAGTCCTGGCGGCGCAGTTCGTCGAGGATCGCGCCGCGGATGCGCAGCGAGGCAAAGGCAGCGAACTTTTCGTCCGGCGGGCCGTAGCGGCGCAGTGCTTCCAGCAGCCCCATCAGGCCGATCTGCTGCATGTCGTCGCGGTCCATCGTGGCGCTGAGCTGGGCGCTGAGCTGGCGCACCACGCGCTTGACCAGCGGCGTGTGCGCGATCAGCTCGCGCTGCTCGCGGGCCGGGTCGAGCGCGGCGCGCGCAGCTTCGCCGCCCGCCTCGGCATAGGCCGCCACCTCGAAATGACCCGCGTGCAAGTCCATGGTCATTCGACGATGAGCTTGCCGATCATGGCCTCGGCAAACGGCATCTCCTGATGCTCGGCTGCATAGGCCTCATGGAACGCCTCGTTGAGCGTGCTGGCCAGGGCGTCCACGCCCATCGAGCTGGCCTGGGCGCGGGTGCGCTCCGACAGGGCTTTCACCGCCACGCTGCGCAGCAGCGGCAGGTGGTCCCGGGTCTGCTTCTCGGTCTTGGGCGGCGCCTTGAAGACCAGGTCCACGGCCAGGTAGTGCGAGCCGCTTTCCTGTTCGCCGTTGCGCAGCATCACGATGACTTTGTCCAGCGTGACGTACTTGTAGTCCACCGCTTCGGCCACATGCGCCTTGGCCTCGCCGGCCGACCCATGGTCTTTCAGCTTCCACCAGGCCGCGGCACCGCCAGCGGACAACAGCAGGACGGTGGCGACACCGCCGAGGATCAGTTTCTTGGACATCGCGTTCAGCCTTTGCGCAGACGGAAGGGGGTGGTGGCCGTGCCGGTTTCTGCATCGGCCTCGGCCAGTGCGCGGCCGGGGGCCTGCGCTTCATCGGAGGTGGTGCGCTGCGGCTGCTGGCGGCCGGACTGGCCGAAGTCGCTGCCGTTGGCCGCGCCCTGGCCGACCTGCACCCGCACTTCGCCGGCATGGCGCTGCGACAGGTCCTGGCGCAGCCCGTCGCTGACCTGGGCCAGCTGGCGCGCCACTTCGGCATGGCTGGCCGACAGCTGCACCTGCAGGCTGCCGCCTTCGTGGCGGATCTGGATGTCGATGTGGCCCAGCTGCGGCGGCGACAGCCGCAGCTGGGCCTGCTCGCTGCGCTGGTCGGCCTGCCAGGCCAGGCGCGGGCCCAGGGCCTGGCGCAGCGGCTGGCGCAGGTCGGCGTCCGGGCCGGCCGGCAGGGCCAGCGAGGTGCTCATTTCCTGGCGGCTCGGTGCCGCGGCCGTGGCGCTGCCGACGCTGGGCAGCGCGGCAGAGGCATCGTCGGCATCCGCGGCGTCGACCACCGATGCCTGCAGCGCGGGGCTGGCCACGTCGGCCTTGGCGGAGGGCGCCTGCACCGGTGTCGCAGCGACCGGCGTGGGGGCAATGCCTGGCGTTGCCGCCTGCGTTGCAGCGGCGTTTGCCGTGACAGGCTTGCCCACCGCCGCGAGGCCGGCGGCCGCTGGTGCCGGGCGGGGCGTGTTGCCGGCCGGTGCTGGTGCGGTAGAGGTGGCGGCAGCCGCGGCGGCCGAAGCCGAGGCCATCAAGCTCGCCAGCAGCGGCGACAGCGCGGGCCAGTCGGGTTGCAGCGCGGCGGTGCCGGTGTCGATGGCGTCCTGGCTGTCGTCGGCCGCCGGCTTGGCGGCCTGTGCGGGCAGCTCGGGTGGCGCGACCCGCGAGCTGTCGACCGGCAGCTTGACGTCCGCGCCACCAGTGGGCGTGACCGGCAGCGGCAGCGGCAAAGCTGGGGTCGACGTGTCGGCCACCGCGGCGCGCTGCAGCGTGGCGCCGAAGCCGGCCAGCGGCGTGGCGACCGGCGTGCCGGCGGCGGCATCGGCCTTGTTGGCGGCGGGGTTCGCTGGCGTCGCCGGGGCGATGGCGCCGGTGTCTGCCGTGACGTTGACCGAGAGGGTGTTCAAAGCCATGTTCATGTCGATTGCAGCGTTGCGCTCATGCCGGCATAGGCCAGCCAGCCTTCTTTTTGCAGACCCATCTCGTGGAGCTGGGTGCCCAGCGTGGCCAGCGCCTGTTCGCAGCGGGTGCGGGCGGCCTCGTGGACCTCGCGCAGTTCGGCCAGCGCCCGGCGCTCTGCCGCACTCCATTCACCTTCGCCGGCCAGCGCCGGCAGCGCGCGAGACAGTGCGGCCTCCGCCTGCACCAGCGCCCGCCAGTCGCCGAAGTCCGGCGCCTGGCTGCTCGCCGAAGCGGCGGGCATGGTGCGCTGCAAGGCTTTCTGCAAAGCCTCGCGCAGCTGCTGCAGGCGCTGGGCTCTAGCCATGGTGGGCCTGCACGTCCTGCCAGCCCTGGCGCAGCGTCTGCACCACGCCGCTCACGTCGTCGACCATGGCCGGGTCCAGCGTGATGCCGGCGCGGCACAGCCGGTCGGCGCAGAACTCGTACAGGGCCTGCAGGTTGCCCACGACCTCGCCAGCGCCATCGGTGTCCAGCGCGCTGGACAGCCCGTTGAGGATGCCGATGCACTTGTCCAGGCTCCTGGCCTTCTGCTCGAAGCGCTTGGCTGCGATGTGGGCCCGGGCGCGGGCCAGCTCTTCGAGCAGGCCGTCCGTCAGGATCAGCACCAGTTCGACCGGCGAGGCCTGGGCGGTCTGCGCGCCCAGGTTGACGGTCTGGTAGCTTTGATAGGCGTCTTGGTACAAGGGAGTTTTCCTGGCGAGGGGAGGTCGTGGGGCCGTGCAGGTCAGCTCAGGCTGCCGAGCAGGCTGGTGTTGTCACTCATGCTCGACTGCAGCGACTGCAGCTGGGTGAACTGGGCCAGGTAGCGCTGGTAGAGCATGTTGTATTGGTCCTCCAGCTTGGTCTGGCGCGTCGTGATGCTGGCCTGGGTGCGCTGCACGCTGTCCTGCCGGCTCTTGATCAGCCCGGTGCTGCTGTTGGTCCATTGCTTGCTCAGCGTGCTGAAGGCGCCCATCAGGCCGGTCGGGGCGCTGCTGCTGTTGCTGCCCAGCAGGCTGTCGAGGCCGTCGGGGTGCGCGGTCAGGCCCTTGCTGAGCTTGGTCTGGTCCAGCGAGAGCTGGCCGTCGCGGCCGGCCGTGATGCCGAAGTCCATCAGCCGCAGCCCGCCCACGTCCTGGCGCAGGATGCTGGCCAGGTGCGAGCGCAGCGAGGTCACGCCGGAGTCCGACGCGAACGCGCCGGCCGTGGTGGTGCTGCTGCCGATCTTGGTCAGGTCGTCCAGCGCCGATTCGAGCTTGTTGTAGGCGTCGACGAAGCTCTGCACATTGGTGGCCGTGCCGCTGTCGTTGTTGGTCACGGCCAGCGTCAGCGGGCTGCTGCCAGTGGTTTGCGCCTGGGTCACGGTGAGGCTCACGCCGGCCACCGCGGTGAAGGTGTTGGAGGCCTGCTGGATCTTCACGCCGGTGGTCTGCGCGCCCAGCCACATCACGGCGTCCTGCGCGGCGCTGAGCTGCTTGCCACCGCCGTCCAGCGTGGTCTTCAGTGCGCTGGCCGGCAGGCCGCTGGTGTCCAGCGTGATCTGGCTGCCGGCGCCGGTGCTGCCGGCGCTCAGCACCAGGTTGGTCTGGCTGCCGGAGGTCACGACCATCGCGCTGACCAGCCCGTTGTTGCCGCTGGCCTGGTTGATCGCGCGGGCGATCTCGGTCTGCGACAGCGTGCCGTTGTTGTCCTGGTCGGCGCCGGCCAGGTTGACGTTGAAGCTGCTGCCATTGGCCATCTGCACGACCAGCGGGCCGCCCAGCGAGACCGGCACGGCCGGCAGGTCCTCGAAGGCGATCTGGTGCGCGCTGGCGACCTGCTCGACGAAGACCGAGTAGTTGCCCGCCGTGGCGCCCGCGCCCGCGGTGGCGGTGGCAAAGCCGCTGCTGCTCAGCGTGGCGCCGTAGCTCAGCACGCTCTTCTTGGTGGTCATGGCCGAGAGCGCGGTGTCGAACGCGCTCAGCGCCGACTGCAGCTTGCTCAGCGCCGAGGCGGTGCTCTGTGCCTTGGTGGACTGCGTGGTCAGCTGCGACTGGGTGGCCGAGGTGTACGCGGTGGCCAGCTGCTGCGCAGTGGTGGCCGGGTCGATGGTGGTGCTGCCCATTGAGATCTCCTGGTCGATTGACGGGGGTTGCCTGTCAAAAGGCGACCGTGCAGCGGCCGGACTGAAATCCGGCGGCGACAAAGGTCGGGCGGTCGGCAAAACGCGGCATGGCGGCGGTCCTCATTGGCTGGCCGCCAGGCGGCGCAGCCAGGCCTGGTTGGCCATCTCGTCCTGGGTCTTCTGGTCGCGCCCGGCCTGCAGCCGGCCCACCAGGGCCTGCTGGCGCTCGCGCACCTTGCCCATCACCATGTGGTCCAGCGCCGCGCCCTGCAGCGCCTGCTGGGCCTGGGCCATCTGGGCCTCATGCAGCGCCAGGTCCTGGCGGTGGCGATCGGCCAGCTGCAGCACGGCCTGCTTGTAGTTGGCGCTGTTCAGCGACAGGGCCAGTGGCAGGTTGCCGCCCGCGCTGCTGTTCGCACTGGTGCCACCCTGGGCCAGCTGCTCCAGGCGCGCCAGGTTGGTCTGGAAGCGCTGCTGCGTCGCGCGGCGCGTTGCCAGGTCGGCCTCCAGCCGGTCGCGCTCGCGCTCGCGCAAATCGGCCAGCGTGTCGAGCTGCTTCAGGTGTCGTGCTTCACGGGTCATGCCATCAGCTCCATCAGTTGTTGTTCGACCGTGGCCATTGGCGCCGGCTCGTGCGTGCCCTGGTGCAGGAAGGCTTCCATCTGCGGGTAGCGCTGCACGGCCTGGTCGGTGGCGGGGTCGGCGCCGGGCACGTAGGCGCCCAGCGGCAGCAGCTCGCGCACCTGCGCGTGTCGGGCGACCATGGCCTTGAAGGCGCGTGCGGCTTGCTGCTGTTCACGCGGGGCGACCAGCGCGGCGCAGCGGCTGATGGACTGCGCAATGTCGATGGCCGGGTAGTGGCCACGCTCGGCCAGCTCGCGGCTCAGCACGATGTGGCCGTCGAGGATGGCGCGGGCGGTGTCCACCACAGGGTCCTGCTGGTCGTCGCCCTCGGCCAGCACGGTGTAGATCGCGCTCATGCTGCCTTGCGGGTGCTCGCCGTTGCCGGCGCTTTCGACCAGCTGCGGCAGCAGGCCGAAGACCGAAGGCGGGTAGCCGCGCGTGGCCGGCGGTTCGCCCAGCGCCAGCGCGACTTCGCGCCGTGCCATCGCATAACGTGTCAGCGAGTCGACCAGCAGCAGCACGTGCTGGCCCTGGTCGCGGAAATGCGCGGCCACCGAATGGCACAGCTCGGTGGCGCGCAGCCGCATCAGCGGCGATTCGTCGGCCGGCGCGCAGACGACGACCGAGCGCGCCAGCCCGGCCAGGCCCAGCGACAGGTCGATGAACTCGCGCACCTCGCGGCCACGCTCGCCAATCAGTCCGACCACGACCACGTCGGCCACGGTCTGGCGCGTGATCAGGCCCAGCAGCACGCTCTTGCCCACGCCGGAGCCGGCCATCAGGCCCACGCGCTGGCCGCGGCCGAGTGTCAGCAGCCCGTTGATGGCGCGCACGCCCACGTCCAGGCGCTCGTGCACAGGCTGCTTCTTCAGCGGGTTGACCTTGGGCGGGCGCGGGTCCAGCGTGTGTTCGCCGCCCAGCCGGCCCAGGCCGTCGATCGGCTCGCCCAGGCCGTTGACGATGCGGCCCAGCCAGCTCGAACCAATGCGCAGCAGGCCACGGTCCGGCACCGGCAGCACGCGGGCGCCGGTGGCCAGCCCGTCGGTGTGCTTGAAGGGCATCAGGTAGGAGATGTCGTTCTTGAAGCCGACCGCCTGCGCGTCGATCCACTGGCCGTCGCCCAGTTCGATCTGGCAGCGCTGGCCGGTGCGCAGCGGGCAGCCGGTGCTTTCCAGCAGCAGGCCGGAAGCGCCGACCAGGCGGCCGGTGGGCGTGGCCACCGGCACCTGGCCCAGCTCGAGGCGGCGCAAGGCTTCGGCGATCATGCGGCGGCCCTCAGCAAGTCGTCGTCGGCGTCAGGCAGCGAGTCTTCTTCGCTCGCGCCCAGCTGTTGTTCGATCTGTTCCATGCAGGCGGTCAGGCGCTGCTTGCAGCCTGCATCGGCTTCGCGGCCCGCCGCGCGCACGCGGCATTCGCCGGGCGCCAGCGCGGCGTCGGCGCGCAGCTGCAGGCGTTCGGCGCGGGCCGGGTCCAGCTCGCGGATCTGCGCCAGCTCTTCGGGGTTCAGGAAGACTTCGATGTCTTCGTCGCGGGCTGGCGGCAGCGTGGCAATGGTTTCGTCCACCAGCGCCAGCAGCTGCGTCGGCTGCAAGGCGAGTTCGCAGCGGATCACCTGGCGCGCCACCTTGGCCACCAGCTCCACCACTTCCTTGCGCTGGGCCGACTGGTATTCGGCGCGCTGGTTTTTCAGCGCGCTGAGCATGGCTTCCAGCGGCGTGGCCAGGGCTTCCAACAGCGCCTGGCCTTCGCGGCGGGCTTCGGCCGACGCCTGCTGGCGGCCCTGCTGCCGGCCTTCGCGCAGGCCTTGTTCCAGCGCCGCTTCGCGGCCGCTGGCCAGGCCCTCCTGGTAACCCTTGGCCAGGCCTTCCTGGAAGCCGGCAGCCACGGCCGCCTGCAGCTGGCCGGCGACCGGCGCGGCAGCGCCGGCCTCGGTCGTCGTGACCAGCGAACGCACCTGCGACAGGGGCGGGAAGCGATGGGGGCGGGCCTGTTCGAACATCACTCGACAACCGCTTCGGCGAACAGTTGCACTTCAATCTCGCCGGCATCCACCAGCGACTTGACCTCGGCCATGATCTGCTCGCGGGCCTGCAGCACGCGGCTCATCGGCACCGGGCCGCTGCGGCGCATCGCGTCCTCGAAGCCTTGCGCCTGGCGGCGCGGCATGGTTTGCAGCACCGCGTCGCGGATGGCCGGCTCGGCGCCCTTGAGCGCAAGCGCCCACTGGTCCATCGGCACCGCCTCGATCAGGCGCAGCAGCGTGGCTTCACTCTGGCGGCTGAGGATGAAGAAGTCGTACATGCTGACCTCGATCTCCGAGACCACCGCCGGGTCGTGCGCGCGCAGCAGTTCCACCATCTGCTGGCGGTCGCCGGGCAGGCGGTTGAGGATCTCGGCGGCCTGCTTGACGCCTTCGACGGTGGCGCTCTGCGAGCCCAGCGACTGCAGGCAGCGCTCGACCAGCTCGTCGAGTTCACGCAGCAGCTCCGGATCGATCTCGGTCAGGCGGGCGACGTTGATCAGCACCAGGTCGCGGCCTTCGACCGGCAAGGCCTCGATCACGCTGCCGGCCAGCGCGGCCGGCAGGAAGCTCAGGAAGACGGCCTGCATGCGCACGTGCTCGCGCACGATGCGGTCGGCCAGCCACTTCGGCGAGGCCCATTGCAGGCGCGCCACCTTGGGCCGGATCGCGTCGCCGTAGATGTTGTTCAGCACGCTGCTGGCGATTTCGCTGCCCAGCGCCAGGTCCAGCGAACGCTTGAGGTACTGGCGCGAGGCGCCGTGCAGGCCGCTCTGCTCGCGGTAGTCGTCGAAGAAGTGCTGCAGCGCGGTCTTCACCGAGTCGACCTTGATGCCGCTCATGCGCGACATCACCTGCGTGAGCTCCAGCAGCTCTTCGCGGCTGAGGCAGCGCAGCACCGCGGCTGCGGGCTCCTCGCCGATGCTGAGCATCACGATGGCGGCCTGTTCAACCGGGCTCAGCGAGATGCCTGCGGGCAGGGCGGACGCCAGGGCGTCCAGGGATTCATTGAGGCTGGGCATGCTTTTGCATCCATTGCTTGACGACTTCGGCCACGCGTTCCGGCTCTTTGCCGGCCAGCGACTTCAGGTGATCGACCAGCACGTCCACCGGTGAGCCCGGTGGCGGCAGGTCGTAGTTCTCCAGCAGCGGCACCACCGGGTTGGCGCGCTGCGCAGCCTCGGCTGGCGAGGCCAGCGTGGGGCCGGCGGCCATTGCGTCGGGCGCGGGCAGTGCGCCGGCGATGACGGTGGCGCCTTGCTGCACCGGTGCATTCGCCGGCAGCGGGGTCAACGGCGTCAGCTCGGGCTGCGGCGCCAGGCGCTGCTGGGCGGCGCGGGTCAGCGGGCGCAGCACCAGGAACAGCAGCAGCAGGCCGCCCACGGCCCAGCTGGCCCAGTGCGTGGCGTCCAGCACCGTGTCGCGCTCCTGCCACCAGGGCTGGGCGGCAGGCAGGGCCGGGAAGGCCAGCGCCGAGACGGTCAGCGTGTCGCCCCGCTCGGCATTGATGCCCAGGCCGCTGCGCAGGATGCGCTCGACATTGGCCAGCTCTTCCTTGCTCCAGCCGGCCTTGGCGCCGCCGGGCGCGGCCGCACTGTTGAGCACCACCGCCACGTTCATGCGCGACAGCCGGCCGCGGCTGCGCTGGATCTGCGTGATGCTGCGGTCGTAGGCGAACTGGCGGCTGGTGGCGTTCTTGGTCGCCGTGCTGGCCTCGCCGCCGGCGGGTGCCGACGCGGCGCTGGGCAAGGCCACCGGCCGGTTGCTCAGCGAGCCCGGCACACCCAGCGCCATCGCGTCCCGGTCCTTCTCCTCGCGCATGGCTTCGGAGGTGACCTTGGGCGCGGCGCCGTACTGCTCGCGGGTCTCGCTGATCTTGTCGTTGTCCACCTCGGCGGTGACGCTGAGCTTGTAGTTGTCGCTGCCCAGCACCGGCGCCAGCAGGTCGTTGACATTGCGCCGCACGTCGTCCTGGAAGCGGTTGGCCGCCTCGCCGCCCTGGCCGGCATCAAAGCCTTCGCTCAGGTCCACATGGGCAGACAGCAGGTTGCCGGCCTGGTCCACCACGCTGACGCGCTGCGGGTCCAGGCTGGCCAGGCTGCCGGCCACCAGGCTGATGGTCGCCGCGATCTGCTCGCGGGCCATGTGGCGGCCGGGCTTCAACTGCAGCACCACCGAGGCCGAGCTCTTCTCGCCGTCGTTCATCACGAAGGAGGTGGACTTGGCGACCGACAGGTGCACGCGCGCCGACTCGACCGGGTCCAGCGTCATGATGCTTTGCGCCAGCTCGCCTTCGAGGCCACGCCGGAAACGCATGTCCTGCACGAACTGGCTCACGCCCAGCGGGTCGTTGCGGTCCATCAGCTCCAGGCCGGCCGGCAGGCGGGCGGTCACGCCCTTGGCGGCCAGCAGCATGCGCACCTGGCCCAGCTTGTCTTCGGGCACCAGCACCTGGCCGCTGTCCGGGTGCAGGCGGTAGGGGATGTGCTCGGCGTCCAGCACCGCAACCATGTCGCCAGCCGACACCTTCTCGCGCTGGCCGAAGACCGGCTTGTAGCCGGCCTGGTCGCGCCACAGCAGCATCAGCACCAGCGCGGTCACGCCGGCGGTCAGCAGCACCAGCGGCAGCAGGCCGCGCGTCAGGGCGGCGAGCGGGAGCCCGCCGCCCAGGCGGCTGCGCAGGCGGGCGAACAGGGGAGGGAAGCCGGTCAGTGCGCTCATGTCCGGCTCACAGCGGCAGCTTGATGATTTCGTCGACCGCGCCCATCACCTTGTTGCGCACCTGCATGAGCATGGAGAACGACAGGCTGGCCTCCTGGCTGGCGACCATCGCGCCCACCAGGTCGTCGGACTGGCCGCTCTCGACCGCCTCGATGCGTTGGCGCGCCTGCTGCTCCTGGCCGTCCACGCCGTGCGCGGCGTCCAGCATCGCGTGCAGGAAGGAATCGCCCTGCGAAGATTCACCCGAGGCCTGCGCCGGGAGAATCGGCGAGGTCGTTTGCAGGGTATCCAGCTGGGTCTTGATCTGACTCAGGTCGGCCTGCATTGAAACCAGCATGTTGACGGTCATGAAACTGTCTTGGTATGGAATGTCGGCCCGAGGTTTTCAACCATCCAGGCAAAGCTCCGCCAAACTCGATCATCAATATCGAATGATGAAATCTGCGGAACGGAAATTGCGCGGCGCGCCTGTCTTGAAAAGATCAGGCAGGCAGGGTGCGAAGTGTTTGATTGGTTCCCAACATGACGTGTTTCTTATGTTTGATGCAGTGCATCATCCCTCAGGATTTCGGTCTGCTCAAAGCAAAGTGAAGGGTGGAAACACGGCGCTTTTCCGTGCGGTACGTCACACGACCGACACGCTTCGACCCTCGGCCTGACAGACGCGCAAGCGCTGCGGCCGCAGCCCGTCTGTCGGGGTGCGGCACTGCTGAAGTGAGCGGCGGTAGGGGTCATGGCGCGTCCTTTCCTGAGGTGACTCGGCACAGTGCTGCCGATGCGGTCGAACTCAGGTCACCCGGTATGCACGCGGGGACGCGCGCCGCCATCACACGGATGACGACAGACAAACCTGCGTGGCTGCCCCAGGAGGCGGCCACGCATGGCGTGAGCCAGGCACGAGGGCATCGCGCTTGCGCGCTGGCCCTCTGCCGGTTTGGCGGCCCCGCTATCGTGGCCCCTGGCGAAGAACGCCAGGAACGACAGACCGGAAGCTTTGCGACCCCGGCTTTCGCTCGGGTGTGCCCTAAGTTGTTGCTTCCATTCTGCAGGTGCATCACATCTGGAAACAAGGGCATGCTGCACTGCACCGAACTGTTCCGTGATGTGTTTCACAGCAAGGCCTGCAAATCTCGTGGTCGAGGTGAATGGATCGCTCACCAGCCTGTGTTATCTCGATGCACCAATCGAGGGACGTCTGTCGCATATCTGACAGAGTCAGTTAACTGCCACCCCCAGATGGGAAACTATTCACAAAGGGGCTGGATGGGTGCTCGGCGAGTATGGAATGCGCTGGCCGTGAAATAGCAGGCGAAAACCCTGCTTGTCGTCGGCGTGGTTTGGCGGTCTGCCTCTAATATGCCTGGCAACGAGATGTCGGCCACAAGCCGGCAGGTCGCAGCGAGTTTCTCGCGCGGCGCCATCGATCTTCTTCATTGCCACAGCCGCCATGCCCTTGAACGCCATTCCGCCCGTGTCCGAGCCTGCCCGTGTTGCCACGCATGCGGTGCTGGACCCCCGCTCGCTGGGCCGGCCTGTGCACCGCCTGGCCAGCTTCGCCCTGCTGCTTGAAGACGCGCTGAACAGCCTCTGGGCCGAGCCGCTGAACCGCCGCTACCAGGCGCACTGGCATGTCGGTGGCCTGGCCTTCTCGCGCGGCGATGCGCCGGCCTCGCCAGGCCGCTGGCTGGCCTTCCGCGGTGCCGCCGGTGCCTGGGGCTGGCGGCTGGCACGCGAGGTGGCGCTGGGGCTGCTGGCCTACCGCTACGGGCTGCCGCAGCAGGCTGCGGCCGACGCTGCAAATCCTGCTGCGCCCACGCGCGAGCCCGGGCCGGTGACGGCTTCCGAAGAGCGCCTGGTGCAGCAGCTCGGCCAGCAGGTGCTGGCGCTGCTGGTGCAGTGCCTGGACCGGCCGGCCGGCACCGCGCCGCTGCAGCCTGCAGCACTGGCGGACATTGAATGCCTGGGTGTCGTGCAGCCGGACCTGCGCCACTGGCGCCTGCGCGGCGAACTGCAGGACAGCCGCAGCGGCGCCACCGGCGCGCTGGAGATCACGCTGGACGACGCCTGCATGGACCGGCTGTTCAAGACCCTGGAGCCGGCGCGCACGGAGCGCGTGCGCAGCCGGGGGGACGCAGCGAACGCTGCCCGTCCCTTCCCGCACCGACTGGGCCTGGCCATGACGGCGCGGCTGCTGCAGAAGGAGCTGTCGCTGGGCACGCTGCTGGACCTGAAGGTTGGCGATGTGCTGCCGGTGCGCCTGGGTGCCACCGATGTGCTGATTGACGACGCCCGGCTGTTCACCGCGACGGTGGCCGAACGCCAGGGCAAGTTGTGCCTGACCACTTTTGAAGATGCGGAGTGACGCGATGAACATGAACGAGAACCTCGACCTGGACCAGTTGCTGGCCGACATGCCCGAATCCCTGGGCCTGGACGCGGAAGCCACGTCGGCAGCGCCGGTGGCCAAGCCCAAGCGCGATCTGTCGCAGATGATGCGGCGCATCCCGATCACGCTGACCCTGGAGGTCGGCAGCGCGCGGGTCACGCTGCAGGAGCTGGCCGAGCTGGGTGCGGAGTCGGTCATCGAGCTGGACGTGCTGGCCGGCGAGCCGCTGGTCATCAAGGCCAATGGCACGCCGGTCGGCCGTGCCGAGGTCGTGGTCTCCGGCGAGAACTACGGGCTCAAGGTCGTGGAGCTGAGCGCGCTGGACCTGGACGGTTTGCGCGGATGAACCGCTTAGGCCGAGTCTCCCTGCTGCTGGGCGGCCTGGCGCTGGCCGCGTCGGCCCAGGCGGCGCCGGAGCTGAACCTGCTGGACGTGGTCGCGCCCGGCAAGGCCGCGGGCGGCGGCGGCGCGATGTCGGTGAAGATGCAGGTCTTCGTCGTCATGACCCTGCTCGGGCTGCTGCCCGCGCTGTTCCTGATGATGACCAGCTTCACGCGCTTCGTGATCGTGCTGTCGCTGCTGCGCCAGGCGCTGGGGCTGCAGCAAGGCCTGCCGAATCGCATCGTCACCGGCGTCGCGCTGATCCTCACGCTGCTGGTGATGCGCCCGATCGGCGAGCAGATCTGGACCCAGGCCTTCATGCCGTTCGACCAGGACAAGATCGGCCTGGAGCAGGCGCTGCAGGTGGCCTCGGTGCCGCTGTCGCGTTTCATGCTGGCGCAGACCAGCAAGGCCGCGCTGCAGCAGGTGGCGGGCCTGGCGGGCGAGCCCAAGGTGGCCAAGCCCGAGGACCATGCCTTCACCGTCAAGCTCGCGGCCTTTGTGCTGAGCGAGCTGAAGACGGCCTTCCAGATCGGCTGCCTGTTGTTCATCCCCTTCCTGGTGATCGACCTGGTGGTGTCCTCGGTGCTGATGGCGATGGGCATGATGATGCTGTCGCCACTGGTCATCTCCTTGCCGCTCAAGCTGCTGCTGTTCGTGCTGGTGGACGGCTGGACCTTGACGGTGCAGACGCTGATCAGCAGCGTGCATCCGGTTTGAAAAAGGTGCCCGAATGCTGACGCCTGAAATCGCCTCGGACCTGATCGCCGAATGCCTGCGGCTGGTGATGCTGCTGGTCACGCTGCTGGTGCTGCCTGGCCTGATCATGGGCCTGCTGGTCAGCCTGTTCCAGGCCGCCACGCAGATCAACGAACAGACGCTGAGCTTCCTGCCGCGCCTGATGGTCACGCTGGTGACCGTGGGCGTGATGGGCCGCTGGATGGTGGTCACGCTGATGGACTACTGCGTGTCGATCTTCCACCGCGCGGCCACGCTGGTCGGCTGACGAGATCGCCGCGGCAACCATGGAAGCCTTGCTGCTCAAGCTGCCGGCGCTGGTCACGGCCTTGTGGTGGCCGTTCTGCCGCTGCCTGGCATTGCTGAGCGCCGCGCCGGTGCTGGGCGAGGCCATGCTGCCGGTGACCATCCGCGTGCTGCTGGCGCTGGCGCTGGCGCTGGCGGTGATCCTGATGCCCGTGGCCGCGCACAACGCCGTGGCCATCGATCCGTTTTCGCTGCACGGCCTGGCCGCCACCTTCGAGCAGGCGGTGATCGGCGTGGCCATCGGCCTGGCGCTGCAGCTGAGCATGGCGGCCATCCAGACGGCAGGCTTCGTGCTGTCCTCGCAGATGGGCCTGTCGATGGCGGTGATGAACGACCCGCTGAACGGCAGCTCGTCGGATGCCGTCTCCAACCTGCTGTTCATCCTCTGCACGCTGGTGTTCTTCTCGGTCGACGGGCACCTGGTGATCACCGGCATTGTTGGCGCCAGTTTCCAGGCCTGGCCGGTGGGTGGCGGGTTTGCCAACCTCTCGTTCGACACGCTGGCGCTGAACGTCGCGTGGATCTTCTCGGCCGCGATGCTGCTGGCGCTGCCCATGGTCTTCTCCAGCCTGGTGGTGCAGATCGGCTTCGGCTTCCTGAACCGCGTGGCGCCTTCGCTGAACCTGTACGCGCTGGGCTTTTCGGTAGTCACGCTGTTTGGCGTGATGATGCTGGTGCTGCTCGCGCCCACCTTCCCGGCCCACTACCTGCAAATGAGCGAGCGCGTGCTGGACATGCTGCAGCACGGCCTGAACAGCGCGGGGGCCGGCCGTGGCTGAGAGCAGTGGCGACAAGACCGAACAGGCCTCGCAGCAAAAGCTGCGCAAGGTGCGCGAGCAGGGCCAGGTGGTGCGCTCGCGCGACGTGGCCACCGCCATCGGCCTGGTGCTGAGCCTGAAGCTGGTGGTACTGCTCACGCCAGGCTGGCTGGCCGACTTCCGCAGCCTGTTCGGCCTGGTCATCTCGCCGCTGGACGGCGACGGTGCGCTTGAGAACCTCTGCACGCTGATCTTCCCGGCGGTGATCGGCCTGCTGCTGAAGATGCTGGCGCCGCTGGCCGTCATCCCGCTGGCCATCGTGCTGGGCTCGCTGTGGCCGGGCGGCTGGGTCATGAGCGGCGCCAACCTGGCGCCGAAGTTCGAGCGGCTGAACCCCTTGAGCAACCTGGCGCGCATGGTCTCGGGCAAGCACTACAGCGACTTCGGCATGTCCCTGCTGAAGGCCTGCCTGCTGATTGCCGTGCTGCTGCACGTGGTGCGCACCAGCATGGCCCAGCACCTGCGGCTGCAGGCCTTGCCGCTGGGCGAGGCGGTGGCCGAAGGCGCCGGCCTGATGCTGGACGGCATCTTCACGATGAGCATGATCTTCGTGCTGTTCGCGGTGCTGGACATGCCGCTGCAGCGCTTCCTGTTCATGCGCCAGCAGCGCATGAGCAAGCAGGACCAGAAGGAAGAGCACAAGAGCAACGAAGGCCGGCCGGAGGTGCGCCAGCGCATCCGCCAGCTGCAGATGGCGCTGTCGCGCCGCAGCGCGCGCAAGACCGTGCCCGAGGCCGACGTGGTCATCGTCAACCCCGAGCACTACGCCGTGGCGCTGAAGTACGACGAGCGCCGCGCCCAGGCGCCCTATGTGGTGGCCAAGGGCGTGGACGAGATGGCGCTCTACATCCGCCAGATCGCGCGCGAGCACAAGGTGGAAGTGCTGGAGCTGCCGCCGCTGGCACGTGCCATCTACAACACCAGCCAGGTGCAGCAGCAGATCCCCGCCGCGCTCTACAAGGCCGTGGCCCTGGTGCTGAACCACCTGATGCAGCTGCAGGCCTTCCACAACGGCAAACGGCCGATGGCGCCGGTGCTGCCCACCGAACTGCCGGTGCCGGCCCAATTGGCCGACCCCGTCACCACCGAATCCCCTGAACCAGCCCCCTCCCGATGAACACCCTGACTCGCCTGATCACCGAACTGCGCCGCCAGAAGATCGCGACGCCGATGTTCGTGCTGGCCGTGCTGGCCATGATCGTGCTGCCGCTGCCGCCGCTGCTGCTGGACGTGCTGTTCACCTTCAACATCGTGCTGGCGATGGTGGTGGTGCTGGTCAGCGTGGGTGCCAAGCGGCCGCTGGACTTCTCGGTTTTCCCCACCGTGATCCTGGCGACCACGCTGATGCGGCTGACGCTGAACGTGGCCTCCACGCGCGTGGTGCTGCTGCACGGCCACGAAGGCACGCACGCGGCCGGCCAGGTCATCGAGGCCTTTGGCAACGTGGTGATCGGCGGCAACATCGTCGTCGGCCTGGTGGTCTTCGTGATCCTGATGATCATCAACTTCGTGGTGGTCACCAAGGGCGCGGAGCGCATCTCCGAAGTCTCGGCGCGCTTCACGCTGGACGCGCTGCCCGGCAAGCAGATGGCGATCGACGCCGACCTGAACGCCGGCCTGATCAACCAGGAAAAAGCCCAGGCGCGGCGCCGCGACGTGGGCATGGAAGCCGACTTCTACGGCGCGATGGACGGCGCCTCGAAGTTCGTGCGCGGCGACGCGGTGGCCGGCATCCTGATCCTGGTCATCAACATGATCGGCGGCGTGGCCATCGGCTCGCTGATGCACGACCTGTCGTTCGCCGAGTCCTTCCGCCAGTACGCGCTGCTGACCATCGGCGACGGCCTGGTGGCGCAGATCCCGGCACTGCTGCTGTCCTCGGCCGCGGCCATCATCGTCACCCGCATCAGCGATTCGGGCGACTTCGAAGAGCAGGTCGGCGAGCAGCTGCTGGCCTCGCCCGGCGTGCTGTTCAGCGCGGCCGGCATGATGGCCTTGCTGGCTAGCATCCCGGGCATGCCCTGGCACACCTTCCTGGCTTTTGCCGCGCTGCTGGGCTACGCCGGCTGGCGCATGAGCCAGCGCAAGAAGGCGCCGGCCGAGCCGTCGACCGAACTGGCGCTGCAGTCCGCGCTGGTGATGGAGCGCCCGCCCGAGCTGGACTGGCGCAGCCTGCCGGTGGTGGAGCCGCTGACGCTGACCGTGGGCTACAAATTGGTCGGCTTGATCGACCAGGCGCACGGCGCACCGCTGACCCAGCGCGTCAAGGGCCTGCGCCAGACGCTCAGCGAGCAGATGGGCCTGCTGCTGCCGGCCATCGGCGTGCGCGACGACCTGGCGCTGAAGCCTTCGCAGTACGCGGTGTTGCTCAATGGCACGGTGCTGGCCACCGGCGACGTGCAGGCCGAACGCTTGATGGCCATTCCGTCACCGCAGACCTATGGCGAGGTCGATGGCATCCCGGGTGTCGAGCCTGCGTACCGCATGCCGGTGGTCTGGATTGCGCCGGCCGACAAGGCCCATGCGCTGGGCCTGGGCTACCAGGTGGTGGACGTGCCCAGTGCGATTGCCACGCACCTGTCCAAGCTGGTGCGCGAGCGACTGCCTGAGCTGATCCGCCATGACGACGTGGCGGCGCTGCAGGAGCGGCTGGCCGCGCAGGCGCCCAAGCTGGCCGCCGCGCTGGAGAAGGCGCTGAACCACAGCCAGTTGCTGAAGGTCTTCCGTGTGCTGCTGGCCGAAAGCGTGTCGCTGAAGGACATCGTGCCGGTGGCCACCACGCTGCTGGAACATGCCGAGGCCACCAAGGACCCGCTGATGCTGGCGGCCGAGGTGCGCTGCACGCTGCGGCGGCAGATCGTGCAGGCCTTGTGCGGCCCGTCCGCCGAGATGAAGGCCTTCAACCTCAGCGGTGAGCTGGAGAACATGCTGCTGGGCGCGCTGAACCAGGCGCGCCAGGGCGGGGCCAAGGTCGCGCTGGACAACTTCCCGGTCGACCCGCAGCTGCTCTCGCAGCTGCAGATCAACATGCCTTCGGTGCGCGAGCAGATGAAGCAGCAGGCGGCCACGCCGGTGCTGCTGGTGATGCCGCAGATCCGACCGCTGCTGGCCCGCTATGCGCGGCTCTTTGCGCCGGGGCTGCATGTGCTGTCGTACAACGAGATGCCCGAGCAGCGGGACGTCAGCATCGTCGGCTCCTTGGGCTGAGCTGCAGGCGGCTGCCGCGCCGCCGAGGCGGGCTGCACGACACCGCTGGCCTGCCACAGGCACAGCACCAGCTCGGTTGCCGCGCGAAACAGCAGCGGCGGCAGCCGTTCGGCCTGCAGCAGCCGAGGCGCGGGCGACCACGGGCGCAGGCCCGGTCCATTCAGGTCGAGCTGGCAGTGTTGCAGCGCGAGGTCCAGGCGGGCCAGCGCTGAAGCCATGGCCGGCAGGCAACGGCGCAGCGTGGCCAAGGCCTGCGCCTGGCCGGCGGCCATGCGCAGCGCCAGGCCGGTGCCGCCGCGGGTGAATTGCAGCTGCAGCACGACCAGGCCCAGGCCAGGCAGCGTGAGCAGCAGGCGCAGCGCCAGGGCTCGCATCAGCGGGGCGTGGCCTGAGCCAGGCTCGTTGTCGTGCGGCGGTGGCGAGGTGATCAACAGGTCGGGCTCCACCAGCAGCAGGCCCAGGCGCTGGGCGCCTTCGGTCAGCTCGAACTGCCAGCGCGCCGCATCGGCGAGGGTGGGCAGGGGCGTGTCCGCAGCGGGGCTGGGCAACGGAGGCGGTGGCGGTTCCCCGTCGAGCGGCAGCAGCGACCAGGGCCAGCGGCCGGTCGCCGCCGCCTGGCGCCCGGGGCTGCGGCGGTCCGGCGGCGTGTCCACGCCGGCCAGCGCACGCTGGCGCCAGCGCAGGGCCAGGCGGGTGGCTTCGTCGCTGAAGGCATGCTGCAGTCGCAGCGCCTGCGCGTCAGGCCGCAGCGTTTCGGCGGCGGTGCCGCGTTCGGGGGAGGGGGCTTCGGCGGGCACCGCGGCCGGCAGCGGCGATGCCGCGTGGGCCGGGTCCAGCGACCCCAGGCTGAGCATGAGCTGCGGCGCGGTGCCGACGACGGTCCAGGCCAGCGGCGTGCCGGCCGGCAGATTCGCCAGCTCGGCCGGCAGCCGGCCCAGCTGCAGCGGCCGGCCGTCCTGCGCGAGCAACTGGCGCTCGCCACCGGGCGCGCCGGCCAGGCGCAGCCACAGCACGTCGCCCGGCCGCGGCCCCTGGCCGATCCAGGGGCCGGCCGGCAGCGCCGCGCGCAGCATGGGCACCGGGCCGACACGGGGGGTGACCAGCATGGCGGGCGCTCCGGTGCGTGGGGTGGCGCGGGGTCAGGCTTATTGCATCAGCGACAGGACCATCTGCGACATCGAGCCCGATTGCTTGAGCATCGAGGTGCCAGCCTGCAGCAGCATCTGCTTGGCGGTCATGTTGGACGTTTCGGTGGCGTAGTCCACGTCCATGATGCGACCCTTGGCAGCCGTGGTGTTGGTGCTCATGTTTGCCAGGTTGTTGTAGACGTGGTCCAGCCGGTTGGACGCAGCACCGAGGGCCGAGCGCACCGTGCCCACGTCCTTCAACGCGGTGTCCAGCTTGGTGATGGTGGCGTTGGCGGTGGCCGTCAGTTCGGTGCCAGTGCCGGCCGCCGTGTAGTTGCTCGAAGCAGCGGTCAGCGAGGCTTCCAGCGTGGTGCCGAGCGCGGTGGACACGTCGACCGACATGGTTTCGCTGGCGCTGGCACCGATCTGGAACTTCACCGCGGCGGTCGCCAGCGTGCCACCCTTGAGCAGCTTCGCGCCAGCGAAGGTGGTGTTGCTCATGATGTTGCCGAGTTCCTGGCCCAGCGCGTCGTATTCGGACTGCATGGCCGTCTTGTCGTCGGTCGACGAGGTGCCGTTGGACGCCTCGGTCGCCAGGTCCTTCATGCGCTGCAGGATGTCGGTGGCTTCGCTGAACGCGCCTTCGGCCGTCTGCATCATCGAGATGCCGTTCTGCGTGTTGCGCTGGGCCACGGCCATGCCGCGGGTCTGGGCGTTCAGGCGGGTGGCGATCTGCAGGCCCGCGGCATCGTCCATCGCGGAGTTGACGCGGTAGCCGGTGCCCAGGCGGGTCATCGAGGTGGTGAGGGCCTTCTGGCTGTTGGCCAGGGCGCTTTGCGTCGACAGGGCGGCGGCGTTGGTATTGAGGCTGAGCATGGGGAACTCCTGGCTGGGTTGGAAAGTCGGGGCCTCGTGTCGACGCCCTCACCCCTGATAGGCGACCGGTGGTGCTCGGCGCTTAAAGCAGGGCATGAAAAAAGCCACCCGGAGGTGGCTTGCTTGTGACATGGGCCGAGGCTTACTGCATCAGCGACAGCACCATCTGCGACATCGAGCCCGATTGCTTGAGCATCGAGGTGCCGGCCTGCAGCAGCATCTGCTTGGCAGTCATGTTGGACGTTTCCGTCGCGTAGTCCACGTCCATGATGCGGCCCTTGGCAGCGGTGGTGTTGGTGCTCATGTTGGCCAGGTTGTTGTAGACATGGTCCAGCCGGTTGGACGCGGCGCCCAGTGCCGAGCGCACGGTGCCAACTTCCTTCAGTGCAGTGTCCAGCAGCGTGATCGACGCGGCAGAGCCGATTTCGGTGCCGGCCGTCCAGCCCGAGGCCTTGTAGTTGTTGGCGCTGGCGGCTTTCAGCGCGGCGTCCAGCGTGCCGCCAGTCTTCAGGCTGGCCGACACGTCCACCTTCATGGTTTCGCTGGCGCTGGCACCGATCTGGAAGGTCACGCCGGTGGTGGCGGCCAACGAGCCGGTCGCGGCGTCCAGCAGCTTGGCGCCGCCGAAGGTGGTGTTGGCGGTGATGTTGTAGAGCTCCTGGCCCAGCGCGTCGTATTCGGACTGCATGGCGGCCTTGTCGTCGGTCGACGCGGTGCCGTTCGCGCCTTCGGTCGTCAGGTCCTTCATGCGCTGCAGGATGTCGGTGACTTCGCTGAACGCGCCTTCTGCCGTCTGCATCATCGAGATGCCGTTCTGCGTGTTGCGCTGGGCGACGGCCATGCCACGCGTTTGCGCGTTCAGGCGGGTGGCGATCTGCAGGCCGGCGGCGTCGTCCATCGCGGAGTTGACGCGGTAGCCGGTGCCCAGGCGGGTCATGGAGGTGGTCAAGGCCTTCTGGCTGTTGGCCAGGGCGCTTTGCGTGGACAGGGCGGCGGCGTTGGTATTGAGGCTGAGCATGGGGAACTCCTGGGCTGGTGGGGAAGGGTGGGCTTCGTCTCGATGCCCTTAACCAGTCAAGGCGACAGGCAGCGAACCGCACTTAAACGCCGGAATGAAAAAAAGCCACCCGGAGGTGGCTTGGTGATGGATGGGCCGGTGCTTACTGCATCAGCGACAGCACCATCTGCGACATCGAGCCCGATTGCTTGAGCATCGAAGTGCCGGCCTGCAGCAGCATCTGCTTGGCAGTCATGTTGGACGTTTCCGTGGCGTAGTCCACGTCCATGATGCGGCCCTTGGCAGCCGTGGTGTTGGTGCTCATGTTGGCCAGGTTGTTGTAGACGTGGTCCAGGCGGTTGGAGGACGCGCCGAGGGCCGAGCGCACCGTGCCGACGTCCTTCAGTGCGTTGTCCAGCAAGGTGATGGTCGCCGCGGCACCGATCTCGGTGCCCACCGTGGCCGCGGTGGCCGTGGTCTTGTAGGCGGCGCTGGCCAGGCCCAGCGTGCCGCCGTCGTTCGTCAGCCCGGCGACCGATGCCGAGACGTTGGTCGTCATCGTTTCGCTGGCGCTGGCGCCGATCTGGAAGGTCACGCCGCCGGTCTTGCCCAGCGTGCTGGTGCCGCCGGTCACGGCCGCGGCGTTGGTGCCGGTGGCGAACAGGGACTGGCCGCCGAAGCTGGTGTTGTCCATGACGTTCTTCAGCTCGCGGCCCAGCGCGTCGTATTCCGACTGCATGGCGGTCTTGTCGTCGGTCGAAGCCGTGCCGTTGGCACCTTCGGTGGCCAGGTCCTTCATGCGCTGCAGGATGTCCGTCACTTCGCTGAAGGCGCCTTCTGCCGTCTGCATCAGCGAAATGCCGTTTTGCGTGTTGCGCTGGGCGACCGCCATGCCGCGAGTCTGGGCGTTCAGGCGGGTGGCGATCTGCAGGCCCGCTGCGTCGTCCATCGCGGAATTGACGCGATAGCCCGTGCCCAGGCGGGTCATCGAGGTGGTGAGGGCCTTCTGGCTGTTGGCCAGGGCGCTTTGCGTCGACAGGGCGGCGGCGTTGGTATTGAGGCTGAGCATGGGGAACTCCTGGCTGGGTTGGAAAGTCGGGGCCTCGTGTCGACGCCCTCAACCCGGATAGGCGACGAGGTTTCGATCGGGCTTAAACCCGGGAATGAAAAAAGCCACCCGAAGGTGGCTTGGCGGCTGACAAAGCGGAGGCTTACTGCATCAGCGACAGCACCATCTGCGACATCGAGCCCGATTGCTTGAGCATCGAAGTGCCGGCCTGCAGCAGCATCTGCTTGGCAGTCATGTTGGACGTTTCCGTTGCGTAGTCCACGTCCATGATGCGACCCTTGGCGGCGGTCGTGTTGGTGCTCATGTTGGACAGGTTGTTGTACACATGGTCCAGACGGTTGGACGCTGCACCCAGGGTGGAGCGCACCGCGCCGACGGATTTCAGCGCCGTGGTCAGCTTGTCGATCGTGCCATTGGCATTGGCGGCATTGATTTCACCGGTGCCGGTGGCGTGCGCCGTGGCGGCCGCGTAGTTGGCGGTGGCTGCGGTGATGTCCGTCACTGCCGTGGCCAGATCGGTGCTGGCATTGACGGTCATGGTTTCGGCGGCCGAGGCCCCGATCTGGAAGGTCACCGCTGCGGCCATCGTGCCGCCGACCAGCAGCTTGGCGCCGCCGAAGGTGGTGTTCTTCATGATGTTGCCGATTTCCTGGCCCAGCGCGTCGTACTCCGACTGCATGGCATCCTGGTCGTCAACCGACGAGGTGCCGTTGGACGCCTCGGTCGCCAGGTCCTTCATGCGCTGCAGGATGTCGGTGACTTCGCTGAATGCGCCTTCTGCCGTCTGCATCATCGAGATGCCGTTTTGGGTGTTCTTTTGCGCCACGGCCATGCCGCGGGTCTGGGCGTTCAGGCGGGTGGCGATCTGCAGGCCGGCGGCATCGTCCATCGCGGAATTCACGCGATAGCCGGTGCCCAGACGGGTCATCGAGGTGGTCAGGGCTTTCTGGCTGTTGGCCAGGGCGCTTTGCGTCGACAGGGCGGCGGCGTTGGTATTGAGGCTGAGCACGGGGAACTCCTGGCTGGGTTGGAAAGTCGGGGCCTCGTGTCGACGCCCTCACCCCTGATAGGCGACCGGTGGCGCTCGGCGCTTAAAGCAGGGCATGAAAAAAGCCACCCGGAGGTGGCTTGCTCATGGGAGGGGCCGAGGCTTATTGCATCAGCGACAGGACCATCTGCGACATCGAGCCCGATTGCTTGAGCATCGAGGTGCCGGCCTGCAGCAGCATCTGCTTGGCGGTCATGTTGGACGTTTCGGTGGCGTAGTCCACGTCCATGATGCGGCCCTTGGCGGCGGTCGTGTTGGTGCTCATGTTGGCCAGGTTGTTGTAGACGTGATCCAGCCGGTTGGACGCGGCACCGAGGGCCGAGCGCACCTTGCCTACGTCCTTCAGCACCGTGTCCAGCTTGGTGATGGCGGCATTGGCGCCACCGGCGGCGGTGAGTTCGGTGCCGGTGCTGCCAGCTGCCGCGTAGTTGGCGGTGGCGGCCAGCAGGTCGGTGCCCAGCGTGGTCATGTCGGTCGAGACGTTCACCGCCATGGTTTCGCTGGCGCTGGCGCCGATCTGGAAGGTCACGCCACCGGCGCCCAGCGTGCCACCGGCCAGCAGCTTGGCGCCGCCGAAGGTGGTGTTGTTCATCACGTTGTAAAGCTCCTGGCCCAGCGCGTCGTATTCGGACTGCATGGCGGTCTTGTCGTCGGCAGACGAGGTGCCGTTGGCTGCTTCGGTGGCCAGGTCCTTCATGCGCTGCAGCATGTCGGTGACCTCGCTGAATGCGCCTTCGGCCGTCTGCATCATCGAGATGCCGTTTTGCGTGTTGCGCTGGGCCACGGCCATGCCGCGGGTTTGCGCGTTCAGGCGGGTGGCGATCTGAAGGCCGGCGGCGTCGTCCATCGCGGAATTGACGCGGTTGCCGGTGCCCAGGCGGGTCATCGAGGTGGTCAGGGCCTTCTGGCTGTTGGCCAGGGCGCTTTGCGTCGACAGGGCGGCGGCATTGGTGTTCAGGCTGAGCATGGGGAACTCCTTGGCTGGGTTGGAAGTCAGGGCCGCCTTGCGACGCCCTCACCGTGACTAGGCGTCGGTGCTGGCGCGGCCCTTAAGCCAGCCGGTCGAAAATCCCTGGGCAAACCCCGCGAACCGAGGGGCCGGCAGCGCGCGAGCGCGGATAATCGCGCCATGCGTTTGCGATTCACCAAGATGCACGGCGCCGGCAACGACTTCGTCGTGCTGGACGCGACCCAGGCGCCGCTGGCGCTGAGCCGCGATCAGCTGCGCCTGCTGGGCGACCGGCGCTTTGGCGTCGGTGCGGACCAGATCCTGGTCGTCGAGGCCGCGGACCGGCCCGGCGTGGACTTCCGCTACCGCATCTTCAATGGCGCGAGTGGCGACGAGGTCGAGCAGTGCGGCAATGGCTCGCGCTGCTTCGTGCGCTACGTGCGCGACCATGGCTTGAGCGAGCGCGACACCATCCGCGTGGCCACCGTCAACAATGAGCTGGAGTTGCGCCTGCAGGCCGATGGCCGTGTCACGGTGGACATGAACCAGCCCGTCTTCGAGCCGGCCCGCCTGCCGTTCGACCCTTCGGGTCTGGTGCCGCGCATGGTCAACGGCTTCGAGCTGTGGCCGCTGGACCTGGGTGATGGCGACGCAGGGGGCGACACCGCCGAAGTGGCCGTCGTCTCCATGGGCAACCCGCACGCCGTGCTGCGCGTGCCCGAGGTGGACGCCGCACCGGTGGCCAGCTGGGGCCCGCGCATCGAGGTCCACGCGCGCTTCGCCCGGAAGGTCAACGCCGGCTTCCTGCAGGTGGTGAGCCGCAGCGAAGTGAAGCTGCGCGTCTTCGAGCGCGACGCGGGCGAGACCCTGGCCTGCGGCACGGGGGCCTGCGCGGCGGTCGTCGCCGGCATTCGCCTGGGCTGGCTGGACAGCAAGGTGGACGTGCACACCCGTGGCGGCGTGCTGACGATTGAATGGAACGGCCCCGGGCATTCGGTCTTGATGACCGGCCCCGCGGTGACCGTGTTTGAAGGAGAGATCGAACTGTGACCACCCCGCTGCAAGGCATCACCGAAGACGACATCGCCAACTACCTGGTCAACACGCCCGGTTTCTTCGAGCGCCATGCCGAACTGCTGTCCACCGTGCAGCTGACCAGCCCGCACGGGCTGCGCGCCGTTTCGCTGCAGGAGCGGCAGATGGAAATGCTGCGCGAGCGCATCAAGGGGCTGGAGCGCAAGATCATCGAGATGATCCGCGCCGGGCAGGACAACGTGGTAATCGCCGAGCGCATGCACCGCTGGACCTGCGCGCTGATGCTGGCGCGCAGTGCCTCGCTGCTGGGCCAGGTGCTGATCGAGGAGCTGAAGCACGAGTTCCTGATCCCGCAGGCCGCTGTGCGGGTCTGGGGCGTCTCGGCCGGCCACGGCCACCTGCCGTGGGCGCAGGCCGTGAGCGACGACATCAAGACCTTCGCGTCCAGCCTGACCCAGCCCTACTGCGGCCTGAACGCCCAGTTCGAGGCCACCAGCTGGCTGGGCGACCCGACGCCGGCGCAGTCCGTCGCGCTGGTGCCGCTGCGCCTGGGCAAGTCCGCTGGCGAATGCTTCGGCCTGCTGGTGCTGGGCTCGCCGGACGCGCTGCGCTACCAGAGCGACATGGGCACCGAGTTCCTGGTCCAGGTCGGCGACATTGCCAGCGCCGCGCTGGGCCGGCTGCTGGTGGGCGAATAAGCGCCGCGATGGTCGACGCGGCACCGCCTACCGTCGGGCCGGACCTGCTGCCGGATCCGCTGCCGCGTTACCTCAGCCACCTGCGGGTGGACCGGCGCCTGGCCGAACGCTCGCTGACCCTCTACACCGACGCATTGACCCGGCTGGCCGCCGCCGCCGCCGCGCAAAACTTGCCGCTGGACCGGCTGCTCACGCACCACGTGCGCCGCATGGCCGCCCAGTTGCACAGCCAGGGCCTGGCGCCGCGCAGCCTGGCGCTGCAGCTCTCGGCCTGGCGCGGCTTCTACCGCTGGTGGGGCCGCGAAGGCGGCGTGCCGTTGAATCCGGTCGATGGCGTGCGCCCGCCCAAGGCCCCCAAGCCATTGCCCAAGGCGTTGGCGGTGGACCAGGCCGTGGCGCTGGCCGAAGCCCAGCCCGACACCGGCGACCCGGCACTGGGCGCACGCGACCATGCCATCGTCGAGCTGCTCTACAGCAGCGGCTTGCGCGTGGCCGAACTGGTCAGCCTGGACGCCTCGCCCGGCCCGGCCGCGGTCGGCTGGATCGACGAGCAGGACGCGACGGTGCACGTGCTCGGCAAGGGCAGCAAGCGCCGCGCCGTGCCGGTAGGCCGCAAGGCGCTGGAAGCGCTGGCCGCCTGGCGCGCCGAGCGCGACCTGGTCGCCAGCCCCGGCGAGCCGGCACTGTTCGTCAGCAACCGCGGCACCCGCCTGTCCACCAGCCAGGTGCGCACGCGGCTCAAGGCCCTTGCGCTGAGCGCCGGCCTGCCCACGTCGGTCCACCCGCACATGCTGCGCCACAGCTTCGCCTCGCACCTGCTGCAGTCCAGCGGCGACCTGCGCGCGGTGCAGGAACTGCTGGGCCACGCCAGCATCAGCACCACGCAGATCTACACCAAGCTGGACTTCCAGCACCTGGCCAAGGCGTATGACGCCGCCCATCCGCGGGCCAAGCGCAAGACCGGCGAAACCTGAAGCGGCCTTGTCAGGCGCCCGGCTTGGTCTTTGCGCTGTACATCAGAGAGATGTGGCTGCCGTTGTTGCCGTCGTCGCTGACGTCGACCATCACATTGCTCTCGGCCTTGGTGTCCGAGATGCTCAGCGTCATGCCTTTTTCCTTGCCCTGGTCCATCACCAGCTTGTTCTCCTGGCTGGACTTGAGCTGCGCGCGGTACCACTCCGAAACCTTCTTCGGGTCGTCGCTGCTGGTCAGCTCCACCTGCATCATCATGCCGTCGCCGTTGACAATGCGCGTGCCCTTGTTGTCGGCCGGCTTGGCGCCGGGGTAGAACGGCAACCCCAGTTCCTTCTCGCTGATCTGGGCCGAGCCCATTTCCATCTTGAAGGCCTTGCCGTGTTCGTCCTGACCTTCGACCTTCATCCCACCACTGCCCAGGTCCACCTTGGCATTGGTGTTGCCATCCTTGTTGATCGAAGACTCGATCAACTTCTCGGTCGCCTTCTGCGTGGCCACCTCCTGGACCTTGCCGCAGGCGGTGAGGCCGGCTGCCAGGCCGAGCGTTGCCAGTGCCAGTTGAAGGCGGGTGGTAGGGGCGGCGGGCAGGGCAAAACTGCGCATCATCAAGGTCTCCTCAGGCTTGAACGGAAAAAGTGCTGCGCATGATGCCGCGTGGGCCGGGTGCTGCACATCCCCGAAATGGGTGCGAGCACCAGGCCAATGCCGCGAGGCATTCGTGACCTGGCCAGGCCGCGGCTTTGCATTTCATCGCTCGATTCCCGCAACTCGTCGCACACCGGCAGACAATCGGCCGCCCGTTTTTTACAGTGTGCTACATCACCAACACACTGGAGCGGCCCATGCAGACCTGGGACAACCGGCAACCGATCTACCGGCAGTTGGCCGACCGACTGGCCGGCGGCTTGCTCGATGGCAGCCCGCCGGAGGGCGAGCCCATGCCTTCGGTGCGGGCGCTGGCCTCGCACTACGTGCTGAATCCGCTGACCGTGGGCCGGGCGCTGCAGGCGCTGAGCGAGGACGGGCTGCTGGAGAGCCGGCGCGGGCTGGGCATGTTCGTGCGCAGCGGCGCGCGGCAGCGGCTCAAGGAACTGGAGCGGCAACGCTTCCTGGAGCTGGAATGGCCGCAACTGCGGCGGCGCCTGCGCCAGCTGGGCCTGGGACCCGAACAACTTGACTGGGAGGCATGACGCCATGAGCGACAACATCAACATCAGCAGCACCGAGCCAGGTGCACCGCTGATCCGCGCCGAAGGCGTGAACCTGCGCTACGGCAAGAAGACCGTGTTGGACAACCTGAGCTTCACGATCCCCAAGGGCCGCGTGGTCGGCCTGCTGGGCCACAACGGCGCGGGCAAGACCACGCTGATGAAGGCGATGGTGGGCCTGGCCAACCACGCCGGGCACCTGGACGTGCTGGGCCTGGATCCGCGCAAACAGCGCACCGAGTTGCTGCAGTCGCTGTGCTACATCCCGGACGTGGCCATCCTGCCGCGCTGGGCCAGGGTGCACGAGCTGATCACGCTGATGAGTGGCATGCATCCGAAGTTCTCGGCCGACCGCTCCCGCGAGCTGCTGCGCCGCACCAGCGTCGGCCTGAACGACAAGGTCAAGCAGCTCTCGCGTGGCATGGTGGTGCAGCTGCACCTGGCGCTGATCGCCGCGGTGGACGCCCGCATCATGATCCTCGACGAGCCGACGCTGGGCCTGGACGTGCTGTCGCGCAAGGCTTTCTACGAGCTGCTGATCAACGAGTGGTGCGATGGTGAGCGCACGGTGCTGATCTCGACCCACCAGGTCGAGGAAGTGGAAGCGTTGCTGTCGGACGTGATGATGCTCAACGACGGCAAGCTGGTGCTCAACATCAGCCTGGACCAGCTGGACCAGCGCTACTCGGCGCTGAGCCATGCGCCTGCGGCTGCCAACGCCGTGGCTGCGGCGCATCCGCTGCTGCGCTACGGCTCGCCCAACGGCGCGTCCACCGCGATCTTCGACGGCGCCATGCCCAGCGAGGTCGAGGCCCTGGGCCAGCGCGTGCGGCCCAGCCTGGTCGACCTGTTCGTCGCGCTCACGCGCGCCCCCGAGCTGAATCCGCGCGCCAGCCGCTGAGCCGCGACGCGACCCAAGGAGCAATGAGATGAACGCAACGACTTTCCTGGCGCTGATGCAGCGCGAATGGATGCAGCACCGGCGCGGCTGGCTGATCTTCAGCGCGGTGCCGCTGTGCATGATGCTGTTCGCCATCGTGGTGGGCAATGTGCATGTGTCCTCCGATGAAAGCGCGCTCAGCGTGCTGGTGGCGCTGGCTGGTGGCTACATCGGCGCGGTGATGATGGCGGGCTGGGTGGGCGCCGGCTTCCAGTCCTCCGGGCTGGGCCAGCGCGACCGGCAGGACCGCAGCATCGAGTTCTGGCGCTCGCTGCCGGTGAGCGACTGGGCGGCAGTGGGCGCCACCGCGCTGATGCACGTGCTGGTGTTCCAGCTGATGGTCGCGGGTATCGCGTTCGTCTGCGGCCTGGTTGTAGCGGTGCTTACCGTGGCCCGCGTCTACGGCCTGAGCGGCGTGGCCTCGCTGCCCTGGGGCACGCTGAGCGCGGTCATCGTGGCCGCCGTGCCGCGCGTGCTGGTGGCAGTCGGTGCTGCGGCGCTGTGGGCTGCGCCGGTGATGTTGTTCGTGATGGCGGCCTCCGCGTGGCTCAAGCGCTGGGGCGGCATTGCCGCGGTGGGTGCGCTGGGCCTGGGAAGCGTGATCCTGGCCAAGGTCTATGGCATGCCCTGGCTGCTGCAGACGCTGGTGACCATGGCCGAACGCTTCCGCGACGCCATCTTCCCGGTGGCTCGCCACGATTTCGAGTCCGTTCCCTGGGACGGGCAGCTCACCCAACTGCCGCAATGGCTGCTGAGCGACACCCAGCGCGTGCTGGGCGAACTGGTCGACCCGGCGATGGCCTGGGGCCTGCTGCTGGCGGTGCTGAGCTACGTGCTGCTGGTGCTGCGGCGGCAACGGGCCTGAAACTCGACACCCACAAGCAAGAGCCCCTCGCGAGGGGCTTTTTTCATGTGCGGTGCGAACCGGCAGCGGCGCAAACGGCAGGCGGCCTTGGCGGCCTGAAGCGAACCATCACACTTCCATCTGCCTCGGGCGCAGCCATGTCGGTATGCGCATGCCGGTATATGGGTTTTCACATTGGGGATTCGGGGGATTCGGCCGCTGGCCGGAATCCAGACAATGCGTCCCAAAGCAATCGAACCGATTGACAAGAAGCAGGCATGGAATTGCGCAAGGCAGTTCGGCGCAGTTTTCGGAGACAAGATGAATCGACGGCAGTCCGTGAAGGCGCTGGCAGCGCTGTCCTTGGGTCACGTTTGGGGAACGTCGCGAGCGGCAGCCAGCAACAAGGGGTTGATCGGCATCTCGATGCCCACGATGGGATCCCTGCGCTGGGTGTATGACGGGCTGGGCGTGATGCGCGCGCTCAACCAGCTCGACTACACGGCGGACCTGCAGTACGCGAACGACAGTGCCAAGACCCAGATCGACCACCTCCAGGCGATGGTGGGCAAAGGTGCGCGGATGCTGGTGATCGGCGCAGTGGACGGCGGTGCGCTGACAGGCGTGCTGGCGGAGGCGGCCAAGCGCGGTGTGAAGGTCCTCGCCTACGACCGGCTCATCCGCGACACGGCCAACGTGGACAGCTATGCAACCTTCGACAACTTTGCCGTGGGCGAACTGCAGGCCCGTGACATCGAGGCGCGATTGCGTTTGACCGCTGCCACGCGGCCCTCCACGGTGGAGCTGTTCGCGGGCGACGCGGACGACAACAACACCCACATGTTCTACGACGGATCGATGTCGGTGCTCAAGCGCTACATCGACAATGGCCAGTTGGTCGTCGGTTCGGGCAAGGTCGCACTCAAGGACATCTACACGCCGCACTGGAATGGCGCGCATGCCAAGGCGCGCTTGCAGGGGGAGCTTGGCACCACCTATGCCCGGCGCCGCCTCGACGCAGTGCTGTCGCCCTATGACGGCATCAGCATCGAGTTGCTGAGTGCCGTCAAGTTCGCCGGCTACGGGCAGGCCGCGCAGCCCTTGCCGGTCATCACCGGCCAGGATGCGGAACTCGCGTCGGTGAGGTCCATCAAGCACGGCGAGCAGGCGTCCACGGTGTTCAAGGACACCCGGCTGCTGGTGAAGCAGGCGGCGCGCATGGTCGACGACACCCTCTCAGGCCGCCCCGTCAGCTTCAACGACCAGAAGACCTATCAAAACGGTGTGAAGGTCGTTCCTGCCTTGCTGATCAAGCCCGTGCTGGTCGACAAGGCCAACCTGCAATCGGTGCTGGTGGATGGCGGCTATTACACGGCCGAGCAGGTCTAAGGCAACGTCTGCAGGTCAACCAGCTGGAAACAGGTTCCTCAATCTGGGATACAGCTGCGCCCAGCGTGCCTGACGTGGCGCCAGGCGTTCGGTTTCGGCGGCGTTCGGTTCGAAGAGCCTTGCCATCGGCGGCGCGGGGCAGATGTCGGCCAGCAGCGAGCCGGGCAGGCTGCCGTCGGCGTCCAGCGCGGGCGACAGGTCGGCCAGCCACGCGAGGCGGGCCGCGCCCAGCGCGCCGCCGGCTTCGCCGCCTTCGTGCGTGTGCAGCGCCACGCCCAGCGTGCTGGCCAGCAGCTGCGCCCATTCGGGGCTGCGCGCGCCCCCGCCGACGAGCGACAGCGCCTGCACCGCGCCGGGCGCGGCGCCCAGTGCGCGCCAGCCGTCCAGCAGGCCGAAGCCCACGCCTTCCATCACGGCGTAGCCGAGGTGGGCGGCGCTGTGGCTGCCGGTGAGGCCGAACAGCACGCCTTGGGCGTTGGCGTCGTTGTGCGGCGTGCGTTCGCCGCTGAGGTAGGGCAGGAACAGCGGGGCGGCGTCGCGCTCGGCCGGGCTGAGCGCGGCGACCTTGGCGACCAGTTCGGCCTCGCTGGCCAGGCCCGTCAGCTCGCGCACCCAGCGCAGCGCGCTGGCGGCCGAGAGCATCACGCTCATCTGGTGCCAGGTGGCCGGCAGCGCGTGGCAGAAAGCATGCACGGCCGAGGCCGGGTTGGGTCGGAAGCGGTCGTTGGTCAGGAAGATCACGCCAGAGGTGCCCAGCGAGACAAAGCCCTGGTTGGGCCGCACCGCGCCAATGCCGACTGCGCTGGCTGCGTTGTCGCCACCGCCGCCGGCGATGGGCAGGCCACCGTCTTCGCCGCGCTTCAGGCCCCAGCGCGCGGCCAGCGCCGGCAGCAGGCGGCCGGCCACCGCGCTGCCTTCGGCCAGGGCCGGCATCTGCGCTTCGGTGAGGCCGGTCGCGGCCAGCAGTTCGGGTGACCAGCGGCGCTTTGCAACGTCCAGCCACAGCGTGCCGGCCGCGTCGGACAGGTCGCTGATGGCCTCGCCCGTCAGCTGCAGCCGCAGCCAGTCCTTGGGCAGCAGCACCTTGGCGACGCGGGCGAAGAGTTCGGGCTCGTGCTTCTTCACCCACAGCAGCTTGGGTGCCGTGAAGCCCGGCATCGCGAGGTTGCCGGCAATGGCGTGCAGCTCCGGGCAGGTGGCCTCCAGCTCTGCGCATTCGGCGCCGGCGCGGCCATCGTTCCACAGGATGGCCGGCCGCAGCACCTGGTCGGCCTCGTCCAGCAGCACTGCGCCGTGCATCTGGCCGGACAGGCCGGTGGCGCGCACCTCTGCCATTGCGGCGGGGTGGGTGGCGGCCAGGCGCTGCATCGCGGCGTCGGCCGCGGTCCACCACTGCAGCGGATGTTGTTCGCTCCAGCGTGGCTGCGGGCGCGAGAGCGTCAGGGCTTCGCCGGTGGTGGCGACGATGCGCTGCCGCATGTCGAGCAGCAGCAGCTTGATCTCGGAGGTGCCGAGGTCGATGCCAAGGTACATGGGGTTCAGTTCCTTCGGCCGTCGGGCAGCAGGCCGAAGCGCTGGCCGGACTGGCGGCGGAATTCGGTGGGCGTCATGCCCTTGATGTCCAGGAAACGGCGGTTGAAGTTGGCGACGTTGTTGAAGCCAACCTCGAAGCAGATGTGCGTGACCAGCCGGTCCGAGTCCATCAGCAGCTGGCAGGCGCGGTTCACGCGGATGCGGTTGACGAAGTCGGTGAAGGTGTTGCCGGTGGCGCGGCGGAAGAAGCGCGAGAAGCGACTCTCGCTCATGCCGAGTTCGCCGGCGAGTTCGCTGGCCGACAGCGGCTGGGCCACGTTGTCGGTGATGCGGCTGACGATGGCGTTGATCTGATCCAGCTGGGTGTCGTCGTCGGCGCTCTGCATCTGCACGCTGGAGAGCAGCCGGTAGTCGGTGCAGTGCGCCAGCTCGCCGAGGAATTCGGCAAAGGCCGCGAAGCGCAGCAGCCCGTGCGTGGCCTTCACACGCTCCCAGTGCGCACGCGCCTGCTCGGCCAGGCCGAAGAACTCGATGCCGCGGCGCGCCCGCTCCAGCAGCGGCAGCGCTTCGGCCAGCTCGGGAATGTGCTCGGCCGCGGCGGCAATCGGCGCGTGGGGAAACTGGATCACCAGGTCGCGCTGCGCAAAGCCGCCTTCGGGCAGGTCCATCGAGATCCAGTTGTGTGGCAGCCGCGGGCCGCACAGCACCAGGTGGCCGGGCTGGAACGGCCCGATCCAGTCGCCCACGAAGGCCTTGCCCGAGCTGGCGACGATCAGGTGCAGTTCGTACTCGTCGTGGTGGTGCCAGCGCGCCAGCGGCGTCGGAAAGCCGTGCGACAGGCAGCGGATGAAGCCCACGTCCTCCGGCGCCTCGTAGCCCAGCGCCGGGCTGCGGGCATAGTCATGCTCCAGCTCGGGCTGGCGCTGGCGGGGGAGTTGCGGCGGATGCTGCATCAGCGGGCTGTGACGGGCGAGTGCGAAGCAACGAAGCTTGCCACGCGCGCGCTGGCGCCTTGCAAAGCGGCCAGCAGCGCGGGCGTGCCGGCCAGTTCACCGAACAGCACCGTGTCCGCCGCGAAGGCTGCGACCGGGTCCGCCGCGCCGCAGATCGCGTGCGCCACCGCCGGGTCCATCGCCTGGTCGTGGTAGACGTGCGGCAGCGTGCCGGCATGCCAGCGCTGCAGGTAGGCCAGGAACAGCGCCGGCAGCATCGCCACGCTGGCAATGCTGGCGCCCGCGGCCAGGCGTTCGCGCAGCGTCGGCGCAATGAAGCCGGGGATCTTCGAGAAGCCGTCCATCGCCACGCGCTGGTTGGTATCGGCAATGGCAGGGTTGGCGAAGCGGTCCAGCACCACGTCGCGGTACTTGGCGAGGTCGATCGGGCTGGGCTTGGCTGGCGTGTCCAGCACCGGGATGGTGTCGTTGGTCACGTAGTCGAAGGCCAGTTGGCGGATGGCCGCGTCCTGCGTGCCTTCATGGATGTAGGTGTGGCCGACCAGCGTGCCGGCCCAGGCGATGCAGCTGTGCGTGGCGTTCAGCAGGCGGATCTTGGCTTCCTCGTAGGCATCCACCGACGAAACCATTTCCACGCCGACAGTCTCCCAGGCCGGGCGGCCAGCGGCGAAGCGGTCCTCGATGACCCACTGGATGAAACTTTCGCCCATCAGCGCGGCAGCGTCGTCCACGCCGGTCGCTGCCAGCACGCGCTCGCGCACGGCGGGCGTGGCGCGGGGCGTGATGCGGTCCACCATCGCATTCGGGCAGGTGGTGCAGACCTCCACCCACTCGCGCAGCGCGCTGTCGCCGATCAGGTCGATGAACTGCAGCAGGCCGCTGCGCACGCGGTCGCCGTTGTGGCGCAGGTTGTCGCAGTTCAGCAGCGTGACCGGGCCGCTGGCCTGCTGCATGCGGGCGCGCAGGATCTGCGTCAGCGCGCCGTAGATCGTCGTGCCGGCTTTGTTCGCCTTGAGGGCTTCGACATCGGCGGCCAGGTCGGCGAAGTTCAGGTCCAGCTGGTGGTCTGCATCGAGGTAGTAGCCCGCTTCGGTCACGGTGAACGAGACGATGCGAGTCAGTGGGTCCGCACCGGCGGTGACCAGGCCTTGCAGCTGCGCGTCCCAGCCGATCACGCGGGTGATGGCGCTGATGCGCTGATAGACCCGCTCGCCGGCCGGTGACACGGTTTCCAGCGTGTAGGCGCCGCCGGCGGCCTGCAGCGCGCCGATGGTGTCGGCGCCATCGGGCCGGATATTGCCGCCGGCCAGCACCCAGCGGCGGTCACCGGCGTCGTGCAGCGCCTGCTGGTAGACAGCCTGGTGCGCGCGGTGGAACGCGCCCAGGCCCAGGTGCAGCATCACGAACGGGGCTTCGGCGGAGGAGGGAGAGGCGGTGGTCATGGAAGCAAGGGGGAAATGAAGAGGAATCTCAATGGGTCGCGGCGACGGCGACACCCGTGCGTGTCACGCGGCCACCGGCGTCGAACAGGTGCACGGTCTCGGGCTGCAGCTGCAGGCCCACGCGGTCACCGGCGGACAGCGCGCTGCGCGAGTTCTGCCGCGCCACCAGCTGCGCGCCACTGTCGGTGCTGACGTAGATCAGCGTCTCGGCGCCCAGCGCCTCGACCAGCTCGACCTGGCCGCTGAGCTGGCCCTGGCCGGCCGGCAGCACGGCCAGGTTCTCGGGGCGCAGGCCGATGAAGCCGTCTGCCGCGACCGGCAGGCCGTAAGCGGCGGCGGCCTGCGGCATCTGTGCGGCGGCCACCACGTTCATCTGCGGTGTGCCGATGAACTGCGCCACGAACTGGTTGGCCGGCTTGTCGTACAGCTCCAGCGGCGTGCCGACCTGCTCGATCTTGCCGTCGCGCAGCACCACCACGCGGTCGGCCAGCGTCATCGCTTCGACCTGGTCGTGCGTCACGTAGATGGTGGTGGCGCCCAGCTCGCGATGCAGCTTGGCAATCTCCACGCGGGTCTGGCCGCGCAGCGCGGCGTCCAGGTTGGACAGCGGCTCGTCGAACAGGAAGACCTTGGGCGAGCGCACGATGGCGCGGCCGATGGCCACGCGCTGGCGCTGGCCGCCGGACAGCTCCTTGGGCGTGCGCTGCAGGTAGGCGGTGAGGTTCAGGATCTTCGCGGCACGCTCGACCTTCTCGCGGATCTCGCTTTCGCTGACCTTGGCCAGCTTCAGCGCGAAGCTCATGTTCTCGTACACGCTCATGTGCGGGTACAGCGCGTAGCTCTGGAAGACCATTGCCAGGTCGCGCTTGGAGGAGGGCGCGTGCGTGATGTCGCGGCCATCCAGCATCAGCTGGCCGCTGGTCACCGTTTCCAGCCCGGCAATCAGGCGCAGCAGCGTGGACTTGCCGCAGCCTGAAGGGCCCACGAACACCACGAACTCGCCGGGCTCGATGGACAGGTCCACGCCCTTGATGGTCTCGACCGCGCCGAACTGCTTGCGGAATTGCTTGAGCTGAAGGTATGCCATGGCATGGTCTCCTTGATCACTTGACGGCGCCGAAGGTCAAGCCTTGCACCAACTGTTTTTGACTGAACCAGCCGAACACGACGATGGGCGCGATGGCCATCAGCGAGGCGGCGGAGAGCTTGGCCCAGAACAGGCCTTCGGGGCTGGCGTAGGAGGCGATCAGCGTGGCCAGCGTGCCGGCCTTGGCGGAGCTGAGGTTCAGCGACCAGAAGGCCTCGTTCCAGCTCAGCACCAGGCACAGCAAGCCGGTGGACGCGAGGCCACCCATGCCCAGCGGCAGCAGCACCTTGTAGGCCTCCTGCCAGAGCGTGGCGCCGTCCATGCGCGCGGCTTCCAGGATCTCGGGCGGGATGTCCTTGAAGGCCGAATACAGCATCCAGACCATGATGGGCAGGTTGCTCAGCGTGAACACGATGATCAGCCCGGTGCGCGTGTCCAGCAGCGCGCTTTGCTGGGCCAGCACGTAGATCGGCACCAGCGCGCCGACGGCCGGCATCATCTTGGTCGACAGCATCCACATCAGGATGTCCCGCGTGCGCTTGCTGCGGAAGAAGGCCATCGAATAGGCCGCGGGTGCGGCGATCATCAGGCCCAGCACGGTGGACACCACGCTGGTGATCAGCGAGTTGGTCGCGTAGAGCAGGTAGTCGCTGCGGGCCTGCACCTCGTGGAAGTTTTCCAGCGTGGGCGAGAACAGCCATTCGGTGGGTACCGCAATCGCCTGCAGCTCGGTCTTGAACGCGGTGGCGATCAGGAAGCCCAGCGGGAAGAACAGCAGCAGCGTGACCAGCCAGGCGACGAGGGTGCGCACGACCAGCGCCAGCGGGAAGCGGCGCGGCGCGAGCAGGATCTCGGCCGGCGCGGTGTCCACAGTGGGCAGCGTGGAAGAAGTGGTGGTGGGCATGTCGTTCCCTCAATCGAGGTTCTTGCCGACGAGGCGGATCAGGAAGATCGCCGCGATGTTGGCCAGCACGACGGCGAACAGCGCGCCTGCGGAAGCCACGCCGGCGTCGAAGTTCAGCAGCGCCTGCTTGAAGATCAGGAAGGCGATGTTGGTGCTGGCATCACCTGGGCCGCCGGAGGTCGTCGTGAAGATCTCGGCGAACACGCTGATCAGGAAGATCATCTCGATCATCACCACCACCGCCACCGAGCGGCCCAGGTGCGGCAGCACCATGTAGCGCAGCTGCTGCAGGTAGTTGGCGCCGTCCATGCGCGCGGCTTCGAGCTGCTCGCGGTTGAGCGACTGCAGCGCGGTCATGAAGATCAGCGTGGCAAACGGCAGCCACTGCCAGCTGATCATGATGATCACGCTGAGCAGCGGCCAGTCGGTCAGCCAGTCCACCGGCTGCGCGCCGAAGGCCTGCCAGACCTGCGCCAGCACGCCGTAGATCGGGTTCATCATCATGTGCTTCCACAGCAGCGCATTGACCGTGGGCATGACGAAGAAAGGCGAAATGAGCAGCACGCGCACCAGGCCGCGGCCGGGGAAGGGTGCGTCGATCAGCAAGGCCAGCCCCACGCCCATCACCACGGTGATGACGATGACGCTGCCGAGCAGCAGCACGGTGTTCATCACCGCCGGCCAGAACGAGGCGTCGGTGATGAAATATTCGAAGTTCTCCAGCCCCGCAAATCCGGTCACGTCCGGCTGCATCAGGTTGAAGCGGATGGCGCTGAAGTACAGCGTCATGACCAGCGGCACGATCATCCACAGGAAGAGCGTGCCGATGGCCGGCGCCATCAGGGCGCGGGGCATGAAGCGATTCATGGCGAGGTCTCGGCAATGAGGCTGGCCACCGCCGCAGCGGTGGCCCGTCAGGCGGCAGGTGCCGGCTTACTTGTAATAGCCGCCCTTTTTCATTTCACGTTCGGCGGAGATTTGGCTGGCTTTCAGCGCCGCGTCCACCGTCGTCTTGCCCGACAGGGCCGCGCTCATCTGCTGGCCCACCGCAATGCCGATGGCCTGGAACTCAGGGATGGCCGCGAACTGCACGCCCACGTACGGCGACTTCGGCAGCGTCGAGTCGTTCGGGTTGGCGCTGTCGATGGCGGTCTTCTCGGCCGCGGCAAAACGCGCGGCCTTCTGGAATTCCGGCGAAGCGTAGGTGGACTTGCGGGTGCCGGTGGGCACATTGGCCCAGCCGTTGGTCTTGGCGACCAGCTGGATGTATTCCTTGCTGGTGGCCCAGGTGATGAACTTCTGCGCCGCGTCCACCTTCTGCGAGCCGGCCGGGATGGCCAGGTTCCAGGACCACA
Organism: Ideonella azotifigens; assembly: GCF_021043325.1. Classification (NCBI taxonomy): domain Bacteria; kingdom Pseudomonadati; phylum Pseudomonadota; class Betaproteobacteria; order Burkholderiales; family Sphaerotilaceae; genus Ideonella; species Ideonella azotifigens. The sequence continues at coordinate 474,178 of NZ_JAJNKD010000001.1, forward strand.
GCCAGTTCGCGCCCTTGGGCGTGACGGCGGTGGGGGCCTGCGCAAAGGCCATCTTGTCGGCCACCTTGGACTGCTTCGGATCGCTGACGAAGGAAGCGGCAATCGTCGCGTCGATCCACATGCCGCACTTGCCGGCGTTGGTCAGCGCCAGGATCTCGTTGAAGCTGTTGGCCGAGGAGCCTGGGGGGCCGTAGTTCTTCAGCAGGTCGACGTAGAAGGTGATCGCGTCATGCCAGGGCTTGGTGTCGATCTGCGGCTTCCACTGCATGTCGAACCACTGGCCGCCGTTGGTGTTCACCAGCGTGGTGAGGAAGGCCATGTTGTCGCCCCAGCCCGGCTTGCCGCGCAGGCAGATGCCGTACACGCCGTTCTTCGGGTCGTGGATCTTGGACGCCAGGTCCTTGATCTGGGTCCAGGTCGGGCGCTCCGGCACGGTCACGCCGACCTTGTCCGCCAGGTCCTTGCGGTACATCAGCATCGAGCTTTCGGCGTAGAAGGGCGCGGCGTAGAGCTTGCCGTCCAGCGACAGGCCGCTGCGCACGGCTGGCAGCAGGTCGTCCACGTCGTATGCGGCGTCGGTCTTCAGGGGCTGCAGCCAGCCCTTCTTGCTCCAGATCGGCGCTTCGTACAGGCCGATGGTCATCACGTCGAACTGGCCGCCCTTGGTGGCGATGTCGGTCGTCACGCGCTGGCGCAGCGTGCCTTCTTCCAGCGTGACCCACTTCAGCGTGATGCCGGGGTTGGCCTGCTCGAAGTTCTTGCCGAGCTTCTGCATTTCGATCATGTGGCCGTTGTTCACCGTGGCGATCACCAGCTCGGTGGCGGCGTGGGTGAGGGTGGCCGAGGCCAGGCCCAGCGCACCCAGCGCGGCCTGGACGACGAGGGTCAGGCAGGTCTTACTGCGGTTCATGTTGTGTGTCTCCTGAGATGTCGGGGCGTTTGGTGTTGTCGCTGCCTGCCCGCATGGCGCAGCGTGCGCATCTTCAGCGAGGGAGGGCTGTGGTTTTGATACTGCCGCCGCCAGTGTCTGTACTTCATTGCGCACAAATGCCCAGGTTTTCCCCATGTCAGTGGAATTGGATACAGATTGAACGCTAGGTGGCAGCTTTGCCGCATCCAAGGTCAGGTCGCTGCCCTGGTTGCCACGGCAGGGCAGGCGACAATCCGGCGCATGAAAGCCATCCGCCTGCGCGAAGGAAAAGAACGTTCGCTGCTGCGCCGCCACCCCTGGGTGTTCGCCGGCAGCGTGGAAAAAGGCAAGGCCGATGCGGGCGAGACGGTGCGCGTCGAAAGCCACGATGGCCAGTTCCTCGCCTGGGCTGCGTTCAGCCCGCTGTCGCAGATCCGCGTGCGGGCCTGGAGCTTCGACGAGGCCGAGCGCATTGACGCCGCCTTTTTCCAGCGCCGCATCCGCGCCGCGGTTGCCATGCGCCAGCGCCTGGCGGTGGCCAGCAATGGCGTGCGCCTGGTGCACGGCGAGGCCGACGGCCTGCCCGGCCTGGTGGTGGACCGCTACGGCGACATCCTCAGCGCGCAGTTCCTCTCGGCCGGCAGCGAGCGCTGGAAAGCGGTGATTGCCGATGCGCTGCTGGCCGAAACCGCGGCGCTGGGCTGCACCCGGCTGTACGAGCGCTCGGACGTGAACGTGCGCGAACTCGAAGGCCTGCCCGAGGTAACCGGCTGGCTGCGCGGCGAGGGCGACACCGGCGTCACGCTGCGCGAGCACGACATCCAGCTCACGCTGGACGTGGCCGAGGGCCACAAGACCGGCTACTACCTGGACCAGCGCGAGAACCGCGCGCTGTTCGCCCGCCTGGTGCGCCAGTTCGGCTGCCAGCGGGTGCTGAACTGCTACAGCTATACCGGCGGCTTCTCCATCGCCGCGCTGGCCGGCGGCGCCACCGAGGTCACCAGCGTGGACTCCTCCGGCCCGTCGCTGGCCCGCGCCACCGCCCACGTCGCGCTGAATGGCTACGATCCGGCCCGCCACACCGCGCTGGACGCCGACGTGAACGCCACGCTGCGCCAGTGCCTGCAAGAGGGCAAGCAGTTCGACGCCATCGTGCTCGACCCGCCGAAGTTTGCGCCCACTGCGGCGCATGCCGAGCGCGCCAGCCGCGCCTACAAGGACATCAACCGGCTGGCCTTCAAGCTGCTGGCGCCCGGTGGCTTGCTGTTGACCTTCAGTTGCTCCGGCGGCATCAGCGCCGACCTGTTCCACAAGATCGTCGCCGGTGCCGGCATGGACGCGCCGGCTGACGGCTACCTGCTGCAGCGCCTGGAAGCCGCACCGGACCATCCGACGACGGTGTGTTTCCCCGAGGGCGAGTACCTGAAGGGCTTGGTCATCCTCAAGAAATAGGCCGAATCCCCTTTTCATTGCGTTGGTTTTCACCGCTGGAAATGTCTTGGTGCGATCCAGACGCTAAGGTTTTTCCTTCGTGACAACTGCCGCGCGCCGCCTCGCCGTGCGATGTGAAGCACCGAGCGAGTCGTCCTGGCCTGCGGCCTCCGACCAAGCGCGAGGTTCCAAAGCATGGATGGGGAATTGCTGGACAAGGGCTCGTCCGCCGGGCGAGCCAGGGGCACCGCAGGTGCGCGCGATGCGCTGCAAAGCCTGCTGAAACTGGCCGATGTGCGCCTGGGCGGCGACCGGCCCTGGGACATCCGCCCGGCGCCGGGCGCTGCCGCGCAGTTCGAGCAATTGCCGCAGCGCGTGCTGGCCGAAGGCTCGCTCGGCCTGGGCGAGGCCTACATGGACGGCTGGTGGGTCGCGGACCGGCTGGACCAGCTGTTCGAGCGCCTGCTCAAGGCCAGGCTGGACCAGCGGGTCACACCCTGGCCGGTGTTGTGGCACGGGCTGAAGGCCAAGCTCTTGAACCTGCAGAATCCGCGCCGTGCCTTCCAGGTCGGCGAGCAGCATTACGACCTGGGCAATGACTTCTACCAGGCCATGCTGGACCCGCGCATGACCTACACCTGTGCCTACTGGGGCGGCCAGCCGGGGGTGGCGCCAGCCGCGCTGGACGCCGCGCAGGAAGCCAAGCTGGAACTGGTCTGCCGCAAGCTGGGCCTGAAGCCGGGCATGCGGGTGCTGGACATCGGCTGCGGCTGGGGCAGCTTCATGAAATTCGCGGCCGAGCGATACGGCGTGCGCTGCGTGGGTGTCACCGTCTCCGCCGAGCAGGTGGCGCTGGGCCAGCAACTGTGCGAAGGGCTGCCGGTCGAGTTCCGGCTGCAGGACTACCGGCAGCTGGACGAGCGCTTCGACCGCATCGTCAGCCTGGGCATGTTCGAGCACGTGGGCCACAAGAACGCCGGCACCTACATGGCGGTGGCCCGCCGCTGCCTGGCCGAAGACGGGCTGTTCCTGCTGCACACCATCGGCCGCAACGACAGCGCGCACGGCACCGACCCGTGGGTGCACCGCTATGTGTTCCCCAACGGCGAGCTGCCCAGCGTTGCGCGCATCGGGCGTAGCGCCGAGCCGCATTTCGTCGTCGAGGACCTGCACAACTTCGGCGCCGACTACGACCACACGCTGATGTGCTGGTGCCAGCGCTTCGAGGCCGCGTGGCCGCGCTTTGCCGAACGCCTGGGCGAACGGTTCCACCGCATGTGGCGCTACTACCTGCTGAGCTGCGCCGGTGCGTTCCGTGCGAGGGACATCCAGCTCTGGCAATGGGTGTTGTCGCCGCGCGGTGTGCCGGGTGGGTACAAGCGCGTGTCGTGAAACTGGCTATCGTTCGGGCATGAGCACTTCATCCCAGGATTCCCACGGCCCGCGCATTGACTGGGCCGGTTTCGAAACCCATGCGCCGGAGGTCATCAAGGCCTTGCGCGCGCTCGGCCAGGCGGTCGACGAAGGCGGGCTGGACAAGTCCTTGACCGAGCTGCTGAAGGTGCGCGCCTCGCAGCTCAACGGCTGCGCCTTCTGCCTGCAGTTCCACCTGAACCTGGCCCGCAAACTTGGTGTACCGGCGCCCAAGCTGGACTTGGCCGCCACTTGGCGTGAAGCCGGCAGCGTCTACACCGCCCGCGAACGAGCTGCGCTGCAATGGACCGAAGCGCTCACGTTGATGGCCGACCGGCCCATCGCCGACGCGGCCTACGGCGAGCTGCAGGCGCAGTTCAGTGAAAAGGAGATTGCGCTGCTGACGACGTCCATCGGTGCAATCAATGCCTGGAACCGCATTGCCGGCAGCCTGCAGTTCACACCGCCAATTCCGAAGGCGGTGGCCTGATCAGGCTGGCGAGGGCGCAGGCATTCGTGGGTCGAACTTCGCCCGCTTCACCGCGAAGAAGCTCTTCACGTTGCGCACGTTCGCGTCCTGCGTGAACAGCGATTGCGTCAGCGCCAGGAAGGCCGGCATGTTGGCCGCCCAGGTCACCAGCACGAAATCCGGCCCGGGCGACACACGCCAGCATTGCTGAAGCACGCTGGCTGCGCCGCCGTCGAAGGCGAGCGCGCGCGCCTCGAAGGCGTCCAGGTGCTCGGCGCCCTGGCGATCCAGCGTCACCTCGCAGATGGCCTGCAGCCCGCGGCCGGCGAAGGCGGGTGCCAGCAGCGCGGTGAAGCGCTCGATCACGCCCAGCTCGCGCAGCCGCTTCACGCGGCGCAGCGCGGTGGCGGGTGACACATGCGCGGCCTCTGCCAGTGCCTGGTTGGTGAGGCTGGCGTCGGCCTGCAGCAGGTCCAGCAGGCGCCAGTCAATGGCGTCCAGATTGGCGGAAAAATTCTCTGATGCACTCACTTTGAAATATTCAGCCATCGTCAATCACTGGTGATTGAATATTTCACATTGATATCGATCTAGCAAGCTTCTGTTGTGTTCTCGGGCCTACGATTCGCCCCGTTCCCTCACAGAAAGCGAGCACCCCATGTGCGGCATCGTCGGCGCAGTCAGCCACCACAACATCGTCCCCGTCCTCGTGCAAGGCCTGCAGCGGCTGGAGTACCGCGGTTATGACTCCTGCGGCGTGGCGGTGTACCAGGACGGCGAGCTGCGCCGCACCCGCTCGACGGCCCGTGTCGCCGAGTTGCAGCAGCAGATCGACACCGACGGCGTGGCCAGCGGCACCGGCATCGCCCACACCCGCTGGGCCACGCACGGCGCGCCGGTGGTGCACAACGCGCACCCGCACTTCTCCAGCGGCAAGATTGCGCTGGTCCACAACGGCATCATCGAGAACCACGAGCAGTTGCGCGATGAGCTGAAGGCCAAGGGCTACGCCTTCGAGAGCCAGACCGACACCGAGGTCATCGCCCACCTGGTGCACCACCTCTACGACGGCGACCTGTTCGACGCCGTGCAGCGCGCCGTGCTGCGCCTGAAGGGCGCCTATGCCATCGCTGTCTTCTGCCGCGACGAGCCGCACCGCGTGGTCGGCGCCCGCGAAGGCTCGCCGATGATTTTGGGCCTGGGCACGGAGGCCAGCGGCGGCGCCAACTACCTGGCGTCCGACGCGATGGCGCTGGCCGGTGTCACCGACCGCATCGTCTACCTCGAAGAGGGCGATGTGGTCGACATCCAGATCGGCAAGCACTGGATCGTCGCCAGGGACGAGCATGGCCAGTTCCGCCCGGTGCCGCGCGAAGTGCGCATCGTGCAGGCCCACACCGGCGCCGCCGAGCTGGGCCCGTACCGCCACTACATGCAGAAGGAAATCTTCGAGCAGCCGCGCGCCATTGCCGACACGCTCGAAGGCGTGGCCGGCATCACGCCCGAGCTGTTTGGCGACGGCGCGTACAAGGTCTTCAAGGAAGTGAACCGCGTGCTGATCCTCGCCTGTGGCACCAGTTACTACTCCGGCTCCACCGCCAAGTACTGGCTGGAAAGCATCGCGAAAATTCCCACCAGCGTCGAGATCGCCAGCGAATACCGCTACCGCGACAGCGTGCCGGACCCGCGCACCCTCGTCGTCACCATCAGCCAGAGCGGCGAAACGGCCGACACGCTGGCCGCGCTCAAGCACGCCCGCGCGCTGGGCATGCCGCACACGCTGACCATCTGCAACGTGGCCACCAGCGCGATGGTGCGCGAATGCAAGCTGGCCTACATCACGCGCGCCGGCGTGGAGGTGGGCGTGGCCAGCACCAAGGCCTTCACCACCCAGCTCGCCGGCCTGTTCCTGCTGACGCTGGCGCTGGCCCAAGTGCGCGGCCACCTGAGCGACGTACAGGAAGCAGCCCACCTCAAGGCCATGCGCCACCTGCCCGCCGCGCTGCAGGCCGTGCTCGCGCTGGAGCCGCAAGTCGTGGCCTGGGCCGAGGCCTTCGCCCGCAAGGAAAACGCACTCTTCCTCGGGCGTGGCTTGCATTACCCCATCGCCCTCGAAGGCGCGCTGAAGCTGAAAGAAATCAGCTACATCCACGCCGAGGCCTACCCCGCAGGCGAGCTCAAGCACGGTCCGCTGGCGCTGGTCACCTCCGAAATGCCGGTGGTCACGGTGGCCCCGAACGACGCACTGCTGGAGAAGCTCAAGAGCAACCTGCAAGAAGTCCGCGCCCGCGGCGGCCAGCTCTACGTCTTCGCCGACGCCGACACCCGCATCACCAACGCCGAAGGCCTGCACGTCATCCGCATGCCCGAGCACTACGGCGCTCTGAGCCCCATCCTGCACGTGGTGCCGCTGCAACTGCTGGCGTATCACACCGCGGTGGCGCGCGGGACGGACGTGGACAAGCCGCGCAACTTGGCAAAAAGCGTGACGGTGGAGTGAGCCTGGCGCGGCATTTCGCGGGCGGCTGTCGCCAGCACCACCGCTGCAGTGTGGGACCACATGCCCTGTTCACATGCCCTATTTGTTGCTGATGATCTCCAGCAGCTCGCCCCGCACGGCTGGGTCGGCCATGTATTTGCTGTACAGCGGGGACATCCTGCGAACGTAGGGCGAAAAGTCGATCACGTTCGCGAATTGGGCGCCGTCCTTGGTCACCGCTGCGCGAGCGGTGACGACCCGCTTGTCCCACAGCTCGCGCATCAACAGGGCAGAACTCTTGCCCGCCTTTTGGAACACGACCCGGTCCTGCGGGCTCAGCTTGTCCCACAGCTTGGTGGAGACGACCAAGGCTTCGGGTGACACCATGTGGCTGTCCAGCAGCATGTACTTGGCGGCCTTGTACTGGCCGGTGGATTCGTAGGACACCATGTTGCCTTCGGCGCAGTCCACGGTGCCTTTCTGCAGGCCGTCCAGCACGTCCTTGTAGGGCAACACCACCGGGGTGGCGCCGAGCAGCTTGACCATCTCGATGTAGGCCTCGGATTGCTGCACGCGGATCTTCTGCCCCGCGAAATCTTCCGTCCGCGTCATCAGCTTGTTGGCGCAGAAGAACGAACGGGCGCCACCGTTGTACCAGCCCAGCACGACAAAGCCGGAGGCCTTCAACTTCTCGGCCAGGCGCTCACCGGCGGCCCCGTCGAGGAAGCGAAACATGTGGGCCGCATCGATGAACAGGAAGGGCAGGTTGTAGGCCTTCAGGCCGGGCGCCGCTTCAGACAGTGGCGCCGAGTTGAACTCGGCCACGTCGATTTCGCCGGCCTTGAACATCGTCACGGCCTTGGCCTGGTCGCCCAGCGATGCGTTGGAAAACAGCTCGATCTTGACGGCGCCCTTGGTGCCCAGCTCGACCTCGTGGATGAAGCTTTTCATGGCCTCCGTCACCGGATAACCGTCCGGGTGGGTGTTCCACGCGCGGAGCTGGGTCTGCGCGGACGCCGGCCATGCGCCCATCCATGTGGCCAGGAAAAGACCGCCGAGCAATGCTTTGCGCATGAATGTGCCGCTGTTCGAGTTTTGATGAAGCGCGGGATGCGCGGTGGGTCGCTCCGCACATCGTCAGTCATCGTACAACTCGCGGGCGGCCGTATTTCACAGCAGCTGAGCCGTCGGCAAGTAGCGGGTATGTACCAGGGCCTCCGGCTGTCTTTGGCGTGGTGGCCGCCCTGGCGTGCGCCGCGCCGCGACAATTGGGCGCATGACAAGCACGCCTTCCGCCTCGCTGCTGCACAGCGCCTTCTACCGCTTCGTGCCGCTGTCCGACCCCCAGGCTGCGGCAGTGCAGCTGCGCAGCTTGGCGCATGCGCTGCAAGGCAGCATCCTGGTGGCCGCGGAAGGCATCAACGGCACCGTGGCCGGTGAGCCGCAAGCGGTGGCGGCCTTCGAGGCGGCGCTGCAGCAGGCGGACGTGCTGGCGGGCGCGTTTCGCGGCATGCCGTTCAAGCACAGCGAATGCGCCACGCCGCCGTTCGGCCGGCTCAAGGTCAGCGTCAAGCCGGAGATCGTGGCGCTGGGTTTGCCGCAAGACCCGGCAGCTGCGCTGCCGCCGCCGGACGAGCGCGACGCCAGTCACCTGTCGCCAGAGGCCTGGCGCGCGCTGCTCGCGCGGGACGACGTGGTGCTGCTGGACAACCGCAACCACTTCGAGTTCCGCCTCGGCCATTTCCGTGGCGCGGTCGATCCGCAGGTGCACAACTTCAGCGACTTTGTCGCCTACGTGCAGGCGCAAGCACCGGCCTGGCGAGCCGCCGGCCGGCCGGTGGCCATGTACTGCACCGGCGGCATTCGCTGCGACAAGACGGCGCCGTGGCTGCGCAGCCAGGGGCTGGATGTGTGGCAGCTGGACGGCGGCATCCTGAACTACTTCCAAAGCCTGCCCGATGCCGAGCGCGATTGGCAGGGCGAGTGTTTCGTGTTCGACAAGCGCGTGGCGCTGGACACCCGGTTGCGCGAGACCGGCACGACGGCAGAGCAGGTTTTCGATCCCACCCTTCCCGACGAGGCGTGGCGCCTGCAGCGTGCGCGTCGCCTGGACGGGGCGGGCGGCTGACGGCGACGCGGCCGGGCTGCTCTGGCAACGCGTGGTGGACAATTGCCATTGTTTGCCCAGGGCACGGCTCAAGAGGTTGTTTGCACGGGCGCAAGTGAGGCCTTATCCCTGTGGCCAGCCTTCTTTGCAGCGACCCTTTTCAGCAAGCACGATGCCCGCATACCGTTCCAAGACCTCCACCGCCGGCCGCAACATGGCCGGGGCCCGCTCCCTGTGGCGCGCCACCGGCATGAAAGACGAGGACTTCGCCAAGCCCATCATCGCGGTGGTCAATTCGTTCACCCAGTTCGTGCCCGGCCACGTGCACCTGAAGGACCTGGGCCAGCTCGTCGCCCGCGAGATCGAGGCGGCTGGCGGCGTCGCCAAGGAATTCAACACCATCGCGGTGGACGACGGCATCGCCATGGGCCACGACGGCATGCTGTATTCGCTGCCCAGCCGCGACATCATCGCGGACTCGGTCGAGTACATGGTCAACGCGCACTGTGCCGACGCGATGGTCTGCATCTCCAACTGCGACAAGATCACGCCCGGCATGCTGATGGCCGCGATGCGGCTGAACATCCCGGTGGTGTTCGTCTCGGGCGGCCCGATGGAGGCCGGCAAGACCAAGCTGGCCAACCCGGTTACCAAGGTCATGGAGTTCAAGAAGCTGGACCTGATCGACGCGATGGTGATCGCGGCCGACGCGAAGTATTCGGACGCCGAAGTCGCCGAGGTCGAGCGCTCGGCCTGCCCCACCTGCGGCTCCTGCTCGGGCATGTTCACCGCCAACTCGATGAACTGCCTGACCGAGGCGCTGGGCCTCTCGCTGCCGGGCAATGGCACCGTGGTGGCCACGCACGCGGACCGCGAGATGCTGTTCAGGCGCGCCGGCCGCCGCATCGTCGAGATCACCCGGCAGCACTACGAGCAGGACGACGCCCGTGTGCTGCCGCGCTCGGTCGGCTTCAAGGCCTTCGAGAACGCGATCACGCTGGACATCGCGATGGGCGGCTCGACCAACACCATCCTGCACCTGCTGGCCATCGCCCGCGAGGCCGAGATCGACTTCGGCATGGCCGACATCGACCGACTCTCGCGCACGGTGCCGCAGCTGTGCAAGGTGGCACCTAACACCAACAAGTACCACATCGAGGACGTGCACCGCGCCGGCGGCATCATGGCCATCCTCGGCGAGCTGGACCGCGCAGGCAAGCTGCACACCGACGTGCCTACCGTGCACACGCCGACGATGAAGGAAGCGCTGGCCCAGTGGGACATTGCGCAGACCACCGACCCCGACGTGCGCCGCTTCTACATGGCCGGCCCTGCCGGCATCCCGACCCAGGTGGCCTTCAGCCAGGAAACCCGCTGGCCCAGCCTGGACCTGGACCGCGCCGAAGGCTGCATCCGCTCCTACGCGCACGCCTTCTCGAAGGAAGGCGGCCTGGCCGTGCTGACCGGCAACATCGCCCTCCACGGCTGCGTGGTCAAGACGGCCGGCGTGGATGACAGCATCCTGGTCTTCGAAGGCAACGCCCACGTCACCGAGTCGCAGGACGAGGCGGTGGAGAACATCCTGGCCGACCAGGTCAAGGCTGGCGACGTGGTCATCGTGCGCTACGAAGGCCCCAAGGGCGGCCCTGGCATGCAGGAAATGCTCTACCCCACGAGCTACATCAAGTCCAAGGGCCTGGGCAAGGCCTGCGCACTGCTGACCGATGGCCGCTTCTCCGGCGGCACCTCGGGCCTGTCCATCGGCCACTGCTCGCCCGAAGCGGCGGCCGGCGGCGCCATCGGCCTGGTGCGCAACGGCGACCGCATCCGCATCGACATCCCGGCCCGCACGATCAATGTGCTGCTGTCCGACGCGGAACTGGCCACGCGCCGCGCCGAGCAGGACGCCAAGGGCTGGAAGCCGGCCCAGCCGCGTCCGCGCAAGGTCTCGGCCGCGTTGAAGGCCTACGCCAAGCTGGTCATGTCGGCCGACAAGGGCGCCGTGCGCGACCTGTCACTGCTGGACGATTGAAGCGGCTTTTTCGCGTGATGGGTGGCTGGTGAGAAGGAAATTCTCCGAACACGGGAGAACCCCTGTGCATTGAAGAAGATTTTCCTCGGTTGGGAGAAGAACAATCCTGCATGAGCATTGGTTCCGCTTCCCCCATCCGCCGCCCCGACTACCGCCTGTCCGACAACCTGTGGGCCAAGGACGGGGTCGTGTTCCTCACCGGCACCCAGTCGCTGGTGCGCCTGCTGGTGATGCAGCGCGAGCGCGACCAGGCGCGGGGCCTGAACACGCAAGGCTTCATCAGCGGCTACCGCGGTTCGCCGCTGGGCATGGTGGACCAGGCGATCTGGAAGGCCGGCAAGAAGTTCACCGAAGCCGGCATCCGCTTCGTGCCGGCTATCAACGAGGAGCTGGGCGCCACGCAGGTGCTGGGCACGCAGCGCGTGGAGCTGGACCCGGAGCGCACGGTGGATGCCGTGTTTGGCATGTGGTACGGCAAGGGCCCCGGCGTGGACCGCGCGGGTGATGCGCTCAAGCACGGCAATGCCTTCGGCTCGTCGCCGCGCGGCGGCGTGGTGGTGGTGGCGGGTGACGACCACGGCTGCGTGTCGTCTTCGATGCCGCACCAGAGCGACCAGGCCTTCCAGGCCTGGGGCATGCCGGTGCTGCAGCCGGCCAGCGTGGCCGAGTACCTGGAGTTCGGCCTTTACGGCTACGAGCTGTCGCGCTACTCGGGCGCCTGGGTCGGCATGGCCGCGCTGTCGGAAGTGGTGGAGAGCGGGGCCACGGTGGACCTGGACCTGGTCAACGCCCGCGCCGCGGCCTGGGTCGATGCGGCCAGCGTCACCGCCGCCACCGGCTACCAGCCGCCAGCGGACGGCCTGCACATCCGCTGGCCGGACCTGCCGTCGCTGGCCATCGAGGCCCGCATGGCCGCCAAGCTGCAGGCCACTGCCGCATTCGCCAAGGTCAACAGCATCGACCGCCAAGTCATAGCGAGCCCGCACGCGACGGTCGGGATCATTACCTGCGGCAAGGCCCACTACGACCTGATGGAAGTGTTGCGCCGGCTGGAGATCTCGCCCGAGATGCTGGCCGAGGCCGGCGTGCGGCTCTACAAGGTGGGCCTGAGCTTTCCCATCGAAACCACCCGGGTGAAGGCCTTTGCGCAAGGCCTGAAGGAGATCCTGATCGTCGAGGAGAAGGGCGCGGTCGTTGAGACGCAGCTGCGCGACCTGTTCTACAACGCGCCGGCCGACGCGCGCCCGGCCCTGGTCGGCAAGCACGACCGCGACGGCAAGCCGCTGGTCTCGGCGCTGGGCGAACTGCGGCCTTCGCGGCTGATCGAGATCACTGCGCACTGGCTGGCCGAGCACTTCGGCGAAGCGCGTTTTGGCGATCACCTGCGCCATGTGCGGGACTTCACGCCGCCCGCATTGCTGTCCAACGGCGGCGACACGGTCAAGCGCCTGCCGTACTTCTGCGCCGGCTGCCCGCACAACACCAGCACAAAGGTGCCTGAAGGATCGACGGCCCGCGCCGGCATCGGTTGCCACTTCATGGCCAACTGGATGAACCGCGACACCGAGGGCCTGATCCAGATGGGCGGCGAAGGCGTGGACTGGATCTCGCATTCGATGTTCACCAAGGTGCCGCACGTCTTCCAGAACCTGGGCGACGGCACCTACTATCACTCGGGCTACCTGGCGGTGCGCCAGGCGGTCGCGGCCAAGGCCGTCATCACCTACAAGATCCTTTTCAACGACGCAGTGGCCATGACCGGCGGCCAGCCGGTGGACGGCGTGATCAGCGTGGACGCGATTGCGCGCCAGATGGAGAGCGAAGGTGTCAAGCAGGTCGTGGTCGTCAGCGACGACATAGCCAAGTACGACGAGATGCGCGAGCGCTTCCCCGCCGGCACCGAGTTCCACGACCGAGCCGAGCTGGACGCCGTGCAGCGCCGCTTGCGCGAGGTGGCCGGCGTCACCGTGCTGATCTACGAACAGACTTGCGCGGCCGAGAAGCGCCGCCGCCGCAAGAAGGGCGAGATGGTCGACCCTGCGAAGCGCCTGTTCATCAACGAGGCGGTCTGCGAAGGCTGTGGCGACTGCACGGTGCAGAGCAATTGCGTGGCCGTGCTGCCGCTGGAAACCGAGCTGGGCCGCAAGCGCAAGATCGACCAGAGCAACTGCAACAAGGACTATTCCTGCGCCAAGGGCTTCTGCCCGAGCTTTGTCGGCGTGACCGGCGGCAAGCTGCGCAAGCGCGCGGGAGCGCTGAGCACCGGCAAGGCGGCGTTCCTGGCCCGTGTCGAAGCGCTGCCGCACCCGGCCGCGCACACCTGGGCCGCGCCGTACGACTTGCTGGTCACCGGCGTCGGCGGCACCGGCGTGGTCACCGTGGGCGCGGTCATCGCAATGGCCGCGCACCTGGAAGGCAAGCGCGCCAGCGTGCTGGACTTCATGGGCTTTGCGCAGAAGGGCGGCGCGGTGCTGAGCTTCGTGCGCCTGGCCGACGTGCCCGAGCGCCTGAACCAGGTGCGCATCGACACCCAGCAGGCCGACGCCATCCTGGCCTGCGACGTGGTCGTCGGCGCTTCGCCGGACGCGCTGCAGACCGTGCGCCACGGCCGCACCCGCATCCTCGCCAACACGCACCAGATCCCGGTCGCCGAGTCGCTGCGCAACCCGGACGCCAGCCTCAAGGTCGACCTGCTGCTGGAGAAGATGCGCTTCGTGGCCGGTGACGAACAGGTTGAGACCTTCGACGCCCAGGCCCTGGCCGAAGAGTTCCTGGGCGACACCATCACGTCCAACATCCTCGCCATGGGCTACGCCTGGCAGCGCGGCCTGGTGCCCATCAGCCTGGCCGCGCTGACCAAGGCCATAGCGCTGAACGCGGTGGCGGTCGAATCCAACCTGCTGGCCTTCTCGCTGGGCCGCCTGGCCGCGGCCGATCCGCAAGGCCTGCAAGCCTTGCGCGGCGGGGCATCAGAGCTGCCTCTTGATGAGTCCGTCGACGCACTGGTGGCGCGTGCGATGGCGCATCTTGCCGGCTATCAAAACCAGGCGTGGGCCCAGCGCTTTGAAGCCACCGTTCAGCGCGTGCGCGAGGCCGAGTCGGCGCTGGCGGGTGGTGACGCCAGCCTGCCGGTCACCCGCACCGTGGCTGCCAGCCTGCTCAAGCTGATGAGCTACAAGGACGAATACGAAGTCGCCCGGCTCTACACCGACGGCAATTTCCGCCGCAAGCTCAGCGAGCAGTTCGAGGGCGATCTGCAACTCGAATTCCACATGGCGCCGCCGCTGTTGTCCCGCCCGAAAAACGGCCAGGCCCCGCGCAAGATCCGCCTGGGCGCCTGGATGCTGCCGGCGATGCGCCTGCTGGCCAAGGGCAAGGCGCTGCGAGGCTCCGCGCTGGACCTCTTTGGCTACAGCGAAGAGCGCCGCATGGAGCGGCAGCTGATTGGCCAGTTCGAGGCCCGCACCCAGGAACTGACAGCAGGCCTGGCAGCCGACAAGCAGGCGCTGGCTGCCCAAATCGCGGCGGTGCCCATGAGCATGCGCGGCTACGGCCACATCAAGCTGGCCAACGTCGCACTCGCTCGCGCCCGCGAGGCCGAGCTGATGCACCGCTACCTGCCGCAGCGCTACCCGAAGCCGCCGTCGTCCACCAAGGCCGGGCAGATCCGCGGCGTGGCGGTGGTGGCGGGCTGAAGCGGCGCCTGACCGAACCGCGTCCCTGGCGGACGCGGCCGGGTGCTGCTCAACGCACCTTCGGAAGGTCCAGGCCGCTGTCGCGGATGGCCTTGTGTGCGAATGGGGTGTCGAGGAAGTCCAGGAATTGCCGGCCTGCCTCTGGCGCCTTCGCCTTGGACGACACTGCCGCCGAGACGACGCTGAGCTTCTGCAGCTCGTTGGGCAGCGGCCCCACCACGGTGATGCCGGGCTCAAGCTTCAGTTCGCTGAGCTGCTGGATGCCCAGTTCGACAACGTCGTCGGCAAGTTCTTCGCCAACGAAACGTCGACCCAGCACCACATGCCCCCTGCTGGCCATGGCCTCGGTGAGCCCCAGCTGGGGCACGACCACCTTGATGAAGTGCATGCCACTGGCGCCTTCCGAATAGCCCACTGACTTGGCGGCCAGCAGGGCGCTTCGGAACGCGGCCGTTGTCGAGATGTCGGGCAGCGGATGGCCCGCCTTCACGGCGACCCCGATGCCGGACACCGCCACGTTGCGGCGCTGCTGCGGCACGAAGTGGCCAGTGCGAACCAGGTCATCCATCCCGGTGTCCACCATGATCAACACGTCCAGCGCCTCACCGCTGCGCACGCGCACCGGACTTGCTTCTGGCGAATTGCCCGAGGACGGGCCCCAGGACATCGTCACCTTGTGGCCGGTCTGGCGTTCGAATTCGGTGGCGATCGGTGTGAACGCACCCTTCAGAATGCCGGTGGTCAGGACCTTGATGTCGTCGGCGCGGGCCCCGGCGGCACACAACAGCGCGCTCAACACGATGGCCTTTGCGCAGGTTTGGAGCGAGAAATTCATGGCTGGTTTCCTTCGGTGAGGGCGGGGTGTTTCTCAGACGCGCTCGAGCACGACCGCGATGCCTTGGCCGACGCCGATGCACATCGTGACCAACGCGTAGCGACCGCCGGTGGCGTGAAGCTGGTTCACCGCAGTCGTCGCCAGCCGCGCGCCGGAAGCGCCCAGCGGATGGCCGAGGGCGATCGCGCCGCCGTTCGGATTGACGCGCGGGTCGTCGTCGCGCAGCCCCAGGTCGCGCAGAACGGCCAGGCCCTGTGCAGCGAATGCCTCGTTCAGCTCGATCAAGTCGAGTTGGGCGAGTGTCAGGCCCGTGAGCGCCAGCACCTTGCGTGTGGCTGGCGCCGGCCCCATGCCCATGATGCGAGGCGGCACACCGGCCGAGGCCATGCCAACGACACGGGCGCGAGGCGTCAGGCCGTGCCTGTTCGCCGCGGCCTCGCTGGCCAGGAGCAGCGCGCAGGCGCCGTCGTTGACGCCCGATGCGTTGCCGGCGGTCACGGTCCCGTCGGGACGCACAACGCCCTTGAGCTTGGCCAGGGCTTCGAGGCTGGTGGTTCGGGGATGCTCGTCCTTCGCGACGATGATGGCATCGCCCTTTTTCTGCGGGATCGAAACCGGGACGATCTCGGCGTCGAAAAACCCGCGCTCCTGCGCTGCCAGGGCCCGCGTCTGCGAGGAAAGTGCCATGAGGTCCTGGGCTTCGCGTTCGATCCCGAATTCGGTGGCCACGTTCTCGGCCGTCTCTGGCATGGCGTCCACGCCGTAGCGCGCCTTCATCAGCCCATTGACGAAGCGCCACCCAATGGTCGTGTCCTCGATGCGGTTGCTGCGCGAAAAGGCGCTCTCGGCTTTGGGCATGACAAACGGCGCACGCGACATGCTCTCGACGCCGCCAGCCAGCATCAGGTCGGCATCGCCGGACCGGATCGCACGAGCAGCGGTTCCGAGTGCGTCCAGCCCGGAGCCGCAGAGCCGGTTGACCGTGGAGCCAGGCACTTCCAGCGGCAGGCCGGCCAGCAACGCGCTCATGCGCGCGACGTTCCGGTTGTCTTCGCCCGCCTGGTTGGCGCAGCCGTAGATCACGTCGGTGACGGCTTGCCAGTCGACCGTCAGGTTTCGCGCCATCAGCGCGGCCAGCGGCACGGCGCCCAGGTCGTCTGCGCGCACGCTGGCGAGCGCACCGCCGTAGCGGCCAAAAGGCGTGCGAACGGCGTCGCAGATGTAGGCGTGTTGGCTCATGGCGGAAGGCTCAGGTGGGCAAGAAAGGGTGGGTCGTTAAGGCCCAGATGCGCGCGAGCAGCGCGCGTGCCTCGGGCTCACCGATGACGGGCGCTGCCAGTTCCAGAAGCTTGTCCGCCAGGTCGGCATCGCTCAGTGGAAGTTCGGGGTCGCCTTTGCGGTCGGGCTGCAGATGGGACAGGTGGCGGCCATCGCGCAGCGTGATCGACACGCGCGCCGCTCGCCGGCCGGGAAAGCCGGCGTCGACCTCTGGATCCAGCGCCTTGGTGATGCGTTGCATCAGCCCGCGTGTGGCCGGGTCCTGCAGTCGCGCCGGCTCGTAGGCGGACAGTCGCACGCTGCCGTGCACCAACGCGGAAGCCACCATGTAATGCAGGCTGAAGCGGGCCTGGTCGGCGTTCTGCGGATTGACGTGCGGCGCGATGTCCAGCGTGGCGCGGTACACGCCCAGGTGCATGGACGCGATGTCGGCGTGAGAGAAGCCGTGCAGCTGTTGCAGGGCCAGCGCGCCGTCGATGGCCGCGAAGTTGTGGCCGCAGCCGATGTGGTTCTTGAATGTCAGGCGCGTGATGTGCCAGTCGCTGCCCAGCGTGGCGCCGATGGCCGACCAGTCGGGCCCGTTGCTCATGGCCATGCCCAGGCCGGATTCGCCTTCCAGAACGTCCAGCGAACTCCGCATGCCACGCGCGGCCAGCTGAGCAGCCAGTACCCCGGCTTCGGCCGCCCGGCCAGCGTGCAGCGGCTTGCCCATGGCCTCGGTTCGGAAGGCCTGCTGCAGCCCGGCGGTGAACGTGGCGACCAGGGCCAGGGCCTGCGCGAAAGCGCCTTCGTCCAGGCGCAGCAGGCTTGCTGCTGCCGCCGCGGCGCCGAAGCTGCCCATCGTGCCGGTGTTGTGCCAGAACTTGTAGTGCGGCCTGCCCATCACCACGCCGATGCGGGTCGAGATTTCGTAGCCCAGCACCACGGCGCGCAGGAACTCGGTGCCTGTGGCCTTCGTCGCCTGCGCCACCGCCAGAGCGGCGGCGATGGTGGCCGCGCCTGGGTGGTACATCGCATCGCGGAAGCTGTCGTCCACCTCGGCGGCATGGGCTGCCGTGCCGTTGATCAGCGCCGCCGCTCGCGTGGTGGCCGCACGGCCCAGGGCCAGGCGAGCCTCGCCGCGGTCCAGGTCTTCGGTCATCGTGGCCTCGAGCACCTGAACAGCCGGCATGGCCAGGCCGGGATAGAGCGACGCATACCAATCCACCACGGCGCGTTGCGCGTGGTGCAGCACCTCGGGCGGCAGCGCGTGCTGCGCTGACGCATGGGCGAAGCGGGCGAGGACTTGCGTTGCCAGCATGTCAACCTTCCACGTTCAGCACATGCTGCACGTCGCCTGGAACGAAACCGGGTCCACTCCATGCTGCCAATTCGCGCAAGTCAGCCTGCAAGGCCGCAGCACCCCGCTCGCGGGCCCAGAACACCGGCCCACCTTCCCAGCGCGGGAAGCCGTAGCCGTTGACGAGCACCACGTCCACATCGGTGGCCCGTTCGGCCACGCCTTCGGCCAGCAGCAGCGCCGCTTCATTGACCAGTGTCAGCATCACGCGGCGCTGGATCTCCGCGGCGCCCAATTCACGCGGCACGATGCCCTTGTCGCTGCGCGCCTTTGCGATCAGCTCGGTCACGGCCGGGTCGATCTGCGGGCGCGACGCGCCTTCGGGGTAGCGGTAGTAGCCGGCGCCCGTCTTGCGGCCCAGCCGGCCGGCTTCGCACAGGCGGTCGGCGATGTGCACATGGCGCGCGGCCGGCTCCCGCGTGGCCACCTGCGCCTGGCGCATGCGCCAGGCGATGTCCAGGCCCGACAGGTCGGCCACCGCGAACGGGCCCATCGCAAAACCGAAGGCTTCCAGCGCGGCGTCCACCTGCTCCGGTGCCGCGCCTTCCTCGACCATGAACTCGCACTGACGCCGGTACGCGGCATACAGGCGGTTGCCGACAAAGCCAAAGGCATTGCCGGTCAGCACGGGCAGCTTCTTCAGCGCGCGGCCGATGGACAGGCCGGTGGCCAATGCATCCAGCGCCGAAGCCTTGCCGCGCACGACCTCCATCAGCTTCATCACGTTGGCCGGGCTGAAGAAGTGCAGGCCGATCACGTCCTGCGGGCGAGACGTTGACGCGGCAATGGCGTCCAGATCCAGGTAGGACGTGTTGGATGCCAGCACGGCGCCGGGCCGGGCCAGCGCGTCGATGCGCTGGAAGACCTGCTGCTTGACGCCCATCTCCTCGAACACGGCCTCGATGACCAGGTCGGCCTCGGCGATGCGCGGCCAGTCCAGGCTCGGGCTCAGGCGGGCTTCGCAGGCGGCCGCCACAGACGCGTTGACCTTGCCGCCCTTCACGCGGCTGGCGTAGTGCGCGTGGATGCGGCTCGCCCCCCTGTCCAGTGCCGCGGCTTCCTGTTCGAGCAAGAGCACCTCGTAGCCTGCGTCCAGCGCGGCGATGGCGATGCCCGAACCCATCGTGCCGGCGCCGATCACGGCAATGCACCGAACGTCGCGCGGCCTGGCATCACCCAGTGCAGGGTGCTTGGCGCTGTCTCGTTCAGCGAAGAACTGGTGGCGCAGCGCAAAGGCTTCGCGCGACACGCGCAGGCGTTGGAAGACGGCCCGTTCGTTGGACAATCCCTCTTCAATCCCGACCGTGGCCGTGGCCACGATGGCGTCAATGGCGGCTTGCACTTGCGGCCGGCGCTTGCCGGCCTTGAGTGCGGCGGCCGAGGCCTCTGCGACGGCTGCGGCATCTGCCGCTGGCACCGCGCGGTCGCGCAGGCGTTGCTTGCCGGCCAGCTGGCGCGCATGGGCCACGGCAGCGCTGCGCAGATCACCCGCTGCTTCGGCGTCGATCAAGCCTGCAGCGAGGGCCGCAGCGCTGTTGATGCGCTCGCCGCTGCAGATCATGCCGATGGCGCGCGGTATGCCCACGATGCGCGGCAGCCGCTGCGTGCCGCCGGCACCGGGGATGATGCCTAGCGTCACTTCTGGCAAGCCGACCACCGTGCCCGGCGCGGCAATGCGTGCATCGCAACCCAGGGCCAGCTCGAAACCACCGCCCAGTGCCGCGCCATGCAGGGCCGCGACAACCGGCTTGCCGCAGTCTTCGATGGCCCGGATCACGGTGGGCAGCTGCGGCTCCGCCAGCGGCTGGCCGAACTCGCGCAGATCGGAGCCCGCGATGAAGGTGTTGCTGGCACCGATCAGCACCGCGCCGCGCAGGCTGTCCTCGGCGCGCACGGTAGCGATGGCGCTCATCAGGCCTTCACGCACTGCCGCCGAACCGGCATTGATCGGCGGGTTGTCGATGACGATGACGGCGATGTCGCCGTCGCGTTCCAGGCGCACGCGTTGCTGTTCCATCTGTGATTCCTCAGGCCAGCACGACCACGCCGTCGGCCGCGCGCACGCCCTGGCCTTGCGGCAGCACGAAGACCGGGTTGATCTCGGCTTCGACCAGGCGCTCGCCCAGTTGCGCGGCCATGCGCGAGAAGGCGACGATGGCGTCGACCAGCGCTTCCACGTCGGCCTTGGGGCGGCCGCGGAAACCGTCGAGCAAGGGCCAGGTCTTCAGGTCCCTGGCCATGCTCAGGGCCTCGGCACGGCTCAAGGCACTGAGGCCATTCGCGTCAGCCGGCAGCAGCCGCATCGTGGTGTCCTTGAACAGCTCTGCCGTCACGCCGCCCATGCCCAGCAGGATGGCCGTGCCCAGCGGGTCGCGGTGCATGCCGAGGATGAGCTCGGTGCCGCCACCGACCATCTGCTGCACCAGGTAGCGCTTGGGCCGGAAGCCGGCCTTGGCCTCCACGTCGGCGGCCATCTGCGTGAGGCGCGCGCCCACGGTTTCTTCATCGAGGCCCACGGCCACGCCACCGACATCGCTCTTGTGCGTGACCTGCGCCGACAGCATCTTCAGCACCACACGCCCGCCCAGCTGCGCCGCCGCCGCCTTGGCCTCGGCCGGTGTGCTGACGATGATCTCGCTCGCGCACGGCACGCCGAAACGTGCGAAGAGCTGCTTGGCCTGGGCCTCGTCCAGCGAGCCCGGTGCGAAGTCATCCACCGCCACGGCCAGGCCTGCGGCCTGCGCCTCATCGGGCGCGACGAAGCGGCTGGCCTTGCGCATCGCGCCCAAGGCCGCGGTGCAGCTTTCAGCGGCAGCGAAGGCCGGCACGCCGCGTTGGGTCAGCAGTGCGCCAATCTCGGGCGCATGCGGGCTGACGTAGGCCATCACGGGCTTGTCGGTCTGCGGCAGGCAATCCTGGATGGCGCCAGCCATCAGCTCGGGCTGCGCCAGGCTGGACGAGCCGACGATGATGGTCAATGCGTCGTAGCTCGGGCTTGCCAGCAGCGCGGTGATGGCGCCGCGCAGCAGATCGGGCCGCAGGCCGGCCAGCGTCACGTCGATGGGGTTTCGGTCGAGCACCGCCTCGCTGCCGGTCTGCAGCACGCGCAGCGCTTCGGCGGTGGCGGCATCGGGTGCCGGCGTCTCGAAGCCGTGCAGGCCGAGGTCGTCGCTGACCAGCGTGCCAGCGCCGCCGGTGGACGTGAGGATGGCCACACGGTTGCCGCGCAGCTTGCGGCCGGTCGCCAACGCCACGGGGATGTCCAGCAGGTCGCTGAAGCTCTGCGCGCGGATCACGCCGGTCTGGCGGAACAGCGCGTCGTACATGCGGTCGGCACCGGCCATCGCACCGGTGTGCGACACGGCAGCGGCGGCGCCGGCTTCGGAGCGGCCGATCTTGAACGCGACGACGGGCTTGCCGGCTCGCGCGGCTTTCAATGCGGCAGCGCGGAATTTCTGCGGGTTGCGCACCGTCTCGACATAGAGCGCGATGACCTTGGTGGCCTCGTCGTCGGCCAGGTGGTCGATGAAGTCGGCCAGTTCCAGGTCGACCTCGTTGCTGGTCGAGATCAGTTTGGACAGGCCGACGCCGCGCGCCGAGGCGCGCGACAGTAGCGAGCCGAGGATGCCGCCGCTTTGCGACACGACACCGATGCCACCTACCGGGAAGTGGTCCATCTCCAGTGCGCCTGTGGCCGACAGCACGATCTTGTCGGTCAGGTTCACCAGGCCGATGGTGTTCGGGCCGAGGATGCGCATCGAGCCTGCGGCTTCGATCAGCTGGCGCTGGCGGCGCGCGCCGTCTTCGCCGGTTTCGGTGTAGCCGCTGGCCAGCACGATGGCGGCGGCGGTGCCGCGGGCGGCCAGGTCGCGCACGGCAAGGTGGGCACGCTCTGCGCCCAGCAGCACGATGCCCACGTCGGGCACGACCGGCAGCGAGGCAATGTCGGCGTAGCAAGGCAGGTCGCCGATGCGGTCGGCCTTCGGGTTCACCGGCAGGATCTGCCCGGCATAGCCGTGCTTGCGCAGGTAGGCCACGGGGCGGCCGGCGGTCTTGGTCGGGTCGGCCGAGGCGCCGATGATGGCGACGCTGCGCGGTTGCAGCAGGCGGGAGATCGCGTCCATCTTCATCACTCCTTGGCCGCGGCCGGTGCCGGTGCCGACTTGGCCAGGAAGGCCATCACCGATTCGCGGTGCTCGGTGCTGGTGTAGCAAACGCCCTGGGCCTGGCTGCCCTGCGCGAACACGTCGTGCGAGGACAGCTCGAAGCTCTGGTTCAGGATGGTCTTGGTCAGCGCCAGCGCGGTGGACGAGCCCTTGCCGAGCTCGGCCGCCCAGGCCTGTGCATCACCCAGCAGCGTGTCGCCCGCGGTCTTGCGGTCGACGATGCCGAGCTTCAGGGCTTCGTCCACGTCCACCTTGCGGCCGGTGAAGATCAGCTCCTTCGCCTTGGCCAGGCCGACGCGGCGCGGCAGGAAATACATGCCGCCGCCGTCAGGAACGATGCCGCGGTGGATGTAGCTCCAGGTGAAGTTGGCCCACTCGCTGGCGATGATGAAGTCGCAGGCCAGTGCCGTGTCGGCACCCAGGCCCGATGCCGCACCGTTGACCGCCGCGATCACCGGCTTGGGCATGGTGTGCAGCAGGGCCTGGGTGTGGTGCACGCGCTGCTGGCGGTGCCAGCCGTTGAAACCCACTTCACCGGCAGGCGCGTTCATGCGCTTTTCCATGCCACTGATGTCGCCACCGGCGCAGAAGCCCTTGCCGGCGCCGGTCAGCACCAGGGCCTTGATGGCCTTGTCGGCCGCAACCCTCTCCAGCGCTTCGATGAATTCGGTGCGCATGGCATCGCTCATCGCATTGCGCTTGTCGGGGCGGTTCAGGGTGATCGTGGCGATCGCGGCTTCGACCCGCAGGTCGATGAATGTGAAGCTCATGGGTTTCTCCGAAACAAGGGCGGCAGGGCGCAGGCTCAATCCGCTTTGATGTTGTTTTCCTTGACGATCTTTCTCCAGCGCACTTCTTCGGCCTTCACGTAGCGGTCGAGTTCGGCCGGGTCGCCGACGACGACGGTCAGACCTTCCTGCTCGATCTTCTTGGCGAAGTCAGGGCTGGCAGCAGCCTTCTTGGCTGCAGCGTTCAGCTTGGCGATCACGTCGGCTGGCGTGCCGGCGGGGG
The DNA here is from genome assembly GCF_021043325.1 of Ideonella azotifigens. Lineage (NCBI taxonomy): Bacteria > Pseudomonadati > Pseudomonadota > Betaproteobacteria > Burkholderiales > Sphaerotilaceae > Ideonella > Ideonella azotifigens. The sequence goes on from NZ_JAJNKD010000001.1 coordinate 497,343, forward strand.
CATACAGGCCGTACCAGCTTTCCACCTGATAGCCGGGCACGTCTACACCGATGGGCGGCACGCCCTTCATCGCCGCGGAGGGGCTGGCGGAGGTGATGCCGATGGCCCTGAGCTTGCCGCTGTCGACAAATGGCGCGACCGCAGCCGCAGTGCCAAAGATCATGTCCACTTGCCCACCCAGCAGATCGGTGATGGCGGGGCCTGCGCCGCGATACGGCACATGGGTCATCTGAACCTTGGTCAGATTGGTGAACATCTCGCCGGCCAGGTGCGCCGAGGTGCCGTTGCCCTGCGAGGCATACGTCAGCTTGCCGGGCTCGGCCTTGGCGGCAGCGATCACGTCCTTGATCGACTTGAAATGGCTCTCCGCCCGCACGACCAGCACGTTCGGGCCCTTGGCGATGAGGGTGATCGGGGCGAAGGCCTTGCTCGTATCAAACGGGAGCTTGGGCATCATGCTGGGGTTGACAGCATGAGCGAAGGTCGCGATGACGATGCTGTAGCCGTCGGCCGGGCTCTTGGCGACGCTGTCGGTGCCGATGATCGTTCCTGCGCCGGGCTTGTTGTCGATGATGACCGGCTGTCCCAGTTCCTTGCCCATGCCCACGGCGAGCGTGCGGGCGACAAGGTCGGTGCCACCGCCTGGAGCGAAAGGAACGACGAGCCGGACGGGTTTCTCGGGATAGGCCGCGACGGCATGGGCGGAAGCGAGCGCCGCTGCGGCGCAGACGAAGGCGGCGAGGCGCCGCAAAACAATATGGCATGCCATCAGGTTGTCTCCTGTGATCTCATGGACTTTGCATTCGCCGGAATGCTGTGCATTTCGATTCGAGTGGCGTCTGCGGGATGCGAAGAGTAGGCGGCCCGGACCGAAACGTCTGCCTGCGATTTCCATAGAATGGAAATGCACGGCGTCGCCTCCCGCCCGCCGCAGGCAAGGCAACCTCCATGGAACCGGTGATGCCCACGGATCCCAAAAGGACATCTCCAGACAAACCCGGCACGTCACCTGCCAATCGGTCTCTGGAACGCGGCGTCGAGATCCTGCGCGCATTCCGGCCCGGTTCGGATCTCCTGGGTAACGGCGAACTGGCCGACCGAACCGGCCTGTCGCGGGCCACCGTCAGCCGCTTGAGTCAGACACTTGTTGGCATGGGCCTGCTCCAGCAGGAGCCGCTGCGCAAGGGCTACAGGTTGGCGCCCGCGGTGCTGAGCCTTGCGCACGCCATGCGATCCGGATCGACGATCCTGCAGGTCGCAGCGCCGCTGATGCGGGCGCTGGCCGAGAGCAAGCGCATCAATGTCGGACTGGCCGCACCGGATCGTGACGAGATGGTCTACCTCGAATCCATCCGCTACAGCCGCCGGGTCGCATTTCGCAACGTCGTCTCCGGCCAGCGCGTACCGATGGAGTTGACCTCGCTGGGACATGCCCACCTGGCCACATGCTCAACGGCACGGCGCAAGGCGCTCTACGAGGTGTTCAAGGCGCGACGGAGCACGCAGTGGCCGCTGTTGCTTGGGGAGATCGAGCGCTCCATCACGCGGGTGCGCGAGTCGGGATTCTGCGCAGCCTCCTGGCAACCCGAGGTGGTCGCGCTTGCCACGCCAGTCAACACCGAGGAAGCCTGCTATTCGCTGAATGTCAGCGTGTCGACCGTTGAGAGCATGGAAGCCGTGGTGGCCGCCCTTTCGGCGCCTCTGCTTGAGTTGCGAGACGCGATCCTGAGCGCGATGGCACGACGGGTCAACGCGTGAGCAAAGGGTGCCGGTGTCGCGGGGTCGACCTGCCAGGCGCCGCGCAAGATCCGCCTAGGCCCATGGATGCCGCTGGCGATGCGCCTGTTGGCAGAGGGCAGGGCGCTGCGAGGCACCGCGCTGGACCTCCATGGTTACACCGAAGATCGCCGTATGGAAATGATGCACGGAGTGCTTCATTGCACCCAGGGGTTGAGCAGCGTCGCTCCGGTTCCTTGGAAGTCGGCCACGTTGCGGGTCACGACGGTCATGCCATGAACCATGGCTGTCGCCGCGATCATGGCGTCACGCTCCGAGCGTCGATTTGGGACGTGGATTTGGGCGCATTGGAGCGCCACCGCCGTGTCGACCGCCAGGACTCTTCCAGCGAAGGCCGGCAGGACGTGGCTGTGCATCCAGACGCGTAAAACCGCTGCTTGAGGCGCATCGCGGCGCTCGAGAGAAAGAATGCCGAGCTCAAGCTCCAGTACGGTGATTGCCGAGACATACAAGGTGCCAGTGGCAACCTTGCTTGCCCAGGCGACGACGTTCGTGTCTGCTCGCCCTGCAGACGCTTTGCGCAGTTCGGAGACGACATTGGTGTCCAACACGTACATCAGCTCAGATCCGCCTCGCGATAGAGCTCACCGGCACGTGGTGGGTCGAATTCGACGTCTCCGGCGCCCGGCATCGAAAGCAGGCTGACGATGCTGGCGGAGGAGCCAGCCAACGCTTGGTAGCTTTCGATTGTCAGCAGCACGTGCGCCGGGCGCCCGCGGTCCGTGATGAACACAGGCCCCTGCGCGGCGGCCTTTTTAGCCCTGGCCGTGTCCTGGTTGAACTCGCGACTGGACAAAGTGGTGATGCTCACGGTTAGCCCTTCTTGAATGTAGAAACATTACTACATTGGCGCGAGGGTTGCAACCGCGTCATCCTTTGGCAGGCGGGGCAACGGCAACTTGAGGGCGTTCTACCTCACGCGTTGATGGGCAAGCAACGTCCCATGAGTCCGACCGAACGATCAGGCCGCTGGCACGCCCCAGTAGATCTCGGTGCTGGTGTCGCATGCGAATCCTTCAAGGCCCGGATGTTCAGCGAGACGCGCGATGTTTTCCTGCGTTGAGCAGAACAGCGAGAAGTGGCTGTCCCAATGGACTGTCCAGAGACTTGTCTTGTCCGGCGTGAACACACTCGCACGGACCAGGTGATGCTTGGCACTCGCGGGCTTCAGGTCGTCGATCCAATGCAGCTTCCGCTCGGTCCCGACATCATCTCCGACCCAGGCCCAGTCCTGATCGAGCGATTGCATGAAGGAAAGCATCGGGTCCTGCATCAGTTCGGGAAACAGGCCTTCGCAGGGAGGGAGCAACCCGTGCCGCTTCAGCGAAACGTCAAGCAACGCGGCATTTTCTTTGTTGGCATGTTGGGCGTTCAGGCCACCAATCGCTGTCCTCAGTGCCACATCGATCGATGCGAGCGAAGGTAGTCCGGACAGTTCCAGGATTTGTGCCCAGCTCACCGGCTCATATGCTCGACAAAGCTTGTCTGCGCTCAGGTCCGCCATCATTTCGACCGATGGGCCGACTGACGACGGTCTGGGTCGCATGAAGGGGTTGAGGATGATGTATGCGGCTTCGAAGACGCCTTCGTAGAACGGCAGGATCGGACCACGCAGCGGGCATACCGCGTACAAGTCTGGCGCAGGAAGGACGCGTTCGCGAACCGTCATTGCGGGGCCTCTCCTCCCTTGGCGCCCTCAGTCCGCCGTCACCTGTTCCAGCACGCCCTGCGCCGGCGCGCCGTCGGGTTGGGCAAGCCAGTTCAGGACGTTGCCTTTGGCGCAGCCGGTGCCTTCTTCCACAGAGGTGAGGGCGTTGAGGGCGGTGGCGATGCTGCGTTTGTAGCAGCTGCCGATGTTGTCGCTGTAGCTGACCGTTTGCGTGCCCTCCTGGCCCACGCGCTGGGTGGCGCCGCCGGTGTTGCTGAAGATCAGCCCGGACTTCGAAGTGAGGCTGTTCTCGAAGGCGCTGTTGAACACGGCCTTGTCGTTGACCTTGCGCGACACGGTGGTGCTGAAGTCCTGGGCCATGGTGCTGTTCTGGGTGTTCGCATCGCCGTCGTAGACGTAGCCCACGTCCAGCGGGTAGCTGAAGGCGAAGGTGTCGACCGTCTTGTTCTTGCCGCTGGTGGTCGTCACGGTGGCGGCCACGGTGGACTTCTGGGCGATGGTCTGCGAATACAGAATGTCGGTGATCTGGAAGGTCTGCAGGTTGCTGAACGTCAGATCCTGCTGCACCGTGGTGGTCACGCGGCCTTTAGACGTGTCGACGTAGCCGGTGATCGCATAGCTGCGCGTGGCCGTCACGCTCAGCGGGTCATTCGCGCTGCCGTCGTCAGCCACGACAACCTCGTTGATCGTGACGGGCGCGGTCAGTGCGGTGCTGGTCAGCGTGTTGCTGCTGACGGCGCCGCCCGTGGTGGCGGTGCCTGCGTCCCGGTAGACCAGCAGGTTGCCGACGACCGAGTAGTGGTCCTGGGCCCCTTCGACCGAGATGGCCACCGTGTGCGACGCGCCGTCGCTCAGCGCACCGGCGAACGGCGTGAGGTCGACGCGGGAAGGGTTGAAGGCGAGGGTCTCGGCACCGGGTGTCGGGCGCCAGAGGCCGGGGTCGATGCCGCCGGTGTAGACGCGCGGAACGACCGGCGCCAGCCCGGCCGGCTGGCCGTCGATGGTGACCAGCACCTCGCGGAAGCTGCCACCCCCGCAGCTTTGCAGAGCGCTGGTCTGGTCGTCGGGCACGCAGGTGTACCAGAACTCGTCGTCGCCCTGGCTCTCGGCCTGCACGTCCAGGTAGAGCCGCACGATGTTGGTCGGCAGCGAAAGCCTGCGCTGCAGCGCGTCGGTGGCCGTGGCGAGGCTGGCCGGGTCGCCGGTCACCAGGTCGCCAGCGAAGGGAATCACCGCGTCTGCCACGCGCGAGGTGGCGTCGTCGGCATCGGTCGCTGCCGGATAGAACACCAGCCTGGCCGAGCCCAGGAGCAGGCCGGTGTAGGTGTCGTCGACAACGTTGTCCAGCCGCACGTAGCCGGTGGCCGCGGCAGTCAGCGCGTTGGCATAGTCCGTCAGGTCCCGCTCGACGTGCCAGCTTGGCGCCACGGTGGCCGAAGGCTCCTGCGTGGTGCCGAAATACAGGTTCACGCCGCCGATGGAGATCAGCGCGGTGCGGTCGAACTGCCGGCCGGCATTGACCGAGAAGTCCGCTTCCAGCACCACCTTGGCGAACTTGCCGGTGCAGGCGCCCGAACCGGGGTAGGCGAAGGCATGGGCGTCGAAGCCGCTGTAGGTCATGCCGCTGTACAGCGTGATCGTGCACGGTGTGCTGGTGGGCCTGGGCAGCGGCGCATCGGCCACCACCGCGCCGGTGGCGCCGGCGGAGGCGGCCAGAGCCGCCACGGGCACCACGGCACCGGGCGTGGAAGCCCCGTCGCCATCCCCGTCACAGCCGCTGATGAAAAGTGCAAGCGCACACGTTGCGAGCGCCAGCGCAAGGGATGCGCGTGGCGTCGGGCGGATCGGAAGGTTCGGCATGAACGGGCTCTGCTGGGTTGAGGAAGATGGCAGGGAGCCAGCCACGCAAAGGGTATGCCAAGGTCTTGCTCATCTGTCGGCGGGGATACCCCATGCCGCATGGCTGATTTCGATCTGGCGGCTGCATGACGGCCGGTGGCGCGGCTGCCTTCGCGGCCGACGTCGCGGTGTCGAACATGCCCCGCGCTAGACTGCCCGCCTCACCGAGCGTCTCACCGCATGCAAGCCAAGCGAGTCCTCTTCCAACATCCTCTGGCTTTCTGGGTCGGCTGCGCGCTGATCACCGCGGGCGTGCTCGCGCATGTGCCCATGTTGTTGATGGGCCAGCACACGCATTGGCGGCTGGTGGGCATGCCGATGACGGCGGAGATGTGGATTGGCATGGCGCTCATCCCCATCGGTCTTTCGCTGTCGTTCTACGCGTTGATGCCGCCGCGGGCGCGGGCCGAATCGTCTACTCCGCAGGCCAGTGCCAGGTACCTGCATGTCGCCGACGGCGTGGCACTGAACCGCGAGCACTGGAAGCTGGTGCTCGTGCTCATCGTCACCCTCGCCATCGACGTGATGAAGCCGGCAACGCTCGGCTTTGTGATGCCGGGCTTGAGTGCCGAATATGCGCTGCCCAGGTCCCACGCGAGCCTGCTGGCGCTGTTCGCGCTCACCGGGACGACCGTGGGCTCGGTCATCTGGGGGCGCATTGCCGACCGCTTCGGCCGGCGGGCGGCCATCCTGTTTTCGGCGCTGATGTTCATCGGCACGGCCATCTGCGGCGCGATGCCGACCTTCGAATGGAACCTCGCGATGTGCTTCCTGATGGGCGCATCGGCCGGCGGCTTGCTGCCCATCGCATTCACCTTGATGGCGGAGACGGTGCCGGCCCGGCATCGGGGCTGGCTGATGGTCGCGCTGGGCGGCATCGGCACCTCTGCGGGTTACATGATTGCGGCGGGATCGGCTGCGTGGCTGGAGCCGCTCTTCAACTGGCGCGTGCTGTGGCTGCTGGGCTTGCCCACGGGTGCCGCGATCATCTTCCTGAACCGCTTCATTCCCGAGTCTCCGCGCTTCCTGGCCGCCATGGGCCGTCACGAAGAGTCCCACGCGATCCTGCGCCAGTTCGCAGGCTCGAAGCGGGCCCTCGAGGCCGATGACCCGGCGCATCCCGGTCCGGCCGTCATCGACGAAAGCCATCCTGTGTCAGGCATTCGCCAACTGATGCGAGGCCGGCATGCCCGCATCACCTGGGCGTTGCTGGTCTGCGGCACCGGCTGGGGTCTGGCGAACTTCGGCTTCCTGCTGTGGTTGCCGACGAACCTGAAGGAGCTGGGCGTAGACCCTGCTGCGGCCAGCGCGCTGCTGGCGAAGTCGGCCTTTTTTGCCTTGCCCGGCATCGCGGTCGTCATCCTTCTCTACCAGCGCTGGAGCAGCTTCAAGGCGCTGGTGCTGTTCATTGCACTCACGGCCGCGGTGCTGCTCGGTTTCGCCGCCTTGGCCGCCTTCCAGATCCGGTCGACGGGCCTGACGACGGTGGCCACGGCGGCCCTGCTCGTCAGCGTCAGCGGCGTGATCGCAATGCTCATTCCCTACGCGGCCGAGATCTACCCTGTGCACCTGCGCGGAAGTGGGTCCGGGGTGATTGCCGCCAGCTCCAAGTTCGGCGGCATCCTGGGCGCCGCGTTGGCGCTCTTCAGCTTCTTCGATCATTTCGCGCTTTCGGCCGTCGCACTAGCCTTGCCCATGGCCGTGTCGGCCGCCATGCTGTGGCGCAGTGGCGTCGAGACCCGGGGCATTGCGCTGGAAGACATCCAGAGCGCGCTCAGCAGTTAGCCGCGCATCAAGGCCCGATCATGCGGGCCTTCCTGGACACCGGCGGCGGCATGTTTTGGCTGGCGATCAGCTGATCTGCTCCGGCAAGATGCTGCGCCGCTGGCGGGCGAGAGAAATGGGAGGCCTGACACCTGCGAGCTAGCTTTCGGCGAGGGCCCAATTTCTGAGCAAGATCAGGCCGGTGCTAAGGGCGAGGCAAATGATGAACACGAGCATCGATTTGAACAAACGGCGCTTGAGATCTTCGACTGCGCTTTCCACCCGGTCCGTGTCTGTTGTAACGCCAGGGGGGCGCAGTGCCTTTATCTCGGTCGAAAGAAGTTGAGATCCGCGGTGTCCAAAGGCCCGGGCCGCAGACACGAATCCCACGATCCACGCGACGACTGCAATCAATGTCGCCAGTACGGCGAGAGAAGTCAGGATCGAATACAGCATGGCTCCCCTTTTCAAGGCATCGCTGCAGCCCTATGCATGGCTATCCGAGTGCCGCCACTGGCGACCACCAGCCACTGGCCGGACATCGCGCCGTGACCGCATAAAGTTTGTCAGCGGCAGGCATCGAAACCTGCACCCGTTGCGAGGACGGCTGGTGCCGTGCGTTTACCGTTCCGCGACGCTGACGACGGGATTGTGCAGGTGGAACGTCGATCAAACCTTCTTCGCCACCAAGGTCAGGATGTCATAGCTCGCTACCATCTCGCCGTGCTGGTTGCGCACTTCCACGTCCCAGGCGACGACGCCTTGGCCGATGCCTTTGGCGTCGCGCTTGTTGCGGTCGATCTTTCGTTTGCAGGTCAGGCGGGCCTGGATGGTGTCGCCGATGGCGACGGGCTTGGTGAAGCGCAGGGTGTCCAGGCCGTAGTTGGCGAGCACCGGGCCGGGCGCGGGTGAGACGAACAGGCCGGCGGCGGCGGAGAGCACGAAGTAGCCGTGGGCGATGCGCTGGCCGAAGTCGGTTTGCCTGGCGGCGATCTCGTCGAAGTGCATGTAGAAGAAGTCACCCGAGATGCCGCCGAAGGCGACGATGTCGGCCTCGCCCACGGTACGGCGGTGCGTGAGCAGCGATTCGCCGATCTGCAGATCCTCGAAGTGACGGCGGAACGGGTGCACCTCGGTCTCGATGACCTTGGCGCCGCGCACATGCTCGCCGGTGATCGCGGCCAGCATGGTGGGCGAGCCTTGCACGGCGGTGCGCTGCAGGTAGTGGTGCACCGCGCGCAGGCCACCCAGTTCTTCGCCGCCGCCGGCACGGCCGGGGCCGCCGTGCTTGAGGGCTGGCAGCGGCGAGCCGTGGCCGGTGGACTCGACCGCGGCCTCGCGGTCCAGCACCAGCAGGCGGCCGTGCCACATCGCGGCGGCGGGAATCGCGCGCGCCGCAATGGCAGGGTCGCGCGTGACCAGTGTGCCGACCAGGCTGCCCTTGCCGCGAGCGGCCAGCGCCAGCGCTTCGTCCAGCCCGTCATAAGGCAGCAGGCTGCTGACCGGGCCGAAGGCTTCGATGTCGTGCACGTCGGCGTGGTGCGAGTCGCGCGCCAGCAGCAGCGTGGGCGAGAAGAAGGCGCCTTCGGCGACGCCGTCGCCCACCGGCGCAAAGCCGTCGCGTTCGCCATAGACAAGCTCGGCGTTTTGCAGCAGCCGGGCCACCCGCTCGGCCACGTCGGCCTGCTGCGCATGCGAGGCCAGCGCGCCCATGCGCACGCCTTCGCGCGCCGGGTCGCCCACGACGGTGGCCGCCAGGCGCTTGCGCAGCCGCGTGGCCACTTCGTCCACGTACTGGCGCGGCACGATGGCGCGGCGGATGGCGGTGCACTTCTGGCCGGCCTTGGTGGTCATTTCGTTGGCCACTTCGCGCACGAAGAGCTCGAACTCCTCGTCGTCCGGCGTCACGTCGGGCGCGAGGATGGCGCAGTTCAGCGAATCGGCCTCGGCGTTGAAGGGCACCGATTGGCGGATCAGGTTCGGGTGCACGCGCAGCTTGGCGGCGGTGTCGGCCGAGCCGGTGAAGGTCACCATGTCCTGGCCGGCCAGGCGGTCCAGCAGGTCCCCGGTGCTGCCGATCACCAGTTGCAGGCTGCCTTCGGGCAGCAGGCCGCTGGCGTGCATCAGCCGCACAGTGGCTTCGGTCAAATAGCTGGTGGCGGTGGCCGGTTTGACGATGCACGGCATGCCGGCCAGGAAGCTGGGCGCGAACTTTTCCAGCATGCCCCAGACCGGGAAGTTGAAGGCATTGATGTGCACCGCCACGCCGCCGCGTGGCACCAGGATGTGGGTGCCGGCAAAGCCGCCTTTTTTGCCCAGCGGAATCACCGGGCCCTCGTGGAGCACATTGCCCGAGGGCAGGCCGTTGGCACCCAGGCTGGCGTAGGCGTACAGCGTGCCGGAGCCGCCTTCGATGTCGACCCAGCTGTCCTTGCGTGTGGCGCCGGTGTGGCGCGAGATTTCGTACAGCGTTTCCTTGTGCTCGTTGAGGTAGGCGCCCAGCGCCTTCAGCCGCGCGGCACGCTGCTGGAAGTCCAGCTTCAGCAGCGCGGCCACGCCAGGGCCTCGGGCGTGCGTGACGGCCTCGCCGAAGTCCAGGCTTTCGGCATGTGTGCCGGCCACAGGTTGGCCGTTGATGGCGCTCAGCAGCGACTGCGATGCCTGCTGGCCGATCCAGCGGCCGCCGATGAAACTTTGAAGAACAGGGGTTGTCATGTCGAGGCTCCGGTCAAGCGCGTTCAATGGCGATGGCGATGCCCTGGCCGACGCCGATGCACATGGTGGCAATCGCGCGGCGGCCGGCGGTGCGCTCCAGCTGGCGCAGTGCGGTCAGCACCAGGCGTGCACCGGAGGCACCCAGCGGGTGGCCGATGGCGATGGCACCGCCGTTCGGGTTGACCTTGGCCGAGTCGTCGGGCAGGCCGAGTTCGCGCATCACCGCCAGACCTTGCGCGGCAAAGGCTTCGTTGAGCTCGATGGTGTCGACCTCGTCCAGCGTCCAGCCCAGGTGGGCCAGCAGCTTCTTCGTGGCCGGCGCCGGGCCCATGCCCATGATGCGTGGCGGCACGCCCGCGGCCATCATCGCCAGCACACGGCCGCGCGGCTTCAGCTTGTAGCGCTTCACGGCCTCGTCGGAGGCCAGCAGCAGCGCCACCGCGCCATCGTTCACGCCCGAGGCATTGCCGGCGGTGACGCTGCCGTCTGGCCGCACTACGCCCTTCAGGCGGTTCAGCTGCTCCAGCGTGGTGTCGGGGCGCGGGTGTTCGTCGGTGGTGATGCTGATCGGCTCGCCATTGCCCTTGGCTGATGTTTTGGATGAAGGAATGACCACCGGCACGATCTCGCCGTCGAAGAAGCCGGCCCGGCGTGCGGCCTCGGTGCGCTGCTGCGAGGTCCAGGCGAACTGATCCTGGTCGGCGCGCGAGACCTTGTAGTCGGTGGCGACGTTTTCTGCCGTCTCGGGCATCGAGTCGATGCCGTGCGAGGCTTTCATCTTCGCGTTGACGAAGCGCCAGCCGATGGTGGTGTCCTCGACCTTGGCGCTGCGCGAAAACGCGTTGTCGGCCTTGCCCATCACGAAGGGCGCGCGCGTCATGCTCTCCACACCGCCGGCTATGACCAGGTCCGCATCGCCCGCGACGATGGCGCGCGCCGCGCTGCCCACCGCGTCCAGCCCGGAGCCGCACAGGCGGTTGATGGTGCTGCCCGGCACGTCCACCGGCAGGCCCGCCAGCAGCGCAACCATGCGGGCCACGTTGCGGTTGTCCTCGCCGGCCTGGTTGGCGCAGCCGTAGAGCACGTCGTCCACCGCCGCCCAGTCCACGCCGGGGTTGCGGTCCATCAAGGCCTTGATGGGCACGGCGCCGAGGTCGTCGGTGCGCACGCCCGCCAGGCTGCCGCCGTAACGGCCGAAGGGGGTGCGCACGCCGTCGATGATCCAGGCGTGGCGAGGCGAGGGGGTCATGGGTTCAGTCTCCGTTGGATGTCTTGGGATCGGGTGGCGGCTCGGCCGGCAGCGGCGGGCGCACCGCGCCGATGCCGCCGAAAAACAGGTCCGTGACGACGGGGGCCATCGCGGCGTAGGTCAGCGCGCCATCCGGGCGCAGCCAGGTGAACATCCAATTGATCATGCCGAACAGCAGCATGGTCAACGGCTTGCTCATGCCGCCCTCGGCCAGCCGCGGACGCATCTGGCGGATGGCCCGCGCAAAGCCTTCCACCACCTGGCGTTCCTTGTTCAGCACCCGTTCGCGGTCGGCTGGTTCGAGGATGCCCACGTCCTCGGTCAGCACCCGGTGCGCATGCTGGGCGCTGCCGTATTCCTCGACGAAGCGGTGGATCAACTCGCGCAGCCGCGGCTCTGGCAACAGGTCGGCTGCTTCGACCTCCTGCACCAGCTCCTGCAGCCGTGCCACATGGCCTTCGGCAATCTCGACCAGCAGCGCGTACTTGTCGCGGAAGTAGTGGTAGACCGCGGGCTTGGACAGGCCGCAGGCCTGCGCGACCTGGTTCATCGAAGTGCCCGGGTAGCCCTGCTGGGCAAACAGCTCGGCCGCACGCGCCAGGATGGCGTCGCGCTGGTTGTCGTATCCGGGAGAACGTCCGCGGGCCACGGCTTTCCTTGTCAGTGAGGGGAAGCCGGATTCTCAGCGTTCATCGAAGGAGAGCACCACGCGCTCGGTCAGCGGGTGCGACTGACAGGTCAGCACAAAGCCGGCCTCGACCTCGTGCTTCTCCAGCGCGAAGTTGCGGTCCATGCGCACCTGGCCTTCGAGCAGCTTGGCGCGGCAGGTGCAGCACACACCGGACTTGCACGAGAACGGCACTTCCAGGCCGGCTGCAGCCGCGGCGTCCAGGATGCTGGGGTCGCTCTTGCGGAACGAGATCTCGCGCTCCAGCCCGTCACGGATGATGATGACGCGGGCGCTTTCGGCGTCGCCAGGCTGCGGCAGGTGCACCTGCGCGGCGCGCTCGGCATCCGGCACGCCGAAGCGCTCGATGTGGATCTGGTCGTCCGACAGGCCAGCGGCTCGCAACGCGGCCTCGGCTTCGTCGTTCACCCCAAACGGGCCGCAGACGAAGGCGTGGTCGATGCCTGCGGGGTTCACCAGCGTGCGGAAGAACTCGGCCAGCTTGTTGCGGTCCAGCCGGCCACCGTTCAGCGGCGTGTCCATTACTTCGCGCGAGAAGACGTGGTGCAGCACCAGCCGCGTCAGGTAGCGGTTCTTCAGGTCCTCGAGTTCTTCCTTGAACATCGTGGACTTCTGCTGCCGGTTGCCGTAGATCAGCGTGAAGCGGGCCTTGGGTTGCTCGGCCAGCACCGTCTTCATGATGGACAGGATGGGCGTGATGCCGCTGCCGCCGGCAATGCCGAGGTAGTGGCGCGCTGGCGCGTCAGCCGCCGGCAGCGCAGGCACCGTGAAATGCCCCTGCGGCGGAATGACCTGCAGCAGGTCGCCCGGCTTTAGGTGTTCGTTGACCCAGGTGGAGAACACGCCGCCCGGCACCTTGCGCACGCCCACGCGCAGCTCGTCGCCGCTGGCCGAGCAAATCGAGTATGAGCGCCGCAGGTCCACGCCGTCGACTTCGGTGCGCAGCGTCAGGTACTGGCCAGGCTTGAAGCGGAACTGCTCGCGCAGGGATTCAGGCACCTCAAACGACACGATGGTGGCTTCGTCGGTGTCTGGCAGCAGCGCGCGCACGCGCAAAGGGTGGAAGTGCAGGCCGCTCATATGGGTTTGAAGTGTTCAAAAGGCTCCTGGCACGCGATGCAGCGGTACAGGGCCTTGCAGGCGGTGGAACCGAAGGCGGACAGGCGCTCGGTGCGTTTGCTGCCGCAGCGCGGGCAGGCCAGCCGGGGGATGACACGCACCAGCGACTCGCCTTGGTCCAGCACCGGCCCGGGCGGCGCGATGCCGTAGGCGTTCATCTTCTGGCGGCCGGCTTCGCTGATCCAGTCGGTGGTCCAGGCGGGGGCGCGCTGCAGGCGCACGCGGGCGGGGCCCAGGCCCGCTGCGTGCACGGCAGCCAGCACGTCACGCTCGATGACCTCGGTGGCCGGGCAGCCGGAATAGGTGGGTGTGAGCACGACCTCGATGCCACCGTCGCTGGTGGCGATCACGTCGCGCACGATCCCCAGGTCGCGCACCGAGACGGCGGGAACCTCCGGGTCCAGCACGGTGTCCAGCACCGCCCAGACCTGTTCGAGGCGGGCCGTGTCCTGTTTCGGCGGCGCGACCAGGTTCACCAGACGCCTCCAGGGAAGCTGCGCTGCAAATGCTGCATCTCGGCCAGGATGTAGCCCATGTGCTCGCTGTGGCGGCCGCGCTTGCCGTCGCTGCGGAAGGCGCCGAGCTTGGGCGCTTGCAACTTGCCGCCTTCGAGGATCTGGTCCATCTCGGCGGTCCACGCGGCCTGCACGTCGGACCAGCGCGGGCCCAGGCCGCTGGCAGCCGCCGCTTCGTCCACCGCATCGGCGTCGAACAGCTCGGCCACGTACAGCCACAGGTCGCGCAGCGCACGTTCCATGCGGCGGCGCGATTCATCGGTGCCGTCGCCCAGGCGAGCCACCCAGTCTGCGGCGTGCTGCTGGTGGTAGCGCGCTTCCTTCACGGCCTTGCCGGCAATGCCGGCCAGCTCGCTGTCACTGGAGCCTTGCAGGCGGATCCACAGCTGCTTCAGGAAGGTGGCGAGAATGGCATTGCGCAACACCGTGACGGCGAAGTCGCCGCGCGGCAGCTCGACCAGGGTCGGGTTCAGGAAGTCGCGCTCGTCGCGCAGGAAGGCCAGTTGGTCTTCGTCATGGCCCGCGCCTTCGAGCTTGCTGGCATGGGTCAAAAGCGCACGCGCCTGGCCTACCAGGTCCAGCGCCATGTTGGACAAGGCGATGTCTTCTTCCAGCACCGGGCCGCGGCCCGACCACTCGGCCAGTCGCTGGCCGGCGATCAGGCAGGTGTCGCCCAGTCGCAGCACGTATTGCACGGCGGGGTTGGTGGTGACTTGAATCGAAGCGGTCATGTTGCAGGGCCCCCGATCACATGTGGTCGACCGAAGCCGGCAGCTCGTAGAAGGTCGGATGGCGGTAGACCTTGTCTTCCATCGGGTCGAAGTACATGTCCTTGTCCGACGGGTCGCTGGCGACGATGTCCTTGGACTGCACGACCCACACGCTGGTGCCTTCCTGGCGCCGGGTGTAGACCTCGCGCGCCAGCTGGATCGCGCCGGCCGCGTCGGGTGCGTGCAGGCTGCCGCAGTGCTTGTGGTCCAGCCCCGCCTTGCTGCGCACGAACACTTCCCACAGCGGCCATTCCTGCGCTGCCTTGGGGTCGACCTTCGGGTTCTGGCTGTTGCCGGTGCTCATGCTGCTTCCTTGTCAATCTGCTGTTGCTTGCGGGCGTACGCCATGGCGGCATCGCGCACCCAGGCGCCGTCTTCCCAGGCGTCCACGCGGGCGTTCAGGCGCTCGCGGTTGCAGGGGCCGTCGCCATTGACCACGCGCCAGAACTCGGCCCAGTCGATGGGGCCGTAATCGTGGGACTGGCGTTCCTCGTTCCACTTCAGGTCCGGGTCCGGCAGGCTCACGCCCAGCAGCTTGGCCTGCTCGACGGTGGCGTCGATGAACTTCTGGCGCAGTGCGTCGTTGGAGATGCGCTTGATGCCCCAGCGCATGGACTGCGCCGAGTTTGGGCTCTCCGCATCCGGCGGGCCGAACATCATCAGCGAGGGCCACCACCAGCGGTTCACCGCGTCCTGCACCATCTCTTTCTGCGCCGCGGTGCCATGGTTCATCATCGTCAGCAAGGCCTCGTAGCCCTGGCGCTGGTGAAAGCTTTCTTCGCGGCAGATGCGCACCATCGCCCGCGCATACGGCGCGTACGAGCAGCGGCACAGCGGCACCTGGTTCATGATGGCTGCGCCGTCCACCAGCCAGCCGATCACGCCCATGTCGGCCCAGCTCAGCGTGGGGTAGTTGAAGATCGAGCTGTACTTGGCGCGGCCGGTGTGCAGCGCCTCGTACATCTGGTCGCGCGAGGTGCCCAAGGTCTCGGCCGCCGCATAGAGGTAGAGGCCGTGGCCGGCTTCGTCCTGCACCTTGGCCAGCAGGATGGTCTTGCGCTTGAGCGTGGGCGCGCGGGTGATCCAGTTGCCCTCGGGCAGCATGCCGACGATCTCCGAATGTGCGTGCTGGCTGATCTGCCGCACCAGCGTCTTGCGGTAGTGCTCGGGCATCCAGTCCTTGGCTTCGATGAAGCCGCCGTCGTCAATGCGGGCTTCGAAGCGGGCTTCCAGCTGCACCTCCTCGGCGCTGCGCAGCGGCTTCTGCGCCGGGCCGCCTTCCTTGGCCATCAGGTCCATGGCTTGGGTGTACATGCGCGTTCCTTTGGGTGAATGGGTGACAGGGGCGTGGCTTACTTCGGCCGCTTGTCGACCACGCGACGGGCCTTACCGACCAGCGTGCGTTCGATGCTGCCGTTGGTCTGCACGCTGGGCTTGACGGAAATGCCCACCAGGGTCTTGATGCGGTGCTGCAGCCAACCGGCGATGTCGCGCAGCTCGCTGTCATTCAGGCTCGCGCCGGCATGCTGTTCGCAGACGACCTCGACCTGGTCCAGCAGGCCTTCACGGCTGACAACGATCTGGTACTGGCCGGAGAGCTGCTGGTGCTGCAGCACGATCTCCTCGATCTGCGTGGGGAACACGTTCACGCCGCGGATGATCAGCATGTCGTCGCTGCGGCCGACGATCTTGCCCATGCGGCGAAACGATCGGGACGTGGGCGGCAAGAGGCGCGTCAGGTCGCGCGTGCGGTAGCGGATGATGGGCAGCGCCTCCTTGCTCAGCGAGGTGAACACCAGCTCGCCTTCGCTGCCGTCGGGCAGCACTTCGCCGGTCAGCGGGTCGATGATCTCGGGGTAGAAATGGTCTTCCCAGACGACCGGCCCGTCCTTGCTTTCAATGCACTCGCTGGCCACACCCGGGCCCATCACTTCGGACAGGCCGTAGATGTCGACCGCGTCGATGCTGGCCTTGCCTTCGATCTCGCGCCGCATCGCCTCGGTCCACGGCTCGGCGCCGAAGATGCCGACCTTCAGCGAGCTTTCGCGCGCATCCAGCCCCTGGCGGGTGAACTCCTCGATGATGACCTGCATGTACGAGGGCGTCACCATGATGATGTCGGGCTTGAAGTCGTGGATCAGCTGGACCTGCTTTTCGGTCTGGCCGCCGGACATCGGTATCACGGTGCAGCCGGCCCGCTCGGCGCCGTAGTGCGCGCCCAGGCCGCCGGTGAACAGGCCGTAGCCGTAGGCGATGTGGACGAGGTCGCCCGCCCGGCCGCCGGCGGCGCGGATGGAGCGCGCCACCAGGTCGGCCCAGGTGGCTATGTCCTTCTTGGTGTAGCCCACCACGGTCGGCTTGCCGGTGGTGCCCGAAGACGCATGGATGCGCGCGACCTGCTCGCGCGGCACGGCGAACAGGCCGAAGGGGTAGTTGTCCCGCAGGTCGCGCTTGGTGGTGAACGGGAACTTCGCCAGGTCGGCCAGCGCCTTCAGGTCACCGGGGTGCACGCCGGCTGAATCGAAGGTCTGGCGGTAGTGCGGCACGTGGTCGTAGGCGTGTTGCAGCGTCCAGCGCAGGCGCTGCAGTTGCAGCGCTTCGATCTCGTCACGGCTGGCGGTCTCGATGGTCTCCAGATCTCCAGGGGCGGGTCGCTTGGCGGGCATGTCTCTCTCCGAAAATCAAGGGCCGGGGCGTGGGCTCTGCGGCCTCATTCACCGTGGAAGTGGCTGCCTGCAAAGTGGTGGCGCGAGAGCAGCGGCGCGCGGCGGTAGCGCGTCTCGCCGTAGTGCTGCTGCAGGTTCGCCAACACACCGAACACCCGGCTGGGACCGAGCTGGTCGGCCCAGGCCAGCGGGCCCAGCGGGTAGTTGGTGCCCAGGCGCATGGCGGTGTCGATGTCGGCCGCGCGCGTAGTCGAGGTGGTCATCAATTCCGAGGCCTCGTTGGCCAGGCAGCAGACGGTGCGCATCACCACCAGGCCGGCCACGTCGTTCAGTGCGAGCAGGCCGATGCCGGCGGTGTGCAGCAGCGTGGCCAGGTCGGCCAGGTGGGTCTTGGCGCCAGCGCTGGCGGCGGCGCCCAGCAGGGGGGTGCTGGCGAAGTCGCGCGCCAGGTCCAGCAGCAGCATCGGCTTGCCGGCTGCGCGTTCGGTTGCGGTGCGGCCGTCCGTCAGGGCGAGCTGCAATTCGCCAAGCTGCAGGTGTTCGGCTGGCAGCGTGCTGTCCACGTGGATGCTCACGCCGGCTGTTGCCAGGCGCTGCAGTAGCGGCGCGAGCAGGCCGGCGTCGCGCGGCGCCCGCACCGAGGGTGGGTTGGCTGCGGGCGTGACCAGCGTGACGACAGGCGCTGCGGCATCCTTGGCATGGTCGTAAAAGCCGCGCCCGCTCTTGCGGCCCAGGCGACCTGCGCGCACCAGCTCCTGCTGGATCAAATTCGGTGCGTAGCGTGGGTCGTAACCAGTGGCCTGGAAGACCGACTCGGTGACCGAGAGGTTCACGTCCTGGCCGATCAGGTCGGTCAGCTCGAACGGGCCCATCGCAAAGCCGCCGGCCTCCCGCAGCAGGCGGTCGATGGCCGGCGCTTCGGCCACGCGCTCGGCCAGCAGCTTGAAGCCTTCGGCGTAATACGGGCGGGCCACTCGGTTGACGATGAAGCCGGGCGCGTTCGGCGCGTCCACCGGCGTCTTGCCCCAGGCCAGCGACAGCACGCGCATCGCATCGACCAAGGCCGGTGCGGTCTCCACGCCGCCAATGATCTCGACCAGCTTCATGCGCGTGGCCGGGTTGAAGAAGTGCCAGCCGACGAGGCGAGCGGGGCGCTTCAGGCCGAAGGCAATCGCGGTGATGGAGATCGACGAAGTGTTGGTGGCCAGCACCGCCTCGTCGCCCAGCAGTTCCTCCAGTTGGCGGAACAGGCCCTGCTTGGGCTCCAGCCGTTCGACGATGGCTTCCACCGCCAGGCCGCAGCCGGCCAGTTCGGCCAGTTGCTCGGTGGCGCGCAGGCGGCTGCCCACGGTGGCGCGTTCGTCAACCGTCAGCCGGCCGCGCTGCACGGCCTGGTCCAGGTCCGCACCGATGCGGGCGATGGCCTTGGCCGCCGCGCCGGGCGCCAGGTCGAACAGGCAGACCTCATGGCCGGCCTGCGCGGCCAGCTGGGCAATGCCGGCACCCATGCTGCCGGCGCCGATCACGGCAACGCGGGTGGACGGATCAAGCTTGGAGAAAGAGCTCATGGGGTTCTGCAGCGTCCGGCCGAGTGAGCCGGTCATCATGGGCGAAGCCATGCGCGGTGTTGGGGCGGGAAAGCACCGGTGGCAGGTCAGACACAATTGACCGACCGATCGGTAAATAATAGATCCGGTGTTGATCCAGCGCAAGTTCAGGGACTTGGTGGAAACCCGTGCCCGAGGGGCGGTCGGGTTGGCAGGGTGCGCTGGCGGCAAGCGGGTCCCCGCCAGCCGACAATCGCGCATTGCCCAGAACGCAGGAGAACGCGCTTGAAGACCTACGACATTGAAGTCCAGAACCTGAAGTCGGCCAGACACGACATGGGCCTGATCGAACTCCGCGTGGACCTCACGGTGGTGAACCTTCCGCCACGCGACGAAGGCGCTGCCAGCAGCCGCCTGCGCATGCCCGTCGAGCACGCCCGCACCTTGCTGATCCTGCTTAAGCAGCAGATCGCAGAGCTGGACAAGCTGCAGCCGCGCAGCCGGCGCTCCGGCCGCTGTTGAGCGCCCCCAAACCTGGCGCCCTTCGGTCGCCAGGCCCCCCGAGGGGGTCAAGAAAACTTGGGGCGGCCCTGCGTTTTCTTGAGAGACCCCCGCGAAATCGCGAGGGCTCAGTTCAGCCGCGAGCCCTTGGGCAGCCGCGCGGCCAGCCACTCGTGCACGTCGGCCCGGATGTGCCGGCCTTCGAGCAGGAAGCTTTCGAACCGGCTGGGCACGTAGGGCAGGTACAGCAGCGGCATGCCGGCTTCCTCGGGCGTGCGGGCGGCCTTGCGGTTGTTGCACGGGCCGCAGGCCGCGACCAGGTTCATCCAGGTCCAGCCGCCGCCGCGTGACTCGGGCTGGATGTGTTCACACTGCAGCTCGCGCTCCTGGAAGCGCTGGCCGCAGTAGGCGCAGGTCATGCGGTCGCGCCGCAGCAGCTTGGCCTTGGTGAAGCCGGGCACCACGTCGAACAGGTTCAGCTTCGAGGCGCCCCGCAACGCGATGATCGGGTGCACCTTGATCAGCGACTGCCGGCCGCTGGCGACGTTGGTACCGCCGCGCAGCGTGGCCAGCGGGCCGTCACCATCGGTCCAGGCGACCGAGCCGGTGGCGATGTGCACAACAGCCTGTTCGAGCGAGATCCACGCCTGCGGCGTGCCCTGGATGTCGAGCTGCAACACGTGTTGGTGAGGGCGATGCATGGCGGGCCTCCTTTCATGGCCGCGGGTGGACAAGGACCTGGGTGAATGGCAGCGGCGCTTGGATTCGAACCAAGGTCCCCAGCTTCAAAGGCTGGTGTCTGAGGCCACTCGACCACACCGCATTCGGGTCGAGGAAACAAGGTTGGCGGAGAGCGAGCGGATCGAACGCTCGCGGCGACTCTCGTCACCGGCCTCGGCTTAGCAAGCCGGCCCCTTGCCACTCGGGCAGCTCTCCGTTGAGCGATTGGGAAAAACAAAAAGGCCCGGGCACCTTGCGGGTGTCCGGGCCTCTGTGTGGGTACAGAGCGACGAGGGTGCGCGGCTATGCGCGGTCCTCTCCCGGATGCGTCGAATCCCCCAGCCACGCCTGCTGCTGGTGCGAACTCGATGGCCGATACAGGTGACTGCCTGCATCGCGCCCGACGCGTCCTTTCATCGCGATGCCACGCGAACCGCCGCCCACGCGCAAGCACACGGCAAGGCCGTGGGCGCGGTGGCGGTGGAACGAAAAGGTGGCGGTCACGATGAAGTCTCGGGTGCTGCGTTGAACTGGGTGGAACTGTAAATAGTCTTTACCATTTCTGTCAATGCGGTTGACGCTGGCAGATGAAAAACAACAACGGTGACTTCAGGCTGCCGCCGCGGCGGTGGCCCGCCATTGCGCCGGGCTCTGCCCATGGCGCCGCTTGAAGGCACGGCTGAATCCTTCGGTGGAGCGGTGGCCGCAGGCGGCCGCCACCTGGGCGATGGACTGGTCGGAGCTGGCCAGCAGTTGGGCGGCCTTCAGCAGCCGCCACTCGGCCAGGTGGGCCATGGGCATCTCGCCGGTGGTGGCCTTGAAACGCTGCGCGAAGGCCGAGCGGGACATGCCCGCCGCGCTGGCGATCTGCGCCAAGGTCAAGGGCTCGTGGCAGCGCGCGTGCATGAAGTTCAGCCCGGCATTCAGGCGCGGCTCGAAGAAGGCCGCCATCAGGCTCGGTGTTTGAGCCACCGGTGCCGCGGCCTCGAAATGCGCGCGCACCACCTGCACCAGGAAGATCTCGGCCAGGCGCTCGATGATGACCGCGCTGCCTGGCCGCCGGTTGCGCAGCTCGGCCGCCATGAAGCTGGGCAGCGCGTGCACCAGTTCGCGGTTGGCGCCGGTGCGGGCTCGGGTGCGGATCAGCGTGGGCAGGCTTTTCACCAGCAGCCCGCGCACCTGCGGGTCGAACTCGAAGTGGCCGGAGATCAGGCGCGCGCTGCGCTCGCCTTGGGTGGGCAGCGCGCCGGCGCGGATCATGCGACCCACGTCGCGCGCGTCGGGCGCGATCGCGGCCTGCGCAGGGTCGCCGTGGCCGAGCACGTGTTCCACGCCTTCGGGCATCAGCACCAGGTCGTTGGCCCTCAGCGCCAGCGTCTGCCCGCCGACCTGCAACCAGCAGCGGCCCCACAGCACCACGTGGATACGCGCGTGCACGGTGTGGAGAAAGTGCATCGCCCAGTCGCCGTGGAAGTCCTGCGCGTAATAGACCACGCCCTTGATGCGCAGCGCCTGGAACAAGGCATCGAAGGCGGGCACCGGCAGGGGCGGCACGGACTTGTCGACCAGGCCCGGAGGCGCCGCTGCGGCGGAAGAAAGGCTTGGACGCTGCGTCATGATTTGTGGATTCTGTGTCATTCACAGTCCAGCCGCTGCTTCCTAGCATTCGGGCCATCGAAGCTTTTTGACTGATGACCTTCATGACCACGCTGCTCTACATTGAATCTTCTCCGCGCCAACAGCGCTCCCACTCCGCCGCCGTCGCCCGCGCCTTCCTGGATGCCTACCTGACGCGACACCCCGAAGTCGAGCTCGACACCTGGGACCTGTGGACGCCGGACTTGACCTTGCCCGAATTCGACGGCGCCGCGCTGAGTGCGAAATTCGCAGCCCGCAGCGGTTTGCCGCACACGCAGGAGGAAGCGGCTGCGTGGGCCGAGGTCAGTCGCCACGCACAACGCCTGCAGCGCGCCGAGCTGCTGCTGCTCAGCGTGCCGCTGTGGAACTTCGGCGTGCCCTACAGGTTCAAGCACTGGCTGGACGTGGTCACCCAACCCGGCCTGACCTTCCGCCCTGACCCGCAGAAGGGCATGGAGGGCTTGCTGAAGGCCCGCAAGGCGCTGGTGGTCTCGGCGCGAGGCGGGATCTATGCGCCTGGCTCGCCCACGGCCGCCTGGGACTTCGTGACACCCTACCTGCGCCACTGGCTAGGCATGCTGGGCGTGCCGGAAGTGACGGTGGTGGGCATCGACGGCACCAGCATTTCGGAAGCCCGGACGCAGTCTGCGCGGGCCGGTGCGATGGCCGAGGTCCAGGCCCTGGCCACCGGGTTTTGAGCGCCGCCGCGGGCTTGCGGTGCCGGGCCTGAAGCGTTTGCTTACGTGGATCGTGGGGGGACGGGGATTTCCAGGGCAAGCGGGGCTTCCACCGCGAAACAGCGGCTCCTAAAGTCGCGAATTTCGCATCGGAGGATCCATGTTTTCGAAGTTGTTCTTCCCCACTCGCCTGCTGTGTGGCGTTGCCCTCGGCATGGGCCTGGCCCACGCTGCGCTCGCCGCGGACGACATCGCCTGTTCGACAGCGGTGCCCACGCCCCAGAAGGTCAGCCGCACCGTGATCGACTACAACGGCAACCCTCAGACCTACACCTTCTGGACCGCGCAGGACTACTGCTACGGCGATGCGCAGGACTGGTACGAACCGGCACCGACGCAGGGCCGCCTGGTGCAGCGCGCTGACCTCTGGTATCCCACGTCCGACATCAATGTGGTCCGCCCGCTGATCATCTGGACGCATCCCACCGGCATGACCGA
This sequence comes from Ideonella azotifigens, assembly GCF_021043325.1. Taxonomy (NCBI): domain Bacteria; kingdom Pseudomonadati; phylum Pseudomonadota; class Betaproteobacteria; order Burkholderiales; family Sphaerotilaceae; genus Ideonella; species Ideonella azotifigens. The sequence goes on from NZ_JAJNKD010000001.1 coordinate 519,775, forward strand.
AGACTTCCGGGCTGCGAAAAACGCGCCCTACGAAGAGTCCACCATCTTCCAGAGCGTGCTGGTGCCGGCGATGCAGGCGGGTTATGCCGTCGCATCGCTGCAGTTCCGCCATCCGACGGCTTCCTACGACCCCGCCCATCCCACCGACCTGCCCGGCAACACCGACATCCGCGATGCGGTCCAGTACCTGAAGTACCACGCGGACGAGCTTCACATCGACCCGGCCAACGTGTTCCTGGTCGGCCAGTCGCGCGGCACGCTGAACATGCTGTGGGCGATCCGGCCCGACGCTGCGGCATCCGTGCCCGGCAAGCCCTGGCGTGCAGAGAGCAGCACGGTGCGCGCGGTGTGGGATTACCAGGCGCAGAGCTGCTACAAGAAGGCCAAGGTCAAGAAGACCTTCATCCTGCCGGAGGACTACAGCGCTTATGTCAATGACCCGGACAACTACAACCTGCCTGACAGCTACGACGCCGGCTGCGCGCTCGAAGACGTTCAAGCGGCCACTTCCGGTGCCACGCTGCCGCCGATCCGCGTGATGTACGACGAAGAGCCGATCAGCCACGGTAGCGTGACGCTGCAGCACTGGTGCAGCGACAACAGCGACACCAACTGCCGCGCGCAATACCCGCGCCCGGGCACCGTCTGGGCCGACTACTTCGACCTGCACGACGCGAACTTCGGTGTCGCCTTGTCTGCCGCGTACCAGGCCAAGGGTTCCGGTGACGTGGCCTGCCACGGGGTGGCGAAGAAATACGACCACAAGAGCGGGCCCTACAACGGCTACGCCAACTTCACGCACTTCTTCGACCTGTACCACTTCCCCTCGGCGCTGCCGACGGGCTATGTGCCGGACTGCCCGGTTGTCGCGCATCCGACCGGCGAGTGAAGCCAGGCAGGCCGGACCGGAGCGGCCTGCACCAAGCGCCTAACATCGGCCCCTTTGCTGACCAGAGGCCTGTCATGACCGATGAAGCTCGCGTGAATCCCGGCCGCAGGGTCCTGATCGCCGGTGCGACCGGGCTGGTGGGCCAGGCCTTGTTGGCGCTGCTGCTGGCCAATGCTTCGGTCATGCAGGTGCATGCATTGGTCCGGCGCCCGCTTGCGGCGAGGCACGCGAAGCTCAGCGCGCATGTCGTGGACTTCGCTGCCTTGCCACCGCTGCCCTCGGTCGACGAGGTCTACCTGGCGCTGGGTACGACGATCAGGATCGCTGGCAGCCAGCCGGCGTTCCGGGCGGTGGATTTCGATGCCAATCTGGCGGTGGCCCGCGCGGCGCGGGCTGCGGGCGCCCGGCGTGCCGGCCTGGTCAGTGCGATGGGCGCAAAGGCCAACGCCAGCGTCTTCTACAGCCGCGTGAAGGGCGAGATGGAAGACGCACTGGCGACCGTGGGCTTCGACGCCTGGGTCATCGCGCGGCCTTCCATGCTGGTCGGCGACCGTGTGGCGCTGGGCCAGCCGCTGCGCCGCGGCGAGCAGATTGCCGAGACTGTCGGCCACTGGCTGGGGCCGCTGATTCCGGCGAACTACCGGCCGGTTGACGCGGCGCGCGTGGCGCGTGCGCTGGCCGCGCGCGTGCCGGTGGCGCAGGGGCAGGAAGTCCTGTTGTCTGGCGAGCTGCAACGGTTCGCCTGAACGGCATTTGGCCCGCGCTTAACGGCCGTTGCTGATGTTCACCCGGTCCAGCCACAGCAGCGCATCCGCATGCGCAATGAAATGCTCGAGGTAGGCCGGCGAGAGTTCGCGCATCAGGTGCAGCGAGCGGTGCACCAGGTGCTGCGAGTTCAGCGGGCCGGCGTTGTCCGGCAGCGAGGCCAGCGACTGCGCCAGGCGCTGCTCGGCACTGAGCCGGGACCAGGTGCGCTTGAACAGCTGCATGGCCTTCAGCTCGCCAGGCGCGGTGCGGGCGGATGTTGGCGCATTGGCCGGCAGGGCCATCTGCGCGGGCTCGGTCATGCCGGCCATCAAGGCCTTGAACGGGCTGGGCATCGGCTTTGGCGTGGCCCCGGTTTCCGCAGCCAGTCGTGTCTCGAGTTCGTCTTCACAGGCTGCGAGCTGCCGGGCCAGCTTCTCGTCCAGCACGCGCCGCGCAGCGCCTTGATGCATGGCGGCGCGCCGGGCCAGCGACTGCAGCAACTGCCATCGCACCGGCAACAGCCGCGCCGCGCCGCGCGCCTGCAGGGCCTGCAGCCTGTCGTTCATGGCGACGGGGCGGCCTCGCGCGAGGGCTTGGGCGTGGGCGCCATCTCCACGCGGCGGTTTTTTGCACGGCCTTCGGCGCTGTCGTTCGAGGCCACCGGCTGTTGGGCGCCGAAGGCGGCGGCGAACACCGCCGAAGCCGGCACGCCTTCTTCGATGAGGGTGCGTGTGACGGTCAGCGCGCGCTGGGCCGAGAGTTCCCAGTTGTCGGCAAATACCTGGTTCTTGCCGCCGCGCATCAGGCGGTCGTCGGTGAAGCCGCTGACCATCAGCGCTTCGTCGCGCGACTGCAGATAGGTCGCCAGCGGCGCCGCCAGGCTCTTCAGCAGCTGCCGGCCTTCGGGCTGCAGCTCGGCCGAGTTGAAGCCGAACAGCACGCTGCCGGAAATGCCGATGCGGCCATGGTCCAGCGTGACGCGGCCGGCTGCCAGCGGCACCGCCAGCGCGCGCTCGAGCTCGGTGCGGCGCTGGGTTTCCAGCTGGCGCTGCTTGACCTCCATTTCCAGCCGCGCGGCCAGCTCCAGCTGCGAAGCCAGCGCGAACAGCAGGATCAGCACAAACGCGCCCAGCAGGCCGGCCATCAGGTCGCCGAAGACCGCCCAAACCGGCGCAGATGCCTCGACGCCCGCGTCCATCTCCAGTTCGTCGCTCGTCATCAAGCGGCTTCCGCGCTGGCCAGGTTGCCGGACACGCGTTGCAGTTCCTCGATGATCTGCTTTTGCGACAGCATGCTCAGGTCGATCACCTCGCGCGCCTGGGCCACGTAATAGGCCAGTTGCTCGTCACTGCGCGAGAGCGACTTGCTCAAGGCGCCTTCGATGCGCTGCAACTGCGAGACCAGCTTCTCGTTCGAGTCGCTGAACAGCTGCACGCCGGTGCCAAAGGCCTCGCCCAGGCTGCCGACCTCGGCGGCGCTGCCGGTGAGTTGCGCCGCGGCTTCGGTCAGTTGCGCAGACTGGGTTTCGACCTGCGCGCCGAACTGCTCGCCCACGCGCGCCAACATTCCGGCGGACTGTTCGACCAGCGCATCGATCGCGCCGTGTTGTTCGGTCGCGGCCTGGTTCACGGCGGTGAGCAGCGTGCCCAGCGTCTCCAGCACCTGCGCGCGTTCCTCCAGCAGCGCGTTGTCGCGCGCCATGCTGTCGGACAGCTTCTGGCGCAGCTCGCCAATCACCTCGGCGGCGGCGCGCGGCGCCTCGGCCGCGGCCTGCATCAGCTGGCCGATCTCGGCGATGGTGCTGGCGGCGTGGGTCTCGGCCTGCGTGGTGATTTCGCGCGCGGTGCGTTCCATCGTCTCGCAGATGCGCGCCTGCTGCGCCAGCGTCTGCGCGCCGGCCGCCTGCCATTCCGCGCGCAGCGAAGCGGCCATCTGTTCCAGCGCCTGCGTCATTGCGGCCAGGCGCTGCTGGTCCTGCGTGGCCGAGGCGGACTGCAGCTGGTCATGCGCCTGGCTGGCGGTCTGCAGCAGCGAGGCGGCATGCTGCTCGAAGCTGGCCGCGGCGGTGCTCAGGGCCTGCTGCGTGCTGTGCGCGGCCTGTTCGCTGGCCCGCTGGTGTTGGGCCAACGCTGCCTGCCAGCCGTCGGTCACGCGCTGTGCGGTGTCGTCCAGCCGCGCGGTCACGCTGCTGATCTGCTCGGTGGCAGTGCTGGCCAGGCGTTCCTGCAAGGCGCTGCTGTCGCGCGCCAGCTCGGCCATCGCGTCAGCCAGCGCCTGCTGGGATGCGGCCTGGTGCTGGCCCACGGTGTCCAGCAGCGATGCGGAGCGCTGCTCGAAGGTGTCGGCGAAGCGGGTCAGCGAGGCACCAAGCGCCTCGCTCAGGCCCTGGCTGCTGCGCTCGTGCTGGCCCAGCGCCGCCTGCCAGGTGTCGGCCACGCGGCTGCTGCTGGCTTCGAAACGGGCCGAGAGCTGGTCCAGCTGCTGCTGCAGCGAGCCCGCCAGCGTGGCATGCAGCGCGCGGGTCTCCTGGGCAATGCCGGCCAGCGTGGCTTCGACCACGGGCTGGATCGTGTCGCCGGCCGCGCGGGCGCTGGCGGTGAGGCTGTCCTTCAAGGTCTTGTCGACCGAAGCCGCGAGGCTGGCATAGGCCGTGCCGGCCTGGGCCTGGAAGCGTTCCTGGCTGGCCAGCAGCTGGGTGTTGGACTGCTCGGCCTGGCGCGCCAGCGTGGCCATCAGGGCCTGCAGCTGTTCGACCAGCGCCGGCATCTGCTCGGTCTGGCGCTGCAGCAGTGCCAGCGTCTGCTCGCGGTGGCTGTCGCGTTCGATGTTCCGTGCGCGGGCCTTGGAGAACACGTGCAGGCTGTCCGCAATCTTCGTGTCCAGCAGCTGCGCCACCTGCACTCGCTCACGGCGGCCGAGTGCCGACATCAGCCCCAGCGCAGCCGAAGCAGCCACGCCGGCCACCGAGGTGCCAAAGGCCAAGCCCAGGCCTTGCACCGGCGCGGCCAGCGAGTCGCGCACGGCGGCCAGGTCTGCCGCACCGGCCAGCGCGCTGCCGGTGCCACGCAGCGTCAGTACCATGCCGAGGAAGGTGCCCAGCATGCCCAGCAGCACCAGGAGACCCGCGAGGTAAGGCGCCATTGCCGGGCCGGGCAGGCCAGCCGATTCGCCGTCGATGCGGCGGCGCACGGCGGGCTGCAGCGCGGCCGGCACGCGGTCCAGCCAGGGGCGCAGTTCGGGCAGTGGCGCTGGCATTTCGGCCAGCGCTTGCGCCAGCCCGGCGGTCGCCTGCTCGAAGCGCTGCAGCTCCAGCGCGCCCATCAGGAAGAACGCAGCGATCAGCACGGTGACGGCCAGTGCCAGCAGGCTGGTGCCAAGGTAGCCGGCGGCAATCCAGCCGACCACGGCCAGGCCGGCAGCGAAGGTGGCGAGGCGAAGGAATCTGTTCATGGCAATCTGTTCACGAGCCGCGAAGGGCGGCGAGCAGCCCTTCCAGCGGTTGCATGCGGTGGTCCAGTTCGGCGAGCAGCAGCGCGCGCATGTCCTGGCAAAAATGGTCCAGCCACGCGGTGGACGGCGTGGCTTCGGGCTCGGTCTGCAAAGTGGCCTCGGCGGCCTGCGCGCGGCGCAGGCGCTCGAAATGCACGCCCAGCGAAGCGGGCAGGCTGGCCAGCAGCGCCTGCTCCTGCGCGCCGATGATGGGTGCCATCGCCACGTCCAGCGCTGCCAGCCTGGCCATCTCGGGCGACTGGGTGGCCAGGGCCGCCTGCAGGCGCTCGCGCAGCGTGCTGATCTGCGCGTCCATGGCCTGCTGCGCGGCGAGGTAGCGCTGGCGGTAGGACGGGAAGTCGAGCGCGGCGGCCTCTGGGGCGGCGCGCTTGGCGGCAGCGGTCGGGTTCAACGGGCGGGGCTCGGTCTTGCCGGCGGGGGCCTGTTCGACGAGGGTCGTCAGCTCGGCCCGCACGCGGCGGTATTCGCGCTCCGCCGCAGTGGCGGGCGGCAGGGCGCGGGTTCGGGGGGGGGGTGTTGGCGCCACCGCGGGCGCGCTATTCAAGGCGGCAGACAGCGAAATCGCGTCACGCCAGTCCACCCAGCCGCTCAGGCGCTCGGCGAAGGCTGCCTTCGAGGCCGGCACGTCCGCGGCGTCTGTCAGCGCGGCCAGCAGGCGCACCAACGCCGAGCCGGTCACCAGGGGGCGGCGCGTCACTTGCGCCTTGCTGCCGTTCAAGGTTCCCAATCGAAAAAACGTCGGATTTTACCGACAGCGGCCAGACCGGGGCCAGGCTGCTCCTTCGCGACGCCGGGTTGCAAGGCTGGGCGTCGAGGGGATGAACCTGTTGGTCAAGCTCAAGGCCGTGCCGTGCCGCGGCGTCGCCAAGGTGCTTTCCGCGTTGACTAGCCGTCTTCGTCGCAGCGCGGCTCGATCTTCTGTGCTGTGGCTCTCAGCGGGGCGAGCACCTTGCGCAAGGATGGCAGGTGTGCCACACGATGCTCAGGTCCACATTACAAGCAGCCTGGGCTGATTCATACCGGCAGGGCTTCGCTGATGATGCGGTCACGGGAGCGTTTCGGCAGGCCTCTGGGGGTCACAAGGTCAACTTTCACGCCCAGCAGTTCTTCCAGCTCGACGTGCAGACCAGCCAGGTCATAGAGCGAGGCGCCATCCAGCGGTTCGATCAGGAAGTCGATGTCGCTGGCTTCGGTGTCTTTCCCGCTGGCGACGGAGCCGAATACACGGAGGTTGCGCAGGCGGGCTTGTTTGGCAACAAGGATGCGCAAGGCTTCACGGTGAAGTTCAAGCAGTTGCGAGGGCTTCATGGTGCGCTGATCATAGGGCCGCCGGAACAGTCTGCGCAAATCCACGGCATGGAGCCCGTCACAATCCCCCGCACAGCCCGCAGCGAGGGCGCCAGCGGCGCGTGCGCCAAGCAACTTGATGAACCAGACACCGAGCACCTCGACACCCCAGGACCTGTTGATCCTCAGCGTGAGCGCCGGCAACGGCCATGTGCGGGCCGCGCAGGCGCTGGCCGCTGCGGCGGCCACGCTGCAGCCAGCCTGCAGCGCCACCCATGTGGACGCGATGGCGCATGTCGCCGCCGGCTTCCGCAAGGTCTACACCGACTGGTACATCCAGCTCGTCAACCGTGCACCGGAGCTGTGGTCCTACCTGCACCAGAAGACCGACGAGACGCCGCACAGCGCCACCTCGCAGCGGCTGCGGCGGGCCATCGAGCGCGTCAGCGCCGGGGACCTGCTGCGCGAGGTGTGCAAGGCGCGGCCAAAAGCCATCGTCTGCACCCATTTCCTGCCAGCCGAGCTGCTGATGCGCGAGCAGCAGAAGGGCCGGCTGGACGCGCCGATCTGGCTGCAGGTCACCGACTACGACCTGCACAACATGTGGCTGGTGCCCGGCATGGCCGGCTACCTCGCGGCGACCGAGGAGGTGGCTTTCCGGATGCGCGAGCGTGGCCTGCCAGCGGACCGCATCCATGTCACCGGCATCCCGGTCATGCCCGGCTTCTCTCAACCTGAGGCACCTGAATTGGCGCGCAGTGCCAACGTCACCCGCCTCGGGCTGGACCCTGTGCGCCGCGTGATCCTGATGGCTTCGGGCGGCGCCGGCGTGGGCGACCTGCCCAGCATGGTCGAGCAGGTGCTGGCGCTGCAAGGCCCGGGCTGCGACTTCCAGGTGATTGCCGTGGCCGGCCGCAACGCGGCGGCGCACGCGGCGCTGCAGGCGCTGGCGCAGCGCGTGCCGGGGCGGCTGGTCGCCATCGGCTTCACGCAGGAGATGGAGCGGCTGATGGCCGCGGCCGACCTGGTGGTCACCAAGCCCGGCGGGCTGACCATCTCCGAATGCCTGGCGCTGGGCAAGCCCATGCTGCTGGTGTCGCCCATCCCCGGCCAGGAAGAGCACAACGCCGGCTTCCTGCTCGAAGAGGGGGCCGCGTGGCTGGCCTATGACGCGATCGGCCTGGGCTACAAGGTGGCGCGGCTGATGGCCATGCCTGACAAGCTCGGGCAGATGGCCGCCGCCAGCCACGCACTGGGCAAGCCGCAGGCGGCGCGCCGCGTGCTGGAACAGGTGCTGGGACGATGAGCGGGCGCGAAGAGACTGGGTTGCGCCGTACCGTGGTCTACCTGCTGTGGGTGCTGGTGGTGGCGTTCTTCTTTGCCAACGTAGAGGTGCAGATTGAAGGCCCGGCCGGCTGGGCCGCGGCGCTGCCGACCTGGCGCGTCGAGTCGCACTGGCTGCTGGACATCTTCTGGGGCGGCCGCGCGATGACCGGCTACCACGCCTGGGTCTTCAGCTTCATGGCGCTGGTGTTCTTCATGCCGCTGGCCTTCAATGGCCGCTTCGGCTGGCGAGACGCCGCGTTGGCGCTGGCCGGCCTGATGACGTTCTGGATCGTCGAGGACTGGTTGTGGTTCGTGCTGAACCCTGCCTATGGCTGGCAGCAGTTCAACCCGGCCCACGTGCCCTGGCACAAGCACTGGCTGCTGTTTGCGCCAACGGATTACTGGGTCGGCCTGGGTGGCGCCGCGCTGATCGTCGCGCTGCGCCACCGGCCGCGCCGCGAGGGCGGGACATGAAGCGCGAATCCCGGCGGACCAAGCAGAAGCACTACGCGGTGCCCGGCGTGCGGCCGGAAGACTGGGCCGATCCGCTGACCGGCCAGCCGCATGCGCTGGCCAACCTGCACCGCATCACGCCCACGCTGTACCGCAGCGCCCAGCCCCGGCGCAACGACCTGCCGGCACTGCACGCATTGGGCATCCGCACGGTCGTCAGTTTCCGCTCCTTCAACAGCGACGAGCGTGCGCTGGCCGGCAGCGGCATCGGCCAGGTCCGCGTGCCCATCGACACCTGGGCCATCGACGACGAGAAGGTGCTGCAGGCGCTGCGCGCGATCCGCGCCGCCGAACAGCGTGGCCCGGTGCTGGTCCACTGCTGGCATGGCGCTGACCGCACCGGTGTCGTCGCCGCAGCCTACCGCATGGTGCTGCAAGGCTGGGACAAGGACGCCGCCCGCCACGAGATGTTCCGCGGCGGCTACGGTTACCACACGCTGTGGCGCAACATCCCGCGCTACCTGGACCGGCTGGACGTGGCCGCGCTGCGCCAGGCCCTGCTTGAACCTGCGACCACGCCATGACCACTGCCTCTTCACCCTCGGCCCTGCAGCGCGTGGGCCTGACCACCGCCGCGCTGGTGCTGCTCAACGTCGTGCTGTACCTGGTGCAGGCCTTGTCCGGCCAGTCCTGGATCGAGCGCTCGCCGCAGGAGATGCTGGCCTGGGGCGGCAACCTGGCCTTGCTGAGCCTGACCGGCGACCTGTGGCGGCTGGGTGCCAGCGTCTTCCTGCACGGCGGGCTGCTGCACCTGGCGATGAACATGTACATGCTGTGGCTGCTGGGCCCTGCCGCCCAGCGCCAGCTCGGCCGCAGCGGCCTGCTGCTGGTTTTCCTGGCCGGCGGCTGGGCGGCCAGTTGCGCCAGCAGCGGCTGGTTCGGCTGGCATCTGCTGCGCGAGTATGTGCAGGGCGGCCATCCTGCGCAGTGGATGGTCGTCAGCGCGGGTGCGTCGGGCGGGATCATGGCCTTGTGCGGCGCGCTGCTGTCCTCGCTGGCCTGGCAAAAATTGCAGCGCGAGCCGTCGCGGCTGGGCGCCGGCTTTGGCAGGGCGCTGGGACAAGTGGTGTTGATCAACCTGGTGGCCGGCAGCCTGATCAGCGGCGTGGACCAGTCCGCGCACGTGGGCGGGCTGCTCGCCGGTGGCCTGATGGGCGCACTGGTGGCGTCCGCCGGCAACCTGCGCTCGCAGGGCCTGGCGCTGTTGCTGCGGCTGGCGGTGGCGCTGCTGGCAGGCTGGGGCAGCAGCTGGACCTTGCTGCACCTGGCGGACTGGCAGCCGCTGCAGCAGGCGCGCGGCGATTTCGAGCAGTCAGCGCCCGCCGAATGAGGCCTGGCGATGTCCACAGCGGCTGTGGACAAGCCTGTGTCAAAGCCGTGCCCAGTGGCGCCAAGTGCCGGTCGCGTCAGGCTTTTGTCTGGGGTGCCCGGGTTTTGTGCAGTTGCTGCCTGGCCCGGCGGCGGCGCAGCCATCGCGGTGCCAGCCAGTGGCCGAAGCCGGGCTCCTCGTAGGCCAGCAGCGCGGGCACCCGCACTTCGATGCGGGTGCCGGTGGGCACTTCGCTGGCCAGCGTCAGGCGGGCGCCTATCAGTGCGGCGCGTTCATGCATGCCGGCCAGCCCCCAGTGGCCGTCGGCGGCACCACGGTCCCGCACCTGCGGGCTGAGGCCGATGCCGTCGTCGCAGACGCACAGCAGCAGCCCGTCGCTGCCGTAGGCGATCACCAGCGTGATCTGGTTGGCATTTGCATGCCGGTAGGCGTTCAGCAGACCTTCACGGGCAATGCAGTACAGCTCGTCCAGCACCTTGCGCTGCAGCGCCCGCGGCTGGCCCTGGGTGGTGACGCGCAGGCGCGCAGCCGAGCCCGAGCCCAGCACGCGGCCCAGCGCCTCCAGCGCCTGGGCCAGCTCGGTGCCGTCGACCTGCGGGCTGCGCAGGTCGCGCACCCGCTCGCGGGCTTCGAGCACCACGTCGTCGGCCTTGTCCAGCAGCGTCTCGATCTGCTGCCGCACCGGCGCATCGGCCGGCAGCGTCGAGGCCAGGCCCTGCACGTTGACGATCAGGCCCTGCGTGCTCTGCAGCAAGGTGTCGTGCAGCTCGCGGGCGATGCGCTCGCGCTCGCTGTGGCGCACCTGCAGCTCGCGCCGCACGCGCAGGGCGATCGCCCGCGCGCGCAGCAGGTAGAGCCCACCCGTGACCAGCAGCAGCGCCACGCCGCAGGCCAGCGCGAACAGCCGGCTCTGCTGCCAGGTCGGCGCAATGCGGAAGTCCAGCGTCGTCTCCTGCGGGTTCCACACGCCGTCCCCGTTGGCCGCCACGACGCGGAAGCGGTAGTGCCCGTCCGCCAGGTTCGCGTAGGTGGCTTCGTGTCGCGTGCCGGCCTCCTGCCAGTCGTTGTCCACGCCATCCAGCCGGTAGCGGAAGCGCGCGCGGTCGGCCACGGCCAGCGTCAGCGCGGTGTAGCGGATCGCCAGGTTGCGCGTGCCGGCCGGCAGTTGCAGGTCCGGCACCGGTGCATGGGGCACGTCTCCCACCCGCAGCTGCTGGATCTCCACTGTCGGCGACCGTATGTTGCGCGGCAGCTCGGCCGGGTCCAGCCAGGCCAGGCCGTGGTTGGTCGCGAACCACAGCCGGTCCTGCGCGTCCCGCACCAGCGTGGACTGCAGCGGCGCCTGCTGGGCAATGCCAGGCAGGCCCTCGTGCCAGTCCAGCAGGCGGTAATTCAGGCGGGGCGGCTGCTGCTCGAACATCGCCGGCAGGTCGGCCGGCTTGACCTGCACCACACCGCGCGCACCGTTCAGCCACAGGTCGCCGTCGCGCGTCTCGGCAATGCCGGAGACATGGCCGAAGGCATCGTCGCGCTCGGCCGAGACGGTCGAAAAACGCCGGCCGTCGAAGCGCGCGAAGCCGGACTCACCGGCCACGAAGATCGCATCGCGGCCGACGTGAATCGCCGTGGTGCGGCCGGTCAACAGCCCGTCGGCGTTGCCGTAGCGGCGCAGTGTGCCGCCGGCCAGCTGCACCACCTCGTCATCGAAGCCGAACCAGGTGTCGCCGTTGTCGGCCACGGTGATCGCCGTCGGTGGCGAGCCGCCATTGTCGATGCGCTGTTCGCGCTGCACGCTGTTCGGCGCGACGTGGTAGACGCCCTTGCCGACCAGCGAGACCCAGGCGCCGCCCGCATGGTCGGGGGCAAAGGCTCGCTCAGAGACGCTGCTGGCGACCGACGTGAAGTCGACGAGCTGGCGCTGTCCGCCATGGAGCCGGGTCATGGTGTCGTCAAGCACCCACAGCGCGCCATCGGGGGCCTGCATCATCGCGTGCGCGCCGTGCCGCTCATTGCGCACCTGAGGCGGGTTGGGCGGGTCCAGCCACAAGGTCTGGTTGCGATTGGCGACCAGCACACCGCTGCCCGAGGGCGTGACGGCCAGGCGGCCCGGCACGCCCTGCGAGAAGGCGGCCACAGGGTGCAGCCGCATGTGCCGAAAGCTCTCCAGGCCGTAGTTCGTGCCGACCCAGATGTCGCCGTCGCCGTCCTCCAGCAGCGGCACCACCACCTCGGACGCCAGGCCGTCCGGCCCGGAGAACAGTTCGGAGTCCTGCGGCGCGAGGCGTTGGCCGGTGGGCACGGCCGACGGGTCGCGCAGCCGCCGCACGCCGGCGCCGGACTCGGTCATCCACATGCTGCCGTCGCGCGCGAACAGCATCTGCTTGACACGGAGGAACGGGTTGGCAGGCAGCGCCGCATGGGTGGCGGTGGCCTGGGCCAGCGCAGACGACAGCGGTGCGCCTTGCGCGTAGTCCGGCAGCGGCCGCGTGCCTCCTGCGGGCTCCGAGACCCAGAGCCGCCCGGCGCGGTCCTCGGCCATCACCGGCTCGTGGATCAGCCACTCACCGGTGGGCCTGAACTGGCGCTCGCCCGGTTTCAGGTAGAACAAGGTGTTGGATGTGGTCACCCACAGCACGCCGCGGTGGTCGGTCAGCAGGCCGTCGGCGCCGTCGTCAGGAAAGCCCCAGTCACTGCCGATGCGCTGCCAGCGCTGGCCGTCGAAACGCGCCAGGCCCTCGCCAGCGGCCGCCCACAGCGCGCCGTCGGGCGTGGTCACGATGCGCAGCACGCGGCCGGCCGGCATGCCTTGCGCCTGGTCGTAGGCCGTCACCATGCCGTCGCGCAGGCGAACCACCCCGCCGGTGTAGAGGCCGAGCCAGATGTCCCCGTTGGGCAGCACCTTCAGGGCGTTGATGTTGGTCGAGCGCAGCCGTTGGCCCTCGCGCAGCGGGTAGCGGTCGAAGCGGGCGCCGTCGAAGCGGTACAGGCCCAGGCCGGTGCCCAGCCACAGCGAGCCGGTCGGCGACTGCGCGAGCGTCCAGATGTCGGCCGGCGCCCCGTCGGTCACCGTGCGCGAGATGTGCATGAACTCGCTCAGCGGCGGCGCCGTCGCACGCGCCGCGAAGCTGCTGCATGCCAGTGCCAGCAGGAAGGCTGTCAAGTACAGCAGGCGGCCAATGCCGGGGCGTGGAGTCAAGAGGTTCAGTCGAAAAGCAGTGAATGCTTGCAGGGCAAGGCCAGCGCCAGCGCGCCGAGGCTGCATTGTCCCCAATGCCGCGAAAGGCCTGCCACACTGCTGGCAAAGCACTGTCCGAACGACGCATGAACAAGCATCCCTGCACCCCACCCGCACCCGGCGACAACATCGCCGCCCTGCTCACGCCCGCCCTGGTCGTGGACCTCGACGCGATGCAGCGCAACCTGCAGCGCATGGCCGATTTCGCGCGCCAGCACCGCCTGCGCCTGCGGCCGCACGCGAAGATGCACAAGTGCGCCGCCATTGCCAAGCTGCAGATCGCCGCAGGGGCGGTCGGCGTGTGCGTGCAGAAGCTCTCCGAGGCCGAAGCGCTGGCGGCGGCCGGCATCACGGACCTGTTCATCAGCAACGAGGTCATCGACCCGGCGAAGCTCACCCGGGTGGCCGAACTCGCCGGCCGGGTGACGCTGGCCATCGCCGTCGACTCGAAGCTCGGCGTCGAGCGGCTGGCGCTGGCCATGCAGTCTGCCGGCAGCCAGATCGACGTGTTCGTCGAGGTCGATGTCGGCCAGGGCCGCTGCGGCGTGGCGCCGACTGCCGCCGGCGCGCTGGCGCAGCAGGTCGTCGCGCACGCTTCTGCAGGCCTGCGCTTCGCCGGCCTGCAGGCCTATCACGGCCGCGCGCAACACCTGCGCAGCGCCGCCGAGCGCGAGGCCGCGATCCACCACGCCGCCTCACTGGCCCGCGCCGCACAGGCCACGGTCACAGCCGCCGGCATCCATTGCCCGCTCGTCACCGGTGCCGGCACCGGCAGCTTCACCTTCGAAGCCGCCAGCGGCCTGTGGGGCGAACTGCAAGCCGGCAGCTACCTCTTCATGGACCGCGACTACGCCGAGAACCAACCCGCCCCCGGCGCCCCGGTCTTCGAGCAGGCACTGTTCATCAAAAGCCAGGTCATCAGCCGCGGCGAGGCCCACGCCGTCGTCGACGCTGGCCACAAGACCTACGCCATCGACAGCGGCCTGCCAACGGTCTGGCAGCGCAGCGACCTGACCGTCACCAACGGCGGCGACGAACACGGCATCCTGCATCCCGCGCCGCATGCCAGCGCGGATGTGCTGCCGCAGCTCGGCGACATCGTCTGGCTGGTGCCGGGGCACTGCGACCCAACGGTCAATTTGCACGACCACCTTGTCGCTGTGCGCGGGGGCTTGAGCGACGGGGTGGTCGAGACGGTGTGGGCGGTGGATGCGCGGGGTTGCGTGAGCTGACCAAGCCGATTTGCTGCCGGCGGTTAGTGTTAAGAGTCGTGAAGTAGTTCGCGATTTGTTAAATTTCAGACCGCGATCCCCCAAGTAAGGGGAAGAGAGCCTGAGATAGCGCCATCGCGCGGATGCTAGATTCCGTCGCGCTTTCCAAACCGACCATAAAAACACGGGTCGCGCCACGTGGATTTGTCATTCAAAAGGGAGTGCCCCGCACCATGCGTGCCACGGGCCTTGAGGGAGTCGAAATGAAGAAGCGCCCGTGGCATGGCTACTTGGCTTGCCGATGTTGGTGGTCGCCTGTGACGGCGGCTGGTCGTAGTCTTGCCCCGCAGCGATGTCGAGCATCGGTGCTGCACCCTCCGACCAGGTTGTCACCGAGGGACAGTCGGGCAAGTTTCATATTCACGGCCCGCGTTCATTGGCAACTCTCTGCGGCAACGCGGGAGAGACTTGCTGACCCCGTTTACCCGATTGCCGCGCACCCTCTTTTGATTGCCGGACGCGCCAGTCTCAAAATTTTTGCGGAGCCCGGCGAGGGCTCAAGGAGAAACCATGACCTCAAATCGTCTGCTCGCGCCAGCCTTGTTTGTTGCGATCCTATCCACGGTAGCTAGCGGCTTTGCGACTGCGGCGGATCCAACAGCAGACGCCTCGACTGCGCCGTCGTCCCCGGCTGAGCCCGCCAAGGCTGCCGCAACACCGAAGATCGAATTCGCCAAGCTTCGGTCGAAGATTGTTCCGGGTGAAAAGATCGGGCATTTGGAAGGCGGGTTTTTCTGCTTCAACAATGGTGACCAACATGCTTCAGATCGCTTTGAGTCGGTGGTCAGTGGCTTTGCGGAAGCAGCTTTCAAAATCGAGTTGAAGGCCCAAGGATTGACCGGTTCTTCAACCGAAGTGTCTGCGTTCGACACGTCGCAACCCTCCGATGCCGATTTTCGAGTCGGCGGTGTGATCTCCAATTTCAACGATTCGGAATGTACATATCCAAGCGGTCGCAAGGGTGTGATTGAGCTCACGATCAAGTGGGACCTTTTTTCGACACGACAGCAGCGCGTCGTCTTCAGCAAGACGGTGTCTTCTGCGGAGCGCATCCCTGGCTTCGAGAACATCACGGGGCGCGACTTCATGTTGCGCGCGTTCGGTCGCAACCTGCGCGACCTGTTGACTGACGCGGACGCAAAGGCCATCTTCTCAGGCAACCTGCCAGCGCTGCCGCCGGTGACTTTGTCGCCGATGCACCTGCCAGCAAGTCGTGTCCAACTGGGTGGCACGCAGACCAATGCTGCTCGATTGCGCACCGCCGTCGTGACCATCTTGAGCGACAAGGGGTCGGGTACCGGCTTTTATGTGTCCGATGGCTACGTGCTGACGAACAAGCACGTGGTGGGGCAATCCAAGTACGTAAAGATCAAGTTGGACGATGGCAAGGAGGTTGTTGGGGAACTGGTCCGCGAGGATGGCCCGCGTGACGTGGCCTTGTTGAAGACCGAGTCCGTCGCGGTTCCTTCGCTGAGCCTGCGGCTTGCGGACCCTGCTGTCGGCGAGGATGTCTACGCCATCGGCACGCCACTCTCGCAGAAGCTGGCTGGCACGTTCACGCGTGGCGTGCTCAGCGGCGTGCGTGAGTCTGAGGGCGTCCGCTTCTACCAGAGCGACGTGGCCGTCAATCCCGGCAACAGCGGCGGTCCGCTGCTCGATGCTGCGGGCAATGCAGTGGGCATCACCACCTTCAAGCTGAACAGCGCATCCGGCCTGGCGTTTTTCGTGCCCCTGCGGGATGCAGCAGAGCGTCTGGCGCTGATATTCGATGCGCCCTTGAACTGAGGCAGCTCCCTCAGCGGCGTGGCATCGGATCCCATCCACAGCCACTGTGGACAACCATGTGCCCAAGCGGTGCCCAGCGGCGCCAAGTCCTTGTCGCCGCTGGGCTTTGCTTGCGGTGCCCCGGGATTGAGCACCGAAATCGACGGACGAAAGCGTGGCCCGCGCGGGCGCAGCCCCGAGGCTGCATCCGCATGGGCGCGGGTTCAGCCCGCGGTACCTGCAGGCGCGTGGCACGCCGAAGCATCCGTCCGAGCTGCTGCCGGCCGCCGCTGCACCGCGAGCGCTGGCTGGACATGGCGTGGTCGGCTACAGGGCCGCGCCCTACCTGCAGAGCGGGCAATTGCGCGAGGTGCTGGCGGACTGGAGCCGCCCGCTCACGCCGCTGCACCTGGTCTATCCCGGCAATCGCCAGCTGAATGCCAAGCTGCGTGTGTTCGTGGATTGGGCGGTCGAGATTTTTGCCGGGATGGACGCCGCCACACGCTGAAAAAAGCGGCAACCACCGTCCACAGCCGCTGTGGACAAGCTTGTGTCCAAGCCGTGACCAGCGGCGCCAAGTCCTTGTGGCTGTGGCGTTTTCCTTGCCGTGCTCCCGGTTTGAGCAGGGGTCAGCTCGACACGTCCTTGGTTCGTGTGCGCGAGACGGCCGACATGATGCCGATGCCCAGCACGATCAGGCAGGTGATGCCGATGTACAGCGGCGCAATGCCCACTGCGACCATGCCCCAGGCCACGCCGGCCACCAGCAGCACGAGCCCGATCAGGAAGATTGCAAACGACATGGGGAACTCCTTTGAACGCCGGGGGCAGGGCACGGCGTGGATTGCACTTTAGGGGCCCGCTCCCTGGCCGCGCATCAGCCAAGCGCGGAGGCTGGCGTAGGGCCCGACCTACGGCGGGCCCTCACTCGTCCTGGAAGCCGCTGGCCTTGACCCCGCCGGCCCAGCGCAGCGCCTCGGCCTTCACCAACCGGCCGCTGCTACCGTGCCTGGGCGCTTTCCCGCAATCGCAACCACAGCGCCACCAGCAGTCCGGCCGCCGCAGCCAGGCAGCCCACCAGGTACACGCTGGACAGGCCGGCGCTGTCCGCCAGCAGCCCGGCCAACGGCCCGGTGAGGCCGTAGGCCAGGTCCTGGAAGGCCGAGAAGCCGCCCATGGCCGTGCCGCGCAGCGGCGGCGCCACGCGCTGCACCACCTCGCGGCCCATGGCCGGGAAGATCATCGAGCAACCCAGGCCGGTCAGGAAGGCGCCAGCCAGCGCCAGGGCCGGCGTGGTGGCCTGCCAGATCAAACCCTGGCCCAGCGTTTCCACCACCAGCGAACCGATGGCCACTGGCAGCCCGCCGATGCGGTCCGGCAGCCGGCCGAACAGCACGCGTACCAGCACAAAGCCGGCACCAAACGCCGTCAGCCCAAGGCCGGCATGCGGCCAGTGGCGGTCCAGGAAACTCAGGCTGAAAAACGCGCCAATGGCCGCAAAGCCAATGCCCTGCAGGCAGACCACGAGGCCGTGGGCCCAGATCTGGCCCAGCACCTTGCGCAGCGAAGGCCGCTGCGCAGCTGACGGCACCGCCACCACGGGCAGGCCACGCACCGCCAGCCAGCCCAGTGCGGGCAACAGCGCACTCGCAGCCATCGCGCCCGCAAAGCCCACCTGCTGCTGCAGCACCAGCCCCAGCGGCCCGCCCACGGCCAGCGCCGCATAAATGGCCGCACCCACCAGCGCCAGCACCTGGCCCGAGCGGGCCGGGCCGACGAGGCCGATGCCCCAGGCGATCACGCCCACCGCGACCAGGCTTTCGCCCAGCCCCAGCAACAGCCGGCCGGCGACCAGCACCGCAAAAGCGGCCACGGCAGGCAGCGAAGCCATGCCGGCCGCCATCGAGGCCAGTGCACCGGCGATGTAGAACAGCAGCCCGCGCGACACCGCGAGCTTGGCGCTGCGCCGGTCCGCGATGCTGCCGGCGTGGCCGCGCGTCAGGATGGTCGCGAGGAAGGCGATGCCCACGGCCAGCCCGGCCCAGGCATGGCCGAGGCCCAGCCGGCCGGTGACAAAGACCGGCACCACCGGCAGGGCCATGCCCACGCAGAGATAGGCCACGAAGAGCAGCGCGGTGAGCAGCAGCAGCTGGCGCTGCGCGGGGGCATCGGTCGAGAAAGAAGAGAAACGCATGGCATGCATGTCCAGTGGGTCTCGCGTCGACGGGATGCGGCAGGCGAAAGCACAGGCAAGCGCACACCCCGATCAGCGAGATCGGTGAGTGCGTTGACTGACGTGAACGCTTACGGCCAAGCTGGCTGGCGGCTGTCGATTTCCCTCGGCGCTGCAAGGGGCAGGAAGGTGGGTGTGACCGTGACGGTCTCCTTCGTCATGGCGCCGAGTGGCGGAATAATATGAAGAAACATTCAAGTTTTCCATTCGCGTTTGGAGCCATCGCCATGACCACCCGCCCCAGCGCCCCTATCGCCTCGCGCAGGCAGCCCAAGCAGGCCCGCTCGAACGACCTGGTTGCCGCCATCCTCGAAGCGGCCCTTCAGGTTTTGGCCAAGGAAGGCGCGCGCCGCTTCACCACCACGCGCGTGGCCGAGCGGGCCGGCGTCAGCATCGGCTCGGTCTACCAGTACTTCCCGAACAAGGCGGCCATCCTGTTTCGCCTGCAGAGCGACGAATGGCGGCAGACCACCGAGATGCTGAGCCGCATCCTGGAAGACACCCGCCAGCCGCCGTTGGAGCGCTTGCGGGTGCTGGTGCATGCCTTCATCCGCTCGGAGTGCGACGAGGCCGAGGTGCGCACCGCGCTGGCTGCCGCCGCGCCGCTGTACCGCGACGCACCGGAGGCGCACGAGGCCCGCGCGTCCGGCAACCGCACCGTGCAGCGCTTCATGGCCGAGGCGCTGCCAAGCGCATCGAAGGCCACGCGCACGCTGGCGGCAGAGCTCATCACCACCACGCTGGGTGCGGTCGGCAAGGAGTTCTCGGAAAGCCCGCGCACGCCGAGGGAGATCAAGTCCTACGCCAACGCGATGGCCGACATGTTCTGCGCCTACCTCGGCAGCCTGTGAGCAGCTGATCTGGTGAAGACAATGACTTGACAAGGCCGAGGCCCTGGCTAACACTAAACCAAATGGTTAACAGTGAAGCCACCCAACTCGACCTGGTCTTTGCCGCGCTGTCAGACGCGACGCGGCGCAGCGTACTGGTGCAGCTGGAGCGCCTGGCGCAGCAAGGCGAGGTCAGCTGCAGCGTCAGCGAGCTGGCGCAGCCGCATGGCATGTCGCTGCCGGGGTTCATGAAGCACCTGGCCGTGCTCGAAGCCGCGGGCCTGATTGCCCGCGCCAAGGCCGGGCGCGTGGTGCGCTGCGAACTGGACGCCGCGCCCATGCAGGCGGCGGCGCGCTGGATCTCCCGCTACGAGCGTTTCTGGACCGAGCGCTTCGACGCGCTCGATCGTTTTCTCCACCAACAGGAAGCATCGACGCCATGCCCGCTGCCCAGCCCCAATCCCGTGCCGCCGTCCTCGGCGAAGCCCCAGGCCAAGTCAGCCTCACGCGCCGCTACCGCGTCCCGCCCGAAAAAGTCTGGCGCGCCTGGACCGAGGCGCAAGCGCTGAGCCAGTGGTTCGGCCATCCGGGCGAGGACCGCGCGCCCACCGTGGCCGAGATCGACCTCAGCGTGGGCGGGCGCTACCGCATTGCGTTCGAAGGCGCCAACGGCGAGATGAACGAAGTCTCGGGCGTCTACCAGGAAGTCGAGCTGCACAGCCGGCTGGTCTTCACCTGGGCCTGGCAGAGCACGCCCGAGCGCGTCTCGCGCGTCAGCGTCACGCTGGCCGCGGTGGATGGCGGCGCAGGCACTGAAATGCATTTCGTGCACGACCGCTTCTTCGACGCCCAGGCCGCCACCAACCACGAGCGCGGCTGGCAGCCCGCCTTCGAGGCGCTGGGCGCCTTCCTGCAACGCAAACCTCAGGAGGCATGACATGCCCAGCACCGTGTACCAGGCCAGCTGCCACTGCGGCCGCATCAAGTTCGAGGCCGAAGGCGAGCTCACCTCGGTCATGTCCTGCAACTGCTCGATGTGCCAGCGCAAGGGCACGCTGATGTGGTTCGTGCCGCGCAGCGCATTGCGCCTTTTCACGCCCGAGGAGGACACCAGCGTCTACCTGTTCAACAAGCATGTGATCCAGCACCGCTTCTGCCCCACCTGCGGCATCCATCCGTATGGCGAAGGCAAGGCGCCGAATGGCGACGAGATGGCCGCGGTCAATGTGCGCTGCATCGAAGGCATCGACCTCGCGGCCTTGCCTGTCACACACCACGACGGCCGCGCGATGTGACCATGTGAGCTTGCGAGCGCGCCTGCCTCAGGTGCCAGCGGCCTGGCGTGCCCGGCTTCGCGAGGCGTTCACCGCGAGCCAGATCGCCGAGATGAGGAAGTAGGCGGCCCCCACGCCCGCGTAGCCCGCGAGGGTCACGATGGGCGGCGCCGACAGCGCAAACGACTGCTGGATGAAAAACGCGCCGGCCAGCGCAGATTGCGCGCCGCTCAGCACCGAGGCCCACTGGCCGCTGTGGCTCTTCCACCGGCGAACCGCGGTGGCGAGCTGCAACACGCCCGCGCCAATCGCCCAGGCGCCGAAGATCGCCAGCACCCAGCTTTGGCTGTGCTGCACTGCCGCGATCACCAGCAGCGTCGTCAAGGCGCTCACGGCGACATTGATCGCCTGCGTCGGGTTGCGCTTCAGGCCACCGCTGCGGATGGCGTCCAGGTAATTCGCCGCCGCATCCCAGGCGGGGTACAGGCACAACAGCACGGCGGCGATCATCGCGTCGTGGCGGCCCAGCGCAATGGCTGCGGCGACCCAGGCGAACGAAAACGCGGCGCGGGTGAAGCTGTAGAGGGTCAGCCAACGGGTGTCGGCGGCTCGCATGGACGGGGTAGGCATGAGGCTAGGTCTTTCGAGTGAAGGGCGTGCTACGCCGAAGGCGTGAGTCGCTGGAGGTGGGAGGACATGACCCTGCCGAACAGGCTGGGCTCGCCTGCGGCACGGGCCGTGAGCAGCGCCCCATGCACGGCGGCCATGAAGGTGTGGGCTTCCACTTCGACGGGTTGGCTCAGCCGCAGCTGGCCGCCGGCCGCGCCGTCCTGCAGCGCGGCCTGCAGCCACGCGACCAGGGCCTGGAAGTGGCCGCGCACCTCCGCCGCCACTTCCGGTGGCAGCGAAGGCAGCTCCGCGGCCAGCAGCGCGCAGAGGCAGAAGGGGTCGGTGTCCGTCGCCACGCAGCGTTCCCAGTAGCCTACGTAGGCCCGCAGCTGTGCGGCAGGATCCGCCACGTTGGTGCGGATCGCCGCCAGCCCGGCAGCGGCCGCTTGCCGGTAGTTCGCCACCAAGGTGCGCACCAGGTCCACCTTGGTCGGGAAGTGATGGTGGATGCTGGGCTTGCGGATGCCGACCTGGTCCGCCACGTCGGCATAACTGAAGCCATGAAAGCCGCGCTGCAGGATGAGCTGGTGCGCGGACCGAAGGATTCGGTCGAGGGTGGAATCGTCAGCCATGAATTGCAGTCTACCGACTAGTTGGTAGGTTGTCAATTTGACGCCGGGCTTTCCCTTGTCCAGCGATGAGCACGCACGGCCGGAAGGCGGCCTTGGCCTTGGTGGGTTGGTCTTATCTGATTAACCTACTGAAACTAATTCGTGGAGATTTCGCCGTGTCTTAGGGGATAACGCCATTAATTTGATTTAGTTGATGAAATAAATTTCGCCACGAGGCGACGCAGGCGCGGCGCCTGAACCTCATCGTTGGAGCCCTCGCCATGCGATCTTTTCCCTTTCTTTTCCTCCCCTCGCTGCTGGCCTCGGCCACGCTGTGTGCCTGCGGTGGCAGTGACCGTCCGATCGCGCGTTTGAGCCCGGCCAGCGCCGGCACGCTGAGCCAGTGCAGCACGCTGGTGGCCAGCTTCGGTTTTGCCAACACCATCCTGACCGCGGCCACCGATGTGGCGGCCGGGACCCTGACCGTGGCGGGTCAGCCCGTGCCGGCGCATTGCCTGGTCACTGGCACGATGAACGCCCGCACCGGTACCAACGGCAGCTATGCCATCGGCTTCGAGCTGCGCCTGCCAGTGGCCTGGAATGGCCGCTTCTATTACCAGGCCAATGGCGGCCTGGATGGCGCGGTGGTCACCGCGCTGGGCGGCCTCGGCGGCGGTCCATTGACCGGCGCGCTGCTGCAGGGCTTCGCGGTGCTCAGCTCCGATGCGGGCCACAGCAATGCGCAGAACGCGCCGGGTGCCGCCAACTTCGGCAATGACCCACAGGCCCGGCTGGACTATGGCTACCAGGCCGTGGGCACGCTCACGCCGATGGCCAAGCAACTCGTGCAGGCCAGCTATGGCCGCGCCCCCGACCGCGCCTACATCGGCGGCTGCTCCAACGGCGGCCGCCACACCATGGTGGCTGCGGCCCGCGATGCCGAGCAGTACGACGGCTACCTGGTAGGCGACCCAGGCTTCCACCTGCCGCGCGCCGCCATCGCCAACATCGCCGGCTACCAGCAGTACCTCACCCTGGCCAGCACCAGTGGCGATGCGTCCACCGGGTTCTCCCAGGCCGAACGTGCGCTGGTCAGCAATGCCGTGCTGGCCAGGTGCGATGCATTGGATGGCGCGACAGATGGCCTGGTGCAGGACGTGGCGGCCTGCCGTGGCGCCTTCAGCCTGGACCGCGACGTGCCCACCTGCGCCGGCACTCGGGACGGCACCTGCCTCAGCAGCGAACAGAAGGCGGTGATCGAGCAACTATTCGCTGGCGCCAAGGCGGGCGACGGCAGCCTGGTCTACGCGGCCTGGCCGTACGACGCAGGCCTGGCCACCAACGGCTGGGCCTCATGGAAATTCTCTGCGCCCGCCACCCGCGATTCCGTGGCTGTCGGCCAGGTCTGGCAGGCCCCGCCAGAAGACGCCGCGACCTTCGTGCCCACCACCTTCGCCGCCACGGGCAGCATCGACCAGATGCTGGCCCGCGTGATGGCCACCACGGCCGTCTTCACCGAGTCGGCCTGGCACTTCATGGTGCCGCCCAACGAGACCGAGCTGTCCACGCTGAAGTACCGTGGCGCCAAGATGCTGGTCTACCATGGTGCCTCCGACCCGATCTTCAGCCACGACGACACCTTGAACTGGTACCAGGCACTGGCCAAGGCCAACGGCGGGGACGCCAGCGATTTCGCACGCTTCTACAGCGTGCCCGGCATGAACCACTGTTCCGGCGGCCCGGCCACCGACCAATTCGACATGCTTTCGCAACTGGTGGCATGGGTGGAGCAGGGCCAGGCGCCGGGCGCCATCACCGCCACTGCGCGCGGCCCTGGCAATGCCGGCGGTGTCAACGCCGACGTGCCCGCCACCTGGTCCGCGACCCGCACGCGACCGCTGTGCCCGTCACCCCAGGTCGCCCGCTACCAGGGCAGCGGCAGCCTGGATGACGCCGCGAATTTCAGTTGCCAGTGAGGCGCAAAGGGGGGCGCAAAGGGGGGCGCAAAGGGGGCGCCGGCGCAAGAGGCCTGGAAGCCCGCGCGGCGGTCGTCGGTCCACCGCTTCAGCCTCGCGCCCCCAACCGCATCACCACCGCCAATCCACCACCTTCCGGCGCATGCGCCTCGATGCGCCCGCCATGCGATTCAATTGCCCGCTTCGCAATCGTCAAGCCCAGCCCGAAGCCTTCCACCCCCGCCTCGCCCAGCCGCTCGAACGGTTCGAACATGCGAGTGCGGGCTTCTTCGGGCACGCCGGGGCCTTGGTCCTGGACGGTGATGAGCAGGGCGGTGCTGCTGGCTTCGGCGGTGACTTGCACGCTGGTGGCTTCACGGGTGAACTTGACGGCGTTGCGGACGACGTTTTCGAAGGCGCGGCAGAGCAGTTCGGCGTTGACTTCGGCGACGAAGCTGCCTTGGGCGCTGAACTGCAGGTCGCGGTGGGCTGCGCGGGCCTCGAAGCGGGCGTCGTTGCAGACCTCGGCCATCAGCGCGACCACGTCGATGGGCAGGCGCGGCGGCTGGGCCTGCGTGGTCTCCATGCGCGCGAGCGTGAGCACTTCGCCAACCAGCGCGTCCAGCCGCATGCATTCGCGCTCCACCCGCTCATGCATCGCTGGCATGCGCTCGGGCTGCTGGCGAGCCAGGCCGATGGCGGCCTGCATGCGCGCCAGCGGCGAGCGCAGCTCGTGCGACACGTCGTGCAGCAGCCGCTGCTGTGCGCCGACCAGCTGCTGCAGCTGCTGCGCCATGCGGTTGAAATCCGCGCCGAGCTGGACCATTTCGTCGTCGTTTTCGGGACCGCGGCGGCGACGATGGCGACGACCTTGCGGCATCGACACCCGCGTGTCGAGCTGCCCGTCCGCCAGGCGGCGAAAGGCGGCCTGCAGCGTGTGGATGCGGTGCGACACATGCCAGGCGGCAAACGTGGCGAACAGGGTGCTGATCAGCAGCGTGGCCAGGATCGGAATCCACACCGGTGGTGGCGTTCGCTCCAGCGGTCCTTGGGTCGAACGCAGCGTGTCGGCCGGCATGAAGACGGTGATGGCCTGGCCGGAAGCGGTGGGCGTGTGCTCGATCAGGCCCAGGCTGTCGCCGCCATGTTTCAGGTCGGTCTGTTCGGGGGCGGCCAGGACCTTGGCCACCAGCTGCGGGTCCAGCATGCGGCCGAGCAGATCGTGGCCTTGCGCGTCCAGCAGATAGGGCGGCGGTTTGCCGGCGCGCTTGAAGAGTTCGGCCACGCGCTTGAGCCCCTCGGTGTCGTGCGAGGCCAGCAGCCCGCTGGTCACGCTCAGCACCACCTCCGCGCGCCGCGCCTCGGCAGCCGAGACGGGAATCAGGTCGAACCAGCGCGCCAGCCACACCCCGGCGGCCACCGAGCCCGCCACCGTCACCAGCGCGATCCAGAAGCCCAGGAAGAACTTCCAGAACAGCCGGCCCATTGCAACCTGCATCGCTTCAGTCTCGTGTGAGTTGATAGCCCATGCCGCGCACCGTCCTGATGGGGTCGGCGCCCGGCTGGCAGCTGGCCAGCTTCTGGCGGATGGCGCTGATGTGCACATCGATGCTGCGGTCGAAGCGCGCCAGCGGGCGGCCCAGTGCGCGCTCGGAGAGCTCGGCCTTGGTGACGAGCCGGCCGGCCTGGCGCATCAGTTCGGCCAGCAGGTTGAATTCGGCGCCGGTCAGGCTCAGCGGCTGGCCGGCCCATTCGGCGCTGCGCCGTGCTGGCCACAGCACGCCAGCGCCCACGCGCAGCGCGGGGGGGCCGCCGGCCTCTTCGGCGACCGGGTGCAGCCGGCGCAGGATGGCGCGCAACCTGGCCGCCAGCTCGCGCGGCGAGCAGGGCTTGGGCACGTAGTCGTCGGCGCCCAGCTCCAGGCCCAGCACGCGGTCGATGTCGTCGCCGCGGGCCGTGAGCATCAGCACCGGGATGCGGCTTTGCGCGCGCAGCCGGCGCAGCACCTCGATGCCGGTCAGCCGCGGCATCATCACGTCCAGCACCACGATGTCGTGCTGCTGGCTCAGCGCCGCGGCCACCGCGCTTTCGCCGTCATGCGCCATCGAAGTGCGAAAGCCGTCCTGGCGAAGGTAGTCGGCCAGCAAACCGACGAGTTCCACGTCATCGTCGACAAGCAACACGCTGGGGATCATGAAAGGCTCCGGCGGGGGAGCAAGGCTGGGCGGAACACGGCAGGCATCAACAGGTTGAGGGCTCGCATCTTCGCGCCGGGCCCGCGTGGCCGAGCGCTTCCTTACGTTTCTTTAGACTTCCCGGACGCAGCTTGTCGGAGCCGCACTGCAGCATGGCGACATCGTCATCATGCCTTGCCCGATGCCTCCGGCCACCGTTTCTTCCCCTGCCTCTGCGACCCTCTGCCCCCGCTGGTTGGCGCGCAGCGTGACGGGCTTCACAGCCTTGCTGCTCGCAGCCTGCGCCGCGGTCGGGCCGGACTACCTGGCCCCGTCGCCGGACGACCTGACCGTGCCGGCCGATTGGCAGGCCGCTTTGCCGCACGGTGGCAGCACGGCTGGGCTGGAAGACTGGTGGTCCCGGCTCGGGGACCCGCTGCTGATCGAGCTTCAGGCCCAGGCGCTGAAAAGCAATCCGTCGATGCAGAAGGCCGCCGCGCAGATCGGCGCGGCGCGCGCCGCTTTGGCCAGCGCCGAAGCGGCCGAGGTACCCAGCCTGACGCTGGCGGGCAGCGGTTCGCGAGCCAAGGCCATGGGTGCGACCGGGGCCACCAGCGTGACCAACAGCGCCAGCCTGGCGCTGGACGCCAGCTGGGAGCTGGACCTGTTCGGCAGCGTGCGGCGCAATGTCGAGTCTGGCCAGGCCACGGCACAGGCCAGGCTGGCAGACTGGAACGACACTCGCGTGTCGCTGGCCGCCGAGGTCGCCACCGACTACATCAACTACCGGGCCTGCGAAGCCACGCTGAAGCTGGCCCGTGCGGACGCTGCCTCACGCGAAGCCACCGCCCGCATCACCGAGGGCAGCTTCCGCGCCGGGGCCAATGCGTCGTCTGACGTGGCGCTGGCCAATGCCAGCGCCGCCAGCGGCCGGGCCAGCGTGTTGTCGCAGCAGGCCGATTGCCAGATCGACGTGAAAGGCCTGGTGCCGCTGGTCGGCCTGCCTGAAGCCAGGTTGCAGCAGCTGTTGGACCAGGGGGCCGCGCAGCCACTGCAGCCGGCGCTGTTCGAGGTGCAACGGCTGCCGCTGGCGCTGCTGAGTCAGCGGCCAGACCTGGTCGCCAAGGAACGCGCGCTGGCCGCGGCGAGCGCCAGCGTGGGCGTGGCCGAGGCCGGGCGTTACCCACGGCTGTCGCTGGCGGGCTCCATCGGCCGCAGCGGGGCGGACCTGGGCGGCGCCGCGCGTTACAGCACGCCCTGGTCCTTCGGCCCCAGCCTGTCGCTGCCGGTGTTCGACGGCGGCGCCGCGCGCGCCAACGTGCGCTCGGCCGAGGCGAACTACGAGGTCGCGCTGGCGGCTTACCGGGACGCCGTGGGCACGGCCGTCAAGGAAGTCGAGCAAGGCCTGGTGCGGCTGGGCAGCGCCGAAGCCCGCGAGGCCGACCTGCGGCGCAGCGCCGAAGGCTACCGCCGCGTGGCCACCGCCACCGAAACCGCCTGGCGCGCCGGCAGCGAAAGCCTCTTGACGCTGGAGCAGACCCGGCGCGACGCCATCTCGGCCGAGCAGGCCCTGCTCGCCGTGCAGCGCGACCGCCTGCTCTACGGCGTGGCCCTCTACAAGGCCGTGGGCGGCGGCTGGGACACCAGCCTGCCAGACCCGCAAGCCACCACGGCAACGCTTACCCGTTGATTCCCATGCAGTTCACAAGACGACATCTCTCGATCACCGGTGCCACGCTGGTGCTGGCCCTGGTGGCCGCAGCCATCATGCTGTGGCCGTATGCCAACAAGGCCGAAGCCGCCAACCCGCCCAGCGCCGCGGTGCCGGTGCTGGCGGTGGAAGCGGTGCAGGCCCAGGCCCGCGACTGGCCGGTGAACCTGAGCGCCTCGGGCGGCATCTTTGCGTGGCAGAGCGCCAGCGTGGCCAGCGAAGTGAGCGGCCCCCGCATCGAGGCCTTGCTGGTGGACGTGGGCAGCGTGGTGCGCAAAGGCCAGCTGCTGGCCCAGCTTGCCAGCGACAGCCTGGGCGCCCAGCTGCGCGCCCAACAGGCCAGCGTGGCCGAGGCGCGGGCCAAGCTGGCCCAAGCCGAAGCGGAGGCCGCTCGCGCCCGCACGCTGCGGGACAACGGCACGCTGTCCGAACAGAAGGTGCTGGACTACCAGGTCAGCGCGCAGACCGCCAGGGCCGCGCTGGACTCGGCACTGGCCACGCTGGACAGCCAGCGCATCCAGCTCGAACACACTCGCATCGTCGCGCCGGACGATGGCGTGATCACCGCACGCACCGCCTCGCTGGGCCAGGTCGTCAGCACCGGCACCGAGCTGTTCCAGCTGGTGCGCCAGCAGCGCCTGGAGTGGCGCGCCGAGCTGAGCGGGCGCCAGCTCGGCCAGCTGCGCGTGGGCCAGCGCGCCGTGCTGCATTTGCCGGGCGGCCAGCCGGTCGAGGCAAAGCTGCGCCTGGTGGCGCCCACGCTGGACGCCAGCTCGCGCATGGGCCTGGCCTATTTCGACCTGCCGGCCGATGCGATGAAAACCGGTGCCGCGCCCGGCCTCTACGTGTCCGGCGAGGTCCACACCGGTACGGCGCGAGCGAATGTGCTGCCGTCTTCGGCCATCACGCTGCGCGACGGAAACAGCTACCTCTTCGAGATCGGTGCCGACGCGCGCGTGCAGCAGCGCCAGGTGCAGACCGGCCTGCGCGTGGGCGACATGGTGCAGGTGCTGGACGCTTTGCCTGCAGGCGCGCGCTTCGTCAATGGCGGCGGCAGCTTCCTAAAGGACGGTGACGTGGTGGAAGTCCACCTGGCTTCCGCAGCACGCCCAGCCCCGGCCGGGAGCGCGCCATGAACGTCTCCGCCTGGTCGATCCGCAACCCCGTCCCGGCGCTGCTGCTGTTCCTGGTGCTGTGCGTGGCCGGCATGCTGGGCCTGCGCCAGCTCCCGATCCAGAACTTCCCGGACTTCGACACGCCCACGATCTCGGTCACCGCCACGCTGGAAGGCGCCGCGCCCAGCCAGCTGGAAACCGAGGTCGCGCGCAAGCTGGAAGACAAGCTGGCGACGCTGGGCCACGTCGAGCACATCAGCACCACCGTCACCGACGGGACCGTCAGCATCACGATCAACTTCGAGGCCGACACCGACCCCGAGGAAGACCTGAGCGCCGTGCGCAACGCGGTGGACAGCGCCCGCGCCGACCTGCCCAGCGACGTGGCGCCACCGGTCATCGCGAAGGTGACCCGCGCCGGCGACCCGCTGATCACCTACACCGTGCAAGCGCCGCACCTCAGCGAGGCCGACCTGTCCTGGTTCGTGGACAACGACCTCGGCAAGGCGCTGCGCGGCGTCAGGGGCGTGGGTGCGTTCACGCGGCTCGGCGGCGTGGAGCGCGAGGTGCATGTGCAGCTGGACTCGGCTGCGCTGGCCGGCATGGGCCTGAGCCCGGCAGACGTGTCGGCGCAGATCGCCGCAGTGCAGACCGATGCCTCCGGCGGCCGCGGCGAGATCGGCCGCAGCAACCAGAGCATGCGCACCATCGGCCGGCGGGAGACGCCCGGCGAACTCTCCGCGCTGGCGATTCCCGTCACCTCGGCCGGCGGCCACAAGTCCTCGGTGCGGCTGGACCAGATCGCGCGGGTGAGCGACACCACCGAGACCCGCTTCGCCTACGCCGCGCTGAACGGCACGCCCACCGTGGGCTTTCGCATCGAGCGGCTGCGCGGCGCCAGCGAAGTCTCGGTGCGACACGACGTGCGCGAAGCCGTGAAGGCGTTCGCCGGCGCGCACCCGCAGGTCAGGCTGACGGAGGCCTACAACTCGGTGCAGCCCACGCAGGACAACTACGACGCGTCCATGCACCTGCTGTTCGAAGGCGCGTTGCTGGCGGTCATCGTCGTGTGGGCCTTCCTGCGCGACTGGCGGGCCACGCTGGTCTCGGCCGTGGCGCTGCCGCTGTCCATCATTCCGACCTTCGCGGTGATGAGCCTGCTGGGCTACTCGCTGAACCTGATCACGCTGCTGGCGCTGTCGCTGGTGGTGGGTGTGCTGGTGGACGACGCCATCGTCGAGGTCGAGAACATCGTGCGCCACCTGCGCATGGGCAAGAGCCCCATGCAGGCCGCGCTGGAGGCGGCCGACGAGATTGGCCTGGCGGTGATCGCCACCACCTTCACGCTGGTCGCGGTCTTCCTGCCCACGGCCTTCATGGCCGGCGTGCCGGGCAAGTTCTTCAAGCCCTTTGGCGTGACCGCGTCCGTGGCCGTGCTGGTTTCGCTGCTGGTTGCGCGCCTGCTCACGCCGATGATGGCGGCGTATCTCCTGAGGCCGCATGTGGACCGGCACGCGGCCGGCGAGGACGGCCGCGTGATGCGCAGCTACCTGAAGGCGGCGCGCTGGTGCCAGCAGCACCGCAAGACCACGGTCGCGCTGGCGCTGGCGTTCTTCATCTCCACGCTGGGCCTGATCGCGCTGCTGCCCACCTCCTTCGTGCCCGCGGCCGACCGCAGCCTCACCACCATCGCGCTGTCGCTGGAGCCCGGCACGCGGCTGGAGACCACGCGCGACATCGCCGAGCGCGCCACCTGGCTGGCGCGCCAGGTGCCGGAAGTGCGCCAGGTGTTCACCGTGATCGGCGACGCCGAGAGCGACGCCAGCAGCAGCGAAGTCAACAAGGCCACGCTGGTGCTGAGCCTGGTGCCGCGCGAGGAGCGCAGCCGCAAGCAGCCCGAGATCGAGCAGCAGCTGCGCACGCTGCTCAAGGGCCTGCCCGGCACGCGCGTTTCGGTGCTGGGCATGGGCAACGGCCAGACGCTGGACATCACGCTGGCCAGCGACGATGCCGCCGCACTCAACAAGACCACCCAGGCCGTGTTGAAGGAGCTGCGCGGCATCCCGGGCATTGGCAATGTGTCTGACAGTTCGGCGCTGCAACGGCCCGAGGTGCAGGTGCACCCGGATCCTGTGCGCATGGCCGAGCAGGGCGTCACCACCGAGGCCATCGGCAAGGTGCTGCGCGTGGCCACTCACGGCGACTATTCGGCGCAGATGGCCAAGTTCAACCTCGCGCAGCGGCAGATCGCCATCCGCGTGCAGGTGGGCGACGGCACGCGCGACAGCCTGGAAGCGCTGGGCCAGCTGCGCGTGGCCGGGCGCAACGGCGCGGTGCCGCTGTCCTCGGTGGCGGACCTGTCCATGGGCGGCGGGCTGGCGCAGATCGGCCGGCTGGACCGCATGCGCAATGTCACGCTGAGCATCGAGCTGGGCAAGTACGCCACCGGCGACCTGAACAAGCGGGTGCAGGCGCTCCCGTCCATGCGTTCGCTGCCCGCTGGCGTGCAGCAGCTGCAGACCGGGGACGCCCAGCGCATGGCCGAGCTGTTCACCAGCTTCGGCATTGCGATGGCGATTGGCGTGTTGTGCATCTACTGCGTGCTGGTGCTGCTGTTCCATGACTTCATGCAGCCGGCCACCATCCTGGCCGCGCTGCCGCTGTCCACCGGCGGCGCCTTCCTCGCCTTGTGGATCACCCGCAGCGGCTTTTCGCTGCCTTCGGTGATCGGCCTCCTGATGCTGATGGGCATCGTCACCAAGAACTCCATCCTGCTGGTGGAGTACGCGGTGGTGGCCTACCGGCAACAAGGCATGAGCCGGCTGGACGCGCTGATGGACGCCTGCCACAAGCGCGCCCAGCCCATCCTGATGACCACCATCGCGATGGCCGCCGGCATGCTGCCGGTGGCGCTGGGCATTGGCAACGACAACAGCTTCCGCGGCCCGATGGCCATCGTCGTCATCGGCGGCCTGCTCACCTCCACCGTGCTCAGCCTGCTGGTGGTCCCGGTCGTCTTCACCTATGTGGACGACTTCCTGCTGTGGCTGAAGCATTTGGCCCAGCGCATGCACCTGATCGGCGCGGCCACACCATCGTCCGCCACCGGCGCTTCTTCCCACTCTGCTACCTTCACCTCATGAAACCTCTGATCTGTCTCGCTGCCGTCATCGGCATGGCCGCACCCTTGCAAGCTGCGCTGGCCCAGGACATGCCTGGCGAACGCGACCCGAACGCCACGCAGTGGGGCCTCGGCCTGGGCGTCGGCGTTGAGAACCGGGCCTACGAGGGCGCGGACCGCAAGGTGCGCGCTGCCCTTCCTGCTGTTCGAGAACCGCTACGTGCGCGTGGCCGGCCCAGGCATCGACCTGAAGCTGCCGGACGCCGGCCCGGTCTCGTTCGCCCTCAGCGCGCGCTACATGGGCGCTGCCTACAAGAGCGGTGACGCGCCCATCCTCGAAGGCATGGAAGACCGCAAGGGCGGCGCCTGGCTGGGAGGCTCGGCGCGCTGGCATGCGCCCGAGTTCGAACTGCAGGCCGAGCTGCTGCGCGATGTGTCCGGCAACAGCGAAGGCCTGCAGGCCAGGCTGATGCTGTCCAGGGAATTCCGCGCCGGCCGCTTCATGTTCACCCCCGGCGTGGGCGCCACCTGGCTGGACAAGAAAGTGGTGGCCTACGACTACGGCGTGACGGCCGAAGAAGCGCTGCAGGGCCGCCCGCAATACGACGGCAAGGCCACCGTCAACCTGGACCTGAACCTGCGCACCGCCTACCTGCTGGCGCCACACCAGATGCTGCTGCTGGAGGTCGGCGGCACGCATCTGGGCAGCGGCATCACCGACAGCCCGCTGGTCGGCCGCAACAACATCGCCCGCGCCAGATTCGGGTATCTCTATCGGTTCTGACCGGATGAGCGCCGGGCTTAGCGGTTGAAGTCGGCCACCATCTTCCCCGGCGCATGCCCGGCCTGATTGCGGGCAATGGCCGCGGGAATCTCGGCAAAGCCCACCACCTCGGCCACCGTCGAGCGCAGCCGGCCGGCCGCCACCGCACCGGCCAGCTCGGCCAGCCGTGCCGTGTCCGGCGTCATCATGAACCAGAGGCCCCGCTGGCCGGCCGGGGCCCGGGCCGTCACATCCGGCGCCGCGGTGCTGACGATGGCGCCCACGGCCGCCAGCACCTGCCACGAGCGGTCCAGCGTTTCGCCGCCCACCAGGTCCAGCACCAGGTCCACGCCGCGGGCCGTGTCCTCGAAGCGCTGCGCGTGGCGGTCAAACACCTCGTCCGCGCCCAGCGCCAGCACATGCGCCCGGCTGCCGGCAGAAGCGGTGGCCAGCACCGTGGCGCCGGCCGCCTTGGCCAGCTGCACCGCCATGCCGCCCACGCCGCCCGCCGCGCCGTGGATCAGCACCCGCTGCCCGGCGCGCAGTTCGCCGGCGGCGCGCAAGGCCTGCCAGGCCGTGAGCAACACGACCGGCAGTGCGGCAGCCTGCACGTCGCTCAGCGCGGCCGGCGTCAGCGCCAGCTTGGCCTCGTCCACCGCGACGAAGCGGGCATAGGCGCCCAGCCCGCCCAGCGGGCCCATCACCCGGTCGCCCGGCTGGAAGCGCGAAGCGCCCGGGCCGACCGCCACCACCACGCCGGCCAGCTCGATGCCCAGCGTGGCCGGCAGCGCCAGCTTGAAGACATCCTGCACATAGCCGGCGCGCACCTTCCAGTCCAGGCCGTTGATGCCGGCAGCCTTCACCGCCACCAGCACCTGGCCAGGGCCGGGCACCGGCGTGGGCACTTCGTCCTGCTGCATCACCTCCGGGCCACCGTAGGCATGGATGCGCATGGCTTGATTGGTCGTTTGGTTGATCGATTGTTGGGTCGTCATGTCGCTGCTCCTGAAAGAGAGTCAAAGGGGTGAAGTCAATGTAGGTTGTCCCACCAGCGAGCGAAAGCCATTGAAAATGGACAGGCTGTCTCACGGATGGATCAGTGAGTCGGCAACAACCGAAAGCCCGGCTCATGGACCTGCTCGCCCTCACCGACTTCAAGCTGGTGGCCCAGCACGGCGGTTTCGGCAAGGCCGCGCAGGCCAGCGGCCGGCCCAAGGCCACGCTGTCGCGCCGCGTGATGGCGCTGGAAGAGAGCCTGGGCCTGCGCCTGCTGGAGCGCAGCAGCCGCGCGTTCCGGCTGACCGAGGAAGGGCTCACCACCCGGCGCGAGCCAGGCGAATGGCGCGTGCAGGACACCCAGGGCACCGAGCACCGCTTCCAACCCCAACCCCTGCTGCGCCTGTCGTCCACGCTGATGGTGCGCGACGCCGCCCGCGCCGGTGCCGGCGCCGCGCTTGCTGCCGCAATCCATCGCCGCCGAAGACCTGGCAAGCGGCCGGCTGGTGCACTGGGGCACCGTGCCGGGCAAGCCCGTCGAAGTCCGGGCGCTGCACACCTCCCGGCGGCTCGTCAGCGCGAAGGTGACGGCGTTCGTGCAGTGCCTGTGCGAGAGTTTTTCGGGTGGGGTGCTGGCGTAGAGAAGGGGCTGCAGGTCCCGAAGGTGCGGTTCGCCGTCCTGATCATTCGGCGAGCCCGACTCCGGAGCGCGACCTTCGGTCCCGTCTCAGGTGTCGGCCCAAGAGCACAGCAGCCAGATAGGAGAGGCCCGTCAGCGCCACGCCGATGCCAAGCACGCTGGCTGCATGAACGGCTGGCCGATCATTTTGGAAGTGGAATGCGGCCCAGACTGCAGCCACGACCAGCAGCACCATCTCGACGATGGGCGACATCGACACCCCGCCAGGGGGCGGCCCGTCGCCTCGCTTCCAAGCGCGCGCAGCACGCTCCAGAAAGCATGGGACGAGCATGTTCCATGTGAGCTTCAGCAAGAACAGCGCGATCAGACACCAAGACAACCAGGTCATTCGATTTCCAATTGCGGCGAATGCGACAGCGCGGCAAGGTCTAAAGTCGGAGCGCGGTCGGGCACCTCCGGTTGCCCGCCAGGGCGCGCTTTCGGGCAGTCAGACGTCTTGTCAAAATGATCGCTTGCCAATCCTCGGATGACCTGCATGTTGCCTTTGTTTGACCCGAAGTGGGCCACGCTGCTCGGTGGCTATCGGGTGCCATACGACCCATCTGGCGCCTTGTCGCGCCTTGAGCAAGGCGAGGATGCTTGGGACGAATTGTGGAGCGAGCTGCACCATCAGGGCGACATCGGCGAAGCTTCGTATGCCGCCGTGCCGCACTTGGTCCGGATCGCGGCACAGGCACACCAGCGGGACTGGAATTTCTACGGGCTCGTTTCCACCATGGAGGTCGAACGGCACAAATCAAGCAGTCCCCCAGTGCCCAACTGGCTGGTTGACGACTACGACGATGCGTTGCAGGACATGCAGCGCTTGGCGTTGCGTGACTTGGCTTCGCAAGAAGACGCCTCGACCGTCCAAGCGATTCTGGCCTCCCTCGCATTGTGCAAAGGGCAGGTCAAACTCGGCGCCTTGCTCTCCTCTTTGGACCTCTCGGAGCTGGATGAACTCGTCAATGAGCGGCTGGCGTGGGATGAGCTGTATGAGTAGCGCAGACCAGCGCGCAGCACCACGATGCGGCTGTCGCTGAATGTGAGCTTGAGGACACTCCTTGACAGCAGCGACATCGCGAACTGGCTGCCTTCGGCGGAGCGTTGTGACTTGACTTCGTTTGGAACGGGTCGCAGGCCGCCGACAGCGGCTCAGACTTGCGCGCGCAATGTTGCTGGACCTGTGGTCGAGCCACTGGCACGGGTGTCTCAGCCCTTGACGGCCAGGCTCAGCTGACATGCATTTCGCCGCCCATCGGAAACCTCGCTGCCGCCGTCTTCAACGGCAGTCCAGCGCATTCGTCAGGCAGCTCACCGTGCGGTAGCAGCCGGGCAGCACCAGCACCAGCCGCTGGGGAGCAGTGTCCATGGCAGCGGCAGTGGCGGTGCAAAAGAGGGGCGACATTCGGGGTCCCGGTGATTTGAAAAAACAGCGTTGAAGTGCACTTGGGTGCGGCTTTTGCGAAGTGAGGTCCGCGTGCTGAATTTCCGCCATCTGTACTATTTCTGGGTCGTCACCAAAGAAGGCGGGTTCGCCCGCGCCGCGGAGCGGCTTGAAATGGCCGTGCAGACCATCAGCGCCCAGGTGCGCGAGCTGGAGAAGGCGCTGGGTCACCAGCTGCTCAAGCCCGCCGGGCGAGGCGTCGCCTTGACGGAGGCGGGCGAGGTCGCCTTCGCGCGTGCCGAGGCGGTCTTCCACATCGGGCAAGCGATTGCCGAAGAAGTGCGGGAGGCGGCCAATCACAAGGTGGTGCGCTTGTCCGTCGGCTTTTCGGATGGCATCTCCAAGCTGGCGGCGCATGCGATGCTCTCGCCGATTCTGGCCACGCCGTCGCTGCGGCTGGTCTGCCACGAAGGGGAGGTGAAGCAGTTGCTGGCCGAACTGGCGATGCACCACCTGGACCTGGTGCTGGCCGGACAGTCCGCCCCCAACAGCTCGAACTTGCGGTTGACCAGCGAGCGCCTCGTGCAATCGCCGGTGGCGTGGTATGGGCCTGCCGCGCTGGTCCGAAAAGCCGACGTGGCCGAGTTTCCGGAGTCACTCGGCCGGTTGCCGGTGCTCTTGCCCACCAGCCACTCGGCGCTGCGCTTCAGCCTGGACCGCTGGTTTGAAACCGAGGGCCTGCGGCCCCGGATCGTGGGCGAATTCGAAGACAGTGCACTGATGGCCGTCTTCGCAGCGCGTGGGCTGGGTGTGTTTCCAGTCAGCCAGCTTGGCGCCTCGGATCTGGCCCTGATGCACGGCTTGCGCTTGCTGGGCCACTCTCCTGGCGTGTCCGAGGAGATCCACGCGATCAGGTCGCGCCGCGGCCAACACCACCCGCTTGTCGTGCAACTGCTGGACAGCGCGCGCGGCTGACGGCGCCGGGGGGCACAGCCTGGGTGCAAATGCCGCGGAAGCGGCTTGTTCTTCAGGAAATGTGCTGCGCTGAGGGTTCGGTTTTTCCGAACTTCGCCTCACTGATTTGCTGCTTTTTCTGGATGGCAATGCGCCCTATCTTCGGTTCACACCTGAACCAAAGGAGCGCCGTGATGCAGGTTTTATTCAAATCCCGAGATCCGCAAGCCGACGAACTGCGGGATGTGGCGCAACGCCGTGCGCGCTTCGTCTTCCGTCGCCTCGGCTGGCTGGCACCAAAAGCCATCGTGCAGTTGTCAGATGTGAATGGCCCGCGCGGCGGCGTCGACAAGCGCTGCCAGGTCGAAATCCGGAGCGGGGTCGCCGGCACCGTGGTGGTGGCATCCGTGGCGCATGACTGGCGTACCGCCCTGGACAACGCCTTGTCGCGCGCTTTGCGCTTTCTCGTGCGCCAGTGGCGACGCGGGAATGACAAGAGAGCGCTGCGCCCACGCGCCATTTTTCTGAACCACGCTGAAGAGCAGCGCGGCTGAGTCAACGACGCCGGGAAACCGTGAAGGAGAAAGCATGAAGTGCCCTGTCTGTCCTGATTCCACGCTGCTGATGAGCGATCGCCAAGGCATCGAGATTGATCATTGCCCCCACTGCCGGGGTGTCTGGCTCGATCGAGGAGAGCTGGACAAGCTGGTCGAGCGGTCGGTCTATGCGGCGCCTGCCAGAAGCGCCGGGATCGACCACGAGAGACAGCCCCGATTCGTCGACTCGGACCATGCGCATGGCCGAAGCCGAAGTCACTCCCGAAGGAAGTCGTGGCTCAGCGACTTCTTCGACTGAGCCCCATGCCCTCTTACCCCCCGGACGAACAACATGCGCTTCTATCACCCTGACAGTCCGCAGGCCGCCGCCCGCATCGTGGCATTGGCCGTGCTGGCAGACCGGGACATCGGCAGCTCCGAACTAGAACTGCTGGACCGCCTGGCTGTTCATGCACAGCTCGGCCTCGACCGCAACGAGTTGCACGCGGTGCTGGACAAATTCTGCGAAGACCTCTTGTCCAGTGAGCAACTGCAATGGTCCGACACCTGCCCGGTGGATGAGCGCACCTTGGCCGGCCTGATGGGCGACATCGAAGACCCGGCCTTGCGTCGAAAACTGCTGCACCTGTGCGTCGAGATCGCCGAGGCCGACACGAGAGTGACCGATGGCGAGGCGATCGTGCTGAAGGCCGCGGTCGAGCACTGGGGCCTGCACCGCGAGATGCTCAGGTGACCGGGTGGGGCGTGTTGTCCACCGGGGATATGGAAGCGCGCGTCTGCTGCATTGACATGGACAGAGGGATTGGAAGATGAAACGCGTTGCCTTGTTCTTGCTGACCAACCTGGCCGTGATGCTTGTCCTCGGTCTGGCCGTCAATGTGCTGGGCCTCAACCGGTTTCTCAGCGCCAACGGCCTGAGCGTGACGGGGTTGCTGGGTTTTGCGCTGGTGATGGGTTTCGGTGGCGCATTCATCTCGCTGTTGATCAGCAAGCCAATGGCCAAGTGGACCACCCGGCTGCAGGTGATCAACGGATCGACTGACCCTGCGCATGCGTGGCTGGTGGCCACGGTCGAACGATTTGCGCGGCAGGCGGGTGTGAAGACACCGGAGGTCGGCATCTACGAGGGCTTGCCCAACGCATTTGCCACTGGCGCATTCAAGAACTCGGCCCTGGTGGCGGTGTCCACAGGGTTGCTGGCGTCGATGCCGCGTGATGAGGTCGAAGCGGTCATCGGCCACGAGGTGGCGCACGTGGCCAATGGCGACATGGTGACGATGGCGCTGATTCAAGGCGTCATGAACACCTTCGTGGTCTTCTTGTCGCGAATGATCGGCTATGTCGTCGACAAGCTTGTCCTGCGCAACCAGAACGAAGGCCCGGGCGTGGGCTACTACGTCACGACCCTCGTGCTGGACCTCGTGCTGGGCGTCGTCGCTGCGTTGATCGTGGCCTGGTTTTCGCGGCAACGTGAGTTCCGCGCCGACGCCGGCGCCGCACGGCTCATGGGGCGCAAACAGCCGATGATCGATGCGCTCGCCCGGCTGGGTGGGATGGATCCGGGCGAGATGCCCAAGGCCATGCGCGCCATGGGCATCAGCGCCCGGCCGGGTGGCATGCTGGCCCTGTTCTCCAGCCACCCGCCCATGGCACAACGCATCGAGCGGCTGCGCCGCGCGGATTGAACGCGGGAGATGACCGGGCGGCGTGGTTGCTCGGGGACTGGCCCTCGTCAGCGCAGCGCAGCACCTGTCCGGTTTGCCCACGCGAATCCGTACGGTGAATCAAGGACCTTCCGCCAGCGGCGGGGCGTGTCCGTCGGTTCACCGAACAGAGGATTCGAGATGCGTGGATTCATCGTCATATTGCTGGTGGTCGCGGTCCTGGCCTTCTCGGGCTACGCCACCTTCGGCGAGACCGGACCCATCGGCTGGCTCAACGCCGCGCAGGCCAGCCGCGACGGCAGCTACTCGCGCGCGATCAGCGCCATCGTCCTGCTGCTGGCGATCTGCCTTGTCGTCCTGGGCGTGTTGCAGGTGCTGACCTTCTTCCAGAACATCTGGCGCGCTCGCAGTGGCCAGGCCGCGCCGCCTGCTGCGCCTGCCCCGGTTCGGATTGCTCCCGCTCCTGCTGCGGCAGCAGCCGCGCCAATGGCGCCCGTGGTGCCGAAGCCGGCACCCTCAGGCTGGCGCATGGGCTTGACGGTGTGGGCCGCCTGCATCGCATTGACCTGGATCTGCGTCTTCGCCTGGTACGGCTGGGACTGGCACTTGCGCCGGGCCGACGTCGTGAGCGCGTACGCCCCGCTGCAACTGAGCCGCGGCGGGGACCCGGTGCACCCGGGGAGCGGCAGCCACCTTGCGCTTCAAGGGGGCCTGCTGTGGGATCACGCGCTGACGCGCCGCTCCAGCAAAAGCGGCGGCGCGGTCCAGGCGATCTTCGTGCCGGTGGCCGCCGCCGACTGGCGCCAGGGCGACCGGGTGGATTTCGTCGCGCAATTCGACAGCACCCAGCAGCTCTACGACTTTCAGCGCAGCTCCGGCGCTGCTGACGCCACGCTGCTGGTGCGTGTCGACGGCGCGGTGCCCGCTGCGACGCGGCCCGTCTTCGAACGCGATGGCGTGCTGGTCGCGGACAACGCGGTGCTGGTGACCGCCGTCGCGTCGCAAGCCGGCCGGCCGGCCGAAGCGGACCCGGCCTTCAACTGGACCTACACGAACCTGATCGGCGGCATCGTTTCGGGCTGTCTGACCTTGCCGCTCCTTGCCGCGGTGCTGGGCCTGAAGCGGGAGGCGTGGATGGAACGCCGGCGCGCGGCGCGAGCCGCACGCAAGTCGAGCTGAACCGCCTTCGGTGCGCAAGGACCGCGCTCTTCAATGGCATGCTGGGGCTACAACCGCTTCCCGCCGACCTTGCTGGCGTGTCCGGAGGCTTGTGTCGCGGTTCAACGAATTCGGACACCGAAGCAGGGTGACCTTGCCTCGCGAACCATCGTTCGGGTCGGATCTCTTGGTCGGTGTTGCCGAGATCTCGGTGGGGCGGGCGAGTCCGCTACTTGCCCTGAAGCGCCTTCGCTGCCTGAGCTCGCTGAACGTACTGCTGATACGCCGGCAACGCAATCGCCGCCAAGGTGCCAACCAGGATCACCACCCCGAAGATGCCGAACGCCGCGACCTTGACGCCGGTGCCGTTCGGCGGCGGCGGCGCGCCATACGCGTTTGCGCCAGGGCTGCCCGCCTTGAAGATCCAGATCAGTCCCACCAGCGGGATGATCGCCAGCAGCGACATCCAGCCGGACCAGCCCATGTCGTGTGAACGCCGGATCAGGACCAATGCGGAAAACACGAAATAGGGAATCATCATCAGCGAGAACAGAACGGCAAGCAGGCCGGGGCCGCCACTGGCACGGAGCATGGTCGCCGGTATCGTGACGACGACCGTCAGCACCATGTAAATCAAATACGCCACGGCGCCATACGCCAGAAAACGCAGACGACCCAAACGGCCTCGCCATCCCCAAATCCTCATCTCCTGGAATGCGCCCTGATGGGCGTTGTCTACGTCCGCAACCTCGGCTTGAGGCGCGGTGTACGGATTGCTGATTGCCATGCGGAAACTCCCTCTGTGTTTTGGCCAAATTGTGCTGCCGAAGGATGATCGTCCTTCGGTGAAAAAGCTGCTGAGTCGGCACCCGGCGGTCGACGAACCAAACAGCCCCTCAGACGCTGCGCACGCCCTTGCAAGCCGGGTAGGCTTCACAGCCCCAAAACTCCCGCCCTGCGTTCGCGCCCTTGCGCGCAGTGCGCCTGAGCATCGGCTTCGCACAGGCCGGGCAGGGCGGCGTGGCGGTCGCTGGCTTCTGCTGCAGCTGAGCTTGCGGGGCCGGCGGCAGCGGCATCGCCGCGGAAGCGCCCCGAACGTTCGCCGCCCCACGTACCGCACACGCCTCCTTCCGCGCCCGCTCCACCTGCCGGATCAAGCCCTGCAGCTGCAGCCCGTCGACCAGCCGAACATTGCGCCCTTCGGCAAATGCCTCCGCCTCGCGGCTGAAGTGGCCGGACGTGACGACGAAGCCGCCGGCGGCGCCCTGGGCGGCCATCACGCCGTAGAGCTCGCGCACCACGTCCACGCCGACCTTGTAGGCCTTCCATTGCTTGCACTGCACCAGGTGCTTCTCGCCGCTGCGGCGCAGCACCAGGTCCACGCCGCCGTCCGGGCCGCCGCGGCCGGTTTCCTGGACATTGAAGCCTTGCAGCCGGAAAGCCTCGCCGACCAGGCGTTCGAACTGCTGCCAGCTCATGCCGTTCAGCGCGTCGGCCGACGCGCTTTGGGTGACCTGGGTGACGAGCTTGCGGCGCTCGTGCTGCTTGAAGGCGGACATGGCCGCACCCACCAGGCAGATGAAGGGCAGCAGGTACTGGCCGATGGTGGCGGCGCTTCTGCCCAGCGAGTGGGCGACCGCCTGGGTGACGTCTGCGGGCTTGGCGACGACGGCCGCCGCACCGGGCTGTGCCAGCGTGTGCAGCACCAGGTAGAAGCCCAGCGCCGCGGCCACGCCGGCCCACCAGGGCATCAGCGAAACCAGATCCGCCAGATCGTCCATCGCGCTGCGTTTGCCTCTGCTTCTGGCCATGGCTGCGTCTCCCGAGGTTGATTGTTCTGTGCATTCGGCCTGCGCGATGCGGCCTCGCCAACGAGCCAGGCCCGTCGCCCCACGCGATCCATTTTTCGCGTGGGGTTCGCTCGCGGTTTGTGACTTCTGCACGTTTGCACAGCCGGAACCGGGTGCTGGATGTGAATTTGTTGGCACTTGGTGCGCGGGCGCACGCGGGCAGGTGGTTGTGGATGGTGGATGTAGGTGGTGGATGTGGGGGTGGCGGCGCCTGCCGTGTTTGTCGCCTTGTGCAGCGAGCTTGCCAGGCCCACACTGGCGATGCAGTCCGCCAGCGCGCACATAGCCGCCGGCCTCGCGTTGCAGCGCCACGGCCTGCAGCGCCGCGGGCCTGGCCGGGGCTGTGCACCTCGACAACAAAGTTTTCACCAAGGGGCCAACCAACATGGGCCGAACTTTCGAAGTTGTGCGTGCGCGCTGCCGCATGCGCCTTGTGGCACCACTGCTGCTGATGGCCGCCGCGTGCGCCGTCGCCACCGGGGCCTTGGCGGCCGGCAGCTACCGCTTCACGGCGCTGGCGCCCATCACCGGGGCCAGCCAGAGTTTTGGCGTGGCCTTGAATGACCTGGGCGTGGCGGCCGGCACCAGCGATTCGGGCGAAGGCGGCGGTCCCAACGGTGCCACCGTCTGGCTGCGCGGTGTGCCCACTGCGCTGCTGTCGCTGGGCGGGCCGGGTGCCTACAGCAGCGCGCAGGGCATCAACAACCTGGGCCAGGTGGTGGGCGACAGCACCACGACGGAAGGCCCTGGCCATGCCACGCGCTGGACCGGCGGCACGCCGGTGGACCTGGGCACGCTGGGCGGCGGCCACTACAGCATTGCCTTGGCGATCAACCACCGGGGCCAGGTCGTCGGCTACAGCGACGTGCTGGTGGGCGGTCTGAGCACCACCCATGCGGCGCTGTGGCAGGGCACGACGGTGACCGACCTTGGCACGCTGGGTGGCAGTTACAGCTCGGCCCGCAGCATCAACCGCTGGGGCCAGGTCGTGGGCAGCAGCACCGGGCCTGGCAATGCCAGCGTGCGGGCCGTGCTATGGCAAGCCGGCAGCTTGACGGACCTGGGCAGCGGCTACGCACTCTGCATCAACGACGCCGGCCAGGTCGTGGGCACCGACGGGCAGGTGGCCACGCTGTGGAGCGATGGCGTGCAGACCAGCCTGGGCACGCTGGGCGGCTCGCTCAGCAGTGCCGCGGGCATCAACAACGCCGGCCTGATCGTCGGCAACAGCCTGCTGGCCGGTGACGTGACGGGCCATGCGGCGATGTGGCAGGGTGGCGTGGCGGTCGACCTCAACACCTTGCTGGACGACGCGACCCGCGCCGCCGGCTGGGTGCTGCTGGACGCCAACGGCGTCAACGAACGCGGCGCGATCATCGGCACCGCGTACAACAGCGTGACAGGCGAGCAGCGAGGCTATGTGCTGCGGCCGCTAGGCAACTGAGGGCCCGGCGGGTTTCAGACCATCACCGGCGTCAGGTCCGGTGGCACAAACGCGGCTTCGGTCGTGTACTGCTTGAACAGCTCGGCTGCCTTGGTGTTGTCCATGCCCATGTGCACGCTCAGCGCCAGGCCTTCGAGCTTGCTGTTCAG
Organism: Ideonella azotifigens; assembly: GCF_021043325.1. Classification (NCBI taxonomy): domain Bacteria; kingdom Pseudomonadati; phylum Pseudomonadota; class Betaproteobacteria; order Burkholderiales; family Sphaerotilaceae; genus Ideonella; species Ideonella azotifigens. The sequence goes on from NZ_JAJNKD010000001.1 coordinate 562,881, forward strand.
GTCATGGGCCTTGGCCAGGTTGGCGCTCAGGTTGTGGGTCTTGTGCAGCGTGGTGGAGATCAAGGCAAGCAGCGAGCACAGCATGGCGGCCAGGCACAGCAGGCGCCAGATGGACGAATCGCTCTGCGCGCCGACCAGTTGCCGCATGAACTCGGTGAACTGCTCGCCCCCAAAGGCCGGCGCAGCGGTGAAGGCGGCGGCCACGGCGCTGAAGATGATGCCCTGGTTGGTCAGGCGCACCGAGCGCGGTTCCATCTTGCGCAAGAAGGCCGAAATGCAACGGCGCTTGCCTTCGATTTGCTGCACCAGGTATTGACGCGATTCATCATCGTTCGACATTTCGCTCCTCCGCAGGCAGGCGTGCGCCGTCACCTTTGAACAAGGCAAACAGGGCGGGACTCTTTGGCTTCGGGCTTGGCCTGTCGGGCGCCGCGGCATGGGCGGGGACCCTGGGCCGGTGCGCAGCGTACTCTCCTGCAAACCGGCGTCAAGTGGGCGGTCGAGAGGCGGCCGAGGGCTTTGGGCGTCGGTCGGAAATGGAATCGGTTCCGTTTGGCGGGCCGGTGCCGGCGCGGTGGCTTCGGTGGGTGAGGCGATGGGTTTGGGCCGGCCTAAACTCCCCCGATGATCAATGCCAAACCGCGTGGCGGCGCCTCCGCCGCGCCCAAGCCCAGCCCCGGGCAGTGCGCCCACGTGACGGCCGTGGCCTGCCACCGCGTGAGCACCTTGACCATGCGCGACGACGCGGTGGTCGTCGTCAAGCAGGGCCGCAAGACGCTGCTGGCGGCTGGCGCCGAAAGCGTGGTGGCCGAGCGCGGCGACGGCATGCTGGTGGCGCGCGGCACGCATTGGGACGTGATCAACGACCCCGCGGGACATGGCCGTTACGAATCGCTGGCGCTGTTCTTCGGCGACGAGCTGGTGCGAGAGCACCAGGCCCAGGCCACGCCGACTGGCGCTGCGGTGCCGGCCGCGCAGTTGCTGGTGGTGGACGAGGAGCTGCGGGAGGCGATGCAGCGCGCAGCCTCGTTCCTGCAGGCCAAGGCGGTGTCGGTTGCGGTGCAGCGGCACCGGCTGCTGGAGGTCCTGCTGCTGCTGGCCGAACGCGGCCACCACTTCCGCGCGGTGGACGAACTGGGCTGGGACGAGCGGGTGCGCCGGCTGGTCGCGCAGCGCCCGCATGCCGACTGGAGCGTGGACGCGGTCGCCTCGGCCTTCCACATGAGCGCTTCGACGCTGCGCCGCCGCCTCAGCGAAACCGAGGGCGACCCATCGCTCGCGGCGCTGGTGCGCGAGGTGCGGCTGGAAACCGCGCTGGGCCTGCTGCAAACCACCAAGCTGCCAATTGGCGAGATCGCGCAGCGCTGCGGCTGGGAGTCCCACAGCCGTTTCTCGGCGATGTTCCAGGAGCGCTGGGGCTTCGTGCCTTCGGTGCTGCGCGCCGGCATGACGCAAAGCGCGCAACGAATGGCGCAGGGCGGCTAACGCGCCAAGCTCCCGCGCGGGGACCATGCAGGCATTGCCAACGAACTGGAGCCGTGCCATGAAACACCCCCGTCCCTTGATCCTCTGCGCCACCTTGCTGGCCTTGCCGCTGCTGGCTTCGGCCGCGGGTTTCGAGCTCAGCAGCCTGGACATCGCGCCCGGCGCCAGACTGGCAGAGGCCCAGGTGTTCAAGGGCTTTGGCTGCGACGGTGGCAACCGCTCGCCTGCGCTGAACTGGCACGGCGCGCCGGCCGGCACGCAGAGCTATGCTGTGACTGTCTATGACCCGGACGCACCCACCGGTTCCGGCTGGTGGCACTGGGTCGTCTACAACCTGCCAGCCGCGACCACCAGCCTGTCCGCCGGCGCGGGCGACACCGCCAAGCCAATGCTGCCAGCCGGCGCCGCGCAAGGCCGCACCGACTTCGGCCGCACCGGCTTTGGCGGCGCCTGCCCGCCGCCCGGCGACAAGCCGCACCGCTACATCTTCACCGTGCACGCACTGGGCGTGCCGAAGCTGGCGCTGCCGGCAGACGCCACAGCGGCCATGGTCGGCTACATGATCCAGGCCAACCGGCTCGGCAGCGCCACGCTGGAGGCCAGCTACGGGCGCTGAGCGGGGCGGGCCGAAACCGCCGGCGCATGGCAGTCAGGCAACCCTTGTGACGGTCACGCCGCTGGCGCGCAACGCCTTGAGCGTGCGCGCCAGCGTGGCGGCAGGCACCAGCAGCTGGCGGATGGCGGCCAGTGGGTCTGCCGAGAAGGGCGAGACAGCCATCCGCTTTTCGCCGCAAGCCCGCACCACGGCTTCGGCGGTGCGGGCGTGCAGAGGGAATCCGGGTTCAGGTCTTCCACTTCCCCGCGTCAGACCTTCAGGTGCCAAGCCGGCGCAGATGCGCGGGGGAAAGGGGAGACCTGACCGTCGGATTCCCCCAAGCTGCCAGCCAATCGTCTCGAATGCAGCACTCAAAACGCCCGCACCCATTTGAGACATCCACCGCAGAGGCGTCCCGTCGCCCTCGCGGACTGGCCTCGCCAACAGCCCCCAAAAGCTGTTTGCAGAGCGCCACAAACCCATCCCGTCACGCACATCACCGGGCTTGTCCAACAACCGGCTCAGATCGCGGCTTCGCGCGATCTAGCCTTATTCGTTAGGCAGCACCGAGGTCACGGACGGTGAAGCATGCGTTGGCTAGCATTTCGTGAAAGCTCACCGTGCGATCAACTGTGACCCCGATCCCATGGTGGGCGAGGAGTATCTCTAGTAAGACGAATCCAAATGCATAGACTTTGTGGTTGTCTTCGAGCCCAATGCGGTCGAGGTTTACGAGCAGCCTCTCGTATGTCGGAGGATGTGTCGTCCAGCGGGTTCTGTTCTGTTGTAGATCGTATGCAAGTAAGTGAAGATTGGCGCATGCAATTCCGAGTGCACGCTTGAACAATGGACCAGATTCCGTTGTGTCACGACAAACCCAATCTGTAGCAGCGCGGTCCGCATCGGATTCTTGAAGCACCGACTCCACAGTTTCTAGTTCTCCGTGGTCAAGGCGCGCGTGTGCTATTTCGTGGTGTATCAGCCAAGAGACGGCCGTTAGAAAGAGTTCGTTTGCTACATGTCCGTCGGTATCGGGAGCTGGGAACCGAACTGGTGACAGTTCGGGTAGCGGCCACGGAATCCGGATCTTGGCTATGTGGGCTTCCAGTAGCTGACGATGGAGAGAATACGCGATGGCCGTACGGTGGGATGCGCCTACGTGAAAGTACTCGTCCTTTCGCTTATTCGCCTGCTCGTACTCGTCGAAGATAACAATGAACGAGTACGAAGCCGCCCATAGAACTTCAAGAAATGGCGTACCCAACCGGACTACCGCCCTCGATGGAACAAACTTTGCAAACAGTGTAGGTTCATCTCCGAATTCAAGAGTGACCCGGTGACCTGCGATGACCGCCGCCAGCTGTTCTTCCGCATCCGGCGCGACTCTAAACGGGCTGGCCGCAATAGCATTTAGCAGCGGTTCGATAGCGGAGGACATGGGTTGTGCTGCCTAACGTGCTAGCTCAGGGGCGACCGGAGGCCGCAGGCCGCAGGCCGGAGGGAACCAGAAGCGCAGCTTCTCGGGCGTCCCTTGGAGCGGCGGGTTAGCCCTTTGGATGCAGGCCACGTTGAACTAGGCTGGGTAGAACAAACATGATTTCCGCCAATGCAGCGGCAAAATCAATGACTCGCTTGGCGTCTTCCTCTGTCGGGAGCGCGGCTGCTTCGTCTGCATGCCGTTGATCGTTGGCATCAAGCCGAACCTCATGAGCCCAAGTTGCCATATCGCTTGTAATGATGTGATCGGCCGCAGCCTTTTCGATTCTCGAATACAAATTGCCGTTCGTGTAGCCTTTCAGCTTGAGCATCGAATCAACGGCACTTGCCGCAAGCATAACTGCGCCGGCAGGTGCATGCAGGCTCTCATTAGCTTGTTGTAGAAAGGCGCGTGGACGATCTGGAATATCTTCATCCACCTGATGAGCTCGAGGGAAGTGCTCTCCAACATCGGTGCCGTGGTTTGCAGCCCATGCAGTAACTACCCCGCCGCAGCTGCCGCATATATAGGTTGCCCACTTTCGCGGACGGCTATTAAGGTGGTTGTTCGTGTCGAAATGATGGTTCCGTTGCAAATTGGGATTTGCAACGGAGCAATGAGGGCAGCGACTCAGTACTAGGTTTGCAGATAGTGTCGGCATGATCGGATGTGAAAGGGCTAACTTCTTTATCGGGCGACAGTTTTGCTGGCGAACATCGCCGGCCGTCTCCGTAAAACCGGAGGCGTGATGGGCCGCGGGGCCGCATGGACGCTGGCGATCCGGGCGATTGACTTTGTTTTCATGCCGTGCGGTCCTGACGACAAAAGCAGCAGTGGCATTCTGGTGGGTTTTCCGCGAGGTGCAGGTTTACCGGCTTCAAATGTGGCATGTGATTTGTGGTTCGTCGCGAACGGGATCCTCAATGTCAATGATGAAAGTGGCTGCGCTCGCGCCTCACGCTCGCCGCAAGCGCTTTCGGATTCACGGCCTAGCACGGGCGCGATCTGGCCGATGGCGCCTGAGGGGTTGACCAGCCCGCATGCGCATCAGCACGCCGCGACGCCATTAGCGCCCGCCGTTGCGACTTTGAGGCCCCCGATGGAAGTGCCTCATGCCGCGCGCTGTACCTTCACGCCACCAGCACGCAGCGCCTTCAGCGTGCGCTCGGGGGTGGTGGCCGGCACCAGCAACTGGCTGATGTCGGCCAGCGGCGCGACCAGGAAGGGCGAGGCGGCCATCAGCTTTTCGCTGGAAGCCAGCACCACGGTTTCGGCGGCGCGGGCATGCAGCGCGCGCTTGACAGCAGCCTCTTCATCGTCACCGGTGCTCAGGCCGGTCTCTGGGTGCACACCGGTCACGCCCATGAAGTAGAGGTCGGCCCGCAGCCGGGACGCGGCCTCGATCACCGTGGCGCCCACGTTCACGCCCGAGTGGCGGAACAGCCTGCCGCCCAGCATCAGGATCTCCACCAGCGGCTGCTTCGCGGCTTCCAGCGCCACGGCCGGGCTGTGCGTGACGAGGGTGGCGCGCAGCGTGGGCGGCAGGTGGCGGGCGAGCTGCAGCGCGGTGGTGCCGCCGTCGAGGATCACCAGCTGGCCGGGCTGGATCAGCGCGGCGCCGGCCTTGCCCAGCGCGACCTTGTCGTCAGGCGACAGCGCTGCACGCGCCTGCAGGTCGCCCACCGCGGGCGAGGCCGGCAGCGCGCCGCCGTGCACTCGCTGCAGCCTGCCGGCCTGGGCCAGCTCGCGCAGGTCGCGGCGGATGGTGTCTTCCGAGGTGCCGAGTTCGGCCGCCAGGTCCTTGGCGACCAGGTGGCCATCGGCCGCGAGGCGGGCCAGCAGCAGCTGCTTGCGGTGCGTGGTGAGCATGTGGGCGGGATTCTGCAGGGGCTTGCGGGCATTCGGATGTTTGCATGATACTGCACGAAATTGCACGAATTGAGAAAGGCCCGAATGAACCCGATGCTCTCCGCCACCACCCGCCCGCCCGACAGCGCGCAGGTCCGCATCGTTGAGCAGCGCGTGCTGGCCGACGACTGGTTCGTGCTGAAGAAAACCAGCTTCGAATACCGCCGGCGCGACGGCAGCACGCAGATGCTGCACCGCGAAACCTATGACCGCGGCAATGGCGCGGCACTGCTGCTGTTCAACGCCCAGCGTGGCACGGTAGTGCTCACGCGCCAGTTCCGCTTCCCGGCCTATGTGAACGGCTGCGCCGACGGGCTGCTGGTCGAAGCCTGCGCCGGCCTGCTGGACGGCGAGGACGCAGAGGCCTGCATCCGTCGCGAGGCGCAGGAGGAAACCGGCTTCGTGGTGCGCGCGCCGCGCAAGGTCTTCGAGGCCTACATGAGCCCCGGCTCGGTGACCGAGAAGCTGCACTTCTTCGTCGCCGAATACGAGGACGCGGACCGCATTTCCAACGGTGGCGGTGAGGTGGCCGAAGGCGAGGACATCGAGGTGCAGGAATGGCCGCTGGCCGATGCGCTGCAGGCGATGGCCGATGGCCGCATCCAGGACGGCAAGACCATCATGCTGCTGCAGCACGTGGCGCTGGCCGGGCTGCTGCGATGAGCCAGGCCCGGAACGCCGCGGCGGCCGGCGGTTCGGCCACGCCATCACGCGCCACCAGCGCATAGGTGAACGGCGAGCGCAGCGTGTGCCGCGGAAACGGCGCGAGCAGCGTGCCGGCGGCCAGGTGCTGCGCCACCATGGGCTGCGCCGCCAGCGCCACGCCCACGCCGGCCAGCGCCGCTTCGATGGCCAGCGTGGAGTTCGAGTAGCGCCGGCCTGGCGCCAGCACAGGGTGCGGCACGCCGGCCGCTGCCAGCCAGTGCAGCCAGCCGCCGGCTTCGCCGCCGCGGCCGGCGCCGGCCAGGGTTTCGTCGTGGATCAGCGTGGCGCGGCACAGGTCGGCCGGCTCGGTCAGCGGCGGGGCAGCTTGCAGCCAGCCGGGTGCGCAGACCGGCAGCAGCTCGGGCACCAGCAGCGGCGCCACCCGGTGGCCGGCATAGCGGCCGCTGCCGTAGACGATGGCCAGCACGCTGCCGGCGTGGCCGGTGGCATTGGGAGGCGGGTCCAGCGCGGCCAGCACGGTGGCGGCGCCGGCCTGGTCCACGGCCTCCGGGCTGCTGACCAGCCGCAGGTCCACGGCCGGGTGCAGCGCATGGAAGGCCGGCAGCCGCGGCACCAGCCACTGGCTGGCAAAGCCGGGCGGCGCCCACACGGTGAGCTGGTCCTGCGCTTGCTGCGCCGTGCCGGTCCTGGCCAGCTGCACGCCGCGCGCCAGTGCCTCGAAGGCCTCGCGCACGGGGCCGCGCAGGGCCTCGCCTTGAGGCGTGAGGCGCAGCGCGCGCGTCAGCCGCTCGAACAGCGGCTGGCCCAGCTGGTCTTCCAGCGCCTTGATCTGCTGGCTGACCGCGGCCGGCGTGACATGCAGCTCCGCCGCCGCGAGCTTGAAGCTGAGGTGGCGGGCGGCCGCTTCGAAGCTGCGGAACAGGGGCAGGGCGGGCAACCGGTCTTGCATGGTGAAGCAGAGCTAATGCGTCGCATCATAAAGACTCGTTTGTCGACCGCCGGGCTGGCGGCCTAGAGTGCGCGCGCCGCCGGGCTGGTCCGGCAGGCATCCTCTTTCCGCCGCAGCCCCATGCCACACGACAGCCGAATCCTCCATCCCGCCCTGCGTGGCCGCCTGATGTCTGCCGACGATGCCGCGCGGCTGATCCTGCCGGGCGACACCGTGGGCATGAGCGGCTTCACCGGCGCGGGTTACCCCAAGGCGGTGCCGGCCGCGCTGGCGCGCCACATCTCGGCGGCGCATGCGGCCGGCCAGCCGTTCAAGGTCAGCGTGTGGACCGGCGCCTCCACCGCGCCCGAGCTGGACGGCGCGCTGGCCGCGGCGGACGGCGTGGAGCTGCGCCTGCCCTACCAGTCAGACCCGGTGTGCCGCCAGCGCATCAACGACGGGCGCATGGAGTACCTGGACATCCACCTCTCGCACGTGGCGCAGTTCGCCTGGTTCGGCTTCCTGGGCAAGCTGGACGTGGCGGTGGTGGAAGTGGCGGCCATCCTGGAAGATGGGCGGCTCGTGCCCTCGACCTCGGTGGGCAACAACAAGACCTGGCTGGACCAGGCCGACAAGATCATCCTGGAAGTCAACAGCGCCGTGCCGGCCGGGCTGGACGGCATGCACGACCTCTACTACGGGACCCAGCTGCCGCCGCACCGCAAGCCCATTCCGCTGGTCCGCCCGAGCGACCGCATTGGCGAGCCCTACCTGCGCTGCAACCCGGACAAGGTGATCGCCGTGGTGCAGACCGACGCGCCCGACCGCGACACCCGCTTTGCCGCGCCAGACGAAGCCTCGCGCCGCATTGCCGGCCACATCCTCGAGTTCTTCGCCCACGAGGTGGCCAAGGGTCGGCTGCCGGCCGAGCTGCTGCCCTTGCAGTCGGGCGTGGGCAACATTGCCAATGCGGTGCTGGCCGGGTTGGGTGACGGCCCGTTCGAGAACCTGACCGCCTTCACCGAGGTGCTGCAGGACGGCATGCTGGACCTGCTGGGCAGCGGCAAGCTGGCCTTCGCCTCGGCCACCGCGCTGTCGCTCAGCAGCCAGGCCCGCGAGGCCTTCAACGCCGATCTCGCGCGCTACCGCTCGCGCATCCTGCTGCGCCCGCAGGAGATCAGCAACCACCCGGAGCTGGTGCGCCGGCTGGGCGTGATCGCGATGAATGGCATCATCGAGGCCGACCTCTATGGCAACATCAATTCCACGCATGTGATGGGCACGCAGATCATGAACGGCATTGGCGGCTCGGGCGACTTCGCGCGCAACGGCTTCCTGTCCATCTTCATGACGCCTTCCACCGCCAAGGGCGGCAGCATCTCCTGCATCGTGCCCATGACCCCACACGTGGACCACACCGAGCACGACGTGCAGGTCGTCGTCACCGAACAAGGCCTGGCCGACCTGCGCGGGCTCTCGCCCAAGCAGCGCGCCAGGCTCATCATCGAGCGTTGCGCCCACCCCGACTACCGCCCCGCGCTGCGCGACTACTGCCAGCGCGCGCTGGCCGGCTCGCCAGGCAAGCACACGCCGCACCTGCTGGAGGAAGCCCTGTCCTGGCATGTGCGCTACCTGCGCAGCGGCAGCATGGCGGCGCAAGCCTGAAGCGATGATCGTCCGACCCCGGCCGCACTGGCTGCGCCTGCTGTTCGTGCGGCGGGGCTCGCTGATACGGCTCATCCTGCCCCAGCAGCTCTTCACCGTCGGCCTGGCTTGCCTGGTGGTGCTGGCGCATGGCCAGCTGTTCCACTGGAAGGTGACGCTGACCGCCAGCCCGTTTTCGCTGATGGGCGTGTCGCTGGCCATCTTCCTGGGCTTTCGCATCAACGCCAGCTACGACCGCTACTGGGAAGGCCGCAAGCTCTGGGGCGCGCTGCTGGTGGATTCGCGCAACCTGGCCCGCCAGGCCCTCACGCTGACGGCGCCCGGCACCGACGTGCGCCCCTTCGTGCTCGGCCTGGCCGCGTTCTCGGCCGCCACGCGCAACCAGCTGCGCGACCAGGCACCGGAAACCGGTCTGGCCGGGCTGCTGCCGGCGGAGGTCCTGGCGCAGGTCACGCCGCGGCGCGGCGTGCCGGTGGCCATCGCGCTGTGGCTGGGCGGGCTGATGCGCGAGTGGCGCGAGCAGGACCGCCTGGTCCCGCAGCTGGCCGAGCGCATGGAACAGTCGCTGGACCAGCTGATGGCCGCGCTCGGCGGCTGCGAGCGCATTGCCAACACGCCGCTGCCCTTCACCTATTCGGTGATCCTGCACCGCAGCGTCTACGGCTACTGCATGCTGCTGCCGTTTGGCCTGGTCGACACCATCGGCTGGATGACGCCGCTGGTGGTGGCCTTTGTCTCGTACACCTTCTTCGCGCTGGAGGCGCTGAGCGACGAGATCGAACAGCCCTTCGGCCTGATGCCCAACGACCTGGCGCTGGACGCCCTGGCCGCCGGCATCGAAGCCAGCCTGCGGGAGATGCTGGGGGAAGTACCGCCGCCGCTGCCGCTGCCCGACGCCGACTACCAGCTGCGCTGAAAAAGCTTCAGCGGCCCGCGGGCTGCGGGCCGGGGTGCAGGCCCTGGCGCAGCACCTCGCCCATGCCCTGGCTGGGCAGCGGGTGGCTGAACAGGAAGCCCTGGTATTCGTTGCAGGCCAGCTCGTCCAGGCTGGCCTGCTGGCCTTCGGTCTCCACGCCTTCGGCGGTGACCTGGATGTTCAGCGTGCCGGCCAGCGCGACGATGGCCGCGGCAATCGCCGCGTCCTCGCTGTTGTGCGCAATGCCGCTGACGAAGCTGCGGTCGATCTTCAGCTTGGTGGCCGGGAAACGCTTCAGGTGGCTGAGGCTGGAAAAGCCGGTGCCGAAGTCGTCGATGGCAATGCCGAAGCCCAACGCGCGCAGCTCGCCCATCAGCGTGGCGGCGCGCTCGGGGTCGCTCATCAGCATGCTCTCGGTCAGTTCCAGCTCGATGTGGGCCGGGTTCACGCCGGCTTCGAGCGCAATGTCGCGCACCTGGGCCACGAAGTCGGCCTGGCGGAACTGGCGCGCCGAGACGTTGATGCCCATCACCCCGGGCTGCAGGCCTTCGAGGCGCCAGGCAGTGTGCTGTGCGCAGGCCGTGCGCAGCACCCAGGCGCCCAGCGGCAGGATCATGCCGGTCTCTTCGGCCACCGGAATGAAGTCGCACGGCCCCACGGCGCCCAGCTCGGGGCTGTGCCAGCGCAGCAAGGCTTCCATGCCGACCGGCTGCTTGCTCCGGGCCGAGACACGCACCTGGTAGTGCAGCGTGAACTCGTTGCGCTCGATGGCGTGCCGCAGCGCGTGTTCGATCGCCAGCTTGCTGCGCGCCGAATGGCCCATGCGCTCGGAGTGGAACTGGAAGCCGTTGCGGCCCTCGGCCTTGGCGTGGTACATCGCGAAATCGGCCTGCCGCATCAGCTCGCCAATGTCGGCGCTGTCGCGCGGCGCAATGGCAATGCCCAGGCTCAGCGTGCAGTACAGCTCGGCCGTGCCCACCTGCAGCGGCAGCCGGAATCCTTCGACCAGCTTGGCGGCGATGGTGGCCACGTCTTGGACCTGCTCGATGTCTTCGAGGATCACGGTGAACTCGTCGCCCCCGATGCGCGAGACCACGTCGGTCTGGCGCAGCAGCGCGGTCATGCGCTGCGCCACCTCCTGCAGCACCCGGTCGCCCACTTCATGCCCCAGCGAATCGTTGATGGACTTGAAGCGGTCCAGGTCGACAAAGATCAGCGCCACCAGCTTGCCGGTGCGGGTGCCGCGCTGCATCGCATGCGCCAGCCGGTTCAGGAACAGGCTGCGGTTGGGCAGGCCGGTCAGCGGGTCGAAGCGCGCCATCTGTTCGAGCTGGCGTGCCATGCGCAGCCGCTCGGCCAGCTCGCCATCCAGCCGCTGGTTGGCTTCCTGCAGCAGAGCGGTGCGCTCCTGCACGCGCTGCTCCAGCCCGTCGTGCGCCGCCTGCAGCTGCTGCTGCGCAAGCTGGCGCTCGGTCATTTCCTGCTGCACCGCAGCTTGCGAGCGGGCCAGGTGGTCCACCATGCGGTCGAACGAACGCGCCAGGTCGCCGACCTCGTCCTGCGTGTACTCGCCAATCTTCGCGCTGTGCTGGCCGCTGGCCAATGCCGCGGTGGCGGCTTGCAGCCGGGCGATGGGCCGCAGGATGCGGCGCGCTCCCCAGGCAGAGGCCCACAGCAGCAGCAGGCCGACGGGCAGGGCGAGCAGCAGCAGCGTGTGTGCCGCGCCGTCGGCGACACCCGCCATCTCGTCCAGCAGCGAGGTGTATTCGAGCACCAGCGCGCCTACGCTGGCACCGTTCGCGGACTTCAGCGCGACGACGGTCTGGTGGCGGCCCGGTTCACCGGCCTTGCCGGGTTCGACGAAGTAGCGCGGCTGGCCGTCATGCAAGGTGGCGGCCACCGCGGCGCCCATGTCGCCTGCCAGCGTGTGGCCGATGTCCTTGTGGTCCGCGTCGGCCACGATGCGCAGGTTCGCGTCCACCAGTTCGAGGTCACGCCGCCCCTCGCTGTGGATGAAGTCGACCAGCTGCTGGGCGGCAAGTACGGACAGCGGCGTGTCGCCTGGCAGCTGGGCATGGCTGGCCTGCTGGATCTGCAGCGCCAGCGAGGACGCCACGTGCGCGGCCAGCAGCTGGGCCGCGTCGGCCGAGGCGCCATGCAGCCGCACGATGCTGAGCACCATGATGCAGACCGCGGCCACGAAGCCGGCCAGCGCCAGCCCGGTAAGCTGCAGGCGCAGCGAGGGCCTGGCCCAAAGCCGAAGCTGGGCCGCGGCAGACAGCGGCGGGCGGGGCGGGTTCATGCAGGCTTCCGTGCGGCACCGGGCGGGGCGCGGCCACGAAGCGAGGACGCGAGCAGCGCGACCCGGCGCCTTGCTGCGTTATCGGCCAGTCCCGGCGCAACCTGATGGCGGGTGAGCTCAGGGTTTGCCGGGCAACACCAGCACGGCAGGCAACGGCGTCAGCGGGCCCTGGGTGGCCCAGCCGGCGGCCAGTGAACCGGTTTGCACCGCCTGCACCCGGGCCTCGGTCAACGGATGGCTGCGCAGCAGGGCAAATGGCACCGCGTTGGCTTCGGCGCTGTCGCGCAGCCGGTCGAACAAGGCCTTCACGCCGGCGGTGTGGCCATAGAGTCCGGCCACGGCCTTCAGCGCGTCGGCATCGGCCTGCGACTCCTGCTCGCGGTTGTAGCCCAGCATCACCACGCCGGCCGTCTGGCCCAGCATGGCCTGCACGGCGCGGGCGCCCGCGTCGGACGACAGCAGGCTCAGCAGCAAGGCCATCGACAGGCCCTGGCCCAGGTTGGCCGCCACGTGGCGGTGCTGCACGTGGGCGATCTCGTGGGCCAGCAGCGCGGCCAGCTCGTCTTCGCTGCGCAGCCGCCGCAGCAGCCCCTCGTGCACGCGGATCCGGCCGCCCAGCGTGGCATAGGCGTTGACCAGCTCGCTGGCGTCGCTGCGCACCTGCAGCGGCATGTCGGCCGGCAGGCCCATCTGCCGCGCCACCCGGTCGGCCAGGGCTTGCAGCGCGGCGGAGCGTGCGGCCCGGCCCGTGTCTTTTTCGGGTGGCTCTGGCAAGCGGTCTGCCAAGGCCAGCTCGGCCGAAAACGGCACATGCGGCGCCAGCCAGCGCGAGGCCCAGCCCAGCAGCAGCGCCACCAGCACCAGCGCAGCCACGCTGGCGCCGACCACCCAGGCGAACTCACGCAGCGGGTGCTCGGCGCTGCTGTTGATGCCTTCGGCGGGCAGCCGGTTCTCCAGCGTCGGGCCGGCAGGGCGCGGTGGTTCTGAAGATTCGGTCATCGGCAGCTCACTCGGCGCGCGTGTCCAGCGCGGTGCCGTAGGCCATCACTTCCATCGCCGGGGTCTGCTTGCCGGCCACGCGCGTGGTGTGGAAGCGCACGCCGATGACCAGCGTGCAACCGGCGTCACGGGCCTGTTGCTTCATGCGCAGCAAGGCTTCGCGCCGCCCGCGTTCCAGCAGCGACTCGTAGCCCCGCATGCGCCCGCCCACCAGGTTGCGAAAGCCGGCCACGAAGGTCTTGAAATGGTCGGACGAAACGACCACGCCGCCGCTCACAAGCTGCGAGCCATGGGCCTTGACGCCTACCGGCACGAAGCGCGTGTTCAACGCGATGACACCTTGCAGCGCACGCTCGCGTTCACGGATCGACGCATAGTGGCGTTGCTCCAGCGCCCGGCCAACGACGTAGCCGATCACGATCAGCACGATCGGCAGCCCCAGGTTGAGGATGAGGTCCAGCGGCATGGGCTCAGATCCGCTCTATCGTCACCGCCGAGCCGTAGGCCAGGATCTCGGCCGCGCCGGTGGTGATGGCCGTGGTGACGAAGCGCACGTTCAGCACCGCGTTGGCGCCCATGCTGCGGGCTTCGTCGGTCATGCGCTTGATGGCCTCTTCCCGCGCTTCCTGCATCAGCTCGGTGTAGCCCTTCAGCTCACCACCCACGATGTTCTTCAGGCCTGCCATCAGGTCCCGGCCGGCGTGCTTGGCCCGCACCGTGCTGCCCTGCGCCAATCCCAGGTGAGCGACCACTCGGTGCCCCGGCGCCATTTCCAGATTGCTGACCAACATCCGATTTCTCCCTCTGTGTTGCGATATTTGTGGATTGGAATCGGCGCCATCATTTCACATCCCGGATGACACCCGACCGCGGCGCCAGGCACCGTTGGGTTTGCGGTGCCGCACCGCCTGTCGGCTCCAGCTCAGTGCCCCGGGATGCGCTGCATAACATCGCGCCTCCACGTTGGGAATGAACAAGAGATGAGCCTGGAAGTACCTGAAGACCAGCGCCGCCGGCGGCTGCTGGGGTTGGCATTTGCAACCGCGGCCGTGATGGCCGGCTGTGGTGGTGGCGGCGGAGACACCAGCCCCGCGCCACCCACAAGCCCTGGCTCACCGCCGCCAGCCCCGCCGCCGGCATCCCCACCGCCTCCGCCACCACCCGCACCGGCCACCAAGAGCGCCAAGCGTGGCGTGGCCTATGACTTCGCGTCCGACGCTGACCTCAGCGCCCTCGCGCCCGGCGTCAGCTGGTGGTACGACTGGGGCCTGAACCCGTCGGCCTCGCTGCCTTCGGACGCGCAGACCACGCACGCGATGGACTTCCTGCCCATGCTGTGGAACGGCAACTTCGACGACGCGCAGGTCACCGCCAAGCTGCTGGCCGACACGTCCATCAAGTACCTGCTGCTGATGAACGAGCCCAACCTGACCGACCAGGCCAACCTCACGCCGCAGCAGGCCGCGGACCTCTGGCCACGCTACGAGGCCATTGCCACGGCCACCGGCGTCAAGCTCGTCGGCCCGCAGATCACCTGGGGCACGATGAGCGGCTACGCCGACCCCGTCGCGTGGCTGGACGCCTTCTACGCCGCCTACCAGGCCGCCCACGCCGGCCGCTCACCACAGATCGACTACCTCGGCTTCCACTGGTACGACTACGGCCTGGCCGACCAGCTCGACCGCCTCGCCAAATACGCCAAGCCCTTCTGGGTCACCGAAATGGCCAACTGGCACAGCCAGACCGACGGCGCCCAGATCGACACGCTGGCCAAGCAGCAAGCCCAGATGACCGAGATGGTCGCCACCTGCGAAACCCGCAGTGACGTCTTCCGCTACGCCTGGTTCACCGGCCGCCTGAACACCGACCCGCACTACAGCAGTTTGCTGGCGGGTGATGGGGTGTTGAGTGGGTTGGGGCTGACCTACCTGTCGTTGCCGTTTTGAGCGGTGGCGTCTGGCGTGCCTGGCTGGAAGGCGCGCCAGAGCGAGGAAGCGATGAACCACTGGGGTAAGGTGTCAGCGTGCAACTCGAGTGTCTTGCCGTCGGTCACTTCGGCGATGAGCCGGTGCTGCTCGCCGGAGTTGTCGAACACATAGGCTCGGTTGGCGGCATCGCAGGCGGATTCCAGCAAGCCAATTGATCGAGCGTACCGCTGCACGATCTTCTCGTGCGGCACGTCGTGGCCGCCTTCCGTCACACGTTGCTGGACGCGGGCGATGTTGATGGCCGGGTCTTCCGTGGCCACGAAGTAGAGGTACGTGCGGAACCCGCAGGCCTGGGCCTCGCGCATGAAGTCCAC
The DNA here is from genome assembly GCF_021043325.1 of Ideonella azotifigens. Classification (NCBI taxonomy): domain Bacteria; kingdom Pseudomonadati; phylum Pseudomonadota; class Betaproteobacteria; order Burkholderiales; family Sphaerotilaceae; genus Ideonella; species Ideonella azotifigens. Next base: position 578,124 of record NZ_JAJNKD010000001.1, read on the forward strand.
CTTGTCGCGCGAAGACATGACCGTCTCGAAGGTAAACGACGTGCCCGTTGCCAGTAACTCCCGTCGCACGAAGTCAGCCAGCACGGAGGCAACATAGGAGTTCGCCTGCGCGGGGTTCAGCGTGACCAGCGAGCCTGTCATCCGAAAGTCTTCTGAGACGGCTGACAGGCCGGCGTTTTGCAGCAGCGGTGAAGCCCGGAAATAGGCCCGCAGTCGCTCGCCAATGTCGAGCTTGGTGAGCTGTACGCCAAGGCTGGACAGATCGATCTGCCCGTGTTGTCTCAGGACCTTTTCGATCTCGTCCGCATTGAGGTAGATGCCGATCCATTCCGGGCGCAACTCGTCCTGGATCGTGCTTTTGCCCGATCCGTTGGGCCCGGCGAAGACTCGCAGTCTCGGGCTGGCCGTCGCCGTCGTCACCGCTCAGTCGCTCTTGCTCTTGCGGGTCAGCACCGTGCCTTTTCGCACCTTGGTGGCAGGGGGGAGCGCATGGATCACCCTCACACTGCCATCGGCACTGGCTTCGACCAGTTGGCCATTGGCTGCCATCACCACCTTGCCAGCTTGCGCGAGCGCACGTTGATGCGCAGCGCGCCCGGCGCGCGCGGCCAGCTCCGGAATCCGGGCTTCGGCGATCTGCATGTTCATTTCGCTCAGCGGCGGAATGGGTTTCATCGGGAACTCCTGCGGCTCAGGGCCTCATTGTGCAGCGTGGGCCAAGGCCCCGCTGGGCTCCTATGGATCACTCCCCCTTCGTCAACCCCAGGAAATGATCCAGCATGTGGAAGTGGTCGTCGTGGAACTGGTCTTCCATTGAGGTGAGGTCGGCGATGGGGACCCAGGCGACGGATTGGGCGTCGTCGTCGGCGCAGACTTCGGGGAGTTCGCGGTCGCCGAGGTCGAAGTGGTGGGCGTGGGTGATCGTGCGGCCGCGCTGGCTGCGGTCGGGGTGGTCGAGGACGGCGCTGGCTTTGAGGGCCTGCTGCATCGTGGTGTCCAGCAGGTGCAGGTGGGTCTCTTCGGCGAGTTCGCGCAGCGTGGACTGGTAAGCCGTTTCGCGTTGTTCGATGAAGCCGCCGGGCACGGCCCACAGGCCGACGCCGGGTGGGTGGGCGCGGCGGATCAGCAGCACGTGCTCTGCGCACTGAACCACGGCGTCCACCGTGACGAACACCGGTGCATACGGTGCCTGGGACCAGGCTTCGTGGTAGCGCTTGAGCGCGGCCCATTCGGCGGCCAAGGCGTTGAAGAAGGGCAGCGAGATCCAGCTGCGCAGGAAGGCCAGGGTGCTGTGCGGCAGCACGGCGGTCAGTGCACCGAGTGCGGCGCGGCGGTCGTCTGCGCTGGCCAGTTCGGCGCTGGCGAACAGTGCGTCGCGCACCTGCTGCGCGTCCGGCGTGCCGGGTGCGCGTTCGGCGGCGATCAGCTGCCAGGGCTCGAAGCGGCGCAGGTAGCTGCTGGTGGCGTCCTTGAAGTGGCCGATCAGTGCGATGGACGGTGCCTTGCGGTCTTCTGCGGTTGCCAGCAGCCTGGCCACGCCGGCCTTGACTGCGGCGACCCAGCGCGTCTCGTCATAGAAATCGCGCAGCGGCAGGAACTGGATGCGCGCGGCATCCGCCTCGCCTACCGCCAGGCGGATCAGCTCGGCGCGTTCTTCCCAGGTGAACGGGTTCTTCGGCGTGCGCGCCTGGAAGCTGGAGCCGAGCACGACGATGACCCGCGGCGCGGTGGCCAGCGCCTGGCGCAGCAGCACGAGGTGGCCGTTGTGCAGTGGCTGGAAGCGGCCGATGAACAGCGCGGCTTCGTGTGTGGTGGCAGGGATTTCGGGCAGGGTTCGCATGAGGTGCTGGGTGGGGTTCAGTCGGGATGCACGGCGGCGATGGGCATGCGGCGGCCGCTGCCAAAAGCCTGGGCGCGCAGGCGGATGAGGGGTGGCGCCTGGCGGCGTTTGTACTCGTTGCGCCAGACCATGCGGCGGATGCGGGCGATCAGCGCCGCGCCCTCGGGCTGCAGCTGCAGCGCAGCGACCATCGCGCTGGCCTGTACATGTTCTTCGGGCGAGAGACGTTCGCCCTCGATCATCAGCTTCAGCACCTCGTCCAGCACGGGGTACGGCGGCAGGCTGTCGCTGTCCTGCTGGCCAGGCGCGAGTTCGGCAGAGGGCGGTTTGTCGATGATGGCCCGCGGGATCAGCTCACGGTCGGCGGCTTCGTTCAGGTGCCGCGCCAGCGCAAAGACTTCCGTCTTGTACAGGTCGCCGATCAGGCCCAGTCCGCCATTGGTGTCGCCATACAGCGTGCAGTAGCCCACGGCGATCTCGGACTTGTTGCCGGTGGTCAGCAGCAGCTGGCCGAACTGGTTCGAGTGCGCCATCAGCACGGTGCCGCGGATGCGGGCCTGCAGGTTTTCCAGCGCCAGGCCTTGCAGCGGCGCGCCGGTGCTGGCTTCGAACTGTGCCGCGTGCTGGTCCACTGTGGCCTGGATGGGATGCGTCAACAGCTTCACGCCGAGGTTCGCGCACAGCGTGGCCGAGTCGTCCACCGAGCCTGCGGACGAGTGCCGCGATGGCATCGTGATGGCGAGCACGTTCTCCGGCCCCAGCGCCTCGGCGGCAAGGGCGAGCGTGACGGCGCTGTCGATGCCACCGGACGCGCCGACGACAGCCTGGCGGAAGCCGCAGCGGCGCGCATAGTCCTGAAGGCCGAGCACGATCTGCGCGCGGTGGAAGGCGGGCGCGGTCATGGCTTGTGCGACCGGCGGCAAGGCGCCGCCATCGGCCGCGCAGAAGCGGCCCCGGTCGAAGCCCAGCGTGCAGATGTCTTCGGCGAAGCGGCGGGCCTCGAAGCACACGCCGCGCTGCGGTTCGGCGCAGAAGGAGGCGCCGTCGTAGACCAGTTCGTCATGCCCGCCGACCTGGTTCACATAGACCAGCGGCAGGCCATGGCGCTGGGCCGCGGCGGCGACTACCGCATGGCGGCGCTGGCGCTGGCCCAGGTCCGAAGGGCTGGCGTTGATGGACACCACCAGGTCCGGCGCGGCGTCGCGCATGCAGGCAAACGGGTTGACCGCGTAGGCCTGGCCGTCGTCGTTCCAGCCGTCCTCGCAGATCAGGAAGCCGACGCGTGCATCGCCCACGCGCAGCACCGGCGCGGCGTCCGGGCCAGGCTCGAAATGGCGCTTGTCGTCGAAGATGCCGTAGGTCGGCAGCAGCTGCTTGGCGTAGCGCAGCAGCACCTCGCCGTTGCGCAGCACCAGCAGCTGGTTGTGCAGCGGCTTGCCTGGACCGACGCGAGGCACCGGTGCGCCGACGACCCAGGTCAGCTGCGGCAGTTCGCGCGAGGCTTGATGCAACGCTTCGATGCCCGCTGCCACCTGCTGCAGGAAGGCCGGCTCGGCCAGCAGATCGCCGGGGAAATAGCCGGTCAGCGACAGCTCGGGGAAGATGACCAGCTGCGCGCCTGCGTCCCGGGCCTGGCGGGCCGCGCGCCGCATCGCGGCGACATTGCCTTCGATGTCGCCCAGCGTCGGGTTCAGCTGGGCAAGGGTCAGGGTCAACATCATTGCTGCACCTCTGGCGGCTGGATGTGGAAGACCTGGCGCAGGTAGGCGAGGAAGGTCTCGTCGTCGCACAGGGTCTTGCCCGGGGAATCGGACAGCTTGGCCACCGGCTGGCCGTTGGCGGCGGTGAGCTTCATCACGATGTTGATCGGCGTGAGGCCTACGTCGTTGGTCAGGTGCGTGCCGATGCCAAAGCCCAGCTGCGTGCGGTCGGCGAAATGGCGGTAGAGCGCAAATGCGGTCGGCATGTCCAGGCCGTCGGAGAAGACCAGGCGCTTGGTGTGCGCATCGATGCGCAGCTTGGCGTAATGGGTCAGCGCCTTTTCGCCCCAGGTGATGGGGTCGCCGGAGTCGTGGCGCAGGCCGTCGAAGAGCTTGGCGAAGTAGAGGTCGAAGTCGGCCAGGAAGGCGTCCATGCCGACCACGTCGGTCAGCGCAATGCCCAGGTCGCCGCGGTATTCCTGCACCCAGTCTTCGAGCGCCGCCTGCTGGAAGTGCTTGAGCCGCACCTCGTGGGCCTGGAAGGTCTGCAGGTACTCATGCGCCATGGTGCCGATGGGCACCAGGTTCAGCGCCTTGGCCAGCATCACGTTGGAGGTGCCCTTGAACCACTGCGCAAGTTCGCGCTGGAACGCGCTGACGACCTCGCGCTGCCAGGCGCCGGAGAAGCGGCGTCGCACGCCGAAGTCGAAGAACTCGAAGGGATGGGTGCGGGACGGCTCGGCGCCGAACGCTTTCACGGCCTCGATCTTGGCCTGCAGCCGGCGGCGGCCTTCGGCCAGCGCCGGCTCGGCGTCGAAGCGGCGGAAGTACAGCTCGTTGACGATGGCCAGCACGAAGATCTCGAAGCCCGTCACATGCACCTGCGGGCCGTGGGCGACGATCTGCAGCGTGTCGCCCGCTGTGCTGACCTCGATGAAGGCGCGCTGGAACTGGAAGATGCGCAGGAAGTCGATGAAGTCCGACTTCATGAAGCGCAGGCCCTGCAGATAGCTCAGTTCTTCGGAGGCAAAGCGCAGCTGGCAAAGCGCGTCCAGCTGCTGGCCCACTTCGCCGGCCAGCTCGGCCAGTGGATAGGCCGGTGTGTTGCGGCAGACGAAGCGGTACTCGGCCTGGGTGGACGGGTGCCGGTGCAGCATGGCCTGCCACATCGTGAACTTGTAGAGGTCGGTGTCCAGCAGGCTGGTGATCACGGGGGTCATGGTGGGTTCGAGCCCTCACTGGAGGTTGGCGGTGAGCAGCGGCAGTGCCTGGTCGCAGGTGGCCAGTTGCACGCCGCGGGAACGCATGTCGGCCAGGAAGCCTTGGGCGTTCGCCTCGAAGCCGCCCACCGGGCTCATCGCATCGGTCAGCAGCATGACACGGGTGGCGGCTTCGGCCGGCAGGTTCGCGACGATGTGTTCGGTGGTCGCCTTCACGCAGTGGCTGCTGGCCTGGCCGGCGATCAACAGCAGGTCGGCCTGGGCGAGCTCGGCCAGCAGCGTGCGGTTCAGCTCGGTGGCCGGGTCGGTGCCGTCCGGCACTTCGGCCTGCATCGCGCTGTAGTGCTCGGTCCACGGGTTGCTGCCCTTGAGCACCAGGTTCAGTTGCGTCAGCTGCATGGTCTCCCAGTCGCCCAGCGCGGCCTTCAGGTTGGCATGCAGGTTGTGGCCCCAGGTGCCGATCTCGCAGTGCACCGGCCAGACCATCAGCGTGTAGCGGCCACGGGCTTCGAGCTCGTCCAGGTAGGCGAGGGTTCTTGGCAGCGCGGCCGGGTCGCGTGGCGCGAACTCGCCGGCGCGCACCTGCTGCGCGGTGATGGGCGTGAATGGCGCGACGGCGCCGCCGTCGCCTTGCTGCCAGAAGCCGGGGTGGGCGATGTCGATGCGGTGGTGCGAGTCCAGCGTCACGGTGATCTGGCCGATGCCCTGGCCGCCGGCACGGACCAGCGCCGCGACGCGTTGCAGGTCGGCATGGGCGCCGGCCACAGGCAGGGCCGGGGCGGTGCGCTGGCCGCTGACCGGGTCGAGCGGCCACCAGTCTTGCGGCAGGTCGCAGAAGTCGTTCTGCGGGTCGATGATGAGCAGCTGGATCTTCTGGCGGGTCATGGACTTCCTCGGGTCTTGAAGCATCGATGAGCCGCACTGTAGATGACTTTGTTTAATGTTGCAACTATCTATTCCGCACAGGCCGGACGGGCTTGGTTGCTAGACTGAACAAAGTCCTTCCCCTCACAGAGTTCGTTTTCTTTCATGGCCCTCAAGCCAAGCTCCCCAGCTTCCACGACCGAATTCCCCGCCGTGATCTGCACTGTCGACGTGGTGCTGCTGACGCTGAAGGACCAGGCCCTGCACGTGGTGCTCGTGGACCGCGACCGGCCGCCGTTTGCCGGCGTGCCAGCCCTGCCGGGCGGCTTCGTGCATGTGCAGGAGGACGCGACCGCCTGGCACGCAGCGGCGCGGGCGCTGCAGGAAAAGGCCGGCATCGTCAGCCCCTACCTGGAGCAGTTGGCGACCTGGTCCGGCGCGAAGCGCGATTCGCGCGGCTGGTCGGTGTCCATCGTCTACTACGCGGTGGTCGCGTTTGAACTGCTGCCGGCGGACCGGCCAGGGCTGCGCACCGCGCCCATCGACAGCCTGCCCAGCCTGCCGTTCGACCATGGCGAGATGGTCGCCACCGCAGTGGCGCGGGTGCGCACCAAGAGCCAGTATTCGTCGCTGCCGATCTACCTCTGCGGCGAGCGCGTGACGCTGCCGCAGCTGCAGGCGGTGTACGAGGCGGTGCTGGGCGAGCCGATCAACAAGGTGAGCTTTCGCCGCAAGATCGAGGAACTGGGCATGCTGGAGCCGATTGCTGGCGAAACGACGATGGCCGGCGCGCACCGCCCGGCCCAGGTCTACCAGCTGCGGCCGCAGTACCGCCGCAAGCTCTCGGTGGTGCCGCGCGGCATCAATGCGCTCGGGTAGCGCCTTCGTCGGCGCATGAAAAAAGGCCGGCATGTTGCCGGCCTTCGCGCGTCAGGAGAAGACGCTGTGACTTCAGGCGAAGCGCGCGGTCGTGGTGGCCAGGCGCTGGCCGAAGGCCTTGGCAGTGGCGATGTCGCCCGGGACCATTTCGTCGGCCGAAGCGTCCGACGGCGTGGCGGTCATCAGGCCGCCGAACGAGGCGACGTAGTTGATGTCGTTGCGCGTGGCGGCCTTGCTGTTGGACGGCATCATGCCGGTGCCCACCCACAGGCCGCTGTGCTGCATCGCCAGCGTGGTGAGGTAGTGCAGCGTGCTGAGCTTGTCGCCGTTCATCGAGGCCGAGTTGGTGAAGCCGGCGAACAGCTTGTCCTTCCAGCCTTGCGTGAACCAGACCTTGGAGCTGGCGTCGGCGAACTTCTTGAACTGCCAGCTCACGGTGCCCATGTAGGTCGGCGAGCCGAAGACGATGGTGGTGGCCGCGGCCAGCTGTTCCCAGCCGCCTTCGGGCAGGTTGCCTTCGGCGTCGATGGCCAGCAGGCTGGCGGCGCTGCCAGCGCCTTCGGCGACGGCCTCGGCGATCTTCTTGGTGTGGCCGTAGCCGCTGTGATAGACGATGACGATGGATGCAGACATGGCGAGCCTTGGAGCGAGGGGTTGAGGGAGTCAGCAGGAGCGCTGGATTGGGCTCGATTTTGAGAACCCCCGGGGCTCGCGTGGTTCATGCGCTTCGACTGCATCGTTCTGCGGATTCGAATGGTCAGCGGTGTTTCGAGTCAGGAACAGTCAACGGTCCGGCGATGTTTCGGCAATGTGCGCCAGCAAGCCGCTTTGGCCCGGCGCCACTTGTTCGGCCAGCGCGTGCCCGTCCGGGTAGTCGCCGCCGTTCTGCGGGCGAAAGGCGATTGGCGCGTCACTGAACAGGCCGGCCAGTCGCGCTTGCCAGGCCAGCCGGGCCGCGGCGACACGTGCATCGTCCAGGCGACCAGTGCCGTAGACCGCATGCGTGGGCAGCACCGCCATGCCGGGGAAAAACAGCGTGCCATGCGTGATGGGGAACAGCAGCTGCTCCAGCGGGCCGTTGATGCCACGCGGCGCGTAGTCTTCGGCCGGCCCGCCGACGGTGACTGACAGCAGCGCGCGCTTGCCCTGCAGCCCGCCTTCGCCATAGCGGTAGCGGTTGCCGGCGCCCTGCCAGCCATAGGCCAGGCCGTAGGCAAACACGCGGTCCACCCAGCCCTTGAGGATGGCCGGCATGCCGAACCACCACAGCGGGAACTGCAGGATCAGCGCATCGGCCGCGAGCAGCTTGCGTTGCTCTTCTTCGACGTCCGCCGTCTGCAGCCCGTTCGCAAACGCGTGGCCAGATTCGGCGATGAAGTCCAGCCGCTTGGCGTTGGCCCGGCTGGGGAAGTCCTGCGCGTCGAACACTGCCTTCCAGCCCATCGCATGCAGGTCCGACTGCATCACCTCGTGGCCTTGCTGTAGCAGCGTCGACACCGCCTCGTCCACCAGTTGGCGGTTCAGCGAGCGGGGCTCGGGATGGGCATGGACGATCAGCACGCGGCGGCTCATGGGATGGCTCCTGAAGGGGGAAGGCCGCCAGTCTGGCCGGCTACGAGTCATCCGTGAAATCACCAGATCGATTGGCTACCATCCACCACATGGATGGCGAAAAGCGACTCGACCTGAACCTGCTGGCCACGCTGGAGGCCTTGCTGGCCGAGCAGAACGTCACCCGGGCCGCTGCGCGGCTGCACCTGAGCCAGCCGGCGGTCAGCGCCCAGCTGAACCGGCTGCGCACGCTGTTCGACGATCCGCTGCTGATCCCCGCGCCGCGCGGCATGACGCCCACCGCCAAGGCGCTGGAGCTGGTGGCGCCGCTGCGCCAGGCGCTGGACCAGGTGCGCCACACGGTGGTCAGCCACCGCCATTTCGACCCCGGCACCGCGCAACTCACGTTGTCCATCGCCTGCACCGACTACATGCAGGCCGCTGTGCTGATGCCGCTGGCGGTGGCACTGCGCGCGCAGGCGCCGGGCGTGCGCCTGGCGCTGCGCCAGCTGGACGCGCCGCAGCTCGAAGCGCAGATGGCGCGCGGCGAAGTGGATCTGGCGCTGATGACGCCGCAGACCGCGCCGCCCGGCCTGCGCAGCCGGCACCTGCTGGACGAGCGCTACGTGCTGATCGGCCGGCGTGGCCATCCGAAACTGCGGCGCGGCCTGTCGGTCGCGGCGTTTGCGAAGCTGGAGCACGTCGTCGTGTCGCCGCAGGGCGGCGGTTTCAGCACGGCGGTGGACGACGCGCTGGCCGCGCTGGGCCACGCGCGGCGCGTGGTGCTGTCGGCCGCCTCGTTCCTGTTCGTGCCGGAACTGGTCGCGCAGTCGGACTTCGTCGCGCTGGTGCCCGAGCGCCTGGTGCGCGGGCGCATGGAAGACCGGCTGCAAGTGCTGGACTGCCCGCTGCCCGTCGAGGGCTTTCGCGTGCTGATGCTGTGGCACGAGCGCGGCCACGGCCACAGCGGCCAGCGCTGGCTGCGCGAGCGATTGCTGGCGCTGGTGCAGGCGGGCCACGGCGACCCGCCGCATCCCTAAAGCGAAGCTGCGCGCAGCGCAGGCGGCGGCGTCAAATCCGCGTCACCTTGCAGGCTCAGGATCGGCTTTCCGATCCCAGCCCGCTTTTCCTTGCCTGCCCGCCGGAGTACCCCATGCAAAACGATCACGACGACCCGTCTTCTGCGTCACCCCAGGATCCGCAGCGCCGTCGCTTGCTTGCGGGCATGGCCGCCTCGGGTGCTGCCACCACCGGCGCGCTGCTGGCGCAGCCGGCGTCGGCGGCATCCGCCGAGTCTGCCAAAGGCCCGTCCACCCAGCCACTGCCGGCGCCCGAGGACTGCGGCATCGACCACTTCGTCATCGTGATGATGGAGAACCGCTCGTTCGATCACTTCCTCGGCTGGGTGCCCGGCGCCGAAGGCCGGCAGGCGGGCCTGAGCTTTGCCGACACCGCGGGCCACTGGCGGCAGACGCACGACCTCGCGCCCGACTTCCAGAACTGCAGCAGCGCCGACCCCGACCACAGCTACGGCGCCGGCCGCGGCGATGTGAATGACGGCGCGATGGACGGCTTCCTGAAGCCCCAGCCCGCGGGCGACACCTTCCCCATCGGCTACTACACGGCAGGCAGCCTGCCCTTCTACGCCGGCTGCGCCCAGCACTGGACCATCTGCGACCATTACTTCAGCGGCATCCTGTCCTGCACCTTCCCGAACCGCATCTACATGCACGCAGGCCAGACCGACCGCGTGACCAATACCTTCGCGATCTCGAAGCTGCCCACCATCTGGGACCGGCTCAAGGCCGCCGGCCTGCGCGGCCGCTACTACTTCAGCGACGTGCCGGTCACCGCGCTGTGGGGCGCCGCGCAGCTGGACATTTCGCGCCGCTTCAGCGAGTTCAAGCGCGACGCCGCGGCCGGCCGGCTGCCGGCCGTCAGCTACATCGACCCGGCGCTGCTGGGCACCGGCATGGGCATCTCGCGGGACGACCATCCGTATGCCGACATCCGCGACGGCCAGGCCTTCCTGAACGACATCTACGACACGCTGCGCGCCAGCCCGAACTGGGAGCGCACACTGATGATCGTCAACTACGACGAGTGGGGCGGTTTCTTCGACCACGTCGCGCCGCCGTTCGGCCCGGTCTCGCCCGAGGAGTTTGCCGCCACCGGCAATGACGGCCGGCTGGGCATTCGCGTGCCCTGCGTGGCCATCGGCCCGAAGGCGCGGCGTGGGCATGTCGAGTCGACACCGTTCGACCCCAACGCCATCCTCAACATGCTGGCCTGGCGCTTCGGCTTCGAGCCGCTGGGCGTGCGCGGCAGCACCTCCACCAACTTCGCCCACGCGCTGGACTTCAGCGCCCGGCACCACGCCGCGGCGCCTGCTTTCGACGTGCCGCCCGGCCCGTTTGGCACCGCCTGCGTGCTGCAACAGCGCGGCACCGGCCCGGGCGCGGACAAAGGCTTCGCCGAAGTCGTGCGCCGGCGCGACGAGCACCTGGCCGAACTGCACCAGCTGCGCGCGCTGGCGGACCGGCACGGCTTCCGTTGATCAGCCGCGCGGCGCTGGACAGACCACCGCCTGCTGGCTTGGCAACTTGGTCATGCAGGCGGCGAAAAGCGCGCCGTCCAGCCAGGCGGCCAGCCAGGCTTGCAGCGCCGGCCAGGGCTGTGCGCTGAACCATTGCGGTGCCACGGCCGCGAACTGGCGCACGAACGGAAAAATCGCCAGGTCGGTGGCACAGGGCTGTTCGCCACCCAGCCAAGGCTGGTCCTGCAGCCGAGCCTCCAGCGGCAGCAGCAGGGCCGCCACCGCATCGGCGCGCACGGCCTCGCGAGAGCGAGGCTCATCGAGGAAACGTTCGGGGTACTTGTAGCGGTCCAGGTCGCGCTTGAACACACCGTCATTGCACTGCAGCAGCGCAAGGTTGGGCGGCGACTGAGCTGCCTGCCACCAGTGTGGGTCGTCCGCGGTCGCCAAGGCCCACCGCATGATGTCCCAGCTCTCGTCCAGCACCTCGCCACCTGGCAGGCGCAGCACCGGCACCGTGCCCTTGGGCGACAGTTGCAGCAGCGCGGCCGGCTTGTCGCGCAGCACGATCTCGAAGGCCTCGAACGGCCGCCCGGCCTGCAGCAGCGCCATGCGGGCGCGCATCGCGTAAGGGCAGCGGCGGTAGCTGTAGAGCAGGGGCAGGGGTGACGGTGTCATCTGGCCAAAGAGGGGTTGGCGTGTAGGCGAAGGCTGGCTGCGCGGTGGCACGCTTCGCAGTATGGTGCCGAGCGTCTCCACCTCATTTCCATCATCCAGGGAGCCCCCGCATGAGCCAGAACCCAATGCAGATCGCCGTGATCCTCGGCAGCCTGCGCAAGCAGTCCATGAACCGCCAGCTTGCCACCGCGCTGGCGCGGCTGGCGCCGGTGGGCGTCGAGTTCAACCAGCTGGAGATTGGCGACCTGCCGCTGTACAACCAGGACGACGACGCGCAGCAGGCCGCCACGGTGCAACGCTTCAAGGCCCAGGTCAGCGCGTCGCACGGGCTGCTGTTCGTCACGCCGGAATACAACCGCTCCATCCCCGGCGTGCTGAAAAACGCCATCGACCACGGCTCGCGCCCCTATGGCCACAGCAGCTGGACCGGCAAGCCCGCCGGCATCGTCGGCCTGTCGCCCGGCAGCACCGGCGCCGCCATGGCCCAGCAGCACCTGCGCAACGTGCTGGTCGCCGTTGGCGTGGTCACGCTGCCGCAGCCCGAGGTCTTCCTGCAGAACAAGGAAGGCCTGTTCGACGCCAACGGCGACATCGGCGAGGCCAGCAAGGGCTTTCTGCAGGGGTGGATGGCGACCTACGTTGGCTGGGTGCGGCAGTTCGCGGGTTGAGTGGCGCCGCGGTGTCCCCAGATCAGGCGATGCGACCGCGCCGTGCGAGGTGTGACCGTTGCCGCGCGGGGGTGGCCGGCGTATAAGCCTCGGCAGCCCTACCACCACTGCGCCGGGAGCTTTGTCGATGCGCATGTTGACGTCTCGCCGTGACCTGATCTGCGCGTTGCTGGGCATGCTCTGGTTGGGATCCGCGTGTGCGGCGAAGTCTTCGCCGGGGCCGCTCAGCAGCCCGGCCGCCAGCGGCGCTGCGTCCGACGCTTCGGCGCCGGTGCTGTTGAACTGTGGGCAGCAGACTGGCCCGCGCAAGCCGACCGTGGTGGTGGGCACCAAGCAGGTTCAAGTGCAGGTGAGTTGTGCGCCACCGCTATTGCCCCCCGGTGCCGCGTCCGCTGCCAGCCAGCCGGGATCGCCGGCTTCCGCAGCGGCTTCTGCGCCGCCTGGCGATGCAAAGCCCAAGGACGCCAAGGTCGACGTGCCAGCGGTGGCCAACGCTGCGCCATCGACCGTGCGCGACCAGTTGCTGCTGATAGCAGGCCTCGTCGCCTGTTTGCTCTGCGTGGCTGGCCTGGGCTGCGTGCTGGCAGCGCTTGGACTGTGGCCCTTCTTGCCGTCCTTGCCGGGAAACCGTCTGCAGGCCAGCCAGGCGCCACCCGAGTTGCGAGCGCCGCGCAACGAGGGCTTCAGCTTCCGCCGTCACTGGGGCAGCTTTGGCAGCGAAAGCACGGGCTGGAACCTGTCACCCGCGCTGATGCGCCTGCTGATCGGCTTGCTGTTGCTGTGCATGGGCCTGTGGTTGCTGCTCGGCTTGCTGGGAGGCCCGGGGCCATCAGGTTTGGAGCCGGCCACGCCGGGGCCTGCTAACAAGCCTGCGTCCGCCGCTTCGGCTTCGGCTGTGGCTTCAGCCAGCGCCAAGGGCTGAAGGCCGCCATGGCGCTCCGCATCCGCCGTGCCCCGGACCCGCTCAGCGACCAGTCGGCCGCGCTGGGAGAGGAAGGCCGGGTCTACACCGCGCAGTCCAGTGCCAGTCGCATCCTGAAGCAGGAACTGCGGCGCTATTGCGACGGCCACATCCAGGGTCGCTCGTTCCTGATCTCGGGTCACCGCGGCGCCGGCAAGACGACGATGGTGGCCGACGTGCTGAGCAGCGTCGTCAAGCTCAGCCTGGGTGGTGAGGTCGGCCTGCGGCCTTTGCCGGTGATGCTGCATGGCCCCAGCCTCTTCCGCGCCTTGCCCAGCGACGTGCGGCGGGCCGAGGCGAAGCAGGCCAAGGCCCAGGCGCCGGCCGCGCCAGTTGCGACTCCGGCGCCGGCTGCCGCAGCGCCCGCGCCCGGCCGGCAGGCTGCAACACCGGCAGTTGCAGCAGCCCCTGCAGCGCCTGCGCCGCCAGCGCTGGACCAGGACAGCAAGGTTGAGTTGCAGGCGCAACTGGCGCTCAAGCAGATCATCCTCGGGCTGCATCGCGCGGTGTTGCGCGAATACGCCTCGGCCTACCGGCGCGCGCTGCTGTCCGATGCCGGGCTGGGGCAGGCGATACCGCTTGAGGAGCGCGGTGAGCTGGCCGCACAGTTTGAACTGGAACTGATGGAAGACCCGCCGGCTTCACGGCTGCGCGAGCTATGGGACCGCATCGGCGCGCTGGAGCGCGGCGTGTTGCAGCCTGTGCGTGCGCCCGTGGACCAGGGCAGCCGCGAGCTGGTCGCGCTGAATGGCATCTGCAATGCGCACCAGCGCATCTCGGGGGAACTCAGCGGCGAGACCAAGCAGAGCAGCGAGACCGGCCGCAACACCGAACAAAGCAGCGGGCTGGACGCGAAGTTTGCCGACGCCTTGAAGCCGGCTGCGGCGCTGTTGTCCGGTGCTGCGGTGGCCGGCGGTACGCTGGCCAGCGGGCCTGGCCATGGCGCGAGTGCACTGGCGCTGGGGCTGCTCACGGCGATGGCCTCGTCGTTGGCCTTCAAGCGCACGACCAGCAACACCGGCAAGCGCCAGCGCCATGTCGACAAGACCTTCATCCCTGACCTCAGTCTGCGCACGCTCGACCGAGTGCTGCCGACGCTGCTGGAGCGGCTGCGGGCCGCAGGCTTGGCGCCGGTGTTCGTGATTGACGAGCTCGACAAGGTCGACGGCTTGTCCGAACGCATCATGGCGATGGTGCACTACCTGAAGAAGCTGGTCGCCGAGAGCGTCTTCACCTGCTTTCTGACCGACCGCGGCTACATGGAATTCCTGCGCCTGGCCGCGCGCGAGAAGGCCTACGGCGTGGCCTCGTCGTATTTCTCGCACCCGTTGCTGATTGCCTATGAACCGGCCGACCTGGATGCTTACCTGGAGCTGGTGCTGGAACTGCCGCCCGTTGTGCCCGGCAGCAATGTCTCGAATGCCGACGCCGCCGATAAAGAGATTCTGAAATGGGTGCTGCGACACCGCTCGCAGATGCACGCGTTGAACCTGACACGTGAACTGGCTGCGCTACGCACCGAAGCCGGCGATCTGAACCTGCTGCCCGGCACGGTGCGCGACACCGTCTTCTACCGGATCGACGTGACGCTGCAGGTTGTCATCGAATACTTCCTCAACATGCCGCACGTGGTGGGTTGGTCGCTGCAGCGGCCGGACATGCGCCAAACCCTGCTGGATGCGCTGTACTTCATCACCCGTGAATGGCTGCTTGGCAAGACCGAGCTGGACCTGCGGGATGCGCAACGGGATGAGTTCCGCAGCGCGCTTTACCAGCGCATGAACCTGGGCGAGGTCTTTGTCTGCGAGGAGGATCCGGACGGCGAACCCGGTCGTGCGACCGGTGTACCGGTCGATGCGGAGGACAAGCTGGTATCCAAAGACGATCTGGTGCTGCTTTTCGGCACTGTGAACGAGATGGCCGCATTGCTGGCTGGCAGCGAGCTTGTGCAGCAGGTGGAGCAACGCTGGCCGCTGAATCCTCACGAGCGGGTGGGCGCACCACGCACACCCAAGCCCGAGCAGGCCGTGCGTGAGGTACTGCTGCAAGGCGGCTTGTCCTTTCTGGAGCCGCGAGAGGGCATGGCTGGCGTCTATGATTTTCGCTACTGGCAGTCCGGCGAGACGCGCGCGCCGGTGGTTGCAGCTGCCAGCCCGGCACCGCTCGACCCAAAGGCCTCGCACGAGCAAGCCAAGACTGCGCTGGACCTCGTGACGACGCTGGAGATCGATCTGGCCAGCGTGCTCGCCGGCAGCCCGCACCTGCCGTCGCCTACGCATGCCGATCTGCAGCTGCTGATCGATGAAGCCCTGGTGTTGCCGCAAAGCCCGCCATGGCAGCAAGCCATGGAGTCGCACCAGGCTCTCTTGATGGCGCGCGACGGCACGGGCAACGTGGCCGAACTGGCGCGACACTTGGTGCGGCTCGAAGCATTTGCGCAGATGCTGCGCGACAGCGCGCCCGCGTTGGCGCCTGCGCTGCAGATGGCGGGCTTTCTCGCGGGCCTCGTTCCAGGGCCGCAGCCCGATCCCCGGGCGGCAATGGCGCAAGCCTTGCGCTTGCTGGCCCAGGGCCTGGGTTTTGCGAGACTCAAGCCAGAACAGGTGCGCAGCGTGTTGGAAGGATTGCGGGTGCAGATCGAACCGTTGCTGGCCGAACCCCTGGCCGCAGCGCCCGAATTCCGATGGTCAAACGACGGCCGGCTCCGGCCGTTGACGGACGCGCTGCAGCGTGTGGCCCAGGTGCGTTCTCAGGGCGCGCGACTGCGCATCTCGCACGACTGGGCGCTTCGTGAAGCGCCGGCCTGGAAACAGTTGCTGGCCCGGTTGGATGCGCAGGATCGCAGGCAACCCGAGGTCGCTGCCGGGCCGGACGAGATCCTGTGTGCGATGCGGGGCGTCGGCCCAGAACGCTTGTTACCCGGAATGGCGGGGCTGGCCACACTGGCGCATTGGAGCCACCTGCTGGCTTTGTTGTTATCGCCGGGCGAAGAAGGGCCGGGCGCCCTGTTGCTGCTTGACCCTGCGCTGCGGTTCCCATTGCTGCGCTCGGTCCTGCTTCGGCTTGGCCTGGGTCGCGCCGAGCCGCAGTGGTTGGGAGGCTTTTGCGAGGGTGTGCAGCGGTTGACCCAGGCGTCCGACGAAGCCCGACATCAGCTGCAGCGCGAGCTGCAGGAATTCGGTGCGCTGTACCCTACGAGCAGCGCGCCCAGTGGTTGCCTGGTGGTCCTGCCCAAGGCCCGCGGCTCAGTCACTGCGGCGTGGACCGACGCGCCGACCCGCGCCCTATGCCTGGTGCTGGCACCGGAAGACCTTGGCGTGCGGCATCGGCGTGCGCCGCAGCACAAGGCCGTAACCCCTGAGTTGGCAAAGCCTCCCCATTGGCTGTCCCTGCTCCCGCCGCCACTGCACCTGGTCTGGGAAGACGAGGCAGAGCCGCCGCCGCGCCAGCTCTACCAGTTCGCGCAGGACACCGGGCAGACCGTGCTGCCGCTGGACAAGCTGCTGCCCCCATCGGCGCGCAGTCAGGCCTTGTACGGAGCGCGAGGCGCCGACGAACTCGTGGCCCTGCTGCGTGACCGCGGTTCGGGCATGGCTTGAAGGGGCCACCCGGCTGGATGTCGGGAGCCGCCCAGCTTCCTGCTCTGGCACCTTCATAGCGACTTTGATGTGATACCCATCAGGATCGATGAGGAAAGCAGCTTGGCAATTCGGGCTGTAGTGCAGCCGCATGCCGGGCGCGCCATTGTCCGGTCCGCCCACCGCCAGGCCGCCGGGATCGCAGCAACGATGGTGCGGCAGTCAGCCCCTCGCTTGCTGCAACAACGCCCGCACCTCCTCATCCTCCGTCTGCCCGAAGTCCTCGTACCAGCGGCTCACGCTCTGGAAGTCTGGCGGGGTGCTGAGGCAGAGGACTTCGTCGGCGCGCTGGCGCAGCGCGGCCACGGCGTCCTCGGAGCCGACCGGGACGGCGACGATGATGCGGCTGGGCGGGTGTTGCTGGGCGGCGAGGGTCTGCACGGCGGCGAGCATGCTGCTGCCGGTGGCCAGGCCGTCGTCGACGACGATGACGGTGCGGCCGGCGAGCGAGGGCAGGGGGCGGCCGCCGCGGTAAAGGGTTTCGCGGCGGGCGAGTTCGCGCTGCTCGGCGTCGATGACTTCGGCGACGGCCTGGTCCTTGACGTTCATCAGCTGCAGGATACGGCGGTCCAGCACCTGCACCGGGCCGGCGGGGCCGCTGGCCAGCGCGCCCATCGCGTACTCCGGCCGGCCGGGCAGGCCGAGCTTGCGCACCACCAGCACGTCCAGCGGCGCGCCCAGCGCCTGCGCCACTTCGAAGCCCACCGGCACGCCGCCTCGCGGCAGTGCCAGCACGGTCACGTCGCTGCGCTGGTGGTAGGCATACAGCAACTCGGCGAGGGCCAGGCCGGCCTCGCGGCGGTTCTTGAACACGGTTTCCATCGCACGCTCCTCGGGGGTGAGTGGTTGGTAGCAGACTGCGGCAAGCCACGTGCCCTTGCCAGCAGACAAACCCGGGTGGCGCTGCGCTTCTACAGCGCAACGGGGCGCCCTGCGCGGGCCGGCGGGCTTGGTCGCATGCGGACCAAGGGCTTTGGGAGGCGGACACGGCACTGCGCGGCGGCGGAACAGAATCGAACTGGTTTTGCCTCCTCATCGAAAAGCACATCCGCCATGACCGCACTTGCCGACTACCAGATCACCCACAAGTGGCCCGCCCAGCACCCCGAGCGGCTGCAGCTGTATTCGCTGCCCACGCCCAATGGCGTGAAGGTCTCGATCCTGCTGGAGGAACTGGGCCTGCCTTACGAGCCGCACCTGGTCAACTTCGCGACCAACGACCAGCTGACGCCGGAGTTCATGTCGCTGAACCCGAACAACAAGATCCCGGCCATCATCGACCCGGACGGCCCTGGCGGCCGGCCGCTGGCGCTGTTCGAATCCGGCGCGATCCTGGTCTACCTGGCCGAGAAGACCGGCCGCTTCATTCCCGCCGATGCGCACGGCCGCTACCAGACGCTGCAGTGGGTGATGTTCCAGATGGGCGGCATCGGCCCGATGTTTGGCCAGCTCGGCTTCTTCCACAAGTTCGCCGGCAAGGACTATGAAGACAAGCGACCGCGCGACCGTTACGTGGCCGAAAGCAAGCGCCTGCTGGGCGTGCTGAACCACCACCTCGCCGGCCGCGAATGGCTCATGGGCCACGAGTTCACGATTGCCGACATCGCCACCTTCCCGTGGATCAACAACCTGATCGGCTTCTACGGTGCGGGCGAGCTGGTGGGCTTCGGCGAGTTCACCGAAGTGCAGCGCGTGCTGAAGGCGTTTGTGGCCCGCCCGGCCGTGGCCCGCGGTTTGCAGATCCCCGCGCGACCGGCAGCCTGAGCCTTTTGGCTGATCGGGCTTGATTGCATGGCCGCGGCGGCGGCGTTGGTCACAATCGTGGCTTCCTGTGTCGCCCCGGGCTTTGCATGCACCTGTTCTTCCGTCTGCTGTGCGCCGTGGCGATGTGGGCCAGTGCGGCTGCTTTCGCCGCACCGGTGGAAGACAGCATGGCCCAGCGCGTGCAGGCCTGCACCGGCTGCCACGGCGCGCAGGGCCAGGCCACGCGCCAGGGCTACTTCCCGCGCATTGCCGGTAAGCCGGCCGGCTACCTCTACAACCAACTGCTGAGCTTCCGCGCCGGCACGCGGCACAACGAAGCGATGGGCTACCTGCTGGCCCAGCTGTCGGACGACTACCTGCGCGAGATCGCGGGCCACTTCGCTTCGCTTGACCTGCCGTACCCGCCCGCGCCGCCCATCCAGGCGACGGCCGCCTCGCTGAGCCGCGGCGCGGTGTTGGCCACGCAAGGCGATGCGGCGCGCGGGCTGCCGGCGTGTGCGGCCTGTCATGGCGCGCAGCTCACCGGCGTGCAGCCGGCCACGCCCGGCTTGATCGGCCTGCCGCGCGACTACCTGGTGGCCCAGCTTGGCGCCTGGCAAAGCGGCCAGCGCCTGGCCCTGGCGCCGGACTGCATGGCCAGCGTGGCGCGCAAGCTGAGCGTCGATGACCTGAACGCCGTCTCGTCGTGGCTGGCCACGCAAAGCCCGCCAGCGCATGCGAGGCCGGCTGCGGCATTGGCAGCGCCCGCGCCGCTGCGCTGCGGGAGTGGCGCACCATGAAACGCGTCGCGTGGCGGATCTTGCTGGCGCTGTTGGTGTTGAGCGTCAGCGGCGCGGCACTGGTCGCTTGGCTGAACCAGCGCGGCGAGGCACCCGTCTCCAGCGAACGCCCGGCCACGCTGGACGCCGCCCTGGTCGCGCGCGGCGCCTACCTGGCGCGCGCCGGCAATTGCGTGGGCTGCCACACCGAACGCGGCGGCATTGAATACGCCGGCGGGCGCCGCGTGGACACGCCGTTTGGCGCACTGTTCGCGCCCAACCTCACGCCCGATGCGCAGACTGGCCTTGGCCGCTGGTCCCCCTCCGAATTCTGGCGCGCACTGCACCATGGCCGCGGGCGAGACGGCCGCTTGCTCTACCCGGCCTTCCCGTACCCCAGCTACACGCAGGTGACGCGCGAGGACAGCGATGCCTTGTGGGCCTACCTGCAAAGCCTGACGCCGGTGCGCCGCGCGAACACGCCGCATGCGCTGCGCTTCCCGTACAACCAGCAGGCGGCGCTGGCCGTGTGGCGCGCGCTGTACTTCCGCGCCGAAAGCTTCGTGCCAGACAGCAGCCGCGGCGCCGAATGGAACCGCGGTGCCTACCTGGTGCGCGGCCTGGGCCATTGCGTGGCCTGCCACGCCGCCCGCAACGTGCTGGGCGCCAGCCGCGGCGAGTTCGAGCTGGGCGGCGGGCTGATCCCGATGGAGAACTGGTACGCACCGTCGCTGGCCGCGGCCGATGAAGCCAGCGTGGCGGCGTGGCCCAAGGCGGACGTGGTCGCGTTGCTGCAGACCGGCGTGGCGCCCCAGGGCATGGCCACCGGGCCGATGGCCGAGGTCGTCTACCGCAGCACGCAATACCTCAGCGCGCCTGACCTGCAGGCCATGGCCGGCTACCTGCAGGCGCTGCCGCAGGAAGCGGCCGACCACAGGCCTGCGCCGGCCGCCGAGGCCACGGTGCTGCGCCAGGGCGAGCAGCTCTACGGCCAGCATTGCGCCAAATGCCATGGCGAGCAGGGGCAGGGCGTGGCCGGCATCTACCCACCGCTGGCCGGCAACCGTGCGGTCACGCTGCCGGCTTCGGTGAACCTGATCAAGAGCGTGTTGCATGGCGGCTTTGCGCCAGCCACCGCGGGCAACCCACGGCCCTTTGGCATGCCGCCGTTTGCCCAGCAGCTCAACGATGCCGAGCTGGCCGCGCTGCTCAGCTACCTGCGCCAGGCCTGGGGCCACCAGGCGGCCGAAGTTTCGTTGCTGGACGTGCAGCGGGCACGCTGAACTGGACGCGCTGCGGGCACGCTGATAGCGTCGGACGCCGCGTGGCCCGCTTCGGCCGCGCCACGCGAGATGCCTGTCCCAGCACCTTCCCCTGCCTCCTCCGCCACGCCTGCCTACCGCTTCCAGCCGCACGAGCGGCCGATGATGCCGGGCTCGCCGGCCACGCCTTCGCACCCGGTGGCGCGGCGCGTCGCCTACTTCCTGATCGGCGCGCTGCTGGCGCTCACCAGCGGCTTCAGCAACGCCTTGCTGGTGGCCAACCTGCCGCAGATCCAGGGCGCTCTCGGGCTTACCAGCGTCGAAGGTGCCTGGCTCACCGCGGCCTACTCGATGAGCAACATCTGCATGAGCCTGTTGCTGATCAAGTTGCGCCAGCAGTTCGGCGCCGGCTGGTTCATCCGCCTGTTCCTGCCGGCTTTCGTGGGCGTGGCGCTGCTGCAGTTCTTCGTGCACAGCTATTCGCTGGAACTGGTGGCGCGCGCGCTCAGCGGCGTCACCGCCAGCGCGCTGTCCAGCGTGGCGCTGTTCTACGTGATGCAGGCCATGCCGGCCTCGGCGCGGCTGGCCGGCATGGTCATCGGCACCGGGCTGTCGCAGGTGGCGCTGCCGTTGGCGCGCGTCATCTCGCCCACGCTGCTGGAGGGCGACGAGGTGCAGCTCCTGTTCCTGCTGGAGCTGGGCCTGTCGCTGCTGTGCATGGCCGCCGCCGCGCTGCTGCGCCTGCCGCCCAGCGAGACGGTGGACGCCTTCGAACCGCTGGACTTCGTGACCTTCCTGCTGATGGTGCCGGGCATGGCGCTGCTGTGCGGCGTGCTGTCGGTGGGCCGCATCGTCTGGTGGCACACGCCGTGGGTGGGCTGGTCGCTGGCGGCGTCCATCGTGCTGGTGGCCGCGGCCTTGCTGATCGAGCACCACCGCGCCAACCCGTTGCTCAACACGCGCTGGCTGGGCAGCAGCCAGATCCTGCAGTTCGGCTTGATGGCGGCGGTGATGCGGGTACTGCTGTCCGAGCAGGGCTTCGGCTCCCTCGGGCTGCTGACGGCCGTGGGCATGGGGCAGGAGCAGCTGGTGACGCTGTACGTCGTCGTCACGCTGGCCACGCTGGCCGGGCTGGTGGCCAGCGTGCGGGCGATGAACCCGAACGACCTGCTGCGGCCCATCCTGGTCTCCACGGTGCTGATCGCCATTGGCGCGTGGATGGACTCGGACGCCAGCAACCTCACCCGCCCGGCCCAGTTCTACATCAGCCAGGCGCTGATCTCGTTTGCCGCCATCCTGTTCCTCGGCCCGCTGATGATGGTGGGCATCGTGCGTGCGCTGGCGCAAGGGCCCAGCCACATCGTCAGCTTCTCGGCCATCTTCGGCATTGCGCAGACGCTGGGTGGCCTGGGCGGCTCGGCGCTGCTGGGCAGCTTCCAGATCATGCGCGAGCGCTGGCATTCGGAAGTGCTGACGCAGAACCTGCTCGCCGGCGACCCGCTGGTCAGCGGGCGCATCGACGCGCTCAGCGCGTCCTATGGCCGGGTGCTGGTGGACGCTGCGCAGCGCCGCCTGCAAGGCAGCACCCTGTTCGGCCAGCAGCTCACGCGCGAGGCCAACATCCTGGCCTACAACGACGTCTTCCTGCTGATCGCCGTGCTGGCTGCGCTGGCCAGCCTCATCGTTGGCGCGCGCTGGCTGTGGTTGCGCAGCCGCGGCATCAACCCGCTGGCCACCGAACTCGCCGCGATGGCCGCGATGCGCGCCCGCCAGGCAGAGCAGCCCTGACTCCGAAAACTCCCACGCACAGCACCCCATGAGCGAAGCCCCGCCACCCGCCGCCCCCGTTCCCTCGCCGGCCCATGCGGAGCGCCTGCGCGACCCGGTGGAGGTGCGCGATCCGGGCGCCTTGCCCGGCGGCGCGCCGGCAGCTGCAGGCCCGCCGCCGGCCGAACCACCTGCCACGCCAAAAGGCTGGGCGCCTCCCACCGGCGGCCTGCGCAGCACGCTGATCTTCGCCGCCATCGCCGTGCTGGGCGCGCTGCTGGTGCTCTACGTGTGGGACCTGCCGCCGTTCTCAGGCGCGGTGCAGGCGACAGACAACGCCTATGTGCGCGCCCAGACCACGGTCATCAGCCCGCAGGTCAGCGGCTACGCGAACGAGGTGCTGGTGCAGGACTTCCAGGACGTCAAGCAGGACCAGCCGCTGGTGCGCATCGACCACCGCATCTACGAACAGAAGACGGCCCAGGCCCGCGCCGCGCTGGCTTCCGCCCAGGCCAGCCTGGCCAACTTCGCGCAGAGCCAGCGCAGCAGCGCGGCTTCCTTGCAGGGCCAGGCGGCGGCGGTGAGCAATGCGCGCGCGCAGCTCACCCGCGCCCAGGCCGACATGGCGCGGGTGAACGAGCTGGTCGAGCAGCGTTCGGTTTCGCTGCGCGAGCGCGACCAGACGCTGGCCGCGCTGCGCCAGGCCGAGGCCGCAGTGCTGCAGGCCGAGGCGCAATACCGCGTGGCCGATGAGCAGACCCGCAGCGTGGACGTGGGCCGCGCCGGCCTGGAGGCTGCGGTGGCCAATGCCCGCGCCGCACTGGCGCTGACCGAGATCGACCTGGCCAACACCGAGATCCGCGCGCCGCGCGACGGGCGCATCGGCGAGGTCAGCGTGCGCCAGGGCCAGTACGTGACGGCCGGCACGCAGCTGTTGTTCCTGGTGCCACCCACGCTGTGGATCGTCGCCAACTTCAAGGAAGCGCAGACCTCGAAGATGCAGCCCGGCCAGCCGGCGTGGATATTGGTGGACGCGCTGGACGGCGCCCGACTGAACGGCCGCATCGAGCGCATTGCGCCGGCGACAGGCAACGAGTTCGCCGTCATCAAGCCCGACAACGCCACCGGCAACTTCGTCAAGGTCTCGCAGCGCCTGGCCGTGCGCATTGCGCTGGACCCGGGCCAGCCGCTGCTGTCGCGGCTGCGGCCCGGCATGTCGGTGGTCGCGCGGGTGGACACGGCCAAACCCGGCCAGGCGCCGGTCTTCGTGCCGGTGGCCGCACCCTCGCAGCCGCAGGCGGCCAGTGTGCCAGCGTCAGGGAGTTCGCAGTGAGGCGTGTTGCGTGGATGCTGGCCTTGAGCATGATGGGCGGTTGCGCGCAGCCGCCGGCCGTCTCGCCTGCCGTCACCGAGGTGCCGCTGCCGCCCGCCTGGCAGACCGTGTTGGACAGCCCGATGGCTGCCCAGCAACAGGACTGGTGGCGCCAGTTCCAGGACCCGGTGCTGGTCGACTGGGTGAACCGCGCACTGGCCCGCAACACCGACCTGGCCACCGCCGTGGCGCGGCTGCGCGAGGCGAGGGCGCAGGAAAACCTGGCCCGCGCCGCGCTGTCACCCACGTTGGACTTCTCGTTGCCGGCCCAGCGCGCACGCAGCGTCAACGCCTTTGGCCAGGGCAGCACCAGCAGCGTGGTCCAGCCGCAGTTCCAGGCCGCCTACGAGCTGGACCTGTTCGGCCGCGTGGACCAGCAGGTGCGCGGCGCGCAGGCCAGCACGCTGGCCTCCGAACACGCGCTGGCGGCCATGCGCCTGAGCGTGGCCGCGGCCACGGCCAGCGGCTATCTCACGCTGCGCACGCTGGACGCGCGGCTGCTCATCCTGCAGGACACGCTGGTCTCGCGCGCCGAGGCGCTGAAGCTGGCCCAGGGCCGCGCGCAGGCCGGCTACACCTCGGACCTGGAACTGCACCAGGCCGAGGCCGAATACCAGGCCACCGCGCAATCCATCCCGCCGGTGCAGACGGCCATCGCGCGCCAGGCGCACGCGCTGAGCCTGCTGGCTGGTGAGCCACCCGGGCCAGCCGCACGGGGGCTGGCGCTGGCCGCGCTCGTGGCCCCGCCAGTTCCCGAAGGCCTGCCCAGCGAGCTGCTGCGCCGCCGGCCCGACATTGCCCAGGCCGAGGCCACGCTGGCCGCCAGCGACGCATCGCTGGCCGTCGCGCGCGCCCAGTTCATGCCGCAGTTCCGCCTCACCGGCAGCGCCGGCCGGGTCTGGTCCAACCTGCTGGATGCGCAGGTCAACATCTGGTCCCTGGGCGCCAGCGTGCTCGCGCCCATCTTCGAAGGCGGCCGGCTGCAAGCCCAGGCCGAGGCCGCGCTGGCCCGCCGCGACCAGGCGGCGCTGGCCTACCAGCGCAGCGTGCTGGGCGCGCTGCGCGAGGTCGAGGACGCGCTGGTCAGCCTGGGCCAGCTGGCCGACCAGCGCGCCCACCTCGAAGCCCAGCGAAGGGCGCTGGCCGAAGCGCTCAAGCACGCCACCAACCGCTACCACGCCGGCTACAGCCCTTACCTCGAACAGCTGGACGCGCAGCGCAGCCTGCTCAGCACCGAGCTGTCGCTGGCCCAGACCGTGGGCGACCAACTGACGGCTGCGGTGGCGCTGCAGCAGGCCATGGGCGGTGGTTGGGAAGGTGATGCGCGGCGCTGAGCTTGGGTGTTGCCGGGTTCAGCCTGTGAGCAGCAATAGGCCAAACACCAGCGAAAGAAACCCGGTTATCAGTTGGAGCAGCACCAGGAAATGCTTGATTTCTCCGACCTGATGGCCGTCCCGCAAGACCACTTGCTGAACCCACGGTGAGCTGCGTGTCGCCGTGGCTGCAGCGAAGGCCAGCAGCAGGGCCAGCAAGGCGCCAGCGCTGGGGCCTGGCTGCGGAGGTTTGAACTCGAACGGAGATGGTCCTGACAGGAACAACACGTTCCAGAGCACGACCGCGGCGACCAGAACACGCCACTTGACCGCAAAACCGGGTGGCCGTTTGGCGGTCTCGCCTTGGGGCTCGAAGCCATTGCGCCGGATGCCGTCCAGCACCTTTTCCCGGCTGCCGAGGCACCAAAAAATCATGGTTTCCGGGTAGTCCATCCGGTTATGCCCGATGCGGATGCCGCGGGCCAGGACCGGGATTGAACCGTGCGGCTCGATGGTCACCACGTCCTCAGGTTTGAAGGTGTAGCTGCCCAGGCAAGTCAGTGTCAGTTGCCGGGCCTCGACGCTGAGCTTGCCGAAGGGCCAGGAGGCATTCACCCAACCGATTTTTGCGCCACCTCTGAATGACTGCAGTGTCATGGAATGATTTTGGTTACCCAAGCATCAGCGCTTCTCGCCTCGCAGCGTCGCCACTATCTTGTCTGCGTGTTCCTCGATCAAACCCCTGGACGTGAACAGCGCCGTGGGGTTTTTGGACTCCACTTTGAATTCCGACAGGACTTTTCCGGTTGCGGTGTCCTTGAGCCTGACCGTGCTCTGTATGTTGTCCGAGCCGGCCATCACCCCCACCAAGGCTCTCGCAGCACCGTTGCTGCAGCTTCTGACCTACCTGGCGCGACAAGCTGTTCAACTCAGGTCGAGCTCGCCGCCTTGGTCCGCGTCGAATGCAGGAAGGCCACGCGCCAGCCGGTGGCGTCGCGGCGCAGCAGCACGGTTTCCAGCCAGGTCAGTGGGGTTGGTTCTGCACCCTCGGTTTCGGTGATGCTGCCGACGTTCACATAGACCACCGCGCCGAAATCGCCGCTGAGTTCGACGCGGGGTTCGGTGACGGACCAGCGCATGCGCTTGCCCTCGGCGTAGTCGCCGCTGAGCAGGTCCCAGAGTTCGTCGCCGGGCATGTGCACGCCGTTTTCGAACACGTGGAAATCCGGGGTCAGCATGGCATGGACGCCTGCGCGGTCGTCGATGCTGGCGGCTGCGTACATCGCTTCGATGGCGGCGACCATCGCCTGGGCGTCAGCGTTCATGTCGGCTCCTTGGGGTGGCCGATTCTGAGCGCAGGCATGGCGTGGAACCAACAGGATTCTGCGGGCCGCGGCGTCGCTGTCATGTGTTCGTCATCAAACCGTCGCACATTGCGAAGCAGGAAGAGAGGATTCACACTCAACACAACCGAAGGAGGCAAACATCCCAAATCAGAACCCGCGCGATTCGCGCAGTTCGTCAAGCAGTTCGAGTTCTTTCCCGCCGGCCAGCAGGCGCAGTCCTGAGCCGGCGATGCAGCCAGCCACCGACCCGGCCCGCGGGTGGCCGATGCCGTCACCCGCATGGGCACTGGGCCTGGGGCTGGCCGGCGGCTTGGTTCTCATGGCCTTGCGCCATCCCGGTGCAGGCATGGTGCTGATCGCCCTTGGCCTGGTGCTCTACGGCTGGCTGCGAAGCCGTCTGGTCCGCCGCCGCGCGCTGGTGCTGGCGCAACCGCTGCCCAGCTTCCTGCGGCGCAAGCTGCAAGCCCACTATCCGCACCTGAACGAACGCCAGTTGGCGGACGTGGAGCGCGGGTTGAAGCAGTTTTTCAAGGCCTGCCTGAAGGCCAGGGGCCTGCACGTGGCCATGCCGTCCAAGGCGGTGGACGCGCTGTGGCACGAGTTCATCCTCTACACCCGCGGCTACGAGCGCTTCTGCCAGCAGGTGTTTGGCAAGACGCTGCACCACACCCCGGCCGAAGCCATGCCGCCAGAGGCGCAGCGCCAGGGCACACGTTTCCACGGCCTGCGGCGCGCCTGGCGCTGGGCCTGTCTGGATGAGTCGCTGAACCCGCTGAAGCCGGCAAGGCTGCCGCTGCTGTTCGCGCTGGACGGCCTGCTGGCCATCGAAGGCGGCTACCGCTACAGCCTGGATTGCACCAAGCCGGGTGCAGCGTCCCTCGCCAGCGACGCCAGCTTCTGCGCCACCGACTTCGACCGCAGTTCGTCAGGCGGCTGCGGCTCTGGCGGCTGCGGCAGCAGTGACGGTGGGGACGGCGGCGGCAGCGATGGGGGCTGCGGCGGGGACGGCGGTGGTTGCGGCGGGGGATGTGGCGGCGGAGGCGACTGAGTCGCCTGGCCGCTCACATGCTCAGCTCAGCTTAGCGACGATTGCCGCCACCGCTGGGCGGCGGGCCCGAACGGTTCAGGTGGCGGAAGGTGATCCGGCCCTTGCTGAGGTCATAAGGCGACAGTTCGAGCGAGACCTGATCGCCGGCCAGGATGCGGATGTGGTGCTTGCGCATCTTGCCCGCGCTGTAGGCGACCAGCTGATGGCCGTTTTCCAGCGTCACGCGGAAACGCGAATCCGGCAGCACTTCGTCTACCTTGCCCTTCATTTCGATCAGTTCTTCTTTTGCCATGCGGGGTTCTCTCAGGAGGATGTGTGGGACATGCAGCGCGAAACGGCCGGGGTGCGTTCGTGCACCCAGGCCAGGCCTTCGCGGAGGGCATAGGACAGCGCGTCGTCGCTGCTGTTGAACAACGGGAGCAGGCGCAGCACGCGGTCGTGCGTGGCGCGGCCCTGGCCGCTGCGGATGGAAACGGATGCGGTATAGCGCGCGTCAGGCGTGCGCTTGCTCAGAGGCGATACGAGGTATTTGCCGATCTCGAGCGAGGAAGTGGAACGATTGATACAGACTTTCAGGTCCGGCCGAAATTGGGAAGGCCGGGTGGCCTTGGAGGCGCTAAGGCCAGGCCGGGAGAAGGCGATCCGCCACACTGGGCAGGGCGCCGGGGCCTGCCGGGCGGCTCACCATGGGTGGGCTGCGGGCAGGAAACGGAGGTCAAACAGGAGAAAAGACAGGTGGCGGGCGCAGGCCAAGCCAGTGTCTCGTGGACCGTCCGCAGCGCACATGGTACAGCTTTGTGCGAGGCCTTCGGTTTTGCGGGCCCTTGGCGCGGCAGGCGAGCCGGGCAAAAGTCCGTTCTGGACCGCGCTTCAGAACCGGATTGCGGATCACCCGAATCGGCATTTGCGGGCGGCAACGGCATATGCAAGCCGTTATTCCTTCGACGCCAACCCGGCCGTGGCTGCCTAGCATCGCTGCATCCTGCTCTCCGAAGGTGTCGCGATGCCCGCTGCACAAACCCCTCTCGACGACGACTTCCAGCACCTGCAGGTGCGCCGCATTGCCGGCCGCATCGGCGGCGAGGTGCAGGGCCTGACGCTCACGCCCGACCTGGACGCGGCCGTGATCGCCGACATCGAGGCCGCTCTGGTGCGCCACAAGGTGCTGTTCTTCCGCGGCCAGGTCCAGCTGGACGACGAGCGGCACCAGGCCTTTGGCGCGCGCTTTGGCCGCACGGTGGCCCACCCGACCGTGCCCGCGCGCGAAGGCACCAAGCTGTTCGAGCTGGACGCCTCCAAGGGCGGCGGCCGGGCCGATTCCTGGCACACCGACGTGACTTTCGTCGAAGCCTTCCCGAAGATCTCCATCCTGCGCAATGTGGTCGCGCCAGCCTACGGCGGCGACACCGTCTGGGCCAACACCGCCGCGGCCTACCAGCATCTGCCCGAAGACCTGAAGCTGCTGGCCGACCGGCTGTGGGCGGTGCATGGCAACGACTACGACTACGGCGCGGAGCGCGCGCAGGTCGAGGAGCAGCGGCTGCGCCACCACAAGGAAGTCTTTGTCTCGGACGTCTTCGAGGCCGAGCATCCGCTGGTGCATGTGCACCCGGTCAGCGGCGAACGTGCGCTGCTGCTGGGCCACTTCCTGAAGAAGATCATCGGCTTGTCCAGCACCGAGTCGGCACGGCTGTTCGAGCTGTTCCAGAACCGCGTGACGCGGCTGGAGAACACCGTGCGCTGGCAGTGGCAGGTCGGCGACATCGCGATGTGGGACAACCGCGCGACCCAGCATTTCGCGATCAACGACTACGGCAACCAGCCGCGCCTGGTGCGCCGCGTGACGATCCACGGCGAGGCCGCGGTTTCGGTGGACGGCCGCCGCAGCCGCACCCGCATCCGCCCCGAGGCTTCGAACGACGGCCAGCTGGACGCGATGATCGCTGCCAGCCGCTGAGTCAAAACCGCAGGCTGCCCGACACGCCCGCCCACCAGGTGCGCCCTGGCGCCGGCTCGAAGAAGCGGCTGTTGCCTTCGTTGACGATCACCGAGCCGACGTAGCGGCGGGCAAACAGGTTGTCGATGCGCGCGAAACCGTCCAGCTGCCAAGCGCCGGCCGTCACGGCATAGCCAGCGTTGACCGCTGCCGTTGCATAGCCTGGCGCGGCGTCGCTGTTGGCATCGTTGACAAACACGCGGCTCACGTAGCGGGCCTCCGCGCCGCCATGCCAGCCTTGCAAAGGCGCCCAGCTCACGGCGGCAAACGCGGTGTTGCGGGCCAGGCCGGGCAGCCGGTTGCCGGCGGGGATCTGCAGCGTGGCGCTGCTGCAGGGCGTGGCGGCGCAGGTCGCAAAGCCGTCGCGGTAGCGGGCGTCCAGCGTGCTGAGCGCTACCTGCGCGCGCAGGTCGCCGAAGAAGCGTTGCGACCAGCCCAGCTCCAGCCCGCGGCGGCGCGTGGCGCCAGCGTTCTGGTAGGTCGCGCGGCCGCCCTGGTTGGTCTGCGTGACGATTTCGTTGGACGTGCCGGTGCGGAACAGCGCGGCGGTGAACTCGCCAAGTCCATCCACGCGCGCCTTCACACCTGCTTCCACGCTGCTGCTGCGCGCCGCGCCCAGGCCGAAGTTCAACCCGGTCTGGCCGCCGCTGCGGTAGGCCAGTTCGTTCAGCGTGGGCGTTTCGAAGCCGCGGCCGGCGGTGGCGTAGAAATGCAGCTGCTCGCTGGCAGCGAACATCAGGCCCAGCACCGGTAGCGTGGCCGTGTAGTTGGCGCCGCCACTGTCGTCCGGGTTGGTGCCGACGATGTAGTCGTCCCTGGATTCGAAGCGCACCCGGCTGTGGCGCAGGCCGGCGTTCAGCGTCCAGCTCGGCGCAAAGCGCCAACTGGCCTGCAGGTATTCGTCGAGGTTGTTCACGTCGTTGTGCTCGTCGCGCCGCAGCGCACCGCGCACGCCGGTCACCGTGTCGTCCCCACTGCCGGTGAAGTTCTGGTAGCCCTGGCGGTGCTCGGCCAGCGTGTCGTAGGCCAGACCGGCCACCAGGCTCAGCGGCCCGCCCAGCGCCTCGGTCTGGTGGGTCCAGCGCAGGTCGCCGCCGCGGTAGTCGCGGCTGAGTTCGATCACGCCGCCCGGGTGCAAGGGATTGGCCTGCGTGGTGACGGGAATGGACTGGAACTGCTCGGTGCCGCGGTGGCCCAGGTAGGCCATCAGTTGCAGCGTGTTGGCCGGGTCGATGCGCTGTTCGTAAGTCACACCGCCTTGCGTCTGGTTCATGCGCTTGCGCGTGTCGAAGCTGAGCGCCACCGGGTCCACACCACGCGGGTCGGCCTCGTACTGCGCCCGGGTCAGCCCCAGCGGGTCCTGCGCCCGCGGCAGCGCCACGCTGTTGAGCACCAGCGTCAGCTTGCGGTCCTGGTCCGGCTTCCAGCTCAGCTTGGCATTGCCCAGCAGCCGCTCGGTGGCGCTGTGCTCGCGGTAGCCGTCGGTCGTGAAGCGGCTGGCGCCCAGCACGTAGCCCAGCGTGCCCTCGGACCCGCTGGCCGACACGCCCACGCGCCGCGCGCCATCGCTGCCCGCACCGGCGCTGAAGCCCACGCGGGGCGGCCCGGCGCCGTCGTCGGTGAAGACGTTGATCACGCCGCCTGCCGAGTTGCCATACAGCGCCGAAAACGGCCCGCGCAGCACCTCGATGTGGCCCACCGAGCCCAGCTCCACATTGCTGATCTGCCCCTGTCCATCGGGCAGCGTGGCCGGAATGCCGTCCACATACAGCCGCACGCCGCGGATGCCGAAGGTCGAACGCGCGCCAAAGCCGCGCATCGAGATCTGCGTGTCCTGCGCGTAGTTCTGCCGGTCCCGCGCCTGCAGCCCCGGCACCGCGCCCAGGCTTTCCGACAGGTTCACCTGCGCACGGCCCAGCCGCAGGTCATCGCCCTCGATGCGATCGATGGACGCAGGCACGTCGAACGCGCGCTGCTCGGTCCGGGTCGCGGTGATGACCACCGTTTCAACCGGCGCAGCAGGCGTGGCCTCGGTCACCTGTTGCGCCAACACTGCGACCGGAGCGGTGGCCAGCAGCCAACCGGCATGTCGGGGGAAATTCGGACGCAGGGCTCCACGGCCCGCAAGCAAGTGACGAGGCATCGCGCCATTGTGCCGCTGAGTCGCTCAGCCGCCCAGCAGCGTGTCAGCCAACAGCGCATCCAGTGGTGCGAGCGAGCGTTGCACCAAGGCTGGTTGCAGCTCGGCCATGCTGGTCAGCATGCGGTCCATGAAGGCATTCAGCATGGGTCGCGCCGGCAGCCAGTCCTGCTCGCCGGCCTGGCGCTTGAGCACCAGCAGTTCGGCAACCTCGGCACGCAGGGCCGCGTCGGGCACCATCGCCTCGACCAGCGCCTCGAAAGCCATCGGCGGCGCATCGTCATGCGTCAGCACCCATTGCGCGGCCAGCAAGGGCCTCAGCACGTACAGGTATTTCTTCGCCCGCACCAGGTCACCGTGCAGGTAGTCGCGGTAGTTGCCGCGCGCCATCGCGTGGTAGTGGTGGAAGGAGCGCACCGGCTGGTAGACCGCGGCCGCCGCTGCTCGCAGCCGCTGCACGAACGCTTCGTCCTGCCGGTACACCACCGGCGAGCTCAGCCATTCGACCAGCGTCGCATTGCCCTTGGCCAGCAACTGCAGCGCCTTGCGCAAGTCCCAGCCGTTCACATCGAACACCGGCCCCGGCACCTCCTCGATCACGTCCCGCGGCTGCGCCAGCTGCAGGTAGTCGCGCACCGGCCGCGCGTAGACGAAGCGCACGTCGTAGTCCGAGTCCGGCGAAGCGAAGCCCCAGCCCCGACTGCCGGATTCGCAGGCATACAGCACCCGCACGCCATGCTCGGTTTCAACCGCGGCCAGCTTGGCCATGATCTGCTCGCGGATCAGCGGGTCGATGGGATGGGCGTAGCTTTCTGGGTCGGACAAGTTCATGGATGTCACGCGGCACGAATGTATTCAGAAGAGTATCGGATGACTTTGAAAGTGAACCTGCGGGGCAGCAGCGCGCGCAGGGCCTCGACATCGCCAGGTGCACAGGGGGGATTTCGCCAAGTGAAGCTGGCAACCGTCGAGAACGCTGCTGATGTGAATAGCCGCCGATAGTCTTCGAGGGGCGTGCGGCGTTCCCTGAAGTCCTTGAGATAGGTTTGGTTGAACTCACCAAACGCCAGATGCTTCAAGCCCGAAAAGGCTTTGGAATCAGCAAGATTGCCAATGAAATCCTCGGTTGCCAGGCCCGCATCCAAATCCAGGCGGCGCAGCGGGTGCCCAGCATGTTCAAAGAAGCTTGCATTGGGCGCCGAGGGTGCAATGAGAGCCTCAAGCGCAGGCGCTTTACAGAGCAACCGGCCAAGCGCCCCATCTTCTTCGTACCCGGTCGCGACGATCCTGTGGTTGTGGTCGCCAGGTGCGGACTGCGCGATTGAGAACAGCTTCAGTTCGGGGAACGTGGTCGAACCATCCAACAGCTCGTCCAGGCGCCAATTGCAGACGCCATTGGCGCCTTCGTCAGGTCCATTCAGGACGATCGATGCGACGCGTCCGGCGGTGCCTGGTTCTCGAAGGGCGCGGCAGAGTCTGAAGTAAGTTGCTTCCATCGGCGAGCCATGGAAGTGGACGTGCAGCCTGCCCACCTGCTCGGCAACGGACAAGCGTTCATGCAACTCAGGGTCCAGCTCGTCCTCTTTGGGACCGGCGAGCTCACTGCAGAGATGCTGGAGAAGGAGGTTGTCGTTCATGGGTTGATGTGTGCAGCAGGAAGGTCAGTCCCAAGGAGCCAGGCTGGCATTGCAAACGAACTGCGCTCAACTGGAACGCTGCCCGACTGTCGTTGGGCATATGCAAAGGCGGGGCCGTGGGGACTTCAATTGTGCCGAGGTGGCGCTGTGGGAGACTGGCCGGCGGCATGTGCCAGCAGGCTTTCCGGGAGCGGCATGATCAAACCGATTTTGATGGCAACGCTGGCAGCAGCGACGCTGGCGGGCTGCGGCAGCGCGCAGCTTGCCGTCGCGCCTCAAGTGCAAACCGTGGTGCCGGCACCTCAGCCCTACGCCGCCATCGTCGAGCGCCATCGCCTTGCGCATGGCTTCAATGGTGTGGTGCTGGTGGGGCAGGGCACGCAGGTGCTGGCGCTGGTGAGCACTGGCGTGGCCGACGCGGAAGCTGGCCTGCCGGTCACCGCGCAGACGCGCTTCGAGACCGGCTCGATGTCCAAGTGGGTCGCGGCCATCGTCGTGATGCGGCTTGTGGACCGCGGGCTGCTGTCGCTGGACGCGCCCATCACCCGCTACTTGCCGGACTACCGGCCCGACACCGGCGCGCGCCTCACGCTGCGCCACCTGATGAGCCACAGCAGCGGCGTGCCGAACGACATCGCGGCCGCGCGCAAGGCCGATCCATCGGTGGCCACGCAGGTCATGACGCAGGCCGAGGCGGTGCGCCGCTACGCCAGCGGCGACCTGGCCTTCGCGCCCGGCACCCAGTGGGACTATTCGCACTCGAACTGGCTGATCGTGCAGGCCATCGCCGAGCAGGTCGGCGGCAAGCCATACCCGCAACTGGTGCGCGACGAACTCACCGGCCCGCTGGGCTTGGAGGGCAGCGGCATCTTCTCCGGCGACTCGGCCCAGGTGCCCGGCATGGCTCGTGGCTACAGCGCCTTGAAGCCCGGGCCGCAGGCGCGCATCAATCCGATTCCCGCCTACATGGCCATGGCCGGCGGCTTCTACAGCACCGCACCGGACTTGTTGCGACTGTTGCAAGGCGTGCTCGCCGGCCCGCTGCTCAGCCCTGAAGCTCGCCGCACGCTGATGACCACCCAGATGCCCGACCAGCACTACGCCCTCGGCGGCCGCATCCGCACCGAAACCATTGCCGGCCAGCCCCGCGAAATCGCCTGGGAAGACGGTTCCAACGGCGGCTTCCGCGCCATCGCCCGCCGCGTCCTCGCCGACGGCCACAGCGTGGTCGTGCTCAACAACAGCAGCGATGACCATTTGCTGCTGGGGCAGATGGCGGATGAGTTGTTGGCGGAGAGTTATGCGGGACCTTGAGGTGGCTCAAGGGGACATGCGAGGCAAGTGTTCCAGAGACCGATCAGCAACGCCACGGGCGACGGCCTGGGGGCCGAAGCTGACGATCTGGTTGCTAAAGGCGTGGCTCAGACGATGGAGGGCGGTTCGACTCACGGCGCAGGGCAGCGCGGTTCGAGGATCCCAATCAGATCACCCCCTGGTGTTCGATGATCGCTTCAATCGGCCGTGTCCGTAACGGGCCGCTGCGGTGCCTCGCGTCAGAATAGTTGCCACCGTGTCACGCTCAGTCCAGAGCGTGACACGGTCGTCGATCGGCTGGCGTGTGAGGGCGTCGGTGTCGGGTATCTTGGTAGATACGAGCGGCTCAGCCAACCTCTGCCTGCCCGTCGACTACATGCTTCACTCGGTGGCGGCGAATCACTTTTTAACCACTTAACCGACGATCCAATGAAACGAGTGATATTGGCGAATCAAGGGGTTCGCTGGCCGCACAGATGTGCCGCGTGTGGAGGGCAAGCGGATGGCACCCTCAAGATCAGGACATCTCGGGCTACAGATGTCGCGTTGATCGCGGTTGTAATCCTTTGGTCGCGGCATCGGAGTTCCATCAGCCATCCAATCTGCGGGAAACATCGGATTTCGGGGTGGGTCGCGAGCCGGCTTTCGCAGCGTCATCCTCTCAATGTGCTTCTTGGATTCATCGCAGTGCTGCTTGCAATTGGTGCTGCAGGTGCTCTTTTTAACCTCGTCAATTCATCGCCGGGCTCACAGCGCATCACATGGCAATACGTTGCATCAGTGGCCGCGTTTCCCGCTGCCTATTGCGGCTTGTTTTTTTGGGCTCGCCGCTTCACACCTGTGAAGTTCGAGTATGCCGATGCAGCCAGACTGCGCTTTCGGTTTGCCAATGACGACTACGCAGCCGAGTTCAAGCGACTTAACCCCTCAAGCGGCAGTTCTGAGCTGTATTTTTCGCCCTGACGAAAGTTCAATCAGTGCCACTTCATGCTGCAGAGCCTCATGCCCGACGCTGCCTACAACGACGTGGGCATCAGGACCGCCATCGGCCAGTCCGCGAAAGCCTCAGGCAGCTGGATGACGGCCGAGCCGTCTTGAGGTGATGGCGCGGTCAGCGTCGCGTCCGGCAGCAAGCGGCCGGTCAGCGCGTCCTGCCAGGCGGCGGGCGGCTTGTGGCTGTTGGGCAGGACGATGTGACTGGACTGCCATAGCTCGCGCGTGAGTCGCGTCGGATCCGCGCCCGCCAGCCCACAGAGCAGCCGCGGGGCCAGCACGACGAGCGTGTCCCCGTCGAGTTGGCGGGCGAAGGCGGTGACGTGGGCGGCGGCGGGGCCTGTGACATCCAGCGGCAGATAGTGGCCGCGCTCGAACAGCAGCGGGCGGGCGTCGCGCAGCGCGAGCAGGCGCTGGGTCAGCAGCATCTTCAGGCGACCGTCGGGCAGGGTGGCGCGCATCGCGGCGGCTGCGGTGGGTGGGAGCTGGCCCTCGATGAAGGCTTCTCGGACCTGTGTCAGCAAGGCTTGCAGTGCATCGAAATCGACCGGGCGGCGGTTGTCGGGGTCGACCAGGCTGAAGTCCCAGCGTTCCTGGCCTTGGTAGATGTCCGGCACGCCAGGTGACGTGAGCTTGAGCAGCAGCTGGCTCAGGCTGTTCCAGCAGCCGAAGGCCTGCACCGGCGCGAGCCAGGCCTGGAAGTCGCTGAGGAAGGGGTTGGGCTCGAGGGTGCCCAGCAGCAGGTCCACGAAGCGCGACAGCCTGGCTTCGTAGGCTTCGTCTGGCTGCAGCCAGCTGCTGTGCTGCTTGGCTTCGCGCACGGCCTTCTGCATGTAGGCCTGCACGCGCTGGCGCAACTCGGCCAGCCCGATGTCGTCGAGCGCCGCCTCCAGCGGCCAGATGCCGACCAGCGTCTGGTACAGCAGGTACTCGTCGTTGCGCGAGATGGTGGCCTCGGCGCGTTCGGCGCGCGGGCGGTTCAGCGCGGCCCAGCGCTCGGCGGCGGCGCCCCAGCGGGCCGGCATTTCGGACAGCACGGCCAGCCGCGCGCGCACGTCTTCCGAGCGCTTGGTGTCGTGCGTGCTGGTGCCCAGCAGCGTGTGCGGATGGTGGCGAGCGCGGGCCTGGTTCGCGGCGTGGAAGGCGGCCACCGAGCTGCCGAAGTGGCGCGGGTCGCCGCCCACGTCGTTCAGCGAGACGAGGCGGTGGTAGCGGTAGAACGCGGTGTCTTCCATGGCCTTGGCCATCACCGGCGAGGTGAACTGCTGGAAGCGTGCGGCGAAGGCCAGGGCCTGCGTGCGGCGTGCCGGGTCCGGCAGCGTGGCCGCATCGAGCAGCACCTGGCGCAGGAAATCGATGGTGTTCTGTTCGGCCGTGGGGCTGTGGCGGCGCGCATCGGCACAGGCCCAGTCCAGATGTTGGCGGTCTGCATCACTGGGCGGGTTCGGGCCGATGTAGGTGCGATAGACCGGAAAGCCCGCTGCCACCGCCATCAGCGCCTGACGCAGCCCGTTGCGGGTGAAGTCGCAGTTGCGCCGGTCGGACTTGGCGATGCGGTGCAGGGCCTCGGTGAGCCACTGCAGGTCACTGGCCAGCGAGCGGGTCATCACCAGGCGCTTGGCCTCGCGCAGCGTGCGCTCGAAGTCCTGCGTCTGGCCGGTGAACTCGTCGTAGAGCTGCGTGAACGCCGCTTCGTTGCCGCTGTCCACGCTGAGCTGATGGACCTGCACGGCGAAGCGGTAGCCGGTGCCGCCGTGCACGCGCCAGTCCTCCGGCAGGTGCTCGTGCTCGGCGAGGATCTTCTCGACCGAGAGGTACAGCGCGCGCGGCGGCAGGCCTTGCTGCTGGCGCAGCTGCTGGTAGCGGCGCTGCAGGCGCTCGAAGTAGCCGCGCGGGTCGCTCAGCCCGTCCGGGTGGTCCACGCGCAAGCCGGACAGCCGGCCCTCGCCCAGCCAGCGCAGCACCAGCGCATGCGTGGCTTCGAACACGTCCTCGCGCTCCATGCGCAGCGCGGCCAGCGTGCTGATGTCGAAGAAGCGGCGGTAGTTGATCTCGTCGCCGGCCACGCGCCAGAAGGCCAGGCGCCAGGGTTGCTGCTGGATCAGCAGGTCCAGCGCGTCGAAGCTGGCGGGCTCGCCGGGCTTGCCATTGAGGCGCTGCAGCTGCTGCGAGATCCAGTTCGACAGGCCAGGGTGGCGCGCCGTGGCGCCGGCCAGCTGCTGCTGGTACAGCAGCTTCTCGCGCCGGCGGATGGCGATGCGCGCCGGCTCGCGCACGTCGCGCGGCGGGAGGCGGGCGAGGTCGTCCAGCAGGCCGGACAGCATGCTGGCGGCTGCGGCCGGCATGGCGTCGGCCGGCGGCGCGGCATGGCCCAGCACCTGCGGATAGGTGCGCGGATCCAGCGGGAAGCGGTGGTCGAAATAGGCCAGCTCGAAGCGGCCGTGCGCGGCGTCGAACTGCAGCTGCAGCTCGCCGGCTTCGAGCACCCGGCCGTAGTGGTCGCCCAGCACCGGCAGCAGCAGCTTGCCGGTCAATTCCGCGGCCTGCGGCTGCCAGTCGATGTCGAAGAACTGCGCATGGGGCGACGCGCCGCCGCATTCCAGCACATCCTGCCACCAGGCGTTTTCGGAACCCGGCACGCCCGTGAGCACGCCCATGTGGTTGGGCACGATGTCCAGCAACTGCTGCAGGCCGTGGTTGCGCAGCGCGGTGCAGAGCTGGTCGAACTCCTGCGGGCTGCCGATCTCCGGGTTCAGTTCGCCGTGGGCGATCACGTCATAGCCATGGGTGCTGCCGGCGCGCGCCTTCAGGTAGGGCGAGGCATACAGGTGGCTGACGCCCAGCGCCTTCAGGTAGGGCACGCGGCGCGCCACCTCGGTGAAGCGCATGCCGGCATGGAACTGGATGCGGTAGGTGGCGCGCGGGATCTCGGCGCTGTCCAGCGGCGGCAGCGCGAGGTCTTGCACCAGCGCTGGCGCGGCGCTGGTGGGTTGCAGCGGCCTGGCCAGGCGCAGCAGCCTGGCCACGGCCTGCCAGTGCGGGTCGTGCGCCAGTTGTTCCAGCGTCAGCGGCAGCTTCACGCGCCAGTTCGGGCGCTGGTCCTCGGTGCTGCCCGGCACGTTCACAGCCTGCAGTTGCTGCGTCACGTCTTCCCAGGCCACGCCCACCAGCTGGGTGCGGCTGCGGGCCAGCCAGGCGTAGACGGCTTCGAGCAGGCACGGGTCGTCGTCGGCCAAGTCGTTGGGCGACAGGCGCGGCGGCAGCAGGCCGGCATCGGCCAGCGCCGTGAGCAGTTGGCGGCGCTGCAGCGCGCGGCGCTGGTGCGCGGCTGCCATCAACGCGGCCGTGGGCGACAGGCCCAGCTCGGCTTGCGCCTTCAGGTCTTCGCCGCGCCACCAGGCGCGCAGCGTGGGCAGGTCGTGCGTGCCGACCACGGCCAGCGCCTGCGGCATGCCCTTGTTGGGCGGCGGCAGGCCGGTCGCATCGTCGAAATCGAAATACATCGGCCGGTATGACAGCACGCCGCCGGCCTGCAGCCGCTCGCGCAGGCCATCCGGCACATTGCCCAGGTCCTCGGCGATGACCAGGCAGCGCTGGCGCACGCTTTCAAGCGCCAGCAGGCTCAGTTGGTCGTCCAGCGGGTAGTCCACATAGCTGCCCACCGGGACCTCGCCCGTCGTGTCGGGCAGCACCCAGAACAGCCGCTGCAGCGCCATGCCGTGGTCCAGCCGCAGCGCGCCGGCGTGGCGCATGTTGGCGCGCAGCAGCGCGATGAAGCTGGCGTAGCCCTGCTGCTGCAGTTGCGCCGGCAGCGGTGGCGCCAGGCCCCAGCTTTGGCCGCCGGGGTACTGGTCTTCCGGCGGCGCGCCGATGCTGGCTGCCGTGCTGTGCAAGTCGCCTGCGGACCAGACCTCCGCCGAATCGGCCGGTGCGCCCACTGCGAGGTCGCGGTACAGGCCCAGCGGCATGCCCAGCGCGCGGGCCCGTGCAGCGGCGGCGCCGAGTTGCTGGTCCGCCAGCCACTGCAGGTACTCGGCCTGTTCGACGGCTTCGATCTGCTCTGCCGCGAATAGCGCCAGCTCGGGGCTGCCGGGCGGCGGCATCGGCGGGGCGTCCGCCTGCGCAGTCCACACCTGGTGCACCGCCAGCTGGCGCAGCGCGGCGCCGCTGCCACGCTGGAAGGCCCGGAAGGACAGCGCACGCGCGGTGGCGCGGGCCAGCTCCTGCGAGCGGAAGCGCTGGTACAGCAGGGCCAGCACCTCACGCTTGGCGGCGGCCACGCCGCGGTAGTCGACCAGCGGCGCATCGCGCAGCTGCTGCAGCCGCAGCTGGAAATCCGCCCCGCGCACCAGTTCGCGCGCGGCGCTGCAGTGCGCGAAGTCGGGCACGGCCTGCACGTCCAGGTACAGCGGGTTCAGCCAGCGCCGGCTGGTTGGGCTGTAGGGGCTGGCGCGTTCGGGTTGGCCGGGGGCGAGTGCATGCAGCGGGTTCAGGCCGACAAAGGCCGCACCTTGCGCAGCGGCCAGCGACACCGCGTGCATCAGGTCGCTGAAGTCGCCAATGCCCCAGTTGCCGGCCGAGCGCAGCGCGTAGAGCTGCAGCGTCACGCCCCACCAGCGCTCGCCTTGTGCGAGGCCGGCGGGTGCGAAGCCGCGCGGCGGGCAGACGGCGACGGTCGTCTCGCCCGCAGGCAGCCCGCGCACGCGCAGCCGGTGGTAGCCCAGCGGCAGCTCGGGCGGCAGCGCGATCAGGCCGTGGCCTGGCGTGGCGCCGGCCAGCACCACGCCGCGGAAATGCTGCCCGTCCTCGGCCAGCAGTTGCCAGCCCATGCCCACGCTGCCGGGGTGTTGCAGGCGCAGTGGCGAAGGAGCCGATTGTTGGACGACGTGCATGGCCGGCAGCACCTGGCGCGCCGCCTCGTCGGCCAAGCGCTGCCGCGTGGCCTCGGCCTGCGTGTCGTCCGCCGCGGGCAGCCCCATCGCGGCGAGCAGCGCGCGCAGTGCAGCGTCATCCAGCGGCTGGGTCTTGTGCCAGTAGTCCTGGTAGGAAGTGGCGAGTCCCGCGCGCTCGCACAGTGCCAGCAAGACTTCGCTCATGTCAGCCCCTCGTCCGCGGAGTACCGCAGACCATCCCCCGAGGGGATGCGGGCCGCCTTGGGAGCGGCCCGGCGCTCGGCCCGCCCAGTGTCTTCAAGGGTGGATGATTCATTCGGTCTCGTCATGCGCCCAGCGCCAGCGGCCGGCCCAGGGGCCGAGCAGGGTTTCGGTTTGTTCGCCCAGCGTGAAGCCGTCGCCGGCGTAGTGGTTGTCGCCCAGGGCGGCAATGGGGGGCAGCGCCAGCGGCACGGCGCCGAGGTTGGCGGCCATCAGCAGCTCGGCGCCGTCGTCGAAGCGCCAGCGCAGCAGCAGGCCCTGGCCGCCGAGCAGCTCGGCTTCGTGCGCGCCATGGCGCAACTGCAGCAGGCGCGGCGTGAGCACGCGGGCGCGCCAGGCCAGCAGGCGCTGGTGGAACAGCCACCAGGCTTGCGCGGCGGGCTGCTGCGGCACGGCGGCCGGATCCAGCCGGCAGCGGCGCAGCGTGGCTTCGTCGCAGGGGTCGGGAATGCGGGCGCGGGTGCCGGCGTCGGCAAAGGCGGAGAAGTGCGCGAACTCGCGCCGCCGGCCTTCGCGCACGATGTCCTGCAGCTCGCCCTGCCAGTCGGCGAAGTAGAGGAAAGGCGTGTCGCTGCCCCATTCCTCGCCCATGAACAGCAGCGGCACCGGTGGGCTCAGCAGCAGCAGCCCGGCGGCCAGGCGGCGGGCTGCTTCGTCCGGCACCAGCGTGGCCAGGCGCTCGCCAAAGGCGCGGTTGCCGATCTGGTCGTGGTTCTGCAGGAAGTTGACGGTGGCCGGCAGCGGCACCGGCTCGGTCGCGTCGCGCCGCGGGTTGGCAGCGCGTGCCTCCTCCGCATTCAAGTGCGGCTCGCCGACGCGCGCAAAGCCCAGCGACAGGCAGCGCGCGAGCTGGGCCAGCGGTGCGTCCTTGTATTCGGCGTAGTAGCCCTCGGTCTCGCCGGTCAGCAGCACGTGCAGCGTGTGGTGGAAGTCGCCGCTCCATTGGCCATCGTAGGCGCCGGGCTGCGGCAGGCCGGGCAGGCGGCGCGCGTCATTGCTGTCGTTCTCCAGCACCAGGTGAACCTGCCGGCCGGCGAACTGCTCGCGCACGCGCAGCGAGAGTTCTTCGAGGATGTCGGGCGAGCTGTTGTCCTTCATCGCGTGCACCGCGTCCAGCCGCAGGCCGTCGAGGCGGAATTCTTCCAGCCAGTAGAGCGCGTTGTGGATGAAGAACTCGCGCACCGGGCCGCTGTGTTCTCCGTCGAAGTTGATGGCCTTGCCCCAGGCGTTGTGGTGGCGCTCGGCGAAGAAGCCGGGCGCGTACAGCGGCAGGAAATTGCCGGAGGGGCCGAAGTGGTTGTAGACCACGTCCAGCATCACCATCAGCCCCAGCGCGTGCGCAGTGGCAACGAAACGCTTCAACGCCTCGGGCTCGCCGTAGGCCGGGTGTGGCGCATACGGCAGCACGCCGTCGTAGCCCCAGCCAAAGCGGCCGGGTGCGCTGGCCAGCGGCATCAGCTGCACGCAGCTCACGCCAAGCGACTGCAGCCGCGGCAGCTGAGCCGCGGCGCTGTCCAGCGTGCCTTCGGGCGTGAAGCAGCCGGGGTGCAGCTCGTAGCAGACGGCCTCGAACCACGGCCGGCCGCGCCACTCGGCCTCGGTGGCGGGCCAGTCGAAGGCCAGCGGGTCGCACAGCACGGAGGGCTCGAACACGCCTTGCGGGTTGCTGCGCGAGGCCGGGTCGGGCACGGCCTGCTCGCCGTCGTCCGCACGCACCAGCCACTGGTAATGGTCGCCGGCCTGGGCCTCGGGCAGCACCAGCTCGCGCCAGCCGTCGGCACTCACCGGTGCGGCCACGCGCAGCGCCGCGGCCTGGCCTTCGAAGCGCAGCGAAACCTCCAGCGGGGCCGGTGCCCAAAGCCGAAAGCGCGCGCCACCGTCCGGCAGCAGGTTCGCGCCGAACGGCATGCCGTGTTCAAACCCGAGGCGAGGCTGAGCCGCCGAACCGGGTGCCGTGTCAACTCGGGTGTCGTCTTCGATCATGCCGGCCTGCGGAAATGGCCGCGCGGCACCACCACCACACCGCTGGGACTGACGTGGAAGCGCATGCGGTCGTAGGCTTCGTCGTGGCCGATGCGCTCGCCCGGCGGGACGTGGTTGTCCTGGTCGACGATGACCCGGCGCAGCGAGGCGCCCGCGCCGATCACGCAACGGTCCATCACGATGCAATGGTCCAGCTCGGCGCCGGGCTGCAGGTGCACCGCGCGGCGCAGCGTCGCATGGTCCAGCCGCGCACCGTCGACCACGCAGCCGGAACCGACCACCGAGCGGCGGATCAGCCCGGCCTCGATCTGGGCCGACTCCGATGCATCCTGCGAGCCGTAGATCGGCCACTGCGGATTGGTCATGCGAAAGCGCGGCTGCACGCCCAGCGTGTCCAGGTGGGCTTCGAAGTAGGCGTCGATGGTGCCCACGTCGCGCCAGTAGGCGGGCTCCTCAAAGGCATGCGTGCCGGGCACCTGGTTCTCCGCGAAGTCGTAGGCCAGCAGGCGGTGGCCCTTGACCAGGCGCGGCAGCAGGTGGGTGCCGAAATCGGTTTCGCCGGCTTCTGCGCCGCGGCGCAGTTCACGCAGCAGCACCTCGGTGGAAAACAGGTAGTTGCCCATCGAGGCCAGCGCATGCGTGGGGCGCGAGGCCATGCCGCGCGTCTGCTGCGGCTTCTCGCGGAAGTCGGTGATGCGCAGTTGCGCGTCGGTCTCGACGATGCCAAAGCCGCTGCAGTGCTCGCACGGCACCGGCACGGTGGCGACCGTCACGTCGGCCCGGTTGCGCACATGGGCGTCCAGCATCTGGCGCAGGTCCATGCGGTACACGTGGTCGGCACCGAACACGGCCACGTGATCCGGCGCGGC
Organism: Ideonella azotifigens; assembly: GCF_021043325.1. Lineage (NCBI taxonomy): Bacteria > Pseudomonadati > Pseudomonadota > Betaproteobacteria > Burkholderiales > Sphaerotilaceae > Ideonella > Ideonella azotifigens. The sequence continues at coordinate 621,374 of NZ_JAJNKD010000001.1, forward strand.
CTCTTCGATCAGGCGGATGTTCTGCCACACCGCGTCAGAGGTGCCCAGGTAGCCGTGTTCGCTGGTCGGTGCTGGCGGCACCAGGTTGACGAAGTGCGGCGGCAGGTAAGGCGCCGAGCTCCACGCCTGGCGCACATGCTCGACCAGCGACTGCGCCTGGTACTGCACCAGCAGGTGCACCGAAGTCAGCCCGGAGTTCAGCAGGTTGCTGAGCACGAAATCCACCAGCCTGTGCTTGCCGTTGAATGGCACCGCCGGCTTGCAGCGCTGATGTGTCAGCGCATGCAAGCGCGTGCCCTGGCCGCCAGCCAGGACAATGCCCAAGGTCTTGTGTATCGATGCCATGTCGCTCCCCGCGAGGGCCGTTGAAAGAAAGAGGGTTTCAACGGAGACGGCAATCGGCATGCCGTTACAAGGGCTGTGCCAGCCGGGGCGCCGTCAGCCTTCGGGCAGCGATGCAGGGGCGGATTTGCCGCCCAGCGCGCGTTGCGCCAGCAGGTAGGTCGCGGCATTCCAGCTCTGGCCCAGCATGCCCATCGGTGCCAGCGTCTGGCCGTGCAGCCATTCGGTGAAGCGCCAGTCGTCCATGCGGTTGACCTCGGCCAGGCGGACCAATGCGTCGCGTGCTGCAGAGGCCTGGCCGAGCTTGGCCAGTGCCATGACCCAGAAGCCGCCGACGAAGGGCCAGATGCCGCCGTTGTGGTACTGGTGCGGGTGGTTCTGCTGGTGGCGGCCCATGTAGGCGCGCCAGAGTTCGTCGTCTTCGGCAATCGGCGTGGTGACCACCCGAACCGGGTGCGGATCGGCCACGCCGGCCTGCTGCAGCGCGCGCAGGATTTGCTGCGCCATCGGCCGGTTGGCCAGGCCGTACAACACGGCCAGCAGGTTGCCGAACACGTCGCCCTCGTCACCGGCAAACGAGAGGTTCACGAAGCTGAGGTACAGCTCGGGGTGCCGGCGCTCGCGCCGGGCGTAGTGGCTCAGCAGCCGGGCGCGGCGGTAGTCCGGCAGGTCGCCCTGCTGAGGGTGGAACAGGTGGTTGAAGTGGTAGCGGGTTTCACTCTGTTGCGGCAATCCGTACAGCGTCTTGACCTGGAACCACAGCGCGTTGGTGTACAGCACGAAACCCGAGCGCGGCATGATGTCGGCCCAGTCGCTGGCCTCGTTCTGCTGCAGCAGGAAAAAGCGCTGGTGCTCCTGGGCCTGCAGCCACTGGATGGCGAGTGCGACCTGCGGCGCCCAGGCCTCGGTCTCGTGTGCCAGCGGGCTGGTTTGTCGCACATGCTGCAGCGCGATCAGCCACCACAGCGTGGCGTCGATGCAGCCGAGGTACCAGAAGTCGGCGTCCCGGCCTTCCGGGTCCACGTACTTCGGGATCTGCCCGTTGGGCGCCTGGAACTGCACCAGCGAGGCCAGGCTGTCCACAGCGGCGCGCTCCAGCGCCGGCAGGCCGCTGCCGGCCATGGCCAGCACGCAGATGGCGGCGTCCCGGCCGAAGATGCGGGTGTAGCTGCGCGCCTCGGCCGCGGCGGTGCGGCTGGCCGCCAGCACGCCTTGCGGCGACAGATTGCGTTCCAGCAGTTGCCACGAGCGGCGAGTGCCTTCATCGATCAGTGCGTGGCCGGTGAGCGGCGGGGACGGGCTGGTCGTGAGCAACACGGGGGCGGTCCTTTCGTTGAGCGGCCTGTCAGCCGGCCGAAGCTTGTTCGACCAGGCCCAGCATGCCTTGCAAAGGGATGCAGGCCCAGTCGGGCCGATGGTCCAGCTCGTAGCGCAGTTCGTAGAAGGCTTTCTCCAGCTCGTACAGCCCGAGCAGGCCCTGGCCGGGCAGCAGCGCATGGTCGTACAGGGCCAGGCCGCCGGCCGAGGTGCTGGAGCGGGCCGCTTCATCGTAGCCGGCCAGGAAGGCGGTGCGGGCTTCGCTTTCCCATTGTTGCGAGAGCGGCGCCAGTTGGGCCATGTGTTCGCTGGTGGTGGCTGCGGCGCGCAACGCGGCCAGGCGGGCGTAGCTGAACGAGCGCAGCATGCCGGCCACGTCGCGCAGCGGCGAGTCCTTGGCCCGGCGCTCGTCCACGCTGCGGCCGGGCTCGCCTTCGAGGTCGGTGATGACGAAGTCGTCCTTGGTCAGCAGCACCTGGGCCAGGTGGTAGTCGCCGTGGTAGCGGGTCTTCCATGCTGCGGGCGGCTGGGTGGCATGGGCCGTGAGGCGCTCCAGCAGGTGCTCGCGCAGCGCCAGCACGCCGGCCACCTCGTTGCCGCAGGCGCCGGTGAGTTCGCCCTGGCGCGCCTGCAGCTTGTCCAGCACGGCTTCGCCTTCGGCGGCCAGGCGCTGCACATGGGCCTGCAGGTCCGTGGCGGTCAGTGGCTCGGGGTCGAAGGCCGGGTCGCCGGTCGGTTTGGCCAGGGCCTGGTGCAGCTCGGCCGTGCGCTGGCCCAGCGTGCGGATCAGCGCCAGGTAGCCGGCGTGGCCTTGCGGCGGCTCGCCGCTGGCCATGCACAGCTCCAGGTAGCGCTGCAGGTAGTGGGTGCTGTAGGCCCAGCCGTCGCCCTGGTTGACGACATAGGCCTGCAGGCAGGCCAGCGTGGTGCAGCGGCCTTCGCTGTCCACATGCTCCAGCGTGCCGGCCAGCGGCACGCAGTTCGGGAACTGCGCCACCTCGGTCAGGAAGCGGCCCATCTCGACTTCCGGGTTCTGCCCGGCGCGCGCGCGGCGGTAGCCCTTGAGGAACAGCCTGTCGCCCAGCGTGACGATGGTGTTGCTGGTCTGCGCCTTCACGCGGGTGACGGCCAGACTGCCGACTTCCTCGCCGCCCAGTTCGGCAAAGGCGCGCGTGGCGCGGAAGCGGAACTCGCCCACTTCGCCGGCCGCGTCCAGCCCGGCGCCCATGGCCGCAACGACGGCGCGGCAGAAGCCTTCGTCGGCATAGGCGTCTGCCATCACGCCGACGCGGCCTTGCTGGCGCACACGGGCGATGGCGGCGGGTGACAGCTGGCGCCAGCGGTCTTCGTCGCCACCATCTTCCCAGGCCAGCGACAGCGGCACGAAGTAGCGCGGCGGTTCGGCTGCGGTGGCCGGCTGCGCGGCACTTTCCACCGTGACCAGCGGCAGCAGCCAGCGCTCGCCGCGCGCCACCAGGGCGGCCACGCCGTCCGCCGGGCCAGGCGCCCAGACGCAGCGTTCGGCGAGCTTCGCGCTGGCAATGGCCTCGCCATGCGCGGCGTACCAGCGCTGGCCTTCGATGTAGCGCGGCAGCGTGTCATTCTCCAGCCGCGCGCGGATCTTCTGGGCCAGGCCGGTGCGCGAGGGCAGCACCTGCTCCGGGAACAGGCTGCGCCAGCCATCGAACATCACCAGCAGCGGCCGGTCGTCCGACAGCGGGGTGGTGTGCCAGGCGGGCACCGGTGCGTTCTCGGCCAGGCGGAACCAGAAGAAGCCGTAGGCCGGCAGCGTCAGCAGGTAGGGCAGGTCCGAGACGGGCGGGAACGGCGTGCGGCCTATCATCTCCACCAGCACGCGGCCGCGGTACTTCGCGAGGTCCAGCTCCACCGGCTGCGCGCTGCGCGCCAGGTTGGCCACGCACAGGATGGTCTCGCCTTCGTACTCGCGCAGGTAGGCCAGCACCTTGCGGTTGCCCGGCGTGAGGAAGACCAGCTCGCCGCGGCCGAAGGCGCGGGTGCTCTGGCGCACGCTGAGCAGGCGGCGCATCCAGTTCAGCAGCGAGGAAGGGTCGCGCGTCTGCGACTCGACGTTGACCGCCTGGTAGCCGTAGATGGCGTCCATGATGGGCGGCAGGTACAGGCGCTGCGGGTCGGCGCGGCTGAAGCCGGCGTTGCGGTCCGGGCTCCACTGCATGGGCGTGCGCACGCCGTTGCGGTCGCCCACGTAGACGTTGTCGCCCATGCCCAGCTCGTCGCCGTAGTAGATGATGGGCGAGCCGCGCATCGACAGCAGCAGGCTGTTCATCAGCTTGATGCGCTCCTGGTCGTTGTCCAGCAGCGGCGCCAGGCGGCGGCGGATGCCGACGTTGATGCGCGCCCGCGGGTCGGCCGCGTAGGTGCTGTACATGTAGTCGCGTTCCTTGCTGGTCACCATCTCCAGCGTCAGCTCGTCGTGGTTGCGCAGGAAGATGGCCCACTGGCAGCTGTCGGGGATGTCCGGCGTCTGCTGCATGATCTCGACCACCGGGAAGCGGTCTTCCTGCGCGATGGCCATGTACATGCGCGGCATCAGCGGGAAGTGATAGGCCGCGTGGCATTCGTCGCCGTCGCCGAAGTATTCGCGCACGTCTTCGGGCCACTGGTTGGCCTCGGCCAGCAGGAAGCGGCCGGGGTAGTCGCGGTCGATCGCCGCGCGCAGCTGCTTGATGATGGCGTGCGTCTCGGGCAGGTTCTCGCTGGCGCTGCCTTCGCGCTCGACCAGGTAGGGAATCGCGTCCAGCCGGAAGCCGTCCACGCCCAGGTCCAGCCAGAAGCGCATGATCTTCAGGATGGCTTCCAGCACGGCCGGGTTGTCGAAGTTCAGGTCCGGCTGGTGGCTGAAGAAGCGGTGCCAGAAATACGCGCCGGCCACCGGGTCCCAGGTCCAGTTGGAGGTCTCGGTGTCGGTGAAGATGATGCGCGTGCCGAGGTACTTCTGGTTGGTCTCGCTCCAGACGTAGAACTCCCGCTCGGGCGAGCCGGGCGGCGCACGGCGCGCGGCCTGGAACCAGGGGTGCTGGTCCGAGGTGTGGTTGATGACCAGCTCGGTGATGACTTTCAGGTCCCTCTTGTGGGCCTCGGCCAGCATCAGCTTGAAGTCGTCCAGCGTGCCGTATTGCGGGTGCACGTCGGTGTAGTAGGCGATGTCGTAGCCGTCGTCGCGCAGCGGCGAGGGGTAGAAGGGCATCAGCCACAGCGTGTTGACACCCAGCTCCTTCACGTAGTCCAGCCGGCTGGCCAGGCCGAGGAAGTCGCCCACGCCGTCTTCGTTGGAGTCGACGAAGGCCTTGACGTTGAGCTGGTAGACGACCGCGTCCTTGTACCAAAGCGCCGGATCGGTCGGCACCGGGGTGATGGCGCCAGCGTCCAGCGTGGCGGTGCCGGCCGGGACCAGCGCGGGCTGGGCCGTTTGCTGCAGGTCCGGGGTGTCGAGCTTGGGGGTCAGCGGGGCGTTCATGCGAAGTCCTTGAAGTCCAGCTCGTTGCGCGGATGCGGGCGGACATGGAACACATGGGCCGGTGTGCGCGCCGGGTCCAGGATCACGAAGTTGTGCGGCCCTTGCCACAGGAAGTGCTGGTCGTTGAGCAGGTCGTCGACACGGAACGGCCTGTCCGCGGCCAGCTGCATTGCCGCCAGGTCCAGGTCCACCCAGCCGACCTGGATCTGCTGCGGGTCCAGGTTCAACACCACCAGCATCAGGTCGCGCCGGGCGTGGTCGTGCTTGGACCAGACGAGCAGCTTGTCGTTGTCGCTGGCGTGGAAGTGCAGGCCGGCGTTGTCCTGCAGCGCGGGGTGCTCGCGGCGCAGGCGGTTGAGCCTTGCGATCAGGTTGCGCAGGCTGTCCGGTGCGTCGAGCTGCCAGTGGCGCAGCTGGTATTTCTCGGAGTCCAGGTACTCTTCGCTGCCGGGTTTTGCGGGGCGGTTCTCCAGCAGCTCGTAGGCCGGGCCGTAGAGGCCGTAGCTGGCGGCCAGCAGGCTGGCCAGCACCAGCCGCAGCGAGAACATCGCGCGGTTGGCGCCGTGCAGCTGCTCGCTGAGGATGTCCGGCGTGTTGGGCCACACGTTGGGCCGGAAATAGTGGCGGCCGGGGCCTTGCGAGAGCTCGGTGAAGTAGTCGGTCAGCTCCTGCCGGCTGTGGCGCCAGGTGAAGTAGGTGTACGACTGCGTGAAGCCCAGCTTGGCCAGCCGGTGCATCACCTTGGGCCGGGTGAAGGCCTCGGCCAGGAAGATCAGCTCAGGCCGCGCCTGGCGCAGCTCGGCGATCACCCATTCCCAGAAGGCAAACGACTTGGTGTGCGGGTTGTCGACGCGGAAGATCGTCACGCCTTGCGCAATCCAATGCTCGAACACGCTTTTGAGCGCCTGCCACAGGCCGCGCCAGTCCTGGCACTCGAAGTCGAAGGGGTAGATGTCCTGGTACTTCTTGGGCGGGTTCTCTGCGTATTGCACGCTGCCGTCCGGCCGGTGGCGGAACCAGTCCGGGTGTTCGGCGACCCACGGATGGTCCGGTGCGCACTGGAAGGCGATGTCCATCGCCAGGTCGATGCCGCGTTCCTTGGCGGCGTTCACCAGCCGGCGGAAGTCGTCCGCCGTGCCCAGGGCCGGCAGGATGTCCAGGTGCCCGCCTTCGGCCGCGCCGATGGCCCAGGGGCTGCCCACGTCGCCGGCCTCGGCCTGCAGCGTGTTGTTGCGCCCCTTGCGCCGCTCGCGGCCGATCGGGTGGATGGGCGGCAGGTACAGCACGTTGAAGCCCATCTCGGCGATGTAGGGCAGGCGGGCTTCGACGTCGGCAAACGTGCCGTGCCGGCCCGGCTCGGGCGAGGCCGAGCGCGGGAACAGCTCGTACCAGCTGCTGTAGCGGGCGCGCAGCCGGTCGGCCACCAGCGGCAGCGGTTCGGCCGGGTGCACGAGCTGCAGCGAACGGTCGGGGTGGCGGTCGGCCAGCTGGGCCAGCGTGGCATCCAGCGCCAGGGCCTTCAGCGCGACCGGGTCACTGGGCGCGGCGCCGCCGGCCTGCAGCGCCTGCGCGCTGGCGAGCAAGGGCGCCACGTCCGGCCCCGGGCCGGCGCGCTCGGCTGCGTCGGCCAGCAGCCGGGCGCCGACGCGGGCCGCGGCCTGGATGTCTTCCGGCTCCACGCGCCGGGCCAGCTCGCGGCGCCAGGACTGCAGCGCGTCCACCCAGGCGGCCACGCGGTACCGGTAGCGGCCCGGTGCGGGCGGCACGAAGCAGGCGGTCCACTCGTCGTTGCCGGCGGCGCTCATTTCCACTTCGCGCCAGGCGCTGCCGTCGTCCTGCCGTTCGGGCCGCCATTGCAGCCTGGCGCGCACCTGGTCGTGCCCGTCAGTGAAGACGTGGGCGCTGACCTCGAAGGGCTCGCCGGCCACGCATTTGGCAGCAAAGCGGCCGTGGTCGATGCTCGGTTGCACCGCGGCGATGACCACGCGTACGCGGCCATCGGCCGGAAGTTCAGGGCCAGCAAGGAAACGGGTCTCGGCGGCAACATCGGACATGCCGCCGGTGTCGGCAATCGGCATGCCGATGCGTCCCCGGCGGCCGGTGCCGCGCCGCAGGGCAGGGCAGGGCAGGGCTCAGGCGCTCACGGCACCGAAGGTGCTGGCCGCACGGGCAGCGTGGATCGCCGGCATCCTGCCGCCTGTGTTGGCACGCTTGGGCGGGTCCTGTTTCAAGACACCCCGTGCCAGCAGGCAGCGCATCAGCGAGGTGGACACGCTCGCCACGCCTGGCCCCGCGTCGTCCACCCAGCGCAGCAGCATGCGGCGCTGGTTTCGCTCCAGCGTGCAGGGGCCGGCGGGGATCAGCAGCATTTCCTCACCCGCGCGCTCTTCCAGCCCCAGGCTGCAGGTGAGCAGGGCCTTGGTGCTGGGTGGCCGGCGGGTGCGTTGGGCCGGCGCGAGAGCGAGGGCGGGCGTCTGCAACACGACAGGGGCGAGGGCGGACAGGTCGATCATCACGGGGCACTTTCCTGCCCGCAGCGCTTGGGCATGACATGGACAACAGGGCCTGCTGCCCGAAAACCTCGGGGTTGCAAGCCACCGAGTCCGCCCTGGCAATCGGCGTGCCGACGGCCGCGCCGGCCCACGCCTCCGGCGCAGGCTGGCGCGGCATTCATCAGCGTTGCTGATCGTCAGAGCCGGGCTGGCGCTTGTCACCTTGCTGGTTGGCATTGTTCTGGTTGCGCTGTTGCGGGTCCTTGGGGTTTTGCTGGCCCTGCTGGCCCTGGGTGCCGCTGCGTTGCTGCTGTTGCTGCTGCGGGTCCAGCGGGCGTTTCTGGCCGCTGCCCTGGCCTTGCTGGCTGGCTTCCTGCTGCTTTTGCTGCGCTTCGTTGGGGCGGTTTTGTTGACTCATCATGGTCTCCTTGGACGATGGCTTCGATACAAACGCCGACGGTGTGCCGACGCCACCTCCGCGGCAATCACCGTGCCCAGGCGGCCCTCTGCAGGTAGGCCGGCGGGGCCCCGCGCCGCGCGATGCAGAAATTGCCGCAGCGGTGACCGCCGCGCCGCGGATGTAACAGGCTTCATGCCACCCCTCATTTCCGCCGAAGACACGGAGCAGGCTGGCCCTAAGGTTGCGTGCAATGCGTCGTGGAATGCCGGAGATGCCTGTGAAGCAGTCTTTGTGGGCCCGGGGGTGGGCCATTGTGAGCCTCGGTCTTGTGCAGAACCTGGCAGGCTTGCCGGTCGCTGCAGCGGAGCTGACGGCCCTGGAAACCAGCTGGATGAAGGCCGTCTGGCCGGTCGTCGCCTTTGCCAAGGAAAGCCGGCTGCCGCTGGACATCGTGGTGCAGCCGCAGCCCGGTCCCGGTGCGGCGCCAATCGCGATGGCTTTTGTCGAAGGCCGCTGCAAGCTGGTCTTCACGCTGCGCGGCAACCCCGAAGCCCAGGCCACGCTGGACCGTCTGGCCCCCGAACTGCAGAACCCCGCGCTGGAGCTGATGGCCGCGCACGAGCTGGCCCACTGCCGCCGTCACCTGGACGGCGCCTGGTACGGCCTGCCCGCAGGCCTGTCTTGGCAGGAGCCGCAAGGCCTCGCGCCGGAGCTGCAGGCCGACTACCGCGAGATGAAGGCGGTGCGCCGCGAGGAAGGTTATGCCGACCTGGTCGGCCTGGCCTGGGCCCAGCAGCACCATGCCGAGCTCTACGCCCGGCTGCACACCTGGCTGATGACCGAACGCTCGACCGACCGCGTGCCCGGCACCCACCACGACACCGTCGCCTGGCTGCGCCTGGCCAGCCACGACGCCGGCCCGGCCGACCGCTCGATCTTCGTGGCGCCCGAGGCGCTCTGGGAAACCGGGCTCAACGCCGAACCTTGAGCGAGACGCCGAGAACGGCATGCGCTCAGGGCCTTTCGGGGCCCTGAGCGCATTCCGGGGGTCACGCGGGGCGCAACGCTCAATGGGCCGCGCCAGCCTGGGCTTGCGGCGACAGCTTGAACACCGCCACGGCCTGCACCAGTTGCTGTGCCTGGGCCTTCAGGCTCTCTGCGGCAGCGGCGCTCTCTTCGACCAGCGCGGCGTTCTGCTGGGTGGCCTGGTCCATCTGGCTGACGGCCATGCCCACCTGCTGCACGCCGTGGCTCTGCTGGGTGCTGGCCGACGTGATCTCGGCCACGATGCTGCTGACGTGCTGAATGGCGCTGACGATCTCGCCCATGGTCACGCCGGCCTGATCGACCTGAACAGTGCCTTGCTCGACCTGCGCCATGCTGCGACCGATCAGGGACTTGATCTCCCTGGCCGCCTCGGCGCTGCGCTGCGCCAGGCTGCGGACTTCGGAGGCCACCACCGCGAAGCCGCGGCCCTGCTCACCAGCGCGGGCGGCTTCCACCGCCGCGTTCAAGGCGAGGATGTTGGTCTGGAAGGCAATGCCGTCGATCACGCCGATGATGTCGCCGATCTTGCGGCTGCTGTCGTTGATGCCCTGCATCGTGGTGACGACCTGGCCGACGACGTCGCCGCCTCGTGCGGCCACGGCACATGCGCCGTGCGCCAGCTGGTGGGCCTGCTTGGCGCTGTCGGCGTTGTTGCGCACGGTGCCGCCAAGCGCTTCCATCGTGGAGGCGGTCTGCTGCAGCGCGCTGGCCTGCTGTTCGGTGCGGCCCGACAAGTCCTGGTTGCCCAGGGCGATCTGCCCGCTGGCCGTGGCCACGCCTTCGGCCGAGCTGCGGACCATCGCCACGGCATTCGCAAAACTGGCGGTCATCTGCGTCAGCGCGGCCATCACGCTGCTCGAATTCGCCTTGCCATGGATGGGGCTCAGGATCAGGTTGCCCTGTGCAATGCTGTTCATCGCGCCAACGACGGCATCCGGCTCGGCGCCCAGCCGGCGCTGGATCCAGGACCGCGCGTAGAACAGGGAACCGATTGCCGACACGATCACCAGCGCAAGGCTGGCCAGCGCCGCTGCGTACCAGTGCCGGCGCAAGGCGTTGGCGTCAGCCACCGCCGCCGCCGTGCGCTGGTCCAGCATGCCGAAGAACTCGTCGACCGGCTTCATGATCTTGGCCTTGTAGCGGTGGTAGTCGGCGTTGTGCATCAAGGCCTGGGCCTGCGCCCGGTCGGGCTCGCCGGTCTTGCTGAAGCCGCCATTGCCGTCCGCGTATTGGCCCTTCACCATGTTCATCGCGATGGTCTCTGTCTTGACCAGGTCGTCAGAGTTCGCCGCGGCTTCCTTGAGCTTGGCGAACTCGGCTTGCGTGAAGCCAGCAGCCTTCATGCTGTCCAGCAGCGGCACGCTGGCGCTGCTGCCTTCATGGCCAGGCCCGGAGGGCACGATGTTGGCCGCGCGGAAGTCCCAGTAGATTCTTTCGTAGCCGGGCGGGCGCGGCTTCTTGCCATTGCGGATGTCCAGCACTTCGAAGTACTGCTGCTCCCACATCGGGTCGCCGCTGACGACGTAGGTGCGCGCCAGGCGGGTCAGGTCATCCGAGCTTTGACGCAATTCGTCGGCCAGCAGTGCAGACACGTGGCGCGACTCGTGCGCGGCCGACAGCCTGTCGCTCGCTGCGCCCACCTGATAGATCGACATGACGAGCAACAGCGTGGCGATGGCCGTGCTGATCAGTGCGGTTCCGAACAACTGCTTGATGGATCTCATTCTGCTTCTGCCTTGTGACGTCTGGAATAGACACACTCACGCTTGGGTGAGCCCTCGGCAGTGATATCGGAAAGCGCGAGGCAAAGTTGACTGGCCTGTTCCTTCGTCGTTCAGGCCGCCGAGGCCGGCAGGCCGAACACCGCGTCGAAGGCCCAGTTCATCAGGTAGGTGTAGACCAGGAAAAAGGCGATCAGGCCGACTTCCAGCGACACCGCGTGCCAGAAGCTGATCTGCAGCAACAGCATCATCACCGGCACCAGCAGCAGCGTCAGTCCACCTTCGAACAGCACCGCGTGCGCCGCCCGGCGCGCAAAGCTGCGGCCGCGTGTTGTCTGCCGCGCTTCCCAGCGCTCGAACAGCGCGTTGAACACCATGTTCCACAGCACCGCGGCCACCGAGGCCGCCACCGCCACGGCACCGGCCGCCGGCAGCGGGTGGCCCAGCGCCTGCATGATCAGGCTGTTGGCCGCGATGGCACCCACCTCGAAGAGGGTCACGTAAAGCACCCTGCGGCGCAGCCCTTGCAATCCTGGCCCATTCATCGGGGCACCTCTTCCAACATGCGAAAAGCCGCGAGCGTAGTGTTGCTGGCTGAAAGCTGCCAGTCGGCTGCTGTCAGTTAAGCTGACAGCATGTTCAGCAGCGAAGCCGTGCGCGTGTTCCTGACCGTGGTGGATCACGGCTCGTTTTCGGCCGCGGCCCGCGCTTTGGGCCGCATGCCTTCGGCTGTCAGCATGGCTGTTGCCCAGCTGGAGGCCGAGCTGGACCTGCAGTTGTTCGAGCGCCAGCCTCGCAGCACGCCGCTCACGCCGGCCGGCCGCGCGCTGCTGCCGCAGGCCAGGCTGGCCGCCAGCCACCTGCAGCGCCTGGCCGCGCAGGCGCTGGCGCTGCACGAGGCGCCGCAGCCGAGGCTGTCATTGGCCATCGCGCCGGAACTGGTGGGCGCGCGCTGGCATGCGCCGCTGGCCGCGCTGGCCCAGGCCTTCCCGCCGCTGGAGCTGGACGTGCGCGTGCTGCCCCAGGCCGAGGCCATGGCCTTGCTGCGCGAAGGCGAGGTGCAGCTGGCGCTGGTCTTCGAGCGGCATGCGCTGGAAGCCTGGGAAGGCTTCGAGGAACTGGGCTGCGAGGTGCTGGTGGCCGCGGCCTCGCGCAGCTGGCTGGCGGGCCTGGACGGCAGCGCCCCGCTGCGCAGCGAAACGCTGCAGGAGACGCGCCAGATCCTGGTCGGCAGCAAGGCCGGCGGCCACGACCCGCGCCTGGTGCACTCGGCCAACCGCTGGGAAGCTGGCAGCCACATGGCGGCCGTGCGCCTGGTCGAAGCCGGTCTGGGCTGGGCCTTCCTGCCCCGCTCCATGCTGCCGCCCGCCGGCCAGGGCGAACTGGTCGAACTGGCCTTCGACAACATGAGCAACCAGGTCTCGCTGTGGGTGGACGTGGTGTGGCACCGTGAGCGCCCGCTGAGCAGCGTGGCACAGCGTTACCTGGCGCTGCTGCGGGAAGGTCTGCGGAGCGAGCCGCCCCTATGATGCGACGCTTCTGTCGCTTCACCGGTCCGCCTGATGTCGCCGCTGCACGCCCTCGAAACCGCCGCCTTCGCCGCCTGGCCGAGTCTCGAACACGAGGACCTCTTCGGCTGGCATTTGCGATACGCCCAGGGCTATACCAAGCGCGCCAACTCGGCGAACGCGACAGCGGCGGCGCAAGACCTCTCGCGCGCGCAGATCGAAGCCATCGAGGCGCGATTCACGGCACGCGGCCTGCGCCCCATCTTCCGCCTCACGTCCTTCGCAGGGCCCGAAGGCCTGGACGACGAACTCGCTGCCCGCGGCTACCAGCATGTCGACACCTCGCTGGTCATGCACCGCCCCCTGAGCAGCGCAGACGCCACCGCACCCCAACCCGCCACCACGAACGCCGCCCCCTGGCTGGAAGCCTTCCAGTCCGTCTCCGGCAAGCTCGGCCCCGAGCAGGCCATTCACCTGCAGATGCTGCAAACCATCCAGCACCCCAGCGCGTTCGCGTTGCTCGAACGGAACGGCCGCCCGGCCGCCTGCGGCCTCGGTGTGCTGGTCGATGGCCAGCTGGGCTTGTTCGACATCGCCACAGACGCCACACTGCGCCGCCGAGGCCTGGCCAGCGAACTCTGCAACTCGTTGTTGGCGTGGGGGCGGGCGCAAGGTGCTCAGAGTGCGTACCTGCAGGTCACGGGCACGAATGCCGGGGCAATCAAGTTGTATGAGGTGTTGGGGTTTGGCGAGGTGTATCGGTATTGGTATCGGGTGAAGGAGTAATGGATCAAGAATCGACAGGATGGGTCACCGTGCAGACTTTGGCGGCAAGGCTTGCCGACTGTCATGAAGCCTAACCAAGAGAATCTGCCAGCCCGGTTTCGGGCACTGGTGCGCGCCTTCAAAAGGCCGGTGACCGTCTTTGCTTGTCCGGCGGTTCCTCTCCGGCAATCATCGCGGATCACTGGGTCGGTGGTTCACCCAGCCGACGGGACTTATGTCATTGGTTTGGCCTCGCGCGGCTGCTTGCCAACAGTCGCTTCCACGTACGATCTCGGCGCTCGCATCAGCATCGTGTTGCGCGGCGCAGAAAGGACGCTTGAGTTGTCCTGTGTTCCAGAGCCGGTCCCATATTTCTCAGGAGGACGGTCAGGCCTTCTCCTGGCGCGATACGAAGTTCCCAGCGAGGTTGATCGCGTGACCGAATTTGAGCTTCGGGTGGTCATTCCGGCGCGCAACGAGTCGTATGCTCAAAACGATGGGAGTGGTTCGTGTGTTCCGATCCAGGCCTTTAGCCTTGGCGATACCTTGCAGCTCAAGGGCGTTAGCCCTCGATTGCAAGACCAAGCCCTTATCTTATGCGGCCTCGAAAGCTTTCACAGTTCCAATTGGATCAATGAGAGAGCCGCAACTGGCTCTTGACGGCGACCACTTTGGTTTCCGTCAACCTCGCCTCAATGGTGCCTTCGTAGCCGGGCTCGAAATAGCAATCGACGACGAGTTTAGGATTCCCGATCTGGGCTATTTCGACGTGGGACTCGCCTGTCGGCGCCAGCGTCATCGACTTTGATTCGCCAGGCAACAAATCACCCACGGGGTACGCCTTGCCTGTGACCTGGACGACGACTCCGGCCATCACGCTGTCCCCGGCGTTGCGAACGGTAAAGGTCACGCCGCCTTTGGCGCAGGCGGTTGCAAGCGCTGATACCAGCATTGCTGTCAACAGTCGGTGTTGGTTGCTGGTCATCGCCGTACCTTCAGGCCCTCGCCTTTGCACGACGTTGGCGGCGCCATAGCTTCGTGCCGATCCACCCAAACAGCGCCAGCAGCAGCGACCACGGCACGAGGTAGGCGACGCCGGTGATCGCGCCGGAAATACCTTGTGAAAGGTTGGATGTGAAATCAGCAAGCGCTGTGTTGACCGGCGCCAGGAACGCGCGGTTTTCGGTGGCGGAGATGGACACGTTGAGAATTTCCGTGTCGATCCTTTGCATGAGGTTGGCCTGCTGAGCCTTGATGGCTTCAAAGTCGCTTTGCACTTGAGCCAATTCCTTGGTGAGCTTGATCAATGCGTCTACATCAGCGCTCGGGCGTGACAGCAGTGCTTCCAGCTTCGCCCGGTATTCCGTCAACATGGCCACCTTTCGGGCCGTGTCTTCCACCGGCGCCGTCAGATCTTCCGCGCTGGAGGTTTGACTGGTGACGGCACCTTGGGCGCCAAAGGTGGCCATGAGCTTCTGGATACCAGCGGGTCTGGCGCGAAACTTGAGCGAGGCGAAGGGTCGTCGTCCTGCCGTCAGTTCCGACTCCAGCACCACACAAGCCTCGGATGTCGCCTCCCGGCAGGCCGCCTGGCCCGCCTCATACACCGAGGCGATTTGCGGCTCCGTGACGTCCACGGTGATGGCGTGCTGGACCGCAAGATGGCGATTTGGCGCTGCCTTTGCCGATGTGCCGGACCGCTCGAAACTCATCCGAGAAGCAACCTGCGAAGACTCGTTGTTTCTCGAACATCCGGTGAGGCAGATCAGCAGCAGGGCGACGAGGAAAGGATGGCGCATGGAATCCCTGAAGTGACGGATGTGGGGCTGGCGCAGCAGGAACTGCGGCGCCAGCGGGATGTCACCGCCGCAGGCATGTGAGTCAGGTACTCGCTGAATCAGTTCGACTCAGCACGCACACCCAGCACCTTGAAGGCCGAGGCGCGGCCCACGTCGGGGAACCAGACACCGTCCCTGGCGTATGCGATGGGCGTTGGCGACGCGGTGACGGTCGCGTTCCATGCGATGTCCGCGTCGGGCGTCTTCTTCTTGGTCGACATCACCACCCAATACTGCGTTCCCGCAGACAACAGGACGCCCTTGCCCAGGTCGCCAGAGACGCGCTCGCAGCAAAGCCCGAATTGAGGGATGTCAGAGATGTCGAATTTCTTCAGCACGGCGCCTGGCAGACCGTTCTCGTCAGCTCGCAGGCTTACCACCGCAATGTCGGGACCGTAGGTGTAGCCCGCAGCGAGCTTGATGCGCTTCGCGATGCCGTCAAAGCGCGGGGTGAACGGCATGCCGATGTCGTAAGCCACCCCATCGAAAACAGCTGGACCCGCGACGGACCAGCCAGTGCAGCAGTCGTAGACGGCTGCTGCGTCCTTGCTGAAGTTGCTGTACAGCGTCGACAAGCCCGTGTCGGGCTCTGCCGCCGTGACCAAAGTCTCGGTGGCCTTGAATGCAGCGGTGTTGCTTGGTGCGGCAGCGGCCTGCGGATGCGCTGCGAAGACACTGCTCGCGATGAGCGTAGACGCTGCCGCACCCAGGATCGAAAGTGATCGGTTCATGGTTCCCTCCAGTGATTTGACTGACGTTGTTTGCCGCGGGTGTTGGATGGGTTGTCTTACGGTCAAACGAAGCGAATTCTCCGACGACCGGTTGAACGCGCCGATCGTCGTTCTAGGGGGTGCTCATCGGCGTGCATCGTCGCCGAGCGGGCGACTTCACCGAATGTTATTCATGCACATCAACTCCACCGCCATGAACCCGAATTTCTTGTGCGGGTCCGAAGCCGAAGCCCACGGACTTGTAGTCGTCCTTGAACAGGTTTTCACGGTGGCCGCGGGTGGGCACGCCGTCGTCCACCACGAATTGGATGACGACGTCGCGCGGCGTGGGCATGCCGTAGCTGATGTTTTCACCGCAGTAGGCGGTGCCGGACAGGTGGCGGGTGGCGCGGTCCGAAGGGCTGGCACCGTTTGCGCTGTAGTGGCCGGTGGCGCCCTCGGGGCCTTGTTCGGCCACATGGCCTTGCGCGGCGTTGGACAGGCAGTTCGACAGCACAAGTGGCTTGACCGGCTGTTCCATCACCCGGCTGAGCGCGTCGCCGGCAAGAGAGGCTGCGGCGGCGGGGCCCAGCGTCGCCAGAATCTGGTTGAGCATGCCCGCCTGCTCGTAGCCGCTGGAGTTGCCGAACAGTTGTCCGACCATCTGGCCGATGTCCGGTGTTTGGTCGGAACGGAAGGCACTGGTTCGGCGAGTCGTTGGTGATGCTGCTGCGCTGCCGGGCGGCTCTTGAAAAGCCAGGCGTGAAGCTTCTGGTCTGAGGGGGCGCTCAGCGCTTGCCGATGACGCGGTAGACCCCTGCGCCGATCAGGGCGCCAGCGATCGGGGCGAGCCAGAAGGCCCACAGCTGTTCGACTGCCCAACCGCCGACGAAGAGCGCCACGCCGGTGCTGCGCGCGGGGTTGACCGAGGTGTTGGTCACCGGGATGCTGATCAGGTGGATCAGGGTCAGGCACAGGCCGATGGCGATGGGTGCGAATCCCTTGGGTGCGCGCTCGTCGGTGGCGCCGAGGATGACGATCAGGAACAGGGCCGTCATGACCACTTCGCACACCAGCGCGGCGAACAGGGAGTAACCCCCTGGCGAGTGCTCGCCGAACCCGTTGGATGCGAAGCCGCCAGCGACGTCAAAGCCGGCCTTGCCGGACGCGATGAGGAACAGCACGCCGCCTGCGGCCACGGCGCCCAGCACCTGGGCCACGATGTAAGGCACCAGCTCGCGCGCCGAGAATCGGCCGCCCGCCCACAGCCCGATGGAGACGGCCGGATTCAGGTGGCAACCGCTGATGTGGCCGATCGCATAGGCCATGGTCAACACCGTCAAACCGAAGGCCAGCGACACCCCCAAGAGCCCAATGCCCACCCCTGGAAACGCGGCAGCCAGCACCGCACTTCCACAACCGCCCAGCACCAGCCAGAACGTGCCCACAAACTCTGCGGCGTACTTTTGCATATCGACCTCCTCAATGAATTTCACGGATGACTTGCCGCAACCCGAATGGGCAGCAAGGGTGCGGTTTGTAACTGCAGGCCGCCTGCGTTTGGTGGCTCAAAAAGCAGTTGCGTGACCCATCGCACGATCACCGTCACCCATTGGAAGCAAGCCAACAAGACCGTGAACCAGTTCACGAGCTGGCGCCGCCCTCCGCCCACTGCGTGCGTCGCATCGAGGCGTCTTCCGGCTGGGTGGATTTGGCGGCATGCGGGATCCAAGGGTCAGGTGGTGCTGCCGGCAGACATGCGTCGCCGGCTCGGGCTCAATCCTGGTGCGCGTCTGGAAGTGACGGAGGAAGCCGACGGTCTCCGGCTGCGTGTGCAGCGCGCCGTGCCGCAGGGCGCTGTCTGAGGGAACTGGCCCTCCTCTACCGAATGGCATTCATGCACATCAATTCCACCGCCATGAACCCGAATTTCTTGTGCGGGCCGAAGCCGAAGCCCACGGACTTGTAGTCGTCCTTGAACAGGTTTTCACGGTGGCCACGGGTGGGCACGCCGTCGTCCACCACGAATTGGATGACGACGTCGCGCGGTGTGGGCATGCCGTAGCTGATGTTTTCACCGCAGTAAGCGGTGCCGGACAGGTGGCGGGTGGCGCGGTCCGAAGGGCTGGCACCGTTTGCGCTGTAGTGGCCGGTGGCGCCCTCGGGGCCTTGTTCGGCCACGTGGCCTTGCGCGGCGTTGGACAGGCAGTTCGACAGCACCAGTGGCTTGACCGGCTGTGCCTTCCTGAGGAACGCGATGGTTTCCGCCACGGCGGCGCGGCCTTCCACGCTGGCGTAGGACACGCCCTCCGATTTGTAGAAGCCTTGCGCGTCCATGTTGCGGAGCCGCTCCTCGACGAATTTGGCGTATTCCCTCGGGTTGGTGCGCAGGAGGTTCACCTCTTCGAGCAGCGGCTGGGCCATGGGGCCGGGCTTTCCTCTTTCTGCACAGCTGACTGTGATGTCCTGGGCTTGGGCTGGGGCGGTGACGGTGGCACAGCAGGTGAGTGCCGCGGTGGCCAGGAGCCGGGGATGGAGGCGCATGTGATCAGCTGGGGGACTTCGGGTGTGGGTGCGGGGCGATTGTCGATTCCCCCGGCGCCGGGCGGGTGTTGCTGTTCGAGAAGGATGTAAGGGACCTTGGCGTGATCGCGGCGCCGTCCTACGTCCGGCCTTTTGGCGGAAGACTAGGCTGGCGCAGTTTCACTGCCGAGGAGCCGCGCATGACTTTGCCTGCCGCTGCGCACGCCACACACGATTCGACGCTGGATGACCCCAAGCTGCCGGATCCGTTCACGCTGCAACCGTTGCGTTACCAGCCCTCGTTCGAGTTCCTGGAAGAAGACGAGGAGAGGACCGGCGAGGCGCTGGTCGCGGCGATGCGCGGCATCAGCGAGAAGGTGCTGAAGGATGAAGGCCACGCGTACCGCTCGGTGCATGCCAAGAGCCACGGGCTGCTGCTGGGGGAAATGGAAGTCCTGGACAAGCTGCCGCCGGCCTATGCACAGGGCGTGTTCTCACAGCCGGGGCGCTATCCGGCGGTGATGCGGCTGTCGACCATTCCGGGCGACCTGCTGCATGACGCAGTGTCCACGCCGCGTGGCTTCGCGCTGAAGCTGGTGGGTGTGCCGGGGGACCGGGTGCCGGGCTCGGAGGGCGACACGACGCAGGATTTCCTGATGGTCGACAGCCCGAACTTCAGCGCCAAGAGCGCGCGCCAGTTCCTGCGCAGCGTGAAGCTGGTGGCCGCCACGACCGACAGGCTGCCCAGCCTGAAGCAGGCGCTCTCGGTGGTGTTGCGCGGGCTGGAGCGCTGGGCCGAGAAGGCCGACACCGAGCTCAACTCGCTCAAGGCGCTGGGCGCGCACCCGCCCACGCACCCGCTGGGTGACCGCTACTACGGCCAGCTGCCGGTGCTGTGGGGCCCTTACATGGCCAAGTTCTGCCTGGTGCCGGTGGACGATTCGCTGCTCGCGCTGCGCCAGCACCCGGTCGACCTGGACGCCCACCATGACGCGCTGAGGCTGGCGGTGGAGGCGCATTTCGCCCGCGAGGGCGGCGCGTGGGAGCTGCGCGTGCAGCTGTGCACCGACCTGGCCCGCATGCCGCTGGAAGATCCGTCCGAGCCGTGGTCCGAGGTGCTGAGCCCGTATGTGCCGGTGGCCATGCTGCGCGCCGGGCCTCAGCCGGGCTGGAGCCGGGAACTGTCGGTGGCGATCGATGATGGCATGTCCTTCAGCCCCTGGCATGCGCTGGCCGCGCACCGGCCGCTGGGCGCCATCATGCGCATCCGCCAGGCGGCCTACCGCATGGCCGCCGAATTCCGCGCGGCGCACAACCCCACGCCTGTCGTCGAGCCGCGTTCGCTCGCGGCGCTGAAAGCCGTGCTCGGCGAAGCCGGCCAGCAGGCCTGGCCGGGCGAAGGCATGGCGTTGCGTGGCGCCGAGCCGCCGGGAAATTTTTCGCGGCCGGTGGAATAAACCCCGCGCCGGGCCCGTCTGCGTCAAAGTGAGCGGCTGCCGCGCCATGGGGGCGGGGCGGTTCACTCACCGATGGGAGACATTCTGATGACGCAGATTCGCATGCAGACCACTTGGCGCCTGGTGTTCACGACCGGGCTGATGAGCAGCCTGATGGCGTTGGCCGGCCTGGCCCAGGCGGCCGCACCGGCTTTCAGCAAGGGCGCGCTGGTCGGCCCGAACGGCATGACGCTCTACACCTTCGACAAGGACACCGCCGGCAGCGGCAAGAGCGTCTGCAACGGCCCTTGCGCCAAGCTCTGGCCGCCGCTGGTGGCCGCAGCAGGCGACATGCCCAGCGGCGACTACACGCTGGTGACGCGCGACGACGGCGCAAAGCAATGGGCCTTCAAGGGCAAGCCGCTGTACTACTACGAGGCCGACAAGGCCGCCGGCGAGCGCAGCGGCGACAAGTTCAAGGACGTCTGGCACATCATTCCGGAATGATCCTGGACGGCCGCGCCCGCACGTGCAGCACGACGACCCGCAGCAACTGCTGACCTGGCTGCCGCGCCTGCGCCGCTATGCGCGGGCGCTGGCCGGCAACCGTGACGATGCCGACGACCTGGTGCAGGACACGCTGGAGCGTGCCTGGGCCAAGGCCGGGCTGTGGCGCGGCGTGGCCGACATGCGGGCCTGGCTGTTCAGCCTGATGCACCACCTGCACGTGGACGGCCACCGCCGCGGCCGGTTGAACATCGTGGCACTGGCCGAAGGCGAGGCGCTGCCGGAGCAGGCCGAGCCAGCGCGTCAAACCGAAGGCCTGGCATTGCGGGACCTGGCAAGCGCGCTGGCCCAGTTGCCGGCCGAGCAGCGCGAAGTGCTGCTGCTGGTGGCGCTGGAAGACATGGCCTATGCGGACGTGGCGCAGGCACTGGGCCTGCCGATGGGCACGGTGATGTCGCGCCTGTCGCGGGGCCGCGAGCGGCTGCGGCAGCTGATGAACGAACCGGTGCTGTCCGCGGCTGCTGTCGCGGGTCGGCCCACTTTGAAGGTCGTCAAATGAGGCCCGAAGACGCGGACACGCCGGTCACCGAAGCCGAGCTGCACGCCTGGCTGGACGGCCAGCTGCCGGCCGCACGCCAGCAGGAGATCGAGGCCTACCTCGCCTCACGCCCGGAAGAAGCTGCGCGCCTGGCGGACTACCGGGGCCAGAAGGCCGCGCTGCGCGCGCTGTTCGACCCGGTGCTGGACGAAGCCGCGCCGGCCCGGCTGCTGCGCGCTGCGGCGCCGCGACAGCCTTGGTATGCGCAGCGCTGGGTTGCGGGCCTGGCCTTGCTGTTGCTGGGCACCGGCGCTGGCTGGGGCATGCGCAGCGCACTGCCGGCAGGTGGCGATGCGACCGCGCTGGCGCTGGCCGCCGCCCGTTCGCCCGAAGGTTTCGCCCGCCGCGCCGCGGTGGCCCATGCCGTCTTCAGCCCGGACCAGCGCCGCGCCGTGGAGCTGGACGCTGCGCACGAGGAACAGCTCAGCACCTGGCTCTCGCGCCGCATGGGCGCGGCGATGAAGCCACCGCATCTGCAGGCCCAGGGCTACGCGCTCGAAGGCGGCCGGCTGCTGCCCGGCGGGCAGGGCCCGGTCGCGCAGTTCATGTACCGCGACAGCGAAGGCCGCAAGCTCACCGTCTACGTCTCCAACGAACTCGGCCCCGCCGGCGCGGCCTCGGCGCCGGCTCACGCCGGTGTACCCGCCAGCGCCATGCCGACCACCGCCTTCCGCTTCGCCCGCGAAGGCCGGGTCAATGTCTTTTACTGGGTGGACGGCGCCTACGGCTACGCGATCACCGCCGACGCCGGCCGGCAGGTGCTGGCGGATGTGTCGAATGAGGTGTATCGGCAGCTGGTGAGTGAGTAGACCGGGGGCGCGAGTTTCTTGGGTGCGTGGCGACTTCGCCAATCCACGCGGCTTCGGCATTTCCACCGTTCGCCCTGCCACCCAACGTGCCTCAAACAAATGGGGTCAGCAAACAAATGGGGTCAGAGTCAATTTATCTTGAGATACCTCAATGCGAAGTCGCACGTGTGCCGAGATAAATTGACTCTGACCCCATTTGTTTGCCGGATCAAACGGGTGCCGCTGCCGCCGTTGGCGGCGGGCCGGCCTTGGCCAGCGACAGGCAATAGTCAATCAGCGCATCAATCTCGTTGGACTTGTCGAACACCCGGTCGGCGCCGAGTTTCAGGCACTCGCGCCGCATGTCCGGCGTTGCGTAATTCGTCAGCACCACACAGCGCGCATGCCGGCCCGGGCCCTTGCCGCAGGCCGCACGCAGGACACCCAGGCCCGAGCCTTGTTGCAGCATCAGGTCGATCAGCACCAGGTCCAGTTCATGGTCTGCCGGCGCGGCGCTCAATGCCGCCAGCGACGCGACCGCCTTGGACTCACCCTCGGCCCAGCCCACGATCCTCACCGCCGCCATTTCTTCAAGGGCAGCCGTCAGGTTCTCGCGGATCAGGCGGCTGTCCTCGACCAAATAGGCGTTCAGGGTGTGGGGCATGGTGGGCAGTGCGGGCTGCCCGAGGCACCCTGATCCCAGTGTGGCAAAGCGGGGGCCACCTCTGCCAGGGATCGGCAACCCGGCCTGCTGTAAGACCTGTCTGACAGGGCGATGAGCCGAACTAGAAACCGATCAGGTCGCCGTGCAGCGGCATCACCCCTCGCATGCCGACCGGGTGGTCGAGTGAGGCGTCCTTCGACAGGTCCAGCATGTCGTCTTCGCTGCCTCGGCCCGTCAAGGTGAAGCGCTCGAAGACAAACGGCAACCCTTGTGACGGGGCGAATCCCGCCGAGCTGGCCACATGGAAGTGAAGGTGGGGCGCTCCGGCGCTGCCGGACACGCCCAGCCGCGCCAGCACGGTGCCCCGCTGGATGCGTTCGCCGGTCTTCACGCGCAGGCTGCCCTGGCGCAGGTGCGCGTAGTGCACGAAGACGTGGGGTGCAATCTCCAGGATCACGAAATTCCCGTACAGCGCCTCCGCCGTCATCTCGGTGGGCTGTTCCATCGGCGCCAGTGGCCGGTGGTCCGGCACGCCGTCGCGCGCGTTGCGCACCACGCCGTCTGCCACCGCCACAACCTCCGCATCGAAGCCGGTCCAGTCGCCAGGCAGGCTGCTCGCCAGCTTGTCTGACGGCACGGTGATGGCGTGGCCCTTGGCATCCAGGCCGAAGAAGTCGATGGCGTGGCGTTGAGGAATCGTCAGGCGACCGTTTTCTGCCACCAGGCTGCCCCAGTGGTGCGACTGCGCATGGCCCGGGCCTTCATCGACCAGCCACTGCACGGCCTTGGCGTTGGACCGCAGCGGCGCCGCGATCACCACGGGCCGCGTCGAGTCGACTGCCACCGGCACGTCCGTGGCCACCTGCGTCTGGCCTTTTGCAGTCTTGAACACCAGGCGGTGACGCAGCAGCGCCGGCAGGGGTTGGGTCTTGGGCAGCGTGAGCCAGACGAAAAGCACGGCATGCATGCCGGCCTCTATGGGCAGGCTGTTGTTGGCCTCCAGTGCCTTGCCCGGGCCCAGCAGCCCGGCCAGCGCTGCGCCGCTGAAGCTGGCCAGGGGCTTGCTGGCCCCGCTGGCAAAGACCTCCAGCAGGCCGAGATTCAGCGGGCCGGTGCCGGCATAGAAGTTCGTGACATCCAGCTCATAGGCCAGGTGCACAAAGCCATCGCTGCCCGGCACTGCCTGCGGCGTGAACACTGCGTGCGCCTCTATCGGTGCCGGCTCCTCCGCTGCCGTTGCGGCTGCAGCCAACAGCAGCAACGAACTCCAGGCCATCACCACTGACATCCGGCGTCGCCAGGTCCGCACCGGGTGCGCGCTGGGGTGGGAGCTTCTCATTCGATCCTTTCGGGTGTGGGCGCATCGGCAGCGCCGCGCGGTCTTCGGCGCGGAGTTTAGCCATGCGCTTTCGTAGGTCCTGGCCTACGCCAGCTCTGCCGCTAGGCCGCTGGCGTGTGGCGCCGGCCTTGGCCAGCATGCAGGCTCTGGGGCCGCACTGGCCGCTGCACGGGCCCCGTCGGCCCCTGAGGAGCTTGGCATGGCACGGGTGATCTGGAAAGGCGCCATCAGCTTCGGGCTGGTGCATGTACCGGTGGGGCTGTACCCCGCCTCGCGCGAAGACGACATCGACTTCGACTGGCTGGACAAGCGCAGCATGGACCCGGTGGGCTACAAGCGCGTCAACAAGCGCACCGGCCGCGAGATCAGGAAGGAAGACATCGTGCGCGGCGTCAAGCTGGAAGACGGCGACTACGTGCTGCTGTCCGACGAGGAGATCCAGGCCGCCTACCCTCAGAGCACGCAGACGATTGCCATCGAGGCCTTTGTCACCGCGGTCGAGATTCCGTTCCTTTACCTTGAGAAGCCGTATTACCTGGCGCCCATCGGCAAGGCTGGCAAGGTCTATGCGCTGCTGCGCGAGGCCATGCTGAAGGCCGGCTGCATCGGCATTGCGCGCGTGGTCATGCACGCCAAGGAGCACCTGGCCGCGCTCATTCCCAGCGGCGAGGCACTGATGCTCAACACGCTGCGCTGGCCCAACGAGATCCGCCCGGCCGAGGAACTGGCCTTTCCGCCCGAAGGCGCGGCGGCCAACAAGCTGGCCGCCGGCGAGATGAAGATGGCCGAAGCGCTGATCGCCGACATGACGATGAAGTGGAAGGCCGAGGACTACGCCGACCAGTTCCGCGCCGCGATCATGGCGCTGATCCAAAAGAAGTCCGAAGCCGGCGACACCGAGCGCGTCACGCCGCTGGAAGCGGCTGCCGACAGCAGTGCGCCGAGCAACGTCGTGGACCTGACCGAACTGCTCAAGCGCAGCCTGGGCGGGCGCGGCAAAGCAGGCGAGAAGGCGAAGGCCGAGGCCGAGGAAACCGCGGCCGCCAAGCCCAGGCCAAAGCGCGGCGCAGCGGCCAGGCCAAGCACCAAGTCTGTCGCCAAGCCCGCGCGGCGCAAGGCGGCCTGAGAGGTTGTTCATGGGCGACGACCAACACCGCAGCGACCCGCTGCAGGACTACCGCAAGAAGCGGGACTTCGAGCTGACCCGCGAACCCTCGGGCGAGCACATCCCGCGCGCGAAGCAGGTCGCGCTGCCCTTCGTGATCCAGAAGCACGCCGCCCGCGCGCTGCACTACGACTTCCGCCTCGCGCTGGACGGCACGCTGAAAAGCTGGGCGGTGCCCAAGGGTCCCAGCCTGGATCCCCACGACAAGCGCATGGCCGTGCAGGTCGAGGACCATCCATTGGCCTACGCCGGCTTCGAGGGCACCATCCCGGCAGGCCAGTACGGTGCCGGCAGCGTCATCGTCTGGGACCGTGGCAGTTGGACCCCGGTGGGCGACGCCCGTGCCGGCCTGCGCGAAGGCAAGCTCAAGTTCCAGCTGCACGGCGAAAAGCTCAGTGGCGGCTGGACGCTGGTGCGCCTGCGCGGTCGGGCCGACGAGACCAAGGCGCCGTGGCTGCTGGTCAAGGAACGCGACGATGCGGCCCGGCCCGCGGCCGAGTTCGACGTGGTCAGCGAGCAGCCCGACAGCGTGCTGAGCGGCGATGCGGTGGGCGCTGGTCCTGCACCTGCGGCCAAGGCGGCAACGAAGAAGATCACCCGGGCCGCAAAGGCAAAGGCAAAGGCAAAGGCAACGGAGTTGCCGCTGTCCCTCGCGCCGCAGCTGGCCACCTTGGCCAGTGCCGCGCCAACCAGCGGCGACTGGCGCTGGGAGATGAAGTTTGACGGTTACCGCCTGCTGGCCCGGCGGGACGGCGACGATCTGCGCCTGTTCACCCGCAGCGGCCACGACTGGACCGCCAAGCTGCCCCACCTGAAGCGCGCGCTGCTGAAGCTGGACCTGGCCAGCGGCTGGCTGGACGGCGAGATCGTGCAGGCCGCGGGCGAACACGGCGCACCGAGCTTCCAGGCGCTGCAGGACGCCTTCGAGTCGCGCAAGCTCGGCGAGGTCGTCTACTACCTGTTCGACGCGCCATTCCTGAATGGCGAAGACTTGCGCGCGTTGCCGCTGCTGCAGCGCCGCGAGCGCCTGCGCACGCTGCTGGCCGGCCTGCCTGGCGACGGCCCGCTGCGCTTCAGCGAGGACTTCGACGCCGCGCCTGGCGAACTGCTGCACACCGCCTGCCAGCTGCGCATGGAAGGGCTGATCGGCAAGCGGGCCGACGCGCCGTATGTCTCGCGCCGTTCGGCCGACTGGCTCAAGCTCAAGTGCACCCAGCGCCAGGAGTTCGTCGTCGTCGGCTACACCGACCCGCAGGGCAACCGCAGCGGCTTCGGCGCGCTGCTGCTGGCGGTGCACGACCGCGAAGGCAGGCTGCAATACGCCGGCAATGTCGGTAGCGGCTTCAACACCGCCACGCTGAAGAAGCTCGCCGCGCAGCTGCAGGCCCTGGAAAGCACGCGTTCGCCGCTGTTGCTGAGCGCGGCCGAGTTGAAAGAGGCGGGCATCAAGGCCGGTGTGCACTGGGTGCGGCCCAAGCTGGTGGCCGAGGTCTCGTTCAGCGAATGGACCGGCCAGGGCCGGGTGCGCCACGGCGTGTTCCACGCGCTGCGCAGCGACAAGCCGGCAGGCGCCATCGTGCACGAGCAGCCGGTGGCGGTGAAGGGCGGCAAGCTGGCGGCCGCTGCGCCGGAGAATGCCTCCGAGCTGCCGCCACCAGCCAGCGGGCGTGCCTGCGGGAAGCTGCCTGCCGGGCTGAAGCTCACGCATGCCTCGCGGGTGATCGACGCCAAGAGCGGCACCACCAAGCAGCAGCTGGCGGAGTTCTATGCCGCCGTCGCGCCACGACTGCTCAAGCTCTGCGAAGACCGCCCGCTGGCGCTGGTGCGTGGCCCCGAAGGCGTGGGCGGCCAGCTGTTTTTCCAGAAGCACGCAGCCGGCCTGAAGATCCCCGGCCTGACCCAGCTGGACCCGTCGCTGGACCCGGGCCATGCGCCGCTGGTGACCATGGCCAGCGCCCGCACCTTGCTCGGCGCGGTGCAGATGAACGTGATCGAGCTGCATGCCTGGAACGGCCGCGTGCGCAGCGTCGAGGGCCAACCTTCCATCGCCCAGCCGGACCGCCTGACTTTCGACCTCGACCCCGGCGAAGGCGTGGCCTGGCCGCAGGTCCAGGAAGCCGCCCAGCTGGTGCATGCCATGCTGGACGAATTGAAGCTCACCGCCTTCCTGAAGACCAGCGGTGGCAAGGGCCTGCACGTGGTCGTGCCGTTCCAGCCGGACCTGGGCTGGGACGCGGTCAAGGCCTTCTCCAAGGCCATCGTCCAGCATCTGGCCAGCACCTTGCCGCAGCGCTTCGTCGCCAAGAGCGGGCCGAAGAACCGCGTCGGCAAGATCTTTGTCGACTACCTGCGCAACGGCTTCGGCGCCACGACAGCCTGCGCCTGGTCCGCCCGCGCCCGGCCGGGGCTTGGCGTGTCGGTCCCCGTCGACTGGGAAGAGTTGCCGACGCTGACCGGTGGCGACCACTGGACAGTCCCCACCATCGCCGCCCGCCTGAAGGCGCCGGACCGCTGGGCCGGCATGGAGCGGCACGGTCGGCAGAAGCTGCAGCCGGCGATGCAGGTGCTGGGGCACTTGCCGTGAGGAGCGGCCTGTGAAAGACCCGCCTTGCCGCTGTCAAAACCTGCTCGTTCATGCATGACATGCATAATCAAGGCACGGCTGCGATGACGCGGCCTTTTTTTGTGTCCACGGAGCAGAGCATGCAAGACGACAAAGGGCTGGCGTGGGTACTGCGCCAGCACGAAAGCAAGATTCTGCAGGACTGGACTGGCGCGCTGCAGGAAGTGCGGCGTCATGGCAGTCCCGGCAGCGGCGACACGCAAGCGCAAGCGCGCAGCTTCCTCGCCGCCTTTGCAGCGGCCATCCGCAGGTCCAGCGACGCCGACATGGCGGGCACCGAATGGGACGACGTGCGGGCGCTGTTGACCGACCTGTCGCGTGACCGTGCCGTGGCCGGCTTCAGCCCCACCGAAACCGCCACCTTTGTCTTCTCGCTGAAGCAGCCCTTGTTCGTGGCGCTGCGCGAGTCGCTGGCCGACGACCCGAAGCGGCTCAGCAGTGAACTCTGGGCCGTCTCGCTGATGCTGGACAAGCTGGGCCTGTTCAGCATCGAGGCGTACCAGAACGGCCGGGAGCAGGTCATCGAGCGGCAGCACCAGGAGCTGCTGGACCTGTCGACGCCGGTGGTCGAGCTCTGGCAGGGCATCCTCGCGCTGCCGCTGATCGGCACGCTGGACAGCGAGCGCACCCAGACCGTGATGGAGAGCCTGCTGGAGGCCATCGTCGAGAAGGAAGCGACCGTGGCGATCCTGGACATCACAGGCGTGCCGACCGTTGACACGCTGGTCGCCCAGCACCTGATGAAGACGGTGGCGGCCGCCCGGCTGATGGGGGCCGAATGCATCATCAGCGGCATCCGCCCGCAGATCGCGCAGACGATTGTTCACCTCGGGGTCAACCTCGACGGTGTCATCACCAAGGCCACCCTGGCCGGCGCGCTGCAGACGGCCTTGCGCAAGACCGGGCAGAGCGTGCAGCGCGCCGAGCCGCTGAAGGTCGGCAACTAGAGGCCGCGCCCGGTGGACCACATTCCCATCCTCAAGGTCGACAGCTTCCTGCTGGTCTCCATCCAGGTCGAGTTGCACGACGAGCTCGCGATGAGCCTGCAGGACGACCTGACCCAGAAGCTGCTGAAGACCAACTCGCACGGCGTGCTGATCGACATCTCGGCGCTGGAGATCGTCGACTCCTACATTGGCCGCATGCTGTCGCAGATCTCGGCCATCGTGGGCATCATGGATGCCACCATGGTGCTGGTCGGCATGCGACCGGCCGTGGCGATCACGCTGGTCGAACTCGGCATGACCATGGCCGGCGTGCGCACGGCGCTGAACGTGGACAAGGGCCTGGCACTGCTGCGGCGTTCTCTGGACGAGCCCGGAAGGATCGTCGCCGCACCGTGACCGACGCTGTCGTGGTCGAGATCCGCACGTCTGAACAAGTCAGCGCGGCCCGCAGGTTGGTGCAGGCACGTGCGATGGCCATCGGCCTGTCGACGCTGGAGATGACCAAATTCGTCACGGCGGCCAGCGAGCTCGCGCGCAATGTGCTCGTGCATGGCGGCGGCGGCACGATGACCATGCGTGACCTGCAGCGCGACGGCAAGCCAGGCCTGCAACTCGATTTCGAGGACCAGGGGCCTGGCATTGCCGACGTGCAGCAGGCGCTGCGCGACGGCTACACCACCGCCAACAGCCTGGGCCTGGGGCTGGGCGGTGCCCAGCGCCTGGTCAATGAATTCGAGATCGTCTCCCGCCCAGGCGCGGGCACGCATGTGCGGATCGTGCAGTGGAAACGACGGTAACCGTCGACGACCACAGCCGCATTGCGGAGGTGCGTCGTGCCGCGGCCCTGCTCGGCCAGACGATGGGCCTGAGCCCTGAGTTGATCGCGCAGGCATCGCTGGTCACGTCCGAGCTGTGCACCAACATCCTCAAGTACGCAGAGCGGGGCGAGGTCTGGCTGAGCACGCTGGCGGCCAATGGCACGGCCTACGGGCTGGACATCGTCGCGCTGGACCGCGGCCCGGGCATTGCCAACTTCGCCGCCGCGGCCAAGGATGGCTTTTCCACCGGTGGCAGCCTGGGCATCGGGCTGGGCACCATGCGCCGCGCTGCCGCGCTGTTCGACATCTACACCGCGCCCGGCCTGGGCACTGCCGTGCTGGTGCGCTTGCAGGAAAAGAAGCTTGCAGCGCCAGGGGACGACGGTTTTGTCGTCGGCAGCCGGATGACGCCGATACGCGGCGAGATCGTGTCGGGCGACAGCTGGTCCTGCCTGCGGTTTGGCCCGTCCATCGCGGTGACGGTGGTCGACGGTCTTGGCCATGGCCCGAAGGCGGCCGAGGCGGCGCACGCCGCGATCGAAACCTTCCACCGCTGCGTGCGCGATGTCGGTCCGGCCCAGGTCGTGCAGCTGGCCCATCAGGCCTTGTTGTCGACACGCGGTGCGGTGATGGCGGTGGCCTGCATCGATGGCGATGCGCAGACGCTGCGCTTTGCCGGCCTGGGCAACATCAGTGCGGTGGTCCACACCCAGGGCGTGGCGGTGCGCCTGAGTTCGAGCGACGGCACGGTCGGCTACGGCGTGCAGAGGGCGCGCGAGTCCTCGGTCGCCTGGGTGCCCCGCTCGACGCTGATCCTCAACACCGATGGCCTGAGCTCCCGCTGGAGCCTGGCCAGGCATCCCGGCCTGCTGGCCTGCCATCCCTTGCTGATTGCGGCCGTGCTGCATCGGGACTTCGCTCGCAACACGGACGACGCCACCGTCGTCGTCATCCAGGGCCAATGATGCAGATCGCTGTTTTGACCGTCAGGATCCAGACCAACCAGAGCCTGGTGATGCTGCGGCATCGGTGTCGCCAGGTCGGCGAGTTGTTCGGCCTCGAAGCCCTGCAGCGCACGCGCCTGACCACGGCCGTGTCGGAGATTGGCCGCAATGCGCTGCAGCATGCCGGTGCCGCCACGGTGAGCTTTCTGGTCGGCGATTCGGCCACCTTGCCGGGCGCGCAATCGGTGCTGATCCGGGTCGCGGACAAGGGCCCCGGCATGCCGGCTTCAATCTGGGCCGATGGCGAGATCGGCGCGCTGCACAGGGCCGGCGGCCTGCACGGCAGCCAGCGCCTGGTGGACGCCTTCTGGATCGAGACCCCGCCTGGCGGTGGGGCCAGCGTGTCGATGGAAATGCTGCTGCCGCGCACGGCGCCCAGGCTGGCGGCCGCCGACATCGGCCAGCGCATCGATGAGCTGCTGCGCTCCCAGCAGCAGAGCCCGCACGAGGAGCTCGAGCAGCAGAACCGCGACATGCTGCACGCGCTGGACGAGTTGCGCCAGCGCAAGCACGACCTGGAACTGGCCGATCAGCGCAAGAACGAATTCGTGGCGATGCTGGCCCATGAGTTGCGCAACCCGCTCGCGGCGATCTCGATGAGCATCGAGGTGATGCGGCGCAAGCGCGACCTCAGCATGGCCGAGGTCGGGAAGTACCGCGACACCATCGGCCGTCAGGCGACCCAGCTCACCAAGCTGGTCAACGACCTGATGGACGTCTCGCGCGTCTCGCGCGGCAAGGTCGAACTGGAGCGCGCCGTGGTCGGCGTCGGCTCGCTGGTGTTCGAAGCCATCGAGATGACGCGGGCCTTTGTCGATGCGAAGCAGCACCGGCTGCGCGTGCCGGCCCTGGACGACGTGGCCTTTGTCGATGTCGACCTGGTGCGCATGAAGCAGGTCATCAGCAACCTGGTGCACAACGCTGCGCGCTACACGCCCGAAGGCGGCCTGATCGAGATCGGCATCACGCCGGCCGACGCGGTGGTGCACATCAGCGTCAAGGACAACGGCGTTGGCATTGATGCACCGATGCTGCCGAAGATCTTCGAGCTGTTCACGCAGGCACCGAACAGCCTGGCGCGAGAAGACGTCGGCCTGGGCATTGGCCTGACCATCGTGCAGCGCATGGCCGCGGACCACGGCGGCAGCATCCGTGCAAGCAGTGCCGGGCTGGGCCTGGGCAGTGAATTCATCCTGACGCTGCCGACCGTTGCCAAGCCCGCGGTCGCAACCGAGGAGCCGCCGTTGTTCGCGCCGGCACCGGAGACCGCCCCGCGACAGCGGCGGCTGCTGCTGGTGGACGACAACGCCGACGCGCTGCAGGCCATGGCCGAGTTGTGCCGGATGCACGGCTACGCCTGCACGGTGGCCAGCGACGGGCCGCAAGGCCTGGCCGCCGCCATCGACCAGCCGCCCGAGATCGCCATCGTCGACATCGGCCTGCCCGGCCTCGATGGCTTTGGCCTGGCGAGCGAGCTGCGCCAACGGTACGGCCCCGACATGACCCTGATCGCCATCAGCGGCTACTCGACGCAGGACACCCGGCTGCGCGCCAAGCAAGCCGGCTTCGACGATTTCCTGGTCAAGCCAATCGACATGCATGCCCTGCTGCTGCGGCTCGCAACAAGCGCTGGCCACGACGCCGGTCAGCCGATGAGGTGAGGTGGCCGGCGCCTCGGGGGCGCTTGTGCCAACACAGGCAGGCCGCATTGGTACGCGAGGCATCTGCGCGGGTTTCGGAGATGACCTCTGGCGGTTACGAGCTGATCAAGCCCCCGCGCCCCCATCCGCATGCCCCAAGAGCGCGAATACCCCGGCAGGGTGTCCGGCACGCAGTTGGTGAACCCGGACTTCGTCGCCTTCGCCCAAGCCTTTGTCGCGCATGCCGAGCGCATCGAACACGAGGTGGACTTCCCCGCGGCATTCGCGCGCGCCAAGGCCTCAGGCAAGGCCGCGATGATCGAGCTGGTGACCGACCGGCTGCAGCTCGGGCCGCAGTCGCGCATGAAGATCGCCTGCTGCCGTCACAACTGCTTGGCCGAGAAGGTGTCGCAGGCGCCGGGGTCGCCCTTGTCGTAGCCGGTGCTGAACCACTTCACGCGCTGGGCGGAGCTGCCGTGGGTGAAGGCGTCGGGCACGACGTGGCCGCGGGACTGTTGTTGCAGGCGGTCGTCGCCAATGGCCGTGGCTGCGCGCAGGGCGGATTCCAGGTCGCCCGGTTGCAGCCAGTGCAGGCGCTGCTGGGCATTGTTGGCCCAGACGCCGGCGTAGCA
Source organism: Ideonella azotifigens (assembly GCF_021043325.1). Lineage (NCBI taxonomy): Bacteria > Pseudomonadati > Pseudomonadota > Betaproteobacteria > Burkholderiales > Sphaerotilaceae > Ideonella > Ideonella azotifigens. The sequence continues at coordinate 653,694 of NZ_JAJNKD010000001.1, forward strand.
GTCGGCCTGCAGTTCCATGCGCACGGACAGGCCATTGGCGCCTTCCATGCGGGCGCCGCGCTGGCGTGCCTGGTCGACCTTGGCGGAGGTGCCGAGCAGGCGCTGCACATGGTGGCCGACTTCGTGGGCAATCACGTAAGCCCGCGCAAAGTCGCCGGAGGCCGCGAAGCGGGTTTCCATGTCGTGGAAGAAGCTCAGGTCCAGGTACACGCGCTGGTCGCCCGGGCAGTAGAACGGGCCGACCGCCGACTGGGCGTAGCCGCAGGCGGAGTTCACGCCGCCGTTGAACAGCACCAGCGTCGGGTCGCGGTACTGCTTGCCGCTGGCGCGGAAGATCGCGCCCCAGGTGTCCTCGGTGTCGCCGAGGATGGCGCGCACGAACTCGGTCTGCGGGTTCTTCGCAGCCGGCGAGGTGTGGGCTTCGCGCGGTGGCGGCGCCTGGTGCTGCACGCTGCCGCCGCCGGACATCTGGCCCAGCAGCTGCAGCGGGTTGATGCCGGTGAACAGGCTGATGACCAGCACCACGGCCACGCCGCCAATGCCCAGCCCGGTGCCGCCGCCCACGCGGAAGCCGCCACCGCCGCCGTTGCCACCGTCGTCATCGGCCTCGACCACGTTGTCGCTGCGCCGGCCTCGTTCCCACTCCATCGCGTTCTCCGGTAACCGGCTGCGCGGGGCGCCTGCCGGTGGATCCATCCAGCCCGCATTCTGCGGCAAGGCCGGACATGACAAGGCCCGCGAAAGCGGTCAGTCGCTCGCGCGGGCCTTGGGGTCGGACTGCCGGGCCTGCCGGCAGGCGGTGCGAGAGGCTTACACCTTCATGGCCCGTGCCTGGTCGCGCAGCGCGCGGATCTGGTCATGGTTGCGCTGCGCGCCGTCGGCCTGGCGCTGGACCAGCATGCGGATGTCCGCCGGCAGGTCTTCCTTCAAGGCCTTGCGGTACGCGCCCAGGGCCACGTCCTCGCCGCGCTCGGCTTCTTCGAGCAACGCCAGGTCGGTGTAGCCGGCCAGCGTGCCCTTCACGGCGACCCAGCCGCGGTGCATGGCGCCGCCGGCGGTGCCGCCGTCTTCCGGCGTTTCGCCCATGGTGCGGATCACGCTCTGCAGCTCGGAGGCCGCCTGGCGGCAGTCGGCCGCACGGGTCAGGAAGCTCTGGCGCAGCGCCGCGTCCTTGGCGTGTTCGGCGCAGGCCTGGAAGCCGAATTCGCCGTCCTTGCTGGTTTCAACGAGGCGATCCAGGGTCTTGGTGATGTCATTCTTGTCCATGATGTCCTTCCGGTCTTCGGTTGCGAGATTGCCCGTTGCGGGGCCGCTGTCCCAGGTTCGGCAAGCCGTGTGCCCATCGGCTGCGGGTTGGGGATGGCTGTGGTTCTGAAGGTGTTTTCGGTGGTGTTGGGCGCAGATGGGGCGTGGAATGCTTTGCCGCAGTGCTTACCGCCGGGTTTCGCGCGGCGTTGCTTTTTCTGCCATGGCCCGGCGCAGCGCGGCCAGCAGCGGGCCGGGTGCGCAGGGCTTGCGCAGCACGATGAAGTCCTGCACTTCGGCCAGCGCCGCGCTGTAGCCGCTGATCAGCACCACCGGCAGCGTTGGCCGCTCGCGCCGCAGCATGCGCGCCAGCGTCAGCCCGTCAATGCCGCCCGGCATCACCACGTCGCTGAGCACCGCGTCGAAGGGCTCGTCTTCCAGTTTCTGCAGCGCCTCGGCGGCATTCGCGGCCCAGCTCACTTCGCAGCCATAGCAGCTCAGCAGCAGGCCGGTGGTCTGGCCGAGCTCCTCGTTGTCGTCCACCACCAGCACCCGGGTGCCGGCCATGGGCTCCTCGGTGCCGCCGCGGCGGGCCGGCGCTGCGGCGGCGGTGCGGGCGGCCGGCAGCAGCAGCGAGACGGTGGTGCCCAGCCCCGGCGTGCTGGCCAGCCGTGCCAGCCCGCCGCTTTCCGCACAAAACGCCTGCACCTGGGTCAGGCCCAGCCCTGTGCCTTCGCCCAGCGGCTTGGTGCTGAAGAAGGGCTCGAAGACACGTTCGGCCAGCGCTTCGTCCAGCCCGCAGCCGTCGTCGTCCAGCGTGATCAGCACCGCCCGCGTGGCGCTGGCCGGCAGGCCTGCGCAGTCCTGCGGGCCGGCGTTGCGCGCGCGCAGCCACACGCTGCCTTGCTGGGCCACCGCGTCGCGGGCGTTCAGGGCCAGCTGCACCAGCGCGAGTTCCAGCTCGTCGGGGTCGACCTGCACGGGCCAGGTGCCGGCGGCCACGCTGCAGCGCAGCGTGATGCGCCGGCCCAGCACGCTGCGCAGCACCTCGCCGGATTCGTCCAGCTGCCGCGCCAGGTCCACCGGCAGCGGCTGCAGCGGGTGGCGGTCCGACAGGTGCAGCAGGCGCTGGGTCAGCCGGCTGCCGCTGTCGACCGAGCGCAGGATGGCCGCCAGCGGCTGTGCCACCGGGCTCTGCGGCGGCGCCAGCCGGCCGATCAGGTGGGCGCTGTTGCTGATCACGCCCAGCAGGTTGTTCACGTCGTGCGCCACGCCGGCAGCGAGCCGGCCCAGCGTGTCCAGCCGCTGGCGCTGGGTGGCCCGCTGCTCGGCTTCGCGAGCAAGGGCTTGGGCAGCTTCCAGCCTTTGCTGCAACTGTTGCTGGGCCTCCCGCGAGGCTGCGGCGGCCAGGGCCAGCGCGCCCAGTTGCTCGTCCAGCGCGGCCAGGCCGGTGCCGCCGGCCGGCAGCGGCAGGCCGGCCTGCAGCGCGCGCAGGCTGGCCTGCAGCCGGCGCAGCGGCTGCGTCAAGCGCCGCTGGCCCCACCACGCCAGCCACCAGGCCAGCGCCATAGCGGCCAGCGGCCAGTAGATGGCGGAGTGCTTGCCGGCGGAAAGGCCAGGCGGGCCGGCCGCGGCGCTGGCGCCCATCCACCAGGTCAAGGCCAGGCCTGCGGGCAGCAGCAAGGCGCCCAGCAGCCACCAGGGTCGGTTACGGATCAACGGAAACAGCATGGCGCTTGGACTTTCCCAGCCAGGTCTCTGCAGCGGGGCCGGCGTGCGTGCGCAGCCCCTGGCTTGCCAGGGCGAACGGCGTGCCTGCGTTGCCGTCGCCCAAAGCGTGGTAAACCCCGCCCCGATGACCCGCCCACCGCCGCCTTTGCCGCCCTGCGCCGACCCTGCCCGCGAAGCACCGCCGCCACCGGTGTTGCCTGCCGGGCCGCTGCTGGCGCTGCTGGGCCACGAGTTGCGCGGCCCGCTGGGGGTGATTTCGAACGCCGCCCACCTGCTGGACCGCGGCGGCGAACAGCCTCGGCTGCGGGCCGACGCGGTGGCGCTGCTGCACCGCCAGACCGCCCGGCTGCAAGCCTTGCTGGACGAATTGCAGGCGCTTGGCGATTTGTGCAGCCAGGCGCCGCCGTCCTCGGCCCCCGAGCCGCGGCCGCCACCGGTGGCACTGGCCGAGGCGGTGCAGGCGGTGCTGGCGAGCCTGCAGCCGCTGGCACACCCGCTGGTGCTGGCCTTGCCGGCGGAAGCCCTGCTGCTGCGGGTGTCTCCCGGCCGGCTGGCGCTGATGCTGGGCAACCTGCTGCGCCACGCCTTGCAGGGCGCCACCGGCCCGGCGCGGCTGGGCGCCAGCGCGCTGCAAGGCCAGGCCTGCATCGTGCTGCAGGTGCCGGCTGGCCCCGGCGGCGCCGAGCCGTCCCTGGCCTTCGACTGGGCCGGCAGACCCGCGGCGACAGGGCTGGCAGCCGGCAGCGGCGTTGCCCAGCGCCTGGGCCTGCCGCTGGTGCGCCACCTGGCGCAGGCCGAGGGCGGCAGGGCCGAGGCCGAAGCAGGCCCGCAGGGCACCTGCTTCAGGCTCTGGCTGCCGCTGGGCTGAGCCGGGCGTCATCGGGCGTCGTCGGGCTTCTGGCCGCCCTGAAGACGCGTTCCCCGCCTACAAGCCGCGGGGCCAAAGCCGCGTAAAAAACGGGTTGTGCATCCCCAGATGCAGCGTGGCCGTGCGTGGCGACGCTGCCCATGGCGCAACCTTGCACGCCGGTAGCGCCCCTTGTTTTCTTGAGAGCGACCCCCCGTGGCCCATGTCCTGATTGTTGATGACGATGTAGACGCTGCGACCTCGCTGCGCGCGCTGGTGGCGAGCGAACACTTCACCGTTTCGCTGGCGCATTCGCTGGCCGAGGCGCGGCGCCAGCTGGCGCTGCAGCGGCCCGACATCGTGCTGCTGGACCTGCAGCTGCCCGACGGCAGCGGCCTGGAGCTGTTCAGCTCCGATGCGCAGCTGGTGGCGCGCTCGGAAGTGGTGCTGGTGACCGGCCACGCCAGCCTGGACACCTCCATCCAGGCGCTGCGCGTGGGCGCGGCGGACTACCTCGTCAAGCCCATCGGCATGAAGCAGTTGCAAGGCGTGCTGTCTCGTTACATGAAGCCGGCGGTGCTGCAGGCCGAGGTGGCCGACCTGAACGACGAGCTGGCCCGCAGCGGCCATTTCGGCAGCCTGTGGGGCCGCTCGCCGGCCATGCAGCGGGTCTACCAGCAGATTGCCCGCGTGGCCGGCACCGGCATCACCGTCTTCGTGACAGGCGAGAGCGGCACCGGCAAGGAAGTCGTGGCGCAGACGGTGCACGAGCTGAGCCGGCGGCGCAAGAAGCCGTTCCTGGCGGTCAACTGCGGCGCCATCTCGCCCACGCTGTTCGAGAGCGAGATCTTTGGCCACGAGAAGGGCAGCTTCACTGGCGCCGAGCGCCAGCATCAGGGCTTCTTCGAGCGCGCCAGCGGCGGCACGCTGTTCCTGGACGAGATCACCGAGATGCCGATGGAACTGCAGGTCAAGCTGCTGCGCGTGCTGGAGACCGGGCGCTTCATGCGGGTGGGCGCCACCCAGGCGCAGGAGACCGATGTGCGCGTCATCGCCGCGTCCAACCGGCCGCCGCTGCAGGCCGTGGCCGAAGGGAAGCTGCGCGAAGACCTGTATTACCGGCTCAACGTGTTCCCGATCGCGCTGCCGCCGCTGCGCGAGCGGCTGAGCGACGTGCCCTTGCTGGCCGAGCAGTTCCTGGCCCGCATCGGCGAGGAAGAAGGTGCGCAGCGCCGCTTCACGCCGCGGGCGCTGGAGCGCCTGTCCGCCTACCGCTGGCCGGGCAATGTGCGTGAGCTGCGCAACGTGGTGCAACGCGCCTATGTGATGGCGCTGGACGAGGACATCGACGAGGAATGGCTGCCGGCCGCCGATGCGCCCGCGCCGCACGCGCTGGCCGATGTCGTGCCGGCCCCGTCTGCCGCACTGCTGCACGACCCGGCCGCTGGCGAGCAGATCGTGGTGCCGGTCGGCAGCTCGATGGCCCAGGCCGAGAAGGCCTTGATCCTGGCCACGCTGCGCCACTTCCACCACCACAAGGAACGCACCGCGGCCGTGCTCGGCATCAGCCTGAAGACGCTTTACAACCGGCTCAAGGACTATGCGGCCGAGTCCGGCGCCGCTGCCGGTTCACCGACCGCCGACAAGGCCGAGCCTTCGACCGCGGCAGAAGCGGTGGCGGCCGACACCGAGCCGGCGGACGAGGACGACGGCTCGGCCGCGTTGCGCGCCTGAGCCTGCAGCAGCATGGCAGCCACCCGCTCCAGCCGGCCTGGGCGCGCGGCTGGGCAACACCCCGGCGATCTGCCGCAAGAGCCATGTGCACCCCGCGGTGCTGGCGCTGTGCGAAGCCGAGGCTGCATGCGAGCTGTTGGCGAGCGACTGGCTGCAATCGCCCCCGCCGCAGCGTGGCCTGAGCCTGGCCGAGCGGCAGTTGATGGCCCTGCTGGCGCATGAGGCAGCGCCGCTGAAGGGCCAGGCCGGCACATCGCTTGCCCGGCACAAGGGCAAGCTTCGCCGTAGAAAGGGCAGGACATGAGCACCACCAGCAGCACGAGCAACACCGAGCATCCCACCAGCTTTGGCGTCTTCAAACCGGTGGGCCATGTCGTGATCTCGTTTCCTTCCGCCGACCAGGCCCAGGCCGCGCGCGCGGCCATCGAGCAGACCGGGCTGCCGCCAGGCGATGTGCACTTCTACACCGCCCGCGCGATGCTGCAGCAGATCGAGCACGACCTGGCCTGCGCCAGCAGCATCGCTGCCATCGGCCAGGAGCTGAACCTGATCAAGGCCCACCAGGCGCTGGCCGAGCGCGGCTACCACTGGCTGGTCGTCAAGGCCAAGGGCACGGACCACGCCCGCGAGATCGCGGACCTGGTCAAGCCCCTGGGCGCAGAGCGGGCCCAGCTCTATGGCCGTTTCATCATCGAAGAGATGATCGAACACGAGGGTGACATGCCGCAGGTGGCCGAGTCGCCCGACCGCGGGCTGGACGCGCAGACGCCTTCTGGCAACGAGCGCGAGCGTGCCGCAATGCGCCCGGCAGAGCCGGCATTGGCCAAAACCGGAGATCGCTGATGGCGCATGTCGAAGTGCCGGATGACGCCTGGGCCGCTTCTGGTGCCGGTCCTGCTGCTGCAGGCGTGCCGCGGCTGCTCCCGCTGGCGCTCGGTGCCGCGGCGGCGCTGGGCACCTTGTGGCTGTGGCAGCGCCAGGCCCGGGCTGAGGCACCTGCGAGCGCCGGCGCGGCCAGCGGCGAGCCAAGCAGCCCGCCGGCCATCGCGGTGCGCAGCGTGCCCTCGGTCGACCTGAAGCGCTACCAGGGCACCTGGTACGAGGTGGCGCGGCTGCCCCTGGCTTTCGAGGCCAGCTGCGTGGGCCAGCCCACTGCGAACTACCGCCTGGAAGGTGAGCGCATGGTGGTGTTGAACCGCTGCGCGGGCGCCAACGGCGAGCTGCGTGAAGCCCTGGGCGTGGCCAGGGTCGTGCCTGGCAGCGGCAATGCGCAGCTCAAGGTCAGCTTCGCGCCGGGCTGGCTGCGCTGGCTGCCCATGGTCTGGGCCGACTACTGGGTGCTGGAGCTGGACGCGGACTACCAGGTCGCGCTGATCGGCACCCCTTCGCGCGACCACCTGTGGGTGCTTGCGCGCCAGCCGCAAGTTTCGCAGGCGGCATTGCGGGCGCTGACCCGCCGGGCCAAGGCCATGGGTTTTGCCACCCATCAGCTGCAGTACGCCACCGCACCCTGAACCGCGCGCAAGAGGCGCTCGAATCTTTCGCATCGGCCGAGAGGCCAAGGAGACACACATGGGACGCAGCAGCTTGCTGGGTGTTGAACAAGCAGATCTCGAGTCCGAAGGACACGACAACGCTGCGCTGGGCCCGAGCGACAGCTCCGACAGCGGCAGCGACATGGTCGGCGTGGACGAGCTGGGCGACGGTGATCCGAACGAGCCGGTGGACGTGGCGCTGGGCCGCGACCTCGAACGCCCGTTGATGCCGGTCGACAGCCTGAACGGCGCCACCAGCGACCGCGGCGGCTCGGGTGAGCGCCGCAGCGCCGGCTCCGATGCCGGCGAGGAGGCCAGCGACATCTCGGTCGACCGTGTCTTCAGCACTGGCGACGCCAGTGACGCCGACCAGGACGCCGCACTCGAAGACGCGCTGGACCAGGCCGTCTACGAAGACGTGCTGGACGACGAAGACGTTGCCGACGAGGAGGACGAGGCCATCGCCAACGAGGACCTGGCCATCATTGCCCGCAGCGAGCGCGAGATGATGGGCGAGGACAAGGAGGACGAGTCTGCCGACCCGGTGGGCGATGGCCACTCCGATGCCGAAGCCGCCGCGAAGACCGCGCCGCATGCCAAGCCGGCACAAAAGCCGCTGCCGGCCAAGGCTGCAGGCGGCAAGCCATTGAAGACGAAGAAGTGAAGAAGTGAGCCAGGGCTGAAGCGGCCGCGCAGGGCGCTTCAGCGGGCCAGCGTCACCTCACATCGCGTGGCGCTCGCCCGCATGCTGCAGGCAGGCCTGCGCGCACAGCTTGCACGCCTCGCGGCAGCGGATGCAGTGCTCGTGCTCGTGCTTGCCGCATTCCTCGGCGCAGGCCGTGCACACATGGGCGCACAGCGCGCAGAAGTCGCCGTGGTGCACCGAGCCCCGCGCCAGCGCGCCCAGCGTGGCGCTGCAGATCGCCGCGCAGTCCAGGTTGATGAGGATGCAGGCGGCCATCATCGGGTCGCCGTCACGCGCGTCTTCCGCGGCGCAGTTTTCGCAGGCACGGCGCGCGGCCTCGCAAGCCGTGATGCAGGCGCTCAGGTCCTCGCTCGGAGGGGTCAGGGGGTCGACGGTGGGCATTGCTTGTTCCTCGAAAAGCCAGGGAGATGGCTTGGAGCTGGCAAGCGATGTGCCCCGAGGTGGCTTCAGGCCTGGGCGGCCATCGAAAGGGTCGGAAGGGTCGGAGTGATGTGGCCCAGCGCCTGCTTCACATAGCTGTCCTTCTCACCCACCGGTGCCACGTAGTGCAGCGCGCTCGCTGCCGCGTCCAGGCCTTCGCTGCGCGCGATGACCCAGGCTGCGAGATAGGCCGAGGCCATGCAGCCGCCAGCTGTCGCCAGGTTGCCCTGTGCGGTGAACGCCTGGTTCAGCACTTCCACGCCGGCCGCCTGCACCCAGGGCTTGCTGGTCAGGTCGGTGCAGGCGGGTACGCGGCCCAGCAGCCCCAGCCTGGCCAGCACCAGCGTGCCCGAGCACTGCGCGCCCAGCAGCTGGCGGGCAGGGTCCAGCTGCAGCGAGGCCATCAGCGCCGCGTCTTCCACCACCTCGCGGGTTTTCATGCCGCTGCCCACCAGCACCGCATCGGCCGCATTGGCCTCTTCCATCGTGCACTGGCGGTGCAGCACCACGCCATTCATGGAGGTCACGGTCTGTGTCGGGCTGGCCAGCGAGACACGCCAGCCGGGCCGCTTCACGCGGTTCAGCAGGCCCAGTGCGATCAGCGAATCCAGCTCGTTGAAGCCGTCGAAGGTGAGGATGGCGATGTGCATGGGCGCAATCTAGCCGATGGGCGCAGGCCGGCCCAGACACAGTGGCCGCCGCCTCGCACCGGTACAGCGAGGTTTGCTGCTCAGGCGGCCAGCAGTTGCCGCCACTCCGCCGGTTCGCGGAACAGGTGCTGCGGCTGCTCGGCCGCCAGCTCCGCGTGCGAGCCGTGGCCCCACAGCACGCCGGCACCATGCAGCCCGTTGCGCCGCGCGGCGGTCAGGTCCACCGCCCGGTCGCCCACCATCACCGCCGGGCCGCGGATCACGCCGCGCTCGCGCAGCGCGGCGATCTGCTGCCACTTCTGCACGCCGATGTCGCCACCGCTGACAAAGCCGAAGAAGTGCCGCAGCCCGAACATCTCGAGGATCTGCTCGGCGAAGTCCACCCGCTTGGAGGTGCACACACCCATGGCCACGCCCGCATCCGCCAGCACCTGCAGTGCCTCGGGCACGCCGCCGTACAGCGTGTTCTCGGCATAGCCCAGCTCGCCGTAGCGCTCGCGGTACTTCGCCACCAGGCTGGCCACCAGCGCAGGGTCCGCGCCACCCGGCAACCTGCCGAAACTCTCGTCCAGCGGCGGCCCGATCCAGGCTGGTACCTCGTGTGGCTGCAGCGGCGCATGGCCGTGGTGCAGCAGTGCATGGTTGATCGAGCGGCCAATGCCCACCGCCGGGTCGCTCAGCGTGCCGTCAAGGTCGAACAGGATCAGGTCGTAGGGCATGTGTCCTGGCTTTCAGGCGGACTTCTGCGCCAGCTGCTGCGCCGCGCGCAGGCGCCGCATGATGGGCTCGTTCAGCTCGCGCGCCATCTTGTTCCAGCGCTGGGTGATCTTGTCCAACTCGGTCTGCAGGCGGGCGGCGGTCGAAGCGTCGCCAATGGCGAGGGTCCAGATCATGTATTCGGCGTAGGCTTCGAAGGTGCCGTGTGTGGTCACGGCGTTTTCGAACTCGCTGCGGGCTTCGCTGGCACGTGCGGTGCCGGCCAGGCAGCGCGCGGTGAGCAGGGCGACCTGGTCGCGGCGGAAGCCGGCGTCGCGCTGACGGATGTCCGCCAGGTGCGCCAGCGCTTCAGGGTAGCGCTGGCATTCGGTGAAGGCCCGCGCGGCGCCGAACTTGATCTCCAGGTCGGAGGCAAACGGGCCCTTCAGGCAAGCTTCGTAGAGCTTGGCGGCCTCCTCGGCCTGCTCGTTGTCCAGCAGCGCGGCGGCCAGGCGCATCTGGTTCTGCGCGGTGGGCGTCTCTTCCAGCCGGGCGCGGGCTTCGCGCACTTCGCGCGTCGGGTCCAGCGCCCTGGCGGCAGCGGACACGGCCCGCATTGCGCCGCGCTCGAGCCGTGAGTTCGGCAGGTAGACCGCGAACAGGTAGACCAGGCTGCCCAGCAGCGGGAACGCGAACAGGATGAACAGCCAGTACAGCTGCTGGCCCGAGCGGACCACGTGGTAGGCGCAGAAAAGCGCCAGCAGGATGTGCAGGCCCAGGCCGGCAAATGGCATTTGAAGACTCCCTCGATGGCCTGCGCGCCGAGCGCCGGGGCCTGTATTCATGGTGGTGGGGGCAGGTCTGCGCCTGCCTGAATCCGTGCGCGTTCCGCGCATGCGCGCGAGACGGCCGCGATTTTGCGGCATTCCACCACCTGCGCCGATCCCCAAGCCGAGGGAGGCCTGGCCGGCGCCTGGTTCAGCGCAGCGGCGTGCGCGCCAGCCGCTTGGCGTTGGCCACCGCCTTGCGGTGCACCGGCCGCAGGCCCTGGCCCAGCACCGAGAGGGCTGCACCGTGCATCTGGCTGGCCAGCGCGCCCATCGAGGCCTGGCCCCAGCCAGCGGGCGACCACATGCCCATCACCGAGGTGGCCAGCGCCTGCTGGGTGCGAATGCTTTCCATGGCCATGGCCGACCAGGAGGCAAAAAATGCCGTGCTCTTCTCACTCATCATCTGGCTCATTTCACGCTGGTCGCGCGCCGAAGGCGACGGGCCGGCCAGCGCCATGCGGGTCAGGCGGTGCGCCATCACCTGCGGCACGGCCATGGCCAGCTCCGCGGACTGGGTGGCCAGGGAGTGGGTCTTGCGACTGTGGCGGGTGTTCATGGCGGCGGCTTTCTGGAGTGGGCGGGGCAGCGCCCGGTTCAATGCATGCTATGCCATCGCCGCATGGGCTGCTGGGCGAGATGAACCGGCGCCAGGCTGCCATGGCAAGCGGCGGGCCGGCGGCGGTTGTGCCAGCCGCCGAAGTGCCAAGCCAGCCTCACACGTCCAGCCGGAAACCCAGGTCCAGCTCGCTCGCTGGCACGCCCCGCAGCCCCCAGTTGTCCATCGGTGGCTCCTGCAGCACGATGGCCACGTCTGCCGGTGCAATGCCCAGTTCGCCAAAGCGGCGGGTGATGGCCTGGTAGAGCACACGTTTGGCGTTCAGCGAGCGGCCAGGGAACATCTGGATCTCGACCAGCGTGTAGTTCTCGGTCTTGGGCGGCGCCACCGAGAAATGCGCCGGCGAGTGCTCGACGTAGCGAATCTGCCTGTCATCTTCCGGCACCTTCAGCGCCTCGCGCAGGGCTTGGTACACAGCCTCGATCAAGGCTTGCACTTCCTCAGGGGGCCGGCTGCGGCGAACTTCGATCTTGGCGAATGGCATGTTGCGAGACAGCGCGAAGTTGTGATGCGCCCGGCATGTTGGCTCATTTTTTGTTGACGTGTGAGGCGCCTTCCTACAGCCGGATGCGGCGCGCAGGTGGCGGCGAGTGCCCGGTGGCTGGCCAGAATGCCGGCATGAGCATCGTGCCAGCTTCCTTATCGACCCTGGGCACGAACCCGGAGGTCAGCGCGTTGCCGCTGGCTGTGGTCCTCAATCCGCGCTCCGGTCGCGAGCCTTTGGCGCAGCGACTGTCGGTGCTGCGTCGGCTGTTCGCCGAGGCGGGGCGGCAGCATGCGTTTTTCATGGCCGAGCGGGGTGCGGACCTGCCCAGGCAGGCCGCGCTGGCGCTGGGCTGGGCCAAGGCGCGCCAGGGGGCCGTGATCGCGGCCGGCGGAGACGGCACGATCAACGCGGTGGTGCAGACGGTGCTGCCCAGCGGCCTGCCGTTTGGCGTACTGCCGCAGGGCACCTTCAACTACTTCGGCCGGGCGCATGGCATTCCGGCCAACACCGAGCAGGCGGCTCGGCGGCTGCTGCAGGCCCAGCCGCGGCCCATCCAGGTCGGCCTGCTGAACGACCGCGCTTTCCTGGTCAATGCCAGCCTGGGCCTTTACCCGCGGCTGCTGGAAGACCGCGAGGCCTACAAGCGGCACTATGGGCGCAACCGCATCGTGGCGCTGTTTGCCGCGCTCGCCACGGTGCTGAGCCGGCGTGGGCAATGGCTGATCGAGATCGAACAGGGCGGCCAGCGCCGCAGCGCGCGCACCAGCACGCTGTTCGTCGGCAACAACCGGCTGCAGCTGGACCAGGTCGGCATCGAGGAAGGCGCGCTGCTGGACCAGGACCGGCTGGCCGCGGTGATGGTCGACCCGGTGGGCCCGCTGGCGCTGCTGGGCCTGGGGCTGCGTGGTGCGCTCGGCCGGCTCGGTGGTTCCGACCACGTTGGCAGTTTCGGTTTCCGCCAGCTGACTGTGCGACCCGCGCGCGGCAGCGACAAGGCGCGGCTCAAGGTGGCGATCGACGGCGAGGTGATGCACATGCAGACGCCGCTGGTCTTCCGCGTCAGTCCGCAGCCCCTTCGGTTGCTGTGGGACGGCCAAGGGCCGGCGTCATGATCGTCCCGACATGACCGTCTTGTTGCAGATTTCCGACCCGCACTTCGGCACCGAGGTGCCTGCGGTGGTCGCCGCGCTGCAGCGCTTCGTGCACCAGCTGGCGCCGGACGCGATGATCTGGTCCGGCGACATCACGCAGCGTGCGCGCCGTGCGCAGTTCGAAGCGGCGCGCCTGTTTGCCGACGGGCTGAACGTGCCGCAGCGCCTGGTCATTCCCGGCAACCACGACATCCCGCTGTTCAACCTGGTGGCGCGCGTTGCGTGGCCCTACCGCGGCTTCGAGCGTGCGTTCGGCGCGTTGCCGGTTGCGCCGCTGGCGCTGCCCGGCGCGTTGATCATCGGCGTGAAGACAACGCGGCGCTGGCGCCACAAGCACGGGCAGCTGTCGGCCGAACAGGTGGCCGAGGTGGTCGTGCAGCTGCAACAGGCCCGGCCAGGGCAGCTGCGCGTCGTGGTGCTGCACCAGCCGCTGCATGTGGGCGAAGGGCATGACCACAACAACCAGATCCGCGGCGCGGCGGCGGCCATCGAAGCCTGGTCTGCCGCCGGGGCAGACCTGGTGCTGGGTGGCCACATCCACCTGCCTTACCACTGCCAGGTGAAGGACGGCGTGCGGCCGCTGTGGGTGGTGCAGGCCGGCACCGCGCTGTCGTCGCGGGTGCGGGCCGGTGCGCCGAATTCGGTCAATGTCCTGCAGCATGACCCGGCGCGGCTGCCCGGCTTCTGCTGGCTCGCGCGCTGGGACTACAGCGCCGAGGCCGACGAGTTCAAGCAGCTGGAGCGGGTGCCACTGGCGCTGGACCGCGGCGGTCGCAGCATGGCGCCGGTCTGATCAGGCCCGGCGCTGAACCAGCAGCCGCAGCGCCAGCGCACCCAGCACAACACCCATGAGGTAACGCTGCACCGCCAGCCAGACCGGCCGCGCGGACAGCCACACCGAAATGCGCGCGGCCGAAAGCGTCAGCAGCAAATTGACCGTCGCGCCGATCAGCACCTGCAGCGTGCCGAAGGCCAGGCTTTGCGCCAGCACCGAACCGTGTTCGGCCGAGACGAACTGCGGCAGCACCGAGAGGTAGAAGATCGCCACCTTGGGGTTCAGGATGCTGGTCAGCAGCCCCATGGTGAACAGCTTGCGCGGCGACTCCTCTGGCATGGCGCTTGGCTGAAACGGCGAAGACGCGCCCGGCCGCAAGGCCTGCCAGGCCAGCCACAGCAGGTACAGCGCGCCGCCGAGTCGCAGCAACTCGTAGCCCATGGGCACCGCCAGGAAGAGTGCGCTCAAGCCGACCGCAGCCGAGCACATGTGCACCGTGAAGCCCAGCACCACGCCCAGCCAGGAGGTCACCCCGGCGCGCCGGCCCTGGCACAGCGAGCGCGACACCAGGTAGGCCATGTTCGGCCCGGGCGTGAGCGCCATCAACAAGGCGGCGCCGGCGAACAGCATCAAGGTGGCGATGGGCGGCATGGGGCAGGCTTCTCCGTCGGGTGGCTGGCGATCATCGCATTGCGACCTTGGCTTCGCTGCCAGGCTTCAAGGCTCGCCGTCCCAGTAGTCCAGCTCGTCGCCGCGCCGCCGCGTGGCCTCGAAACTCGTTCCGGCGTCGGTCGACACGTCGGCCTGGAACTTGTCCGAATCCGGGTATTCGCAGACCTCGACCTTGCAGCGGTTGCTGATCGCCAAGTAAGCCAGCGGCTGGTCCGAGGTGTTGATGATCTGGTGCGGGTACTCGGGGCCGGGTGGGATGAACACCACATCCCCTTCGACCAGCGGCAGCATCTCGCCGGCCACCCGCAGCGTGCCACTGCCCGAGACGATGATGAACATTTCCTCCTCGGCATGGTGCAAGTGGTAAGGCGACGCCCGCTTGCCCGGCGCCACCGTCACCACCGACAGGCCCAGCCCCTGCGCGGCCGTGCCCCGCGCCAGCCGCACGCTGTGGCTGTCATACAGTGGCTCGCGCACGCGGTGCTGCAACTCGGCTTGGCGGAAGTTGCGGATCAGCTTGCCGGCCAGCGCGGTGGCCGCCGAACCGTCATTCGAGTTGCCCATGGGTTCTCCTGATTGGGAACCGGCATTGGGCCACGAGGCGCGCGGCCGTCAAAGCGCTCAGGGCGACTTCACAGGCAGCGCGACGTGGGCCAACACGTCACCTGTGTCGAGGTTGTAGATCGCCAGCGAGGTTGCGTCTTGGAGTCGTCGCAGTTCAACCTGCACCTCAAGGTCCAGGGCATATTCGTCCTTTGTGCTGAGTGGGCTGCTCGCTTCGTGCGTGCCGATGTTCAGCGTGACGATGCCGTTATGCGGGAGACCGATCCACGGCGCAGGGAAGTCACCGTTGCGATAGAAGAAGTCACGCACCTTGATTCGCAGGTGATCACTCTCTGCCGTGACCGAGACGCCGCGTCCGGTGTTCGCGTCAGGTTTTCGCTCTTTGAATGACAGCAGGTGCACGCCCGTGGCAAAGGTGAAGGTGTTGGCATCTGGCCGTGTGTCGGGTGAGCAGGCGCTGACCAGGATGATGAAGGCCAAAGCGAGCCAGTTTCTGCCCCGCAGACATGGCGCAATGGATGGCGTTGGCCGATGGGCAGGAGCGGGTGGCATTCGTGGAGCCTACCTCGCTGGCCAATGTTCAAGAAGCCTTGTTCCGCTCCACGAGTTCGTCCACCACCTTCATCGCCTGCCGCACGTCCGCACCAGTCTGCTGGCGGTGGCAGCGCATCGCTTCGATGCGCTGGCCGGCGGCGGCCAGGGCTTGGACTTCGGCGGAGGGGCGGGCTGGGTCGCCCTTGGCGGGCATGCCGAAGATGGACAGCAGGTCGTCCATCCTGGCTTCGATGCGGTGCAACTGCGAGATGATCCACAGGATCATGGCCAGGGCGGAAAGGGTCAGCAACAGCTCGAACGACATCGCGGCCTCCAAGAAGCAAATTCGTGGAGGCGAAAGGTAGCTTTGGGCTCAATCGGGGGACATCCCCCTGAAGGGGGCGAGGACCCCGTGAATTTTCCCGTCGGCGGCGTTACACCGCCCCGGTCACCCGCCAGATCGCGTTGCCCACGTCATCTGCCACCAGCAGGCCGCCGCGTTTGTCGACGGTGACGCCGACGGGGCGGCCTTGGGCCTTGCCGTTGCGGTCCAGGAAGCCGGTGAGCAGTTCGACCGGGGGGCCGCTGGGCTTGCCGGCCTGGAAGGGGACGAAGATGACCGAGTAGCCGGTGCGGATGCGGCGGTTCCAGGAGCCGTGCAGGCCGGCGAACATGCCGTGCTGGAAACGGTCAGGCAGGGTGGTGGCGCCTTCGGTGGTGCACAGGCCCAGCGGGGCGACGTGCGAGCCGAGCGTGTAGTCGGGCTTCAGCGCGCGCGCCACCATGTCGGGCCGCTGCGGTTTCACCCGCGGGTCCACGTGCGGGCCGTGGTAGCTCCAGGGCCAGCCGTAGAAGCCGCCGTCCTGCACCGAGGTGAGGTAGTCGGGCACCAGGTCGTCGCCGAGTTCGTCGCGTTCGTTGACCACCGTCCACAAGGTGCCGGTGGCGGGTTCCCAGACCAGGCCGTTGGGGTTGCGCAGGCCGCTGGCGAAGATGCGGTGCTCGCCGTTCTTCAGGTCGATCTCCCAGATCGCGGCCCGGCCGGCTTCGTTGTCCAGGCCTTTTTCGCCGACGTTGCTGTTGGAGCCGACGGTGGCGTAGAGCTTGTCGCCGTCCTTGCTGGCCAGGATGTTCTTGGTCCAGTGGTGGTTGATCGGTCCGCCGGGCAGGTCGCTGACCTTGACGCCGGGCTGGTCGATCGCGGTGCTGCCTTCGATGTAGGTGTAGCGCATCACCGAGTCGGCATTCGCGACGTAGAGCTGGTCGCCGACCAGCGCCATGCCATAGGGCGAATAGAGGTTGGCGAGGAAGACGCGGCGGGTCTCGGCAATGCCGTCGCCATCGGCATCGCGCAGCAGCGTGATGCGGTTGGCGCTGGGCGTGCCGGCACCGGCGCGCGCCATCACCAGGCCCATCACGAAGCCCTTCAGGCCGCCGCCAGCACCTTCGCCCTTGGGTGGCGTGCTTTCGGCGACCAGCACGTCGCCGTTGGGCAGCACATAGAGCCAGCGCGGATGGTCCAGTCCCTTGGCGAACGGCCGCACCTGGGTGCCGGGTGCGGCCTGCGGCTTGGCGTCGCCGGCCCAGCCGGTGGCCTCGGCGATGTTGACGGTGGGGATCAGGCTGGCCTGCGGCGCGGGCAGCGCCGGATCCGGGCCCACGCCGTGCGAGGTGTCGTCGGCGGCCAGGCCAAGGTTGGTCAGGCCGTCGACGCAGCCCGTCAGGCCAGCCACGCCGACCGCGATGGCCACCGCCGCCATCGCCAGCGTGGACAGTATGGGCACCCGTCCTTGCTGCAAATCTGCCGGGGTCTGGTGACCTTCCTGGGCTCCCTCGTCCTGCGTCATGGCGTCTCCTCCGGGCTGATTTGGGTGTGTGCAGACG
Organism: Ideonella azotifigens; assembly: GCF_021043325.1. Classification (NCBI taxonomy): domain Bacteria; kingdom Pseudomonadati; phylum Pseudomonadota; class Betaproteobacteria; order Burkholderiales; family Sphaerotilaceae; genus Ideonella; species Ideonella azotifigens. Next base: position 670,771 of record NZ_JAJNKD010000001.1, read on the forward strand.
ACAGGACACTGCCGTGCAGCAGGTTCGCGCCAGCATTGTCGAAAGCCTGCCCAGCGCCAGGGGCAATTGGTGTGCGCAGGGCGGCTGGGGCGGTCGCTTCGTCGCCCGGTGGCGCCAGCAGCACGAAGCAGCTCGACTCGGCGGCGCCGGCCAGGTCAATCGCCTGGTGCGCCTCGACCCGTCTTGCCCCCGGCCGCGCAGCCAGCTCGGCATGCACGGTGGCCTCGTGGGCGCAGACGACGATGCGGTGTGTGCGCTCGCCCAGCCGCACGCTGACCTCGGCCTTGTCCCAATGCGGCGGCAGGCAGGGCGACACCACGGCCTTGCCGCCGGCCAGCACCACGCCGCAGATGGACTCGACAGCGGCGCGCAGCAGCCAGCCGGCCGAGCCGGTGTACCAGCTCCAGCCGCCGCGGCCTACATAAGGCGCGTGGGTGTAGATGTCGCCGGCCATCACATAAGGCTCGATCGCGTAGGTCTCGCCGCGCCGCGGGTCGGCCCAGCGGTGGGCCGGGCTCAGCGCGCAGAAGACCTGCCAGCTGCGCTCGCGTTGGCCCAGCCGGGCCAGCGCCATCAGGGCCCAGACGGCGGCATGGTTGTACTGGCCGCCGTTCTCGCGCACGCCGCGCGGGTAGGCCTGGATGTAGCCGGCGCTCGGGGCTGCATGCTGCAGCGGCGGGTCCAGCAGGCGCACCAGTTGGTTGGGTGTGTCCAGCAGGTGCACGCTGGCGCTGGCCATGGCCTGGCGCGCATGGGCTTCGTCGCCGGCGCCGGTCAGCACCGCCCAGGCCTGGGCGATCAGGTCGATCCTGCACTCGGGGTTCTGCGCGCTGCCCAGTGCCGAGCCGTCGTCGAAGAAGCCGCGCAGGTACCACTGGCCGTCCCAGGCCTGGGTGTCCAGCGCCTTGACCCAGGCGTCGCGTGCGGCCAGCCAGCGGCGCGCGCGCGGCGCTTCGCCGCGGGCGGTGGCAATCGGGGCGAAGTCGGCAATCACCTGGCACAGGAACCAGGCCAGCCACACCGACTCGCCCTTGCCGTGGTGGCCCACGCGGTTCATGCCGTCGTTCCAGTCGCCGGTGCCAAACAGCGGCAGGCCGTGCACGCCATTGGCCAGGCTGCAGTCGATGGCGCGGGCCGCGTGTTCGTACAGGCTGGCACGCTCGGGCGTGACGGTGGGGCTCTCGTAGATGTCCTCGGCGCCGGCCGGCACTGGCTGGCCTTGCAGGAACGGGGCTTCTTCGTCCAGCAGCGCGCGCTCACCGGTGCGCTCCACGTAGTGCGCCAGCGCCAGCGGCAGCCACAGCCGGTCGTCGGAGAAATGGGTGCGCACGCCTGCGCCGCCCGGCTCGTGCCACCAGTGCTGCACGTCGCCCTCGGGGAACTGGCGCGCGGCGCTGGTGCGGATCTGCGCGGCCAACAGCTGCGGTGCGCGTGTGACCAGCGCCATCGCGTCCTGCAGCTGGTCGCGGTAGCCAAAGGCGCCGCCGGCCTGGTAGAAGCCGGCACGGGCCCACATGCGGCAGCCCAGCGTCTGGTAGGGCAGCCAGTGGTTGACCAGCGCGTCGAAGCGCGCGTCCGGCGTGCGCACCTGCACATTGCCCAGCATCTCGCGCCACTGCTCGCGCTGGCCGGCCAGCCGCGCGGCCGGGGCCACGCGCCAGGCGCTTTGCAGCAGCGTGCGCGCGTCGCCCGGATCGCGCCCGTGGCCCAGCAGCACTGTCAGCTTTGCGGGTTGGGCCGGGGCGATTTCCATCTGCGCGGCCAGCGCGGCGCAGGCGTCCAGCCCGGCGCCACTGTCCTGGCCCAGCTGCACCGGCAGGATCAGCTGGCCGGCGGTGTTGAAGAACTCGCGCCGGTCGCAGGTCCAGTCCTGTGGCAGCAGGCGCACGTTGGCCTGCTCGGCGTCGGGCTTGATGCCGGTGCCAGGCCTGTCCCCTGCTTCGTCACCAGGCTGCGGGGGACGGATCGCCAGAAAGGCCGTGGCATTGCCAAAGCCGCCCAGGTGGTCCAGCTGCGTGGCCTGCAGCGTCAGCACGCGCTGCGGCTGCGGCAGGCCGGCGCCTTCGGGGCCGGTGGCCAGCCAGTCGGGCCGGGTGGCCACCGAGATGCGCTCCTGGCGTGCGCTGCCCATCTGCCATTCGGCCATGGCCACCAGCCGCAGCCGGCGCCGCGGCGAGCTGGCCACCACGGTCTGCTTGGCCGGGCCGCCGGTGCCCACCAGCGCCAGTTCCACCTGCACCTGCTTGACGGCGGCACGCGGGTCCACGCACCAGGTCAGCGTGACTTCGATGTCGTCCAGCCGCTGCCGCAGCCGGCTGTAGCCAATGCCGTGCTCGACCTCGCCGGGCGATTCGTGCGAGAGCTGGCGGCCCAGCGCCCAGATGCGGCCGCGGTCCAGGTCGTGCAGCAGCAGCCATTCGCCGGCCGGGTCGGACAGCGCGTCGTTGGACCAGCCGGTGAGCTGGTGCATGCGGCTGTTGCCGGCCCAGGTGTAGCCGCCGGCCAGTTCCGAGACCTGGCAGCCGAAGTCCGGGTTGGCCAGCACATTGACCCAGGGCCGCGACGGATGCTGGGCCGGCGAGCGCTCGAACACGAAGGCGCCGCTGGCCGCGTCGAAGCGGCCCTCTGGCGCCAGCACCGCGTGCCGCACCGGGCCCGCCAGCGGCAAAGGCAGCGGCACGACCGCATGCTTGACCGCGCTGCGCTCGGCATGCGCGCGCTGCTGTTCCTCGGCCCAGCGCGACAGCTGCTGGGCCAGCGAGCGGCCGTCGGCCAGCAGGCGCAGCCGCGACAAGGTGTGCAGCGTGATGCGTTCGTCGGCGCTCAGCTCCGGCTCGCGCAGCACGTACATGGCCGCGCAGAGGTGGCTGGGCCGGCCGTGGTGCTGGGCGTGCAGGCGGGCCTGCAGCGTCTGCAGCGCATGCAGCACTGGCGACAGGTAGGACACCGGCTCGTCATTGCTGACCACCAGGTCCACCACCAGCCCGGCGGTGGACCACATGCGCAGCGCGCGCTTGAGCGTCTGCACCAGCTCCAGGCCTTCTTCGCCGCTGATGCTGACCCAGATCAGCGGCCGGTCGCCCGAGATGCCGTGGCGCCACAGTGCCCGCCGGTCGCAGCGCGCAGCCACCGGCACGGGCCCGCGCTGGGCCGCGCCTTCGGTGCGCGTGGCCTGGCCGGTCACCAGCGTGTTGAGGTTCAGCAGCGCGGCCCAGGTGTCGGGCTCGAACTGCAGCTCGCGCAGCCGGATGCCGGCCATGGTGTACGACATGCTCGCCGCCCGCTCCACGTGGCTGGGCTGGCGGTACTTGTCGATCAGCGCACTGAGCGTGTCGGCTTCGCGCGCGGCGGCGGTGCAGAAGGTCAGCGTGACGCTGGCGCCCGGTGCGATGCGCAGGCGCACCAGCAGCCCGGCGATCGGGTCCAGCCCGGTGTCCACCAGCTGGCCTGCGCCGCCCTGCGGGTCGGCCGGATCTGTGGGGATGAACTGCGCGCCGCCGTCGCCCAGCGGGCGCGCGCTGCTGCCGTAGCGGCCCAGCCAGCGCGCCCGGTCGGCGCAGGGCGCGACCGATTCGATGATGCCTTCGGCGCCGGCCAGGAAGTGCACCGCGCGCATTGCCGCCTCGTCCGGCAGGCGCGGGTTGCGCACCATGTGCAGCGCCAGCTCGGATTCGTCCCAGCGGGTCTGGATGAACAGGTTGGAGAAGGCCGGGTGGGCCTCGTCGCCGCGCTGCGGCGCCAGCGTGGCCTCGAAGCAGGAGGCCAGCGTCAGCGCCATGGCCTGCGGGCTGGCGTTGGTCAGCACCACCTGGCGCATCTCGCAGTCGTCTTCCGGGCTGACCCAGACGGTGCAGCTGCTGTGCAGGTCGCTCCAGCGGGCATCGAAGATCACGCGTTCGGCCTGCAGCCGGGCGCTGTAGCGCGCGGCTGGGTCGGGGGCTGGATGGGCGGTGATGGACTGCCAGTTCGGCAGGCCCTCGCGCTGCAGGTAGAAGAAGCTGCCGTAGGCGCCGCGCAGCAGGTCGTCGCGGAAGCGGGTGATGCCCACGCCGTCCCAGCTGCTGTAGCCTGCGCCGTGGCTGCGCAGCACCACGGCGTAGCGGCCGTTGGTGAGCAGCTGCGTCAGCGGCACGGCTTCCTGCAGTGGCCGGCTGTCGCGCAGCATGCGGGCACTGCGCGGGCCACGTAGCTTGGGTGCCGGCAACGCAGCGGGCAGCGCCGCCACTTCGCGCGGCGCGCGCTCGTGCAGCAGCGTGCTGACCGCGCGCAGGTGCGGGTCGGCCTGGGCCCAGTGGCGCGGCGCCTCGTCGGCCAGCACATTGGTCAGCGCCAGCATCGCCATGCCCTGGTGGTGGGCCATGTAGGTGTGCACCAGCGTGAAGCTGCTGCCGGCGGTCTGGCGCCGCGGCGTGTAGTCCACCGCCTCGATGAAACCCATGGTGCGGCGCGCGCCCAGCTCCTGCAGCGCACGCAGGTTCTCGACCGCGGCGACCGGGGCCACCACGGTGGCCATCAGCGTCGCGTAGGGTGCGAGCACACGCTCGTCGGCCGGCAGCCGGCTCAGCGCCAGCCGGGGTGCGCCCTGCGGGCCGTACTGGTAGGCCAGCGTGTGGTCCTGGCCGGCGATGGCCGATTCCGAGATGCCCCAGGGCGTGCCTTTCTCGCGCGCCTCGGCGCGCTGCTCGGCCACCGCGCTGCGGGTGGCCTGGTGCAGCACGCTGCCAATCGGTTCGGCCAGCACCAGCGAAGGCATCAGGTACTCGAACATCGAGCCCGACCAGGACTTCAGCGCGATCTCCTTGCCACAGGCGAAGAACGGCCGGCCCAGCGCCGCCCAGTGCGCCACCGGCAGGTCACCCTTGGCAATGCCGACCAGGCTGGTCAGGCGCGACTCGCTGGCCAGCAGGTCGTAGTGGTTGTCGTCGAGCTGGTGGGTGTCGGTGCGGCAGCCGATGTGCAGCAGCTGGCGCTCGCGGTCGTAGAGCGCCGCGTAGTCGGCCTCCAGCCCCATCTTGCGGGCGCGCTGGGCGAGGGTGCGCAGCTGGCTGCGCAAGGCGTCGCGGTCGGCCAGCCGGTCGCGCACGGCGGATTCCAGCGTGACCACCATGTCATGCATCAGCCACAACGAGCGGCGCTCGTCGGGGTCGCCCAGGCCCTGTTGCGCCAGGTGCAGCGTGTCCAGCTCCATGCGGGCCAGGCGCACCTGCGCGCTCAGCGCCTGCGCGGCAGCCAGGTCGGTCGGCCAGGCTTGGCCTTGCTGGGCCAGCAGCGCGAGCGTCTGCAGCGAGGGGGCATTGGCCAGCGCCGAGTGCAGCGCCTTCATGCGCTGGCGGGCCCGCTCCAGCGCGACCTGCAGCGGCGCCTCGGCCTGCTCGTCGCTCAAGGCCGCAGCGGCTTCGCAGGCCTGGGCCACGACCAGCAGGTGGCCCGAGCAGTTGCCACTGTCGACTGCCGAGACATAGGCCGGCGGCAGCACCGCACCGCTCTGCGTGTCGTACCAGTTGTAGAAGTGGCCGCGCCAGCGGGGCAGCGTGTCCAGCGAGTCCAGCGTGGCCTGCAGGCGCTCGGTCATCGCCGCCAGGCCGATGAAGCCCAGCTCGCGGGCGCAGGCCACGGTCAGCAGGTACAGGCCGATGTTGGTCGGCGAGGTGCGGTGGGCAACGATCTGGTAGGGCGTCTGCTGCACGTTGTCGGGCGGCAGGTGGCGGTCGGACGCGGTGACGTGGCTCTCGTAGTAGCGCCAGGTGTCGCGCGCCACGCCGTGCAGGTAATCGCGGCCGTCTTCGTCCAGTTGCTGGGCATGGCCGTGCAGCGGGCGGGCGGCCAGCCAGGTCCACAGCGGCGAGGCAGCCCACACCAGCAGCAGCACGGCGGCAGCGCCGGCCTGCACCGGCGCGCCCAGCGCGGCGGCCACGGCCAGCAGCAGGCCCAGCCCCAGCGCAGCGGCTGGCACGCGCCAGTGCTGCAGCAGCAGCGGCCGCAGCGCGGTCCGGGCCGAGGCTTCGGCCGCGGCCGCGGTGGTCCAGGCCAGCAGGTGGCGGCGCGAGACGAGCTGGCGATAGAGCGCGCGCACGATCGCGTCGCCATACAGCCAGGCCAGTTGCAGCAGCTGGCCGATGTGCCACACGGCCAGTGCCAGCGCACGCAGCACGTCGGCCCCGGCGCGGCGGTAGAACAGGCCCAGCGCGATGTCGTCTCGCGAAGGTGCGAGGCCGGCCACGGCGCCGATCAGCGGGCCGGTGCAGAAGGCCGCGGCGACGACGGCCAGCGCCATGCCCAGCGGCATCGCGCCGGTCGCCAGCACCCACAGCAGCAGCGCCAGCGACAGCGGGGCCACCAGCGAGCGGCGCAGGTTGTCCAGCATCTTCCAGCGGTTGATGCTGACCAGGCCCCAGGCCGAGCCATGGCGCAGGAAAGGGAGCAGCTGCCAGTCGCCGCGGGTCCAGCGGTGCAGCCGCGATGCGGCGACGTCCGGGTGCACAGGCGCAGCTTCGAGCAAGGTCACGTCGCTGACGCCGGCGCAGCGCGCCACCGAGCCTTCGAGCAGGTCGTGGCTGAGCACCTGACCCTCGGGCAGGCGGCCGGCCAGCAGGCTGCGGAAGGCCTGGACATGCAGCAGGCCCTTGCCGCTGAAGGTGCCTTCGCCAAACAGGTCCTGGAAGATTTCCGAGCTGGCGATGCTGTACGGGTCGATGCCGCACTGGCCGCTGAACAGCCGGTGGTACGGCGTGGCGGTGCCGGGGTTGGGCAGCGGTGTGGAGACACGCGGCTGCAGGATGGCGTAGCCCGACAGCAGGCGCCGGCCACTGGCATCCAGCCGCGGCCGGTTCAGCGGGTGCGCGGCATTGCCGACCAGGCGGCGCAGGCGGCCCGGGGGCATGTCGGTGTCGGCGTCCAGCGTGACGACGTAGCGGGTGTCCGGCGCCAGGCGCGACAGCGCGCCCAGGTCGGCGAATGGCGAGGGCGAGGTGGCCATGCCTTCGGGCGGCATTTCACTGCTGTGCCAGGCCAGTTGTTCGACCAGCGCTTCGAGCTTGCCGCGCTTGCGCTCCCAGCCGATCCAGCGCTGCTCGGTTTCGCTCCAGCGGCGGGCGCGGTGCAGCAGCAGGAAGCGCGGCGGCGCCGTGTCGCTGTCGTCGTCGCCATCGTCCGCGCCCTCGGTGCGCGGATAACGGGCGTTGAGGCGTTCGATCTCGCGCTGGGCGCGGGCCAGCAGGCCGCCGTCTGCCGGGCTGTGCTCGGCATCGGCATCGGCGAAGTCGCTCAGCAGCGCGAACTGCGCATGCGGTTCGGCATTGGCCAGGTAGTGCTGTTCCAGCTGTGCGGCATGCGCGGCAATCGCGGCTTCGCTGGTCAGCATCACCGGGATCACCACCATGACCTTTTCGCTCGCCGGCAGGCCCAGCGGGAAGGCCAGCCGCGGCAGCCGGGCCGGGCGGGCCGATTCGCTGATCAGCCGGTTCACCAGTGCAACCACGGCCTCGCTGACAGGGCCCAGCAGCAACAGCCCGGTGACCACCAGCAGCGCCACCGGCAGCGCCGGCGGCGTGGCGAAGTGCAGCAGCCAGGTGATGGCCAGGGCCGTCAGCAGCATCAGGCCGGCCAGGTAGGCGGCGGTGTTGAGCTGGCGACGGGCGGCGCTGTCGCGCGGCGGCCAGCGCGAGGCTGGCAGGTCCAGCGCGGCCAGCAGCCTGGCCTGGCCGGGGCCGCGCCACCAGTAGGCGGGCGCAGCCTCTGGCGCCGCCAGGTCCGGCTGGCCCTCGGCGAGTTCGACGATCAGCCGCGCCACGTCGGTCTCGCTGTGGTGGGCCGAGCGCCGCGCCAGCCGTTCGACCGCGTGCAGCGTGTCGTCCTGCGTGGTCTCGGCCTCGGCGGCGTACACCGGCGAGACCTGCAGGATGCGCATCACCGCGCTGGCATCGGCAATCAGCTCGCGCCAGTTGGCGCGGGCGATGAAGCGCAGCGTGGTGATCGCGTTGCGGATGCTTTGCTGGTCCTTGGTGGCTTCGTTCTGCTGGCGTGCCAGCGCGCCTGCCGGGTCAGGCAGGCGGGTGCTGAGCCAGGCATTGAGCGCGGCGCTCATCTCGGGCGAGAGTTCCTCCACCCGCTGGTCCAGCTGCAGCAGGAAGGCTTCGCCAACGCCGCGGGCGGCCATCTGCGGCGCCAGCGCGTCGAGCTGGGCCATGTTGATGGCGTCGGCCTGCTGGTCCAGCCATTGGTGGGCGGCGTCGCGCGCGGCCTGCAGCGTGGCGGCGCGCTCGGCCAGCCGGCGCAGGTTCTCGACCAGCACCACGCGCAGCGTCGTCGGCAGGGCCCAGAGCTCGGCCAGCGAGAGTTCGCGCTCGCCCTGGTAGGCCCTCAGGTAGGTCTTCAGCAGCTCGGTGTCGAAGCCGCTGTCGGTGTGGGCCACCCAGGCCCAGGCCACGCCGTAGATGCGCGGCAGCCCGGCCAGCGGCTCGTCGCGCAGGCGCGGCAGCAGGCGGAAGAAGTTGCGCGGCAGGCTGCGGCGGATCTCGTGCAGCTGCTCGTCGATCAGCGCAGCGTTGTCCAGCAGCCAGTGGGCGGCCGGGCCGAGGTGGCGCCCGTCCACCGCGCGGCGCTCCAGCAGATGGCGGGCCTGCTGCAAGGCCTCGACGTTTTCGCGCAGGCGCGGAAAAAAGGTCGAGCCGTGGGTCTGGCTGGGCACGACTTCGTGCGCCTGCGCCAGGCTTTGGCCGTGCTGCTCGAAGCGGGCCGGGCCAAACAGCACCGAGCGGATGGCGGGCTCCAGCGGGCCCATGGCCGGGCTCAGCAGCGTTTGCTCGTTGAGCACGCCTGTGCGTGCTGCGCTTTCGCGCAGCGTGCGGGGGGCGGAAGAAGGGGGCGAGCTGTCTGACGAGTCGTCGGCGGCGTCCTGCCGATCATCGGCAGCGCCGGGGTTCCCTTTCACCACCAGCCGCCGGCCAGTGTCAGGCCCAGCGCCAGCAGGGCCACGGTGGTGGCGAATCGTGGGGCAACCAGGCTATGCAGCCGCTCGGCGACCTGGGCTGCGACAAACCACGGGCCGCGCGCCTGCTCGCACTGCTGCAGGTGCCGACCCAATGCGGCGGACTGGTCATGCGGCAGACGGGCGGCGATGGGGGCGGCAGCGGTGGTCATGGCGTTGTTCTCGGTAGGGGGCGGGGGACGCGATTAGAGTCCTAATCTACCGACGCCCTCCCGCAGGGTCTTTCAGACGCCCCCGCGATCGCCTGTGGGCCCTGTCCTACGCGGGTCAGGGCAGGCCGCGTGCCAGCTGCTGCGCGAGCTGCCAAAGCGCCAGCCGGTGGGCGTCCACCAGCTGGCCGGGGGCCGGGCCGGCGCTGGGCGCCAGCAGGTCAGCCTGGCCTACCTGCGGCGGTTGCTTGTTCAGCGGGTCCACCAGGCTCCAGCGGGCCGACAGGCGCACGCCGTTGCGCTCGGGCGTGGCTTCAAGTGCCAGCAGCTCAAGCTTCAGGGTGCCGGCCACGGCGACGCCGGTGGGTGCGCTGCCGCTCCAGACCTTGTCGTTCCCCAGCAACTGCGCCAGGTCATGGCGCAGCAGGCGTGGCACGGCCTCGCGCAGCGGCTCGGCCCAGCGCTGGTCGGGCAGCGGGGTCAGGTCGCTGCCGCCGGTGGGCAGCCACAGCGCGTCTCGCTCCAGGTACTCCGGCATGCGCACCGGCAGTTGCAGCAGCCAGGCGCCGGGGCGCGGGGTCGCTGCCGGCGCGAGGGTGGCGGCGGTCGGGGTGTCGAGTGGCAGGCGGTAGAAGCGCGGCGGTGGCGCGCTGCTCGCGCAGCCGGCCAGCCAGGCGCTCAGCAGCAGGGCGGAAAGCGCGGAAAAAGCGGGGGTCGGCCTGGTCATGGGCGCACCTCGGTGGCGGAAGTGGATGGCGGTGGTGGTGGTGGCGAGGCCGACTTGCCGCGGATCAGCGACGAGGGTTGCTGCTCCAGCGAATCGGCCAGCTCGCGCACGGCGCGTGCGGCGCGCGAGAGGTCCTGCATTGCCTGGCCGGCGTTCTGCACCAGGCCGCCGTCGTCGCCGACCTGCTGGCGCAGCGAGGCGGACAGGGCGGACAGCTCGTCGGCGGTGCTCTGGATGCGCTGCAGCAGCGGCGAGTCCGGCGCGACCAGGGCCTTGTAGCGGTCGGCCGCGCTGCCGACGCGGTTGGCCGTGTCGGTGACCCGCTCTGCGGCCGGGCCGATCCGCTCGGCCGCCTGGCGTGCGGCGCTCAGCGTGGCGTTGGCGTTGTCGGCCAGCGGGCCGATGCGGCCGTCGACCTGCTCGGTGATCTTGCGCAGGTGCTCGGTCATCTTGGCGATGTTGTCCAGCGCCTCCTTCAGCTGCGGGCCGCTGACCAGGCCGCGGGCCGACGCGGCAATCGCCGAGACGTCGTCGACCAGGCGACGGAAGTCCATGCCGTCGAGCTGATTCTTCAGGTTCTGGATGGTCGTGACATTGGTCGGGATCTCCAGCCCGTCGTTGTTGTCTCGGCGGTTGGCCGGCTTGCCGGGCCGCAGGTCCAGGTCCACGTAGAGCTGGCCGGTCAGCAGGCTTTGCATCGACAGCTGGGCCGTCAGCCCGCGGGTGATCAGGCCTGGCAGCACCGGCTGGGGCCGCTTGTCGTCGTCCTTCTGGTCGCCCAGGCCGCGGATCGCCTCGGGCTCCAGGTCGGCCTTCACGGGGATCAGGAAGTCGCCATGCGGCTGGTCGTAGACCAGGCCGATGGAGGTCACGCTGCCCAGCCGCACGCCGCGGAAAACCACCGGCGCGCCAACCTGCAGGCCGTAGATCGAGCCGGTGAAATACATCACCACATGCTCCTTGCGTGCGAACAGCTTGCCGCCGCCGGCCAGGATGATCCCGACCAGCACCAGCGCGATGCCGACGACGACAAACGCGCCGATCAGCGTTGCGTTCCCTCTTTTCATGCTGCTTTTCCTCTGCGCAAAAACGTCTGCACTCTTTCGGGCCCGTGTTCCAGCAACTCCCGTGGCGGTCCGAGTGCGGTCATGGTCTTGTCCTGCGCGTCCAGGAACAGCGCGCGGTCGGCGACCGCGAAGATGCTGGCCAGTTCGTGCGAGACCATCACGATGCTGCGCTGGTGCTCGTCGCGCAGCTGGCGGATCAGCTGGTCGAGCTGGTCCGAGGTGATCGGGTCCAGCCCGGCGGAAGGCTCGTCCAGGTAGAGCAGCGGCGGGTCCAGCGCCATCGCGCGGGCGATGGCGGCGCGCTTGCGCTGCCCGCCGCTGAGCGAGGACGGCTCGGCGTCGAACTGATCCGACAGGCCGACGAGTGCGAGCTTCTCCTCGGCGCGCTGGTGGCGCTGCTCGGCGCTGCCGGCGTCGTGGGCACCCGGGAACAGCTCCATCGGCAGCATCACGTTTTCGCCCACCGTCATCGAGCTGAACAGCGCGCCGGCCTGGAACATCACGCCAAAGCGCTGCCGCAGCTGGGCCTGCGCCTCGGGGCTGACGGTGGCAATGTCCTGGTCCCCTTGCGGGCCGGTGTACAGCACGCGGCCCTTGGCGGGCACCTGCAGGCCGATCATGTGGCGCAGCAGCGTGCTCTTGCCGCAACCGCTGCCACCGACGATGACCAGCACCTCGCCGCGGCGCACGTCGAAGTTCAGGTCGCGCTGGATGAGCTTGCGGCCGTAGGCCATGGTCAGGTCCTCGACGCGCAACAGCATGTCGTTCATCTTCACCAGCCCAGGCGCTGCAGCGCCACTGTCAATGCCGATGCGGCGACGACGATCCAGACGATGGCCTGGACCACGGACTTGGTGACGGCCTCGCCGACCGCCTCGGCGCTGCGGCCGGCGTTCAGGCCCTGGCGGCAACCGGCCAGCGCCACCAGCAGGCAGTACACCGTGCCCTTGGCCAGGCCGACGTTGACGTGCGTCAGCGTCAGCACCTGGCTGGACTTGTAGATGTATTCGGCCGGGGCCACGCCGAAGATGGCCACCGCGATCAGCCAGCCGGCCGCCACCGCGACGATGGCGGCATAGGCCGTCAGCAGCGGCGCCACCAGCGTCAGCGCCAGCAGCCGCGGCAGCACCAGGTGATCGATGGGGTTCACGCCCATGGCCTTGAGCGCGTCGATCTCTTCATTGGCCTGCATGCTGGCCAGTTGCGCCGCATAGGCCGCGCCAATGCGGCCCGACAGGATGATGCCCGTCATCAGCGCGGCAACCTCGCGCACCGCGCCAATCGTCACCAGGTCGGCGATGTAGGTCTGCGCACCAAAGCGCTGCAGCTGCACCGCGCCCATGTAGGCCAGGATCACGCCGACCAGGCCGCTGACCAGCGAGACGATGGCCACGCTGCGCGGCCCTGCCTGGTCGATCTGGTAGACCAGGTCGCTCAGGCGCATGGTGCTGCGCCCGCGCAGCAGGCGGCCCAGGCCCAGCAGCACGTCGCCGATGAACTCCCAGGTGCAGCGTGTGCGTGCGCCCGCTTCGGCCACCCGGGTGCCCAGCGCCGTGACCCAGTGGGGCCGCGGCCTGGGTGCGCGCCGCGGGCGTTTGGCGGGGTCGGTTGGCGGTGGCGCTTCGGGTTCGGGCATCGCAGGGCTGCTGGGTGTCTCGTTCAAGGGGGCCGGAATGGGGTGACTGGACGCGTCACGAAGAGGCGTCGACAAGGCGCTGCAACAAGCGGGCCCACCTTGGCAATCTTGCATTGCAGTGTGCCGTGCCGGCACCTGGCTGCCATCGGCTGCCAGCGGGTTCGGCTGTGGGACACGGCTGACAGTGTGTCAAGCGCAGCTCCCACGGCCTGGCAGCCGGGCGGGTTGGATGATGCCGCATCGCTTCAATGACCCCAAGAGGACTTCCATGGGAACCATCCATCCCGCGACGAGGCTGAACGCCCTGCCTGACGAGTTGTCCCTCGCCCCGGCAGTGATGGCCACGCCCTTGGGTGCCGTGTCCTGGCCGGCGGTCTTCGCTGGTGCGACCGGCGCGGCGGCACTGTCGCTGATCCTGCTGATGCTCGGCTCCGGGCTGGGCCTGTCCGCCGCGTCGCCCTGGGCGCAGCACGGGGCCGATGTCGGCACGCTGGGCGTGGCGGCCATCCTGTGGATCATCGTGACCAGCCTGGCCGCCTCGGCGCTGGGCGGCTACATTGCCGGCCGGCTGCGCAGCCGCTGGCGCGATGCACAAGGCGATGAAGTCTTTTTCCGCGATACGGTGCACGGTTTCCTGTCCTGGGGCCTGGCGACACTGGTCAGCGCCGCGGTGCTGGGCGGTGCAGCCTCCAGCATTATCGGCAGCGGCGCCAAGGCGAGTGCTGCGGCACTGGTGGGCGGCGGCTCGGCCGTGGCTGCGGCGGACCCGACGCGCTATGCGGTGGACAAGCTCTTCCGCACGCCTGACGGCATCGCGCCCCAAAGCACCGACACCGCGGTGACCGCGCGCAATGCCGCTGCGGCGACGGCCACTGCGGCCGCGGCCAACGCGCTGCCAGGCACCGTCACGGTAGTGCCCACCGTGATGCCCGTCAGCGGCAGCCTGGACCGCTCGAACGACCGCGCGCTGGCCGCGGAAGCCACGGCCATCTTTGTTGCCAACCTGCGCAGCGGGGCCTTGCCGGCAGACGACCTGCGCTACCTGGGCCAGCGTGTCTCGCAACAGACCGGGCTGGCGCCGCAGGATGCCGAGAAGCGGGTTTCGGATGGCTATGCGCGGCTGCAGGCCCAGCCGGCCGAGGCCGACAACGCCGCACGCGTTGCCGCCGACCAGGCCCGCGGCGCCTCGGCCAAGACCTTGCTGTGGCTGTTCATCTCGCTGCTGATCGGTGCGTTCGCGGCCACGCTGGCGGCGACCTACGGCGGGCGCGAACGCGACCGGGCCTGAAGCCATTCGTCACACGCGGCTGTCCACCGACTGGCCGCGCCACACGTTGAACCTGCAAGCACGAAGAAGGAGTTCCACCATGCGTTCCTTGCTGCTCTGGGCGCTGGGCGTGCCCATTCCCATCATCATCCTGATCGCTCTGATCCACTGACCACCGCGGTCCCGGTCCCCCTGCCGGTGCGGCGATTCGAAATCGCCGGCAAATCAGGTGCCTCTATTACCTGAAGTCTGGAGAAGTCCAATGAAAAAATCCCTGATCAATTCGCCGCTCAAGAAGCTGCTCGCCGCTGCCGGCATCCTGGTGCTGGCAGCGCCTGCGATGGCGCAAGTGACCTTCTACCAAAACGATCGTTTCCAAGGCCGCTCGGTCAGCGTGCAGACGCGCGTCGATGACCTGCACCGCTATGGCTTCAATGACCGCGCATCCTCGGTCGACGTGCGCGGCGGGCGCTGGGAAGTCTGCGAGGACTCGAATTTCCGTGGCCGCTGCGTGGTGCTGCGCAGTGGCAGCTACCCGTCGCTGCGCGACATGGGCCTGAACGACCGCGTCACCTCGGCACGGCTGTTGCGCAGCAATGACCGGATCGACGAGGCGCGCTATGCGCCGCCGCCGCCGCCCGCCTACAACTACTACCGCCGCGGTGGCGAGCGTCTGTACGAAGCCCAAGTCACGCAGGTCCGGGCCGTGATGGGCGAGCCGAACCAGCGCTGCTGGATCGAGCGTGACCGTGTCGTGCGCCAGGACCAGCCGAATGTGCCGGGCGCGCTGGCTGGCGCGGTGATTGGCGGCATCCTGGGCCACCAGATCGGCGGCGGCAATGCCGGCACCGCAGTGGGCGTGGTCGCGGGTGGCGCGCTGGGTGCCAACATCGACCGCGGCCAGCAGCAGTCGGTGCAGAACGTGCAGCGTTGCCAGAACGTGCCCGACCGCACGCCGGACTACTACGACGTGGTCTACCGCTACAACGGCATCTATCACCACGTTCAGACGACCAATCCGCCTGGCCCGACCATCACCGTGAACGGCCGCGGCGAACCGCGCAGCGCGTGATGCTGGGAAGCGCTCGTGCCTGGCACGAGCGGCCAGCAAAAAGGGCGACCCTCGGGTCGCCCTTTTTGCGTCTGCCGCAACGGCAGCGGGTCATGCCCGGCCTGGGCTCATTCCCAGTAAGGCGGGCGGCTGTAGTAGCGGTGCACCTGCACATGCCACTCGCGATCGGCTTCGCTGGGCCAGCTGTCCTTGTCGAAGCCTGGCGCGTGGTCGAATTTTTCCTTGCTGGCATCCAGCACGAAGCACTTGCGGTCGGCGTCCAGCGTCAGTGCGCTCCACGGCAGGGCGAACAGCTTTTCCCCCAGGCCGAGGAAGCCGCCCGAGGCCATCACCACGTAGGCGATGCGGCCGGACGACATGTCCAGCATGATCTCCTCGATGGTGCCCAGCGTCTGTTCCTGCAGGTTCAGGATCTTGTCGCCGGTGATGGTGCTGGCCGTCAGCAGGCCCGGCCCCGGGCCGTTGGGCACGGGGGTCACGGTGCCGGGCGGCAGGCCGGGGTTGACGAGTGCCGGGTCGCGCAGGTCGGCGCTGCCGGGGAAGGTGTCGAGCATGGCCATGGTTTGCCTTTCTTGCGGCGCGGGCCGCAGCGAAGAAGGTAGAGACAAGCGCAGCGGGCGGGCCGTTGCGCACTTGGTCTGGTCACGGCAAGTGGTGTGCCGCGGAACACGCCGCTCAGCGGGGCGGATGTTCCGGGTCGCGCTTGCCTTTGGGCCCGGGCGCCGATGGCGGCAGCCGGCGGTTCAGCGCTTCCAGCACCGGCCCCTTGTCGGTGTCGACCTTGCCGCTGACCACGTCCTGGTGGGCCTGGCGCGTCACCGGGTCCGGCTCGGCTGCGGTGTCGGCCGATTCATCCCGCTCATGCGGCAGCTGGGGCTTGGCCTGCCCTTGCTGGTTGGCCGTGGTTTGCGCATGGGGCGCTTGGGTCTTGGTCGGGTTGGCGGTGCGCATGAAGGCAACTCCTGGTGGTGGGGGTTGCCTTGCATGGGCAGGTGCCATGCCTGCGCGCCGGCTCAGGCCGGTGTGCGGCGGTTGGCCGGTGCCAGGTGCATGAGCTGGCGGTACTTGGTGACCGTGCGGCGAGCCACGTCCAGGCCCTGGCTGGCGAGCTGGCGGGCAATCTCGGCGTCCGACAGCGGGGCCTGCGGTTGCTCGTGCTCGATCATCTGCTTGACCAGGTCGCGGATCGCGGTCGGCGAGCAGGCGCTGCCGTTGCGGCTGACCATCGCGCGCGAGAAGAAATGCTTGAGCTCCAGCACACCGCCGGGCGTGGCCATGTACTTGTTGTTGGTCACGCGCGAAACAGTGGATTCGTGCATGCCCAGTTCGTCGGCAATTTCGCGCAGGCCCAGCGGCTTCATGGCCATCGGGCCGTAGTCGAAGAACTGGCGCTGGCGGTCGACGATGGCCTGGGCCACGCGCGCGATGGTGGCAAAGCGCTGGGCGACATTGCGCATCAACCAGCGCGCTTCCTGCAGGTGCGAGCTCAGCTCCGCATGCGGGCTGGGCTGGCGGCCCAGCATGTCGGCGTAGGTGTGGTTGAGCCGCACGCGCGGCACGATGGACGGGTTCAGCATGGCGGTCCAGCGGCCGCGCAGCTTGCGCACCACCACGTCCGGCGTCACGTACTGGATGCGGCTGCCGCCGACGCGCCAGCCCGGCCGCGGGTCCAGCCGGCGCAGCCGCGCGCAGGCGGCTTCCACGTCGTTCTGCGTGGCGCCCAGGCGGCGCGCCATGCCGGCCAGGTCACGCTTGGCCAGGCCCTCCAGTTCTTCGCAAACAATGCGCGTGGCCAGTGCCTGCAACTCGGCTCCGACGATGGAGGGCAGCTGCAGCAGCAGGCATTCCTGCACCGTGCGCGCACCGATGCCCAGCGGCTCCAGCGACTGCACATGGCGCAGCGCGATGCGCCACTCCACGTCCTGCACTGGCGGCTCGTCGCTGAGCGGCGGCAGCAGGTCGTCCATGGGCTGGCGCAGGTAGCCGTCTTCATCCAGCGAATCGATCAGGGTGCGGGCCAGCAGCAGGTCGCGCTCGGACAGCCGCATGCATCCCAGCTGCCGGTGCAGGTGTTCGGCCAGCGTGGTGGCCTCGGGCACGAAGTCCAGGGCGCTGGCCTCTCCCCCTTCGGCGTTGCGCTGGCGCGCCTCGGGCAGGTCGTTCCAGTCGCCAGGCTCGGGCGCGTCGGAGGCGTTTTCCAGCGGCGGCGTGTCCAGCCCGCTGGCGCCCTCAGGCAGCGGCTCGCCTGCCTGGCTGTCGTCGCTGTCCAGCGCCTGGGTGTGGGCTGCCGCGTCGTCGCCGCCGTCGTGGCGGTCTCGCACGGTGGCGGCCACGCCGTCCGACCGGTCTGCCGCCGCCGCATCCCCTGCTTCATCGGTGTCGAGGAAGGGGTTGCGGTCCAGCAGTTCGGAGACCTCGTGATTGAAGTCCAGTGACGACAGCTGCAGCAGGCGCACGGCTTGCTGCAAACGGGGCGACAAGGTCTGTTTCTGGCGAAGTTCGCCGCGCAGCGTCAGGGTGTTCATGACAAGCGCCTGCGCAATGTCCATGCCTGGCCGGGTGGGCGCGGAGCTGTTGTCTTTTCCGGCGAACTGCCGCCTATCTTGTCGCAACTTTCGCCACCAGGTCGTACCTGGCGGCGCTGGGCGATGCTGGCCTGTCAAAACTACACACGCCGGCCGGCGGCTTTGCGGCAAGCAATCCCGGCGCTGTCGGAGGCGGCTGACGGCGGCGCACAGATCCCGTCCGATGCCGGCCTCGCGCCCGCCGCGATGCGCGGCATGGGGCTTGCCTGTCCTGCGCTGCATGGACATGTCGCTGTTGTGCGCGAGCTTCTTGCTGGTCGGGGCCGTGCTGGTGGCCATGGCCTTGGCCGAGCCGTGGGTGAGGCGGCTGCCGCTGTCGCCGGCACTGATCTATCTCATCGTCGGCTGGGTGATGGCGACCGTGGCGGTGCCGCCGCTGCCCGGGCTGGACCTGGCGCACAAACATGCCGGGCTGGTGCGGGTGCTGAGCGAGCTGGCGGTGCTGCTGTCCTTGTTTGCCATCGGACTGAAGATCCGCATTCCGGCGAACTGGCAGGCCTGGCGCGCCCCCGTGCTGCTGGCCACTTCCGGCGTGGTCTGGACCTGGCTGCTGGGCGGCGCGCTGGCCTGGCTGCTGTTGCCGCTGAGTTTGCCGATGGCCTTGCTGCTGGCGGCCATCCTGGCGCCGACCGACCCGGTGCTGGCCTCGGACGTGCAGGTGCATGACGCCAGCGACCGCGACGCGCTGCGCATGTCGCTGACGGTCGAGGGTGCGCTGAACGATGGCACCGCGGCGCCGCTGGTGCTGCTGTCGCTGGGATTCCTCGGCCTGCACGAACTGGGCGACCACGCCTTGCGCTGGGCGCTGGTGGACACGGCCTGGTCCTTGTGCGGCGGCGTGGCGCTGGGGGCGGCCTGCGGGCGCGGCATCGGCCACCTGATGCTGCGCCGCGTGCGCTCGGGTTCGTCGACCGAATGGGACGAGCTGCTGTACCTGGGCACCATCGGGCTGACCTCGGGCCTGGCCCAGTGGCTGGCGGTTTCGGGTTTCCTGGCGGTGTTTGCCGCGGGTGCGACGCTGCTGCGCCACCACCCGGCCGCATCGCCCGCGCCCGAGGCCCAGCCGCTGGGCCATCAGCTGCGGGCTTTCGGTGCGCGCTGCGAGCGGCTGGTCGAGGTGCTGATGGTGTTGCTGATCGGTGCGGCGATGACGCGGGTGCAGTGGAGCCTGGGGGTGTTGCTGTTCGCGCTGGCGATGCTGGTCGTCGTGCGGCCGGTGAGCGTCGTGCTGGGGCTGCTGCCGCGGCCCTTGCCGCGCGGCCAGCGCGGGCTGGTGGCCTGGTTTGGCATTCGCGGCGTCGGCTCGCTGCTGTACCTGGCGATGGCGCTGCAGATGGGCGTGAAGGGCGAGGCCGCCGAGCGGCTGGTGTCGGCCACGCTGGCCTGCATTGCGCTGTCCATCGGCGTGCACGGCGTCTCGGCCACGCCGCTGATGGGCAGTTACCAGCGCCGCCGCGAGCAATGGGACCGGCGGCGTGACCGGCGATTGCAGATGGGCCGCGCGGTGCCCGCCAGTCCGCTGGACGTCGAGGAAGATCCAGGCCGCCTACCGCCGCGCTGAGCTGTTCCGCGCCGCGCAACAGCCGGCCACCCCCGGCCACCCCCGGGCTCGCGCTGTGGCACAGTGAATGCGTCCCTTCCATTCCAAGGCATGCCTTCCGTGAACAAGCGCAGCACCGCGACCGCCACCATCCATGACGTGGCCCGCCTGGCCCAGGTTTCGATCAAGACGGTTTCGCGCGTGGTCAACCAGGAGCCTGGGGTGCGGGAAGACACCCGCGAGGCGGTGCAGCGGGCCGTGGCCGAGCTCAACTACCGGCCCAAGCAGTCGGCCCGCAGCCTGGCCGGTGCCCGCTCCTTCCTGATCGGGCTGCTTTACTACGATCCGAGCGCGGCCTTCGTCGGCGGGGTGCAGCAGGGCGCCACGCTGCGTTGCCGCGAGGCCGGCTATCACCTGGTGGTGGAGTCCCTGCATGACGACGCGCCGGACCTGGCAGAGCAGGTGGATCGCATGGTCTGGGCCTTGCGGCCCGACGGCATGATCCTGACGCCGCCGCTGTGCGACAACCCGCAGGTGCTGGCAGCGCTGCGCGACAGCGCCACGCCCTGCGTGCTGATCTCCCCCGCCCGCGACCTGCCGGACATGCCCAGCGTGCGCATGGACGACACCCGTGCGGCCGAGGAGATCACCAACCTATTGATCAGCCTGGGCCATCGCCGCATTGCCTTCATCCAGGGGCCGAAGAACCAGGCCGCGTCCGGCCTGCGTTACCAGGGCTACCTGCGGGCGATGAAGGCCCACCGCCTGGCCGTGGACCCCGAGATGGTCTACCGCGGCGACTTCTGCTTCGACTCGGGCGTTGACGCAGCGCACCACCTGCTCAGTCGCAGGCAGCGGCCGACCGCCGTCTTTGCCGGCAATGACGACATGGCGCTGGGCGTGCTGGCGGCCGCCCAGCGCCTGGGGCAGATCGTGCCGGACGACCTGTCCATCGCCGGGTTCGACGACTCCGCCGCAGCCAGCCTGGTCTGGCCGCCGCTGACCACCGTGCGGCAGCCGATGAACGAGATGGCGCACGAGGCGGTGCAGATGCTCACCGTGTCGCGCCATGACGATGGCGAGACCGGTCCGCCGCACCGGGTCCTGCCTTATGAACTGGTGGTGCGCGACTCGACCAGCGCCCCTGGCGGCAAGGCAGAGCTTGGGCTTGCGCCGCAAGCCGCGCCACGGCCAGCGGCGAGGGCCGCTTCGAAGGCCGGCACTAAGGCAGCGGTCAAGCGCGCACGTTGACTGGCTCGCGCTCGGCGGCACGCCCGCACAGCGCCGTCACCAGGGCCCGGTGGTCTGGCAGGTCGGCCACTGCATGTGGTGCCAGCGAGCGCAACTGGCGCATCTCGGCCGAGGCCGCCGCGAGCGGCTGGCCCGCTTGCCAGGCCGCGTGGCGCTCGGTCTCGAAGCCCATGCCGTAGAGCACGTACTGCCAGCTGGACGGCGGGTACATCTCCACGTCGGTGATGAAGTCCAGCCGGTGCGGCGGGCGGCAGCGCCACATGGTCAGTTGTTCGCGCAGGTGCGGGCTGAAGCTGGCGGGGTCGCGGTTGTCGCGCCAGAAGGCGCTGTCCTCGCGCTGGCTGAGGCCGTAGTGCAGCTTGATGAAGTCGACGATGCGCTCGTAGCGCTGGCGCATGAACTGGTTGAAATGCCGCGCCACCGGGGCCATCTGTCCGTCGTACGGGAACAGGTGGGCGATCAGGTAGGCGGCCGTCTCGATCAGGCCGATGCCCGAGGCCTCCAGCGGCTCCAGGAAGCCGCTGGACAGGCCCACGGCCACGCAGTTGTGCTGCCACTGCAGTTCACGGTAGCCCAGCGGCAACTGCAGCGAGCGCACCGGCAGTCCGTCCGCCGTGGGGCCGGCATAGGCGCGCAGCACCCGCTCGGCCTGCGTGGCGTCGGTGTGGCGGCTGGAGAAGACATGGCCGATGCCGCGGCGCTCCTGCAGGCCGATGTCCCAGATCCAGCCGGCTTCCTGCGCCGCGGAGATGGTGCAGGAGGCAATCGGAACGTCGGCTGCGGGGTAGGGCAGTTGCAGCGCCAGCGCGCTGTCGACGAACAGCTGGTCGCTCACCGACTTCAGCGGCACGCCCAGGCTGCGGCCGATCAGCTCGGCGCGCAGGCCGCTGCAGTCGATGTACAGGTCCGCCTCCAGCTGCTGGCCGCAGCGGGTGTGAACGGCGGCAATGCCGCCATCCGCGCGCAGCGCCACGCGTTCCACCTGGGCGAGCTGGTGCTGCACGCCCAGCTCGCGGGCCCGGCGGCCCAGTAGGCCGGCGAGTTTGCCGGCATCGAAGTGGTAGGCGTAGTTCATCGCGCCGCTGAAGTCGCCATCGCCCGGCCGCTTGGGCCCGCGCCGCGCGGCCACCACCGCGGCCTGCAGCGTCACCGCGTCGGCCAGCGCCACGCCGGGCGCCGCGCCTGCCACCCAGGCGGGCACCAGCTCGGGCGCACCCGGGCGCTGGCTGGGTGTGCTGAAGGGATGGAAGTAGGAGCGAGGCTGCGTCGTCGCGGTCCCCGGCGCGTGCTGCCAGTCGTCAAAGCGGATGCCTTGCTTGAAGGTGGCGCCGCACTCGCGGATGAAGCGGGCCTCGTCAATGCCGATGGCCGCAAGCGTACCGCGCATCGAAGGGAAGCTGCCTTCCCCGACGCCGATGATGGGGATGTCGCTGGCCTCGACCAGGCGGATGCGGATGCCGTCCGGCCGGTCGCTGCGCAGGTGGCGAGCCAGGTAGCAGGCGGTGAGCCAGCCGGCCGTTCCGCCGCCGAGGATGAGGACGTTCCGGACCGGTGGCATCTGTGTGGACATCGCAGCTTCCATGACGAGGTGGGTGGCATGCATGTGCGCCGGGTGACGGGCGCGGGCGACACCGCAGCGTGCCCCTTCAGGGCGGCTGTTCAGGGACCCGAGGGTTCTCACTGAGTGTCTGGAAAGCATCATAGAACGATCTTTGACACCGCTGTCATTTGTACCGTTGACAGCGCTGTCATCGCGTCGTTAGGATCCGGCCCATCGGCACTTCGAGGCACAGCCCTCGAAGGCCGGGAGCTGCTGGCTCGAACAACGAGCCAGTCCGCAGGAGAGCATGCGCAGCCTTCGCTGACGCGGCCCGTGCCCATGACAGGAGACAAGATGACCCATGTTGCCCAGCCAGCGCGCCTGGCCTTGAAGACCCCCGTTGTTCTGGCGGTGCTGAGCCTGCTGGCAGGCACCGCACACGCGCAGGCCGCCGATCCCGCCGCACCCAAGGCCCCCGAGGCTGAGACCAGCGTGAATGCGCTGTCTCAAGTGGTGATCACCGCCACCAAGCGCAGCACGCCGCTGCAGCGCACGCCGGTGGCTGTCACGGCCATCAATTCGGCACAGCTGGACGACAACCACGTGCAGACCATTGCCGACATGGTCAACCTGGTGCCGAGCTTCCAGGCCACCACGCAGGGCGACCACGGGGTCATCACGATGACGTTGCGCGGCATTGGCAATGACAGTGCCAAGACCGAGTACGCAGACCCCGAGGTCGCGATGTTCGTCAATGGCATCTACGCACCGCGCGCCGAAGGCGCTGCCGCACTGATGTTCGACCTGGAGTCGGTGGAGGTCCTGCGGGGGCCGCAGGGCACGCTGTGGGGCCGCAACTCGACGGTGGGTGCCGTCAACATGCAGACGGCCAAGCCGGTGCTGGGCAAGCTGATGGGCAGCGTGGAAGGCGGGCTGGGCAACTACGGCCGCATTGGCGTGCGCGGTGCGATGAACCTGCCGCTGAGCGACGACATGGCCTTGCGCGTGGCCCTGGTGCACGAGCAGCACGACGGCTTTGTGGCCTACCAGCGCGCGCCGCAGCTTTCGCTGGCCAGCCAGCAGGCCGCTGCGGCGCCGGTGATCGACGCATGGAACACCGCCCATCCGGCTAACCCGATCGCCTTCCAGCCGCTGAACCCGAACATCTTCGTGCAGGGCGGCCCTCGCTACAGCGCACAGGACCAGACGGCCGGCCGCCTGAGCCTGCTGTGGAAGCCCAGCGAGGCCCTGAGCATCGACCTGTCCTACGAGAAATTCCTGGACCGCGGCACGCCCAGCATGAACCTGATGCAGACCCCGCGCGAGGGCGAGAGCTTCTGGTCTGCGCTGATCGACACCGCGCCGGCCATGCACCGTGACAGCAACACCTTCCGCAGCCGCATCGACTACGCGCTGAGCCCCGACCTGGCCCTGGCCTACATCGGCGGCTGGTCGCGCTTCACCGGTTCGGCGGACTATGACCAGGATGGCGGCGCCAAGGTACCCACCAGCTTCACCACTGGCGCCACCTACCAGCAGAACCGCACCAACTGGTCCAGGTACACCAATCACAGCCATGAGCTGGAGCTGCTGTCCACCGGCAAGCACGAGATCGACTGGATCCTGGGCCTGTACTACGCGGCCGAGGACAACGGCATCCGCTTCGACATTCCCATCATGAACGGCACCCAGCAGGGCACCGTGGGCTGGCAAGGCTCGTTCATCCAGCCCAAGGAAACGGTCAACTCGCAGGCGGTGTTCGGCCAGGCCACCTGGAACCTCAGCGACGCGCTGCACCTCACCGGCGGCGCCCGCTACACCCACGACGACCGCAAGAACATAGGCGGCACCAACAACGGCTGGACCGGCGACGCAACGGTGCAACAGGTACCTCTGGATGCTGGCAGCGATCCGCTGGCGGCGGGCTCCGGCTTCTCCAGCTACCAGAAGAACGATGGGCACTACAAGGGCGACAAGGCCACCTACCTGGGTCGCCTGAGCTACCAGGTCGACAAGGACACCTTGTTCTACGGCAGCGTGTCCACCGGCTACAAGTCCGGCGGCCTGCAGGACGGTGGCCGCCCGTATGGCATGGAGACCCTGACCAACTACGAGGTCGGCAGCAAGATGACGCTGGCGGGCGGCTCGGTGAGGTTCAACAACGCGATCTACTACGAGAACTTCAAGGACTTCCAGTTCAGCGCGCCGGTCACCAACCCGGACGGCAGCCACTCGCTGGCCACCTCGAACGCCGAAGGCGCCAAGGTCTACGGCGTTGAATCCGAACTGGCCGCCAAGCTGACCGAGGCCGACCGGCTGCAGCTCTCGCTTGCCTACGCGCACACCCGGCTGGGCAAGCTGCTGGCGGGCAGCAACGACTACGCCTTGCCGGCCTGCCCGGATCCGCTGATCAGCAATTGTCTGGATGTCACCGGGCACGAGCTGCCGCACGCCCCGCGCTTCTCCGCGCAGGTGCAATACCAGCACACCTTCGGCTTTGACAACGGCGGCACCCTGACCCCGCGCATCGCGCTGCACTACGAGACCGCCAGCTGGCTGAGCGTCTTCAACCTGGGCGACGGGGACAAGCAGAAGGCCTACACCCGGACCGATGTGGGGCTGCGCTACAGCGCGGCCAAGGGCTGGTGGACGGACCTGTGGGTGCGCAACATCGAGAACGCCAAGGTCAAGACGAATGCGCAGAACGCCTTTGGCGCGTGGCAGTCGCAGTACCTGCCGCCGCTGACCCTGGGCGTGAACGCCGGCATCGAGTTCTGATGGCCCTCGCTGACAAGTTCCCCTCGGATTTCCTCTGGGGTTCGGCGACCAGTGCCGCCCAGATCGAGGGGGCCGCCCGGGAGGACGGCCGTGGCCCTTCGATCTGGGACCGCTTCTGCGCCCAGCCCGGTCGCATCAAGGATGCGTCCACCCCCGAGGTCGCCTGCGACCATTACCACCGCTATGCCGAAGACGTGGGCCTGATGCGCTGGCTGGGCCTGGGCGCGTACCGCTTTTCGCTGTCCTGGTCCCGCCTGCAGCCGCAGGGGCGCGGTGCCTGGAACGAGGCCGGGTTCGACTTCTATGACCGCCTGCTCGACGAGTTGCTGGCCGCCGGCATCCAGCCGCTTGCAACGCTTTATCACTGGGACCTGCCAGCGGCGCTGGAGGACAGCATCGGCGGTTGGCTGAGCCGAGACATCGCGCCGCTGTTTGCAGACTATGCGGCCGAGGTGGCGCGCCGCTTCGGTGACCGCCTGCACTCCATCGCCACCCTCAACGAGCCCTGGTGCGTGGCCACGCTGGGCTACGAGACGGCGCAGTTCGCGCCCGGCCACACCAGCCGTGCCGAGGCCGCGCAGGTCTCGCACCATCTGCTGCTGGCCCATGGCCAGGCCATCCAGGCCATGCGGGCGGTCTGCCGCACGCCGCTGGGCATCGTGCTCAATCACACGCCGTCCTTTGCGGCGGCGCCCAACGAGGCGGACCGCATCGCCACCCGCATCGACGACGGCCTGAACGTGCGCTGGTACATGGACCCGGTGTTCCGCGGCACCTACCCGGCCGATGTGCTGGCGTACCTGGGCGCGGATGCGCCGCGCGTCCAGCCTGGCGACATGGCCACGATCCAGCAGCCGCTGGACTTCCTGGGGCTGAACTTCTACACCCGCAGCATCATCAGTGCGAGCCCGCCGGCACCGCCCGCGCCCGGCCTGCAAGGCTTCACCGACATGGGCTGGGAGGTGGTGCCGGAGGTGCTCACGCAGCACCTGGTGCGGCTGACCCGCGAATACGCGCCGCCGCCGATCTTCATCACCGAAAACGGCATGGCCAATGCGGACGAACTCCGCGAAGGTCGCGTGGCCGACACGCCCCGCATCGCCTACCTGCAGAGCCACCTGCAGGCCCTGGCCAGGGCGATGCAGCTCGGGGTGGACGTGCGCGGCTACTTCTACTGGAGCCTGCTGGACAACTTCGAGTGGAACTCGGGCTACGCCAAGCGTTTCGGCCTGTTCCATGTGGACTACGCCACCCAGCAGCGCACCGCCAAGGACAGCGCCCACTGGTACCGGCAGTTCATCGCTGCGCAGGCGGGGCCGTGAAAGCGGGCAAGGCGCCCGCCGCCGAAGCGGCTGTCGCGGTGGACCGCAGCGCAAAGGTCAATCGCTACCTGGCGGAGTTCCTGGGGGCACCGCGCCTGGTCTACCTGCCTGTGCGTGCTTCGCGCGCGGCGGACGGGCGCCTGGTGCTGGAGGCTGGGGAAGCGGGGCAGGCGGTCTGGCCCGAGGCGCTGCCTGTATTGCCGGCCGAAGGCGTCATCGCGCTGGGCCTGCGGCCTGCCAGGCTGCAGGTGCTGAGGCAAGCCACCGAACGGCGCACAGCCGGCCTGGTGCTGCAAGCCCGGGTGCTGCAGGTGCTGCTGCTCGGTGGCCGCAGCCTGGTCCAACTGCTGCTGCCCGGCCATGCCGAGGCCTTGAGCCTGGACCTGGGCGAGCGCTGGCAGGGGCTGCCGCAGACGGGAGACCGTGTCGACCTGGGTGTTGAAGAGGCGGGCCTGTACGGCCACGACGGCCAGTTGCTGGCCGGCTTTGCACCGAGCGCAAAGGGCGGGCGCCGGGCCTGTCTGCCGTCGGGCAGGACCAGCTCGGTGAGCTGCCGGCCAGCGCTGGTGCCGGACATGAAATGGCCTTGAAGCCGGGCTGAAACAAGGTACGCTGGCGGCGACTTTTTCCTGCCGCCGCCTTGTCCCATCCTGCTTCTCCCCCACCCGGCATGCCGGGCACCGCCGCCGCACCGACTCGCCGCGACTGGCTGGGCCTGATCGCCCGGGCCGCCGGCAGCGGTGCGATGCTGCAGGCCATGAGCGGCCTGGCCCAGGCCCAGCCTTCGGGCTACGCCGGCCCGCCGAAACTGCAGGGCGCGCCACGCGGCGCCAGGGTGCTGGTGCTGGGCGCCGGCATGGCCGGGCTGGTCTCTGCGCTGGAGCTGCGTGCCGCCGGCTACCAGGTGCAGGTGCTGGAGTACCAGCAGCGCGCCGGTGGCCGGGCCTGGACGCTGCGCGGCGGCGACCGCTACACCGAGCTGGGTGGCGCCACGCAGCACTGCCAGTTCGACCCGGGCCTGTACTTCAATCCCGGCCCCTGGCGCATTCCGCACCACCACCATGGCGTGCTGGACTACGCCAAGCGTTTCCAGGTGCCGCTGGAGCCGTTTGTGCAGGTCAACCACAACGCCTACCTGCACAGCCTCGACGCGTTTGGCGGCAGGCCGCAGCGCTTCCGCGAAGTGCAGGCGGACTTCAACGGCCAGGTCGCTGAACTGCTGGCCCGGCTGGCGCCGGCCGCCAAACTCGATGCAGCGGTCAGCAAGGACGACCTGGACCAGCTGCGCGAGGCCTTGCGGGGCTGGGGCGCATTGGACAAGGACTTTCGCTACACGGCGGGCTTCCACAGCGCCGACCGGCGCGGCTGGCAGGTGCCGCCGGCCGGCGGGTTGATGCCGGCGCCGGTGCCTTCGCAGCCTGTTGCGCTGAGTGACCTGCTCAAGAGCGGGCTGTGGCGCGGGCTGGCCGATGGCCATGGCTACGAGTACCAGACGACGATGTTCCAGCCGGTCGGCGGCATGGATCGCATTGCGCAGGCGATCTACCGCGAGGTGGCGCCGCTGGTCACGCTGGATGCCAAGGTCACCGGCATTGCGCAGGACGGGCGTGGCGTGACGGTGCGCTATTTGCGCGACGGTGCGAGCGAGCAGGTCGCGCAGGCCGACTGGTGTGTCTGCACGCTGCCGCTGTCGGTGCTGGGACAGTTGGCGCTGCAGGTGCAGCCGGCGCTGCAGGCCGCCATCGAGGCGGTGCCGTATGCCGCGGCGGTGAAGGTGGGGCTGCAGTTCCGCCGCCGCTTCTGGGAGGAAGACGAGCGCATCTTCGGCGGCAACACCCGCACCGACCTGCCGATCACGCAGATCGGCTACCCGTCGACCGACTTCAACCGCGGCGGCAAGGGTGTGCTGCTGGGCGCCTACGTGTGGGGGCCCAATGCCTTCGAGTTGAGCGGCATGGCGCCCGAGCAGCGGGTGCGCATTGCGCTCGAACAGGGTGCCCGCATCCACCCACAGTACCCGGCCGAGTTCGAGAACGGGATGTCGGTCGCCTGGCACCGCATGCCGGCCACGCTGGGTTGTTTTGCCGAGTGGCGCGACGAGCTGCGCGCGGCGCACTACGCGAACCTGTGCGCCGTCGACGGCCGGGTTGTGCTGGCCGGCGAACACGCTTCGCTGCTGCCGGCCTGGCAGGAGGGCGCGGTGCTGTCGGCGCTGGACGCGGTGGGCCGGCTGCATGCCAAGGCGGTGGCCACGTCATGATGAACAGGCTTGCATTCCCGTTGCTGCTGCTCGCGGCACCGTTGGCTGCGAACGCCGATTCGGTCGACCCGCTGCTGTCGCAGGGTTGGACCTTCCAGCAGCGCGATGGCGCCGCGCTCTACCGCGCCGCCTGCCAGGGCTGCCACATGGACCAGGGGCAGGGCGCACAAGGCGCGGGGGCCTACCCGGCGCTGCGCGGCAACGTGCGCGCCGGCATGGCCGAATACGTGATCCACAACGTGCTGCACGGCCGCAGGGCGATGCCGCCCGTCGGCGAGTTCATGGAAGACGTGCAGGTCGCGGCGGTCGTCAACTTCGTGCGCCAGCAGTTCGGGCCCAGGCCCGCGGCTGGCGAGCCCTTGCCGCTGCCTGTCACGGCCGCGGACGTGAAGCGCCAGCGCTGAATTCGAATTGGAGAACCTCATGCCCAAAGCCCCCCTCTTCGCCGTCGCCGCATTGCTGCTGGCGGGCGCCACGCAGGCCGCCGAAGTCATCCGCTACAAGATCCCGAACTCCGACTTTCCGATTGCCCGCGCGGTCGAAGTGCCGGCCGGCGTGACGATGGTTCACCTCAGCGGCGCCGGCCCGACGGTGGCCGATCCGGCCGCAGCGCCCAACAGCGTGGCCTCGTTTGGCAATACCCGCGTGCAGACCGTCAGCACGCTGAAAGCCATCGAGGCCACGCTGGCTGCGCTGAAGCTGGGCATGAAGGACGTGGTGCGCATGCAGGTGTTCCTGGTCGGCGACCCGGCGCTGAACGGCGCGATGGATTTCGACGGCTTCATGGACGGCTACCGCCAGTTTTTCGGCAGTGCAGCCCAGCCCAACCTGCCGGTGCGCTCGACGGTCAAGGTCGCCGGGCTGGTGAACCCGGGCTGGCTGGTGGAGATCGAGGTCAGCGCGGCCAGGCCCTGACAACGCCAGGGGATGAGAAAATGGTGCTGCAGCCTGCATCTTCTTGTGAGCGCTGACACATCGGAAAGAGGTTGATCATGAAGCGATGGATGGCCGGGTGGGGCCTGACCGCCGCGCTGTGCACCGGGGCCGGTGCCGGTTTGCTGGGGGGCTGCGGCAGCGCGCCGACGGCCAGTGGCGCCAAGGCGCCCGTCTCGACGCCAAGCGCATTGCACGAGCTGGTCGGCAGTCGCTGGATCGCGATCAGCCTGGACAGCAGTGCCACGCCTGGCGGCGGCCTGCCGTCGCTGCAGTTCATCAGCGCCACGCAGGTCAGCGGCTCGGGCGGCTGCAACGGCTTTGGCGGCAAGCTGCAGATCGAAGGCGAGCAACTGCGCTTCGGCCCGTTGGCCGCCACCCGCAAGCTCTGCATGGGCACGCCGGTGATGGAAAACGAAGACCAGTTCCTGCGCCTGCTGGAGCAGACCCGCTCGGGTGTGCTCGAAGGCGATGTGCTGGTGCTGCGCGGTGAGTTGGGCGCGGCTTTGCTCCGCCTGCGACGCGCCGCTTGAGCTGAGGCACCCGGTCCCGCGAGTACGCGAGACCACCCGCCAAGCGGGTTGCGCAGCCGCTTGGGGCGGCCCGGCGCCGGCTGCTGGCTCGCTAGGCTGCGGCCAGGTTGACGTCGCCATCATGGCGATCCCGGCGCAACGCGCGATGCGTCGCGCGGGCGTGGGGCACCCAGGCTTGCTTGGCCCAGCGGCGCCACATCAGCAGGCCGCGTATCCATTCGTCGCATGCATAGGCCAGCCACAGGCCCGGCAGGCCCAGGCCGAGGTGCACGCCCAGCAGCCAGCTGCCGCCGGCCAGCACCAGTAGCAACGAACCGGTGCCGGCGATCACCGGGTAGCGGGCGTCGCCGGCGGCGCGCAGCGCGTTGATGACCACCAGGTTGAAGGTGCGGCCGGGTTCGACCAGCACCGTGAGCCACAGCAGCAAGGCGCCGTTGCGCAGGATCTCCGCATCTTCGGTGAACAGGCCCAGCAAGTGGCGGCCGGCCAGTGCGGCCAGCAAGGCCAGGCACAGGCTGACGACAATGCCCCGGCCCAGCGCCTTGCGCACCAGTTGGTGGGCCTCGTGCAGCTGGCCGGCGCCAATCAGGTGCCCGACCACGATCTCGACCGCGAGGCCGGTGGCTGCGCCAAACAGCAGCAGCCAGTACATGACCTGCATCACGTAGGCATGGGTGGCCAGCGCCTGCGCGCCCATGTGGCCGGCCGCGGCCACGCTGGCCATGAAGCACAGCCGCCAGCTCAGGTTCTCGGCGGCGCCGGGCAGTCCGATGCGCAGGATCGCGGCCAGCTGGCGGCGCGGCGGGTGCCACCAGTCGCGCCGGGTGGGCACCAGGCCCAGGCGCACTTTCCACAGCAGCAGGTGCAGCGCCACGCCCAGGAAGCGCGCGCCCAGCATGGCCAGTGCGTAGCCGGGCAGGCCCAGGGCAGGCACCGGGCCCCAGCCGCGCATCAGTGGCACGGCCAGCAGCAGGTGCACCAGATGCATCGTGATGATGACGAACAGCGCCTCGCGGGCGTGCAGGTGCGAGCGCATCACGCTGGCCATCGAGGCATTCCAGGCGTCCAGCAGGATGCAGGGCGCCAGCGTCATCAGGAAGGGCACGGCGACGACCAGCACCTCGGCCGGGGCATTCACCAGACCCAGCATGCCGCGCGCGCCGACCAGCGCCATCACGGCTGCCGCGGCACCGATCCAGGTGGCGGCACCCAGCGCGGCACGCGCCACGGCGTCGGCCTGGTCACGGCGCTGGCTGCCCAGGCATTGCGTGAGCACCACGCTGATGCCCGCGCCAATGACGCGGAACAGCATGAACAGCGTGGCGAACACATGGTTGGCCAGCGCAAAGCCGGCGCCTGCTTCGTCGGACAGCCGGGCAGCCAGCGCAGTGCCGATCAGGCTCACGGCCATGCCGAGACCGAGTTCGAGGAACAGCGGCCAGACGAGTTTCAGCAAACGGGGAGGGTGCGGCATGACGTCCGCCAGTCTGGCCCGGCCCACATCCCTTCAATGCCCTGAAAAGCGGGTGTGTACCCAAAAAGAAACCGCGGACAGTCCATCGACCTGGCGACGCGCGGTCTCAAGGAAACGCCGGGCCGCCCCAAGTTTCCCTGACCCCCTCGGGGGGCGGACGACGCTGGCGTCGGCCCGGGGGCGCTCTCACAATCCAGTGGTGGCGCGGAACAGGCCTTCGGAGCAGGCGGCGCAGGTGGGCTGCTCGCCGGTTGGGTCCATCGCCGGGTTGAACTTGTTGTAGAAGACCACCACGCCGTTCTGGGTGGTGATGAAGACTTCAGGGTCGATGCGCTCGTGGCCATCGGCGTCGTCGCTGACCTTCCACAGCTTGGTGGTGGCAGTGGGCGAGACCGCGGCGATGTAGATGGCCGTCGGGTAGGTGTAGGGCTCGCTCTTGACCGCCAGCACCACGTAGGACTTGCCCAGGTAGACGAAGGGCTCGGGCGAGGCCACGGTGCTTCCCGCAGGCAGCATGATGCTGTTGATGACCGCCCACTTGCCCGAGCCGTCACCCTTGTAGAAGCGCAGCTCGTTTTCGTTGACGGTGCTCAGCAGCACCAGCTTGTTGTTGTATTCCGGGGCGCGCCACATCCAGGGCACCGTGCGCACGTCCTTGGCGCCGTCGTCGCTGGTGATCTGGGTCAGCTTGCCGGTGTCGAGCTGTTCCATGAACACCTGATTGGTGCCGTTGACGTCCTGCGAATAGACCAGGCCGTTGTTGCCCTTGGTGAATCGCACCGAAACCGGCTTGGGCGTGCGGGCCATGCCCAGCACTGGCGCTTCCGACGCGACGTCGTACAGGTAGCGCCAGTAGTGGTTGTTCTTCGCATCGACATAGCTGATGCGCGGCTGCGTGTCGCCAGTGTCATCGCTGGCATACGGCGCGTTGCGGCCCGCATTGGGCCCCAGCATGATGGGTGCGCCCCAGGTCGTGCCGTCGGCACTGCCTTCGACCAGGGCCAGCCGGGCGGCCGAGGGCTTGGCCGGATCGGCCACGAACTTGGTGTAGACGACGTGGTCGCCAGTGGAGGTCGACACCCACTCCGGCCCGTTGGTCGTGATGCTCATCTCCTGCGGCGTGATGGCATCGGTGTCCAGCAGCTTGTAGGTCGGCTTCAGGATGTTGCCGGTCGCAGGGTCCAGCGTGCCCACCCACAGCTGACCGTTCTTGTCGCACCAGGTGAACATGCTGCGCGAGGGGCTGAACTCGAGGTCCAGCAGGTCCTTGCGCGGCGCGGCCTGGGTCTCATTGGGCGCGAAGTCAGATTTTAGCGCTTGGGCATGGGCCGCAAGCGGCGCAAGCAGGGTCATGCCGGCCAGCGTCAATGCAGTCAGTGGGCGTGTACTCACAAATTACCTCTGGAGACGAAACAGACAAAACAACGCCTGGACCTGCGCTGCCACGGGCCGCATTGTGAGTGCAGCGCATGACAGGTCACCAGATGTAACGTGCACTTTGATGCGCTTGCTGCGCCTTGAAGTGCGGGCCCCAACGTTCGCTGAGCGAAGCATGAAGCTTGCCAGCAGCGTCTGTTCCGGGGAAGCACTTTGAAATGCTTCACCCCCCATGCGGCAATGTGCACGTGGGTGGCGAGCGGGCGGTCTGGCGTCAGCGTCCTGTCAGCCAGGCGGCGCGTGTGGCCCAGCGCAGCTGCCAGGCGTCCAGCTCTTCGGCCGGCATGGGCCGGGCAATGAAATAGCCCTGGGCCAGTTGGCAGCCAGCCTGGCGCAGCAGCTGCCAGTCGGCCTCGTCTTCCACGCCTTCGGCCACGGTGCTCATGCCCAGCTGGCCGGCCAGGCCCAGGCTGGATTCGACGATGCTGCGCAGCGAGGCATCGCGCCAGGCGCCGTGCACGAAGCTGCGATCGATCTTCAGCTCGTCGAACGGGATGTCGCGCAACTGCGTCAGCGACGAGTGGCCGGTGCCGAAGTCGTCGATCGCGACGCTGACGCGCTTGAGCCGCAGCCGCGTCAGCGCGTCCACCGTGGCCAGCGGATGCGCCATCAGCCGGCTCTCGGTGACTTCCAGCACCAGGCTGGACAAGGCCACGCCGGCAGCGGCGGCCTCGGCGGCGATCTGGTCCGGGAAGTCCAGTGCCGACAGGCTGTCCATCGAGATGTTGACGGCCACCTGCAGGTGGCGCTGCTGCGAGGTCCATTCGCGTGAATCGCGCAGCGCCCGGCGCAGCACCTGGCGCGTGAGTTCGCCGATCAGGCCTTGCTCCTCGGCCAGGCCAATGAACTGGTCCGGGCTCACCAGGCCGTGCACCGGGTGCTGCCAGCGCACCAGGGTTTCGACGCCGACCCAGCGCCCGGTCGCCAGCTCGACCTTGGGCTGGTAGTGGTTGACGAACTCGTGCTGCGCCAGCGCGCGTGGCAGCTCGTCTGCCTGCACCTTGCTGGGCCGCGGGCTGTTGGCGTGGCGCGGCGGTGCCGGCGTGCGCGGGCCGTCCAGCAGCTGGCGCAGCTGTTCGGGCGAGACCGGCTTGTCCAGGGCGCCCAGCACGCTCAGCCCGTGCGCGCGGGCCAGCCGCACCGCCGTCTGCACGATGCGTGGCGCCTCGCCACTGATCAGCACCAGGTCGCCCTGGTAACCGGCTTCGCCGAGGTGGCGGATGAATTCGACGCCGTCCATGTCGGGCATCTGCAGGTCGCAGAAGACCAGGCCTATGGAGGCGCCGGCGGGCGTGGCTGCGCCGTCGGCAGCCGGGATTTCGGGCAGCGGCGGCGCGGCGCGCAGCAGCGCCAGCGCCTCGGTCGCGCAGCCGACGGCGACGACCTGGCGCGCGCCCAGGTTCTGCAACTGGCGGGTCAGCAGCTTGAGCACAAACGGCTCGTCGTCCACCACCAGCACCGTGTGTTCGAGTCTTGTCATGACGGCCATGCCTCCTCCTGCCCTCGGGCCTGTCCCAGCGCCGTGGCCAGCGCCTGTTCCAGCGCTGCAAACGCCTGTTCGAATTCGGCCAGGCCACGCGTCAGCGCGGCTGGGTCCAGTCGCCGCCCCTGCTGCTCCAGCGTGGCGCAGAGCTCGCCGAGCGCCAGCGCGCCCACCGAGCGCGATGAAGACTTCAGCTTGTGCGCCAGCGCGGCCGCCTGCTTGGCATCGCCCGCGGCGTGAGCCAGGCGCAGCTCATGGGCCAGCGTGCGCGCCGAGCTGCGGAACTCGCGCAGGAATTCATCGACGACTTCGGGTGCATCGCCAATCAGCGCGCGCAGCACGTCCAGCCGCAGCACCGGCAGCACCTCGGGCGGCAGGCTGGCTGGCACCAACGGAGCCGACGTGGCCGATGGCGCCGGCAGTGACTCCGCGGGCGGCGTGGCTTCGTGGCGCGGCGGCAGCCAGGCGTCCAGCGCAATGCGCAGCGCGCGCAGCGGCACCGGCTTGGTCAGGTAGCCGTCCATGCCGGCGGCCAGCGCGCGCTGCTCTTCGCTTTTCAGCGCGTTCGCCGTCAGTGCCACGATGGGCATGTGCTGCCCGGGCGATTCTTCGCGCCGCAGCTGGGTGGCCAGCGAATAGCCGTCCAGCTCGGGCATGTGCAGGTCGGTCAGCAGCAGCGCATGCTGGCCTTCGCGCCAGCGCTGCAAGGCCTGGCGGCCGTCGTCGACCACTTCGGCCGTGTGGCCCAGCAAAGCCAGCTGGCGCTGGATGACCTTCTGGTTCACAGGATCGTCTTCGGCGACCAGGATCAGCCGGCCGCGGGCGCGCGCCTCGGCCACGCTGAGCGGCGGCGGGGCTGGCGGCTGCTGCGGGTCGTCGGCAATGCCGGGCCGGACCAGCGAGCGCGCCCCTGGCGCCGGCACTGGCGTCAGGCCGAGCGCGGCTGCGCTGGTGACGTTGGCGCGCAACTCTGGCGAGGCACGGCCGGCCATCATGGCCACGCCGCGCAACAAGGCCTGGCGCCGCAGCACGCCCAGCGCGCCAACGTTGGGTGCCACCAGCTGGGCCGGGCCCAGGCGGCCACCACCGATCAGCAGCTGGCGCAGGTCGCCGGGCATGCCGGGCAGCGGGCTGCGCCAGTCGGGCGGGCTGTCGTCCGCAGCGTCCACCAGCACCACCGGCCCGGCGTGGGCCGCGGCCAGGTCCTGGGCCTGGGTCAGGCTGTTGACCCGCTGCACGCGGGCGCCGGTGGGCACCAGATAGGCGGCAAGGTCGTCGGTGGGCAAGGCGCCCTGAGCCATCAGCAGCACCGTCAGCCCATGCAGCTCGGGGGTGGCGCTGGGCTGCCAGGCGGGCTCGGGTAGCACAGGCGCGGGGGCGAGCCGGTCGCCATCCTGGCCTGGCAGGTGGCTGTCATGGCGGGTGGCCAGGGCCGGATCGGCCGCTGGCAGCGGCAGGCCGACCTCGAAGGTGGTGCCCAGGCCGGGTTCGCTGCGAACCTGGATCCTGCCGTCCAGCAGGCTGATCAGGCGCTCGCTGATGGTCAGGCCCAGGCCGGTGCCGCCGAAGCGGCGCGTGGTCGAGACCTCGGCCTGGGTGAAGGGCAGGAAGATGCGGTCGATGGTGGCCGGGTCCATGCCGATGCCGTTGTCGCTGACCTCGAAGCGCACCTGGCCGGGCTGTGCGCAGTCGGGCTCCACGCGCAGCGCCACGCGGCCGCGCCGTCCGGGCAGGCCGGCGGAGAACTTGATCGCGTTGCTGAGCAGGTTGTTGACGATCTGGCGCAGCCGCACCGGGTCTGTCATCACCAGCTCGGGCAGCGCGGGCGAGCAGAACAGCTGCAGCTCGACCTGGCGCGCGGTGGCCACCGGCTGCAGCGCGTCGCACAGGCGCTCGACCAGCGCGGCCAGGCGAACCGGCGTGCGCTCCAGCACCAGGTGGCCAGCCTCGATCTTCGAGAAGTCCAGGATGTCGTCGATCAGCCGCAGCAGCGAGCTGGCCGAGTCGCGCATGGTGTGCACCGCGTCGGCCTGCTCCTCGGTCAGCGCGCTCTGCGCCAGCAGCTCGGCCATGCCGATCACGCCGTTCATCGGCGTGCGGATCTCGTGGCTCATGGTGGCCAGGAAGGCCGACTTGGCGCGGTTGGCGGCCTCGGCCTGCTGCGTGGCCGCGGCCAGCTGGGCCTCGATCTGCTTGCGCGCGCATACGTCCATCAGCATGCCGTACCAGACGATGCCGCCGTCCTCGCGGCGCGTGGGCAGCGCATCGACCGCGATCCAGCGCCAGGCCTCGCCCACGCGCAGCCGGAATTCGCTGCGCAGCGGCGTCAGGTCGCGGCTGGAGGCGTTCATGTCCTCGTTCAGGCCAGGCAGGTCGTCGCCGTGCACATTGCGGTAGAGCTGGTGGCGGTCGGCCAGCAGCTCGGCCGGGGTCAGGCCCAGCACGCTGGCGGCCGAGCCGCTGAGGAACACGAAGCGCGATTCACCCTGGGCCGGTCGCTCGAATTCATAGACCACGCCGGGCAGGCTGGCGAAGATGGTGTCGGTGCGCAGGCGCTGCTCGGCCAGCTCGGCCTCGTGGGCCTTGCGCTGGCTGATGTCGATGTGGGTGCCGGCGGCCCATTCGGGCAGGCCTTCCGGCGTGCGCGAGACGAACTTGGCGCGCGACTGGGTCCAGATCCAGCGCCCGTCGGCATGGCGAACCCGCTGCTCGACCTCGTAGTGCGACAGCGCTCCGGCGTGGTGGGCACGGCCTTGCGCCAGCATCGCCGGCACGTCGTCAGGATGCACCAGCTCGCAGAAGCGAGCAAAGCTGAAGGGCTGCACCTCTGCCACCGCGTAGCCGAACATTGCCGCCCAGCGGGCGTCGGCCAGGATTTCACCGGTCTGTGCATTGAACTCCCAGCTGCCCACGTCGCTGCCTTCGAGCACATGGTCCAGCCGCTGGCGCTCACGCTGCAGCGCCTGGTTGGCCTGGCGCACCGCGGTCACGTCGGTGTCGATGGCCATGAAGCCGGTCAGCTGGCCTTCTGCGCTGCGCAGCGGACGGACTTCGGTGCGGGTCCAGTAGACCTGGCCGTCGGGTCGCCGGTTTTCGATCTCGCCATCGAAGTTGTCCCCGGCGGCATAGGCCTGGGCCAGCGCGGCCTTCGCCTCGGACGTGCCCAGGTTGGACCGCATCAGCGCATGCGGCAGCTGGCCAAGCGCCGCTTCGGCACTGTGGCCGGACATCGTGCTGAACGCCTGGTTGGTCCAGACGATGCGGCCCTGGGCGTCCATCACCATCACGGCGCTGGAAGTGCGCTCTGCCACTTGCGAGAGCCGGTCCAGGTCGGCCGTCATGCTGGCAGCCAGCGCCAGCGCGCGGGCCCGCGCCGAGGCCATGGCCCAGATGCTGCCGGCCAGCAGCAGGCTCAGCAGCAGACCGCTGGCGGCCTGCAGCGACAGCGCCCGCGTGTGCTGCTGCTCGGCGTCGAAAGCCGGCGTGCTGCTGGCCGACAGCCGCAGCGGGTGCTGGCCGACCAGCAGGCCGCGCTCGGCCAGGAAAGCTGGCATGGCGCCTGGGCTGTTGGGCCGGCTGTAGATCGGCAGGTCGCTGGCGCCGCCCGCGCCGTCGCGCAGCGAGAAGGCCAGTGGTGTTTCGCCGGCACTGTCCAATCCGGCCAGCAGGCCGTTGGCGCTGATCGAGGCCACCAGCATGCTGCGCAGTGCATCCTGGCGCTGGCTTGGGGTCACGGGGTCGGTGCCGCGGCGGTACACCGGCATCAGGTAGCTGAAGCCTGCCTGGCCCTGCGCGCTGCCTGGCGGCAGATGGGCGGCCAGCGTGGGGTGGCCGCTGGCAACGGCCAGCTGCAGCGCGGCGCGCAGGCCGGGCTCTTCTGCCAGGTCCTGGCCCCAGGCCTCGAAATGCTCGGCCAGCGGTGCGACCAGGCCCATGGGCCACAGCACCGGCTGGCCGCCGTCGCTGCGCAGTGCGAAGCCAGGCGTCAGCTCGCGCTGGTGCACGATGAACTCGGCCAGCCGCCCGCGGCGCACTGGTTCGGCCTGGCCGAAGCTGATCAGGCCCGGCAGGGTGCCGTTCAGCGCCCAGTCGCCAACAAAGTGCTCGAATTCGGCCGCTTCGACCTCATGGCTGGCGCTGTGCAGCGCCTGCAGGCTTTGCAGTCCGGCGGCAATGCTGTCGAAGCGATGCGCGATCTCGCCCGCCAGCCGGTCCACCCGGTGCTGGTAGCGGGCGTTGGCCTCGCCCGCCAGCTGGCCCTGGCGCTGCCACACGGCGGCGGCCGTGACCAGCAGGCCGGCCAGCAGCGTGGCCAGCGCCATTGCGCTGGCAGCGGACAGGGAAAAAGGCCGCCAGAGGCGGATGAGCAAGGCGTGCATGGCGACGGGTGACGGCGGTTCCGCCCAGGGGGACGGGTCTCCAACCGCACATATCGGCCATGCCGCCCGGCAACTGGAGCGCCGCCGCCGCGCGGATTACAGTGCGGGCATGAAATACCTGCACACCATGGTGCGCGTCACGGATCTGGACGCGTCGATGCGCTTTTTCCGCGACGCGCTGGGGCTGGAAGAGGTGCGCCGCACCGAACACGCCCAGGGCCGCTTCACGCTGGTCTACCTGGCCGCCCCGGGCGACCACGACGCCCAGATCGAGCTGACCTACAACTGGGACCCGGAGGTTTACACCGGTGGCCGCAACTTCGGCCACGTGGCCTTCGCGGTGGACGACATCTACGCCACCTGCGAGCGGCTGCAGCAGCATGGCGTGACCATCCTGCGCCCGCCGCGTGACGGCCACATGGCCTTTGTGCGCTCGCCGGACCAGATCTCGGTCGAACTGCTGCAGGCCGGCGGCCGGCTGCCACCGGCCGAGCCCTGGGCCAGCATGCCCAACACCGGCAGCTGGTGAGCGGAGCGCTGTTGTGGACTATCCCCGCTATGACCCGCAATCGGCCAACACGCCGCTGAGCGACGAAGAACTTCAGGCACTGGACGACCTGCTGCACGCGCTGCCGCTGGACGGCGCGATGAACATCGAAGGCCTGGACGGCTACCTGACCGCGCTGCTGGTTGGCCCGCCGCTGCTGGACAAGCTGGCCACCGCTGATTGGTTGCCGCTGGTCTGGGGCGGTGACGCCGAAGGCGAAAGCCATGCACCGTTCCCCAGCGGACGCAAGCGCAAGCAGGCGACGGTGTGGGTGCTGCGCCACCTGCAAAACCTGGCCTGCCTGCTGCGCGACAAGCCCGACGACTGGCAGCCGATCTTCAGCGTGGCCGAGCAGGGTGAGAAGGAATACGTCAGCGCGCAGGACTGGTGCGCCGGCTTCCTCAGCGCCGTGGACCTGGACCCGGAAGCCTGGTCACCGCTGTTCGACGACCCGGCGCTGGGACCCCTGCTGGTGCCGGTGGCGCTTCTGGGCGGCGACGCGGACCAACTCAGCCCTGCCGACGCCGAGCGGCTGCAGGACATCGAGGTGGTGGACGAACTGAGCCGGCAGGTTGCCGACATGGTGGGCGTGCTCTGGGCCCACCGCCACCAAGACTGATCAAAGGCCCCCAAAACGATCCGGGGTCCGGCCGGCTGTGGCGTGGGCTTCGCTCAAGGCAGGGGCGATGTACGGGTTGCGGCTCAGCACCACGCCCTGGTCCACGTCCAGCCGGTAGAAGCCGGTCTGTGGGCGCTCGGAGAAGTCGTACAGGCTGCCCGGCTCCAGGCGCCAGACCTTGTAGCCGGTGTAGGTCACCGGGTCGTTTTCCTGGCGGCAGCCGTAGCCGGGCCGGTCGGCCAGCACGACGAAGGCGGTGTCGCCGTAGACCGTGCCCTTGCCGTCGCGGTCGATCAGCACGGCCGTGCCTTCGTTGATGCCCAGGCCCCAGGCCTCGTCCACCTCGCGGCTGCCGAGTTGGCGACACAGGAAGGCCAGCAACCGGCCCATGCGGTCGCGCTTGACGAAGTGGCTGTCGGTCAAGGTGCTTTCGAGACCCGGCCAGTTGAACAGGTTCTCGGTGAAGCTGACGCTGTTGCGGTACGGGTCGGCCAGCGCGAGCGAGGAGTTGACGCTGCCGCGGCAGCCGTCATAGACCGCCAGCGAGCCCTGGATCGCCAGCCCGGCGCTGCCGCCACCGGTGCCGCCGCCGCGCTCCACCACGGCCTGCACGGCGGCCGGGATCGGGCTGTTGCGCCACTGCACGAAGTTGCACTGGTCGCCACCGCGGAAGTACACCACCTCGGCTTGCTTCAGCGCGGCCAGCACATCAGGGTCGGCCGCGTCGCGTGCGTCGCGGATCACGATGGTGGTGCAGGAATTGACATTGGGCAACGCGTTCAGCGTGCGGCATTCGCCTTCCCAGTCGCGATAGCTGGCGCCCATCACCACCACGTCGACCGGCTCGTGGGAGAGCTGGTCCACGAAAGCCTCGAAGGAGCGGGCCTCGGGCGCGCCGTCGCCCTTCAGGTAGAAGGCCGGGCCCTGCAGCCTGGGCTGCACGTCGTCGGTGAAGCCCAGCCGGCTGATGCTGACCGAAGGCGCCGTGGCCGCCGCGGGGCCGGCCAGGGTCATCAGCCCGGAGGCCGCTGCCAGCGCGCCGGTCCACGCGGCCAGGCGCCGGCGCAGGGGCCGGTGTGGCGGGAGGCTCGGCGATCCAGGCATTGGCAATCCTTTCTCAGCGGCGGCGGGCAACGCGGGGGTAAGGCGCGTCGGCAGTCATCGTTTTGCAAATATCGGGCCCGCGGCATGTGAGGTTGCGGGCATTGGCCTGAGCGAGCCGTCAAATGAAAGAAAGGTTCCATTTTGTACGCCTGCCTTACACCTTTGCCACGCCACAAATCACAGCTTCTGCGCTGCAGGTGCCTCGATGCGCACGTCGCCCAGTGGTTCGGCCACGCACGGCAGGATCAGCCCTTCTGCCCGTTCTTCGGCGCTGATGCCTGGCCATTCGACGCGGTAGCGCACTTCGCCGGCCAGCAACTGGCAGCGGCAGGCGCGGCAGGTGCCGTTGCGGCAAGAGCGCGCCAGCCGCACGCCGGCCTGTTGTGCGGCCTCCAGCAGGCTCAGGCCCGGCGGCAGCGGCAGCCGCCAGCCTTGCGGCTGGATCTCCAGCCAGCGCGCGCTGGGCGCGTCTGCGGTGGGGGGCGAGGCTTCGCTGCTCATGCACGATTCTGGCCCGCGCGCCGCTTATGAGGGCAAACCCCGGGTCAACGGCCGCCCCCAGGCCCCGCTTGGGGGCGCCGCTTCCGTAGACTGCCGCCATGCTTGCCGATTCCTCTTCCACCAACGCCCTGCAACACCCGCCCGGCGGGCCGCTGGGCGTGGACCCGGACCTGCAGGGCGCCCGCCGCGCCGCCACGCTGATCCTGCTGCGCGACGGCGATGCCGGCCCCGAGGTGCTGCTGATGCGCCGCGCCGAGCGCAGTGGCGACAGCCGCAGCGGTGTCTGGGTCTTCCCCGGCGGCGCGCTGGACCCGGCCGACGCCGGCATGCAGGCGCTGTGCGAGGCCGCTGATGAAGCGGCCTGGAACCAGCGCCTGGGCCTGCCGTCCGGCGGGCTGGACTACGCCGTGGCGGCGCTGCGCGAGAGTTTCGAGGAGGTCGGCCTGCTGCTGGCACACGGCACGGCCGAGGCCATGTCCTCGGTGCAAATGCAGCGCTCGCAACTGCAGACGGGCGCTGCCTTCGCCGAAGCCTGCCGTGGCGCCGGCCTGCGCCTGGCGACCGACCAGTTGCGCTACTTCAGCCACTGGCTGACGCCGCCCGGCATGAAGCAGCGCTTCGACACCCGGTTTTTCATCGCCCGCATGCCAGAGGGCCAGACCGCCGTGGCCGATGCCGCCGAAGCGCTGGAAGTCGCCTGGCTGCGGCCGGCCGATGCGCTGGCCGCCGGCCTGAAGCTGCTGCCGGTGACCGAGCGCACGCTGCAGCAGCTCAGCCGCCACGCCAGCGTGCAGGCCGCGCTGGAGGCCACCGATGCGCAGGCGGCGGTGCGCCGCACCATGCCGCGCCTGGGCCGCGACGAGAAGGGCACCCGGCCGTTCCTGCCCGACCACTGGGCCTGGGCCGAGATCGGCCGCCTGGACCCGACCGGCCGCGGCGACGTGTTCGCCGACCTGTTGCCGCTGCGCGCGGTGGCCTTGTCCGAGCGCGTGACGCGGGTCACCTGCAACAACGGCAGCGTGATGACGGGCCCCGGCACCAACACCTATCTGCTGCGCGCGCCGGGCGGCGATGAAGTGGCGGTGCTGGATCCCGGCCCGGACGATGCCGATACCGAGGCCCACCTGCAGGCTGTGCTGGCGGCGGCAAAGCCCGGCCGCATCACGCGCATCCTCGTCACGCACACCCACACCGACCATTCGCCCGCCGCGCGCCGGCTGCAGGCGCTGACCGGCGCCACGCTGGTCGGCCGCGTCGCCTCGCACCCGATGTGGCAGGACGCCACGTTCGTGCCTGACCATGTGCCGGCCGACGGCGAGCGCCTGTCGCTCGGCGAAGGCTGCACGCTGCGCGCGGTGCCCACGCCGGGCCATGCATCCAACCACGTCTGCTGGCTGCTGGAGGAAGAGCGGCTGCTGTTCACCGGCGACCATGTGATGCAGGGCTCGACCGTGGTCATCAACCCGCCCGATGGCGACATGGCCGCCTACTGCGCGGCACTCGAAAGCCTGCTGGCGCTGGACCTGGATTGGTTTGCACCCGGCCACGGCTTCCTGATCGCCGAGCCGCAGGCCGAGGTGCGCCGGCTGCTGGCGCACCGCCAGGCGCGTGAGGACAAGGTGCTGGCCGCGCTGCGGGCGCAGGCCGCGCCGGTGACGGTGCAGGCGCTGGTGCCCGAGGTCTATGGCGACGTGCCGGCCTCGCGCCATGGCATTGCTGCCCGCTCGCTGAGCGCGAACCTGCTGAAGCTGGCCGCGCAAGGCCAGGCGAAGATGGACGACGAAGCCCGCTGGGAAGCGGCCTGAGGACAGGAGCAGAGAACACCCGCTTACAAGTCTCCGTGAAGAAAGTCGCATCCGGCTTTGTGTCGGCTGCGTAAAGGCCTGAGTCGTCGGAAGGGTTGAGGGTCATCGCAGGCCCCCCTTCGCCGGCTCTGCCCAACCGCCGGCCCCGCGCTGGCGCACTTTCTTCCAGGAGACTTCCATGTTGCGTTCCCCTCTGCGTCTGCTGCCCCTGGTGGCCGCGGCCATGCTGGCCGTGGCCGGCACCGCCCAGGCCTCCAGTCACCGTGAAGCCCCGTTCATCACGACCTCGCCCAAGGTTGATGCCTCGGACTTCTACATGTTCCGCAGCTACGAGACCGGCCGTGACGGCTACGTCACGCTGATCGCGAACTACCAGCCGCTGCAGGACGCGTATGGCGGCCCGAACTACTTCTCGATGGACCCGAACGCGCTCTACGAGATCCACATCGACAACAACGGCGACGCGGTCGAGGACCTGACGTTCCAGTTCCGCTTCAAGAACACGGCCGCCGGCATTGCGCTGACGGTGGGCGACCAGAGCGTGGGCATTCCGCTGATCCAGGCCGGCCAGGTGGCGAATGTCAACGACACCAACCTCAATGTGGCCGAGAGCTACAGCGTCAGCGTGGTGCGCGGTGACCGCCGCAGCGGCAGCACGCAGGTGGTGACCAATGCCAGCGGCGGCGCCAGCACCTTTGCCAAGCCGGTGGACAACATCGGCGTGAAGACGATTCCGGACTACGCGGCCTACGCTGCCAAGCACATCTACAGCGTCAACATTCCGGGCTGCAGCACGGCGGGCAAGATGTTCGTCGGCCAGCGCCAGGACCCGTTTGCGGTCAACCTGGGCACCATCTTCGACCTGGTCAACGCGCCGGTTTCGGTGATCACCGATCCGACGCTGATCGGCGCGGTGCCCAACCAGCTGGCCGACAAGAACGTGACCACGCTGGCGCTGGAAGTGCCGATCAGCTGCCTGACCAATGGCACCGAGACGGTGATTGGCGGCTGGACCACGGCCAGCATGCGCCAGGCCCGCATGCTGGACCCGAACCCCAAACCCGGCCACCAGACCACCGACAAGAACGGCGGCGCCTGGACCCAGGTCTCGCGCCTGGGCATGCCCCT
Organism: Ideonella azotifigens; assembly: GCF_021043325.1. NCBI lineage: Bacteria > Pseudomonadati > Pseudomonadota > Betaproteobacteria > Burkholderiales > Sphaerotilaceae > Ideonella > Ideonella azotifigens. The sequence goes on from NZ_JAJNKD010000001.1 coordinate 714,894, forward strand.
GGTCAATGAGGTGGTCATCGGCCTGAAGGACAAGGACCGCTTCAACAGCGCCAAGCCCAAGGACGACGCGCAGTTCGCCAAGTACGTGACCAACCCGACGCTGCCCAAGCTGATCGAGATCGCGCTGGCGCTGCCGAATACCGCGCCGACCAACTACCCGCGCAACGACCTGGTCACAACCTTCCTCACCGGCATCAGCGGCCTGAACCAGCCGAAGAACGTGGTGGCTTCGGAAGAGCTGCGGCTGAACACTGCCATTGCGCCGGTGCCGTTCGCGCAGCAGAACCGCCTGGGCGTGGTGGGCAACATCCTGGCCGGTGGCAACGACTTCGCCGGCTTCCCGAACGGCCGCCGACCGAAGGACGACGTGGTCGACGTGTCGCTGGTCGCGGTGATGGGCGGCCTGTGCATGGCCAATGGCGACACCGACGCGCTGAAGTTCGGCGCGGCGTGCAAGCCCTCGGCCGTGCCGCTGGGCGAAACCTCGCTGAAGCTGCATGACGCGGTGGACCAGGCGGTCGTGCCCTTGATGGCCGGCTTTCCGTACCTGAACACGCCCATCGGCGGCACCAAGTAAGGGGCGGCCATGAAGCGCGTTCATCTCATGACGCTGGCGGCTGGTGCGCTGGCGCTGCTCGCTGCCTGCAATGGCGGCAGCGACGACGGCACGTCCGACCCGCAGGGCGGCGGCAGCATCCCGTCCTCCGCACTCGCCTCGCCCGAGGCCTACATCGACTACGTGGCCAAGCTGCCGGCCAGCGAAACCGAGGAGCCGGTCAACCTCGATGCGGTGGACCAGCCACCGGCCAGCGACACCACCGAGCCAGTGGCGCTGGATTGATCACGGCTCCCTCGCCGTGACTCGCGGAGGCGGCGCACCGCGTCGCCTCCCCCCATTTTTCGTTCCTCGCCACCATGTCCACCTGGAAATCCGCCCGCCTGGCCGCTGCCTTGCTGCTCAGTTGCCATGCCCTGCTGCAGGCTGCGCCGTTTGTGCCGGCCAACGATGCGACGGTGGTCGAATCCTTGCCGACCCGTGTCGGCGGCCAGGCCGAGCGCCGTGCCGAGCGGGCTCAGCGCGCCGCCTTGCGCGAGGCGCCGGCCTCGCTGCCGCTGGCGCTGAACATCGCCCGCCAGGCCATTGAACGCAGCCGCCGCAGCGGCGACCCGCGCGAACTCGGCCAGGCGCAAGCCGCGCTGGCCACCTGGTGGGCGCTGCCCGCGCCGCCCGCGCCGGTGCGCCTGCTGCGCGCCACCATCCTGCAGCGCAACCACCAGTTCGCCACCGCGCTGCAGGACCTGGCTGCCTTGCTGGCCGACCGCAACACGCCGCTGCCCTTGCAGGCCCAGGCCGAGCTGACCCGCGCCGCGGTGCTTCAGGTCACCGGTGACTGGGCCGCTGCACGCATCGGCTACGAACAACTCGCCGGCCCGCGCTATGCCGCGCTGGGCCGCGCTGTCAGCGAGCCCGCCCTGGCAGCGCTGGCCGAACTGGACAGCCTGCAGGGCCAGCAGCACCGCGCATCGGCCGCCTTGTCCAGGCTGCTGCAAGCCGGGCCGGACGACGCCTGGCTGTGGCTGCTGCGCGCCGAGATGGCCCAGCGTCAGGGCGATGCCAGCGCCGGCAAGCACTTCAAGCAGGCGCTGGCATTGAACGACGACGTCTACACCCGCGCCGCCTATGCCGACTGGCTGCTGGACCACGGCCAGGCCGCGCAAGTCGTGCAACTGCTGGACGGCCAGGAGGCATCTGACACCTTGCTGCTGCGCCTGGCGCTGGCTTGGCGCGCGCTGAACGACCCGCGTGCGGACGGCGCCGTGCGCGACCTCGGCGAGCGCTACGCCGCCGCCGCGCTGCGTGGCGACCCCAGCCATGCGCGTGAACAGGCCCGCTGGGCGCTGGACCTGATGCGCCAGCCGGCGCAGGCGCTGGAACAGGCGCAGCTGAACTGGTCGCACCAGAAGGAGCCGGCCGATGCCTGGCTGCTGGTGCGCACGGCGCAGGCCGCCGGCCAGCCCCAGGCGATGGCGCCAGTGCTGGCCTTTGCGAAGGCGCAGGGCTGGCAGGATGCGACGCTGGCCCGGCTGTCGCGCACCGTGGGAGCTGGCGCATGAGCCGCGTTCTGCTGGCGTGGCTGTTGCTGCTTTGCAGCGGCCTGGCCCACGCGCACAAGCCCAGCGATGCCTATTTGCAGATGACCGTGAGCGGTCAAACGGTGCGGGCCAGGGTGGACGTGGCGCTGCGCGACCTGGACCGCGAGCTGGTGCTGGACCAGGACGACAACGGCGAGCTCAGCTGGGGCGAGGTGCTGCCACGCTGGACGCAGATCGACGTGCTGGTGCAGTCCAGGCTGCAACTCAGCGTGGGCGGCGAGGCCTGCGTGCCCGGCCCTGCCGGCCCGCCCCAGCTGGAGCATCACAGCGACGGCGTCTACGCGGTGCTGACGCGCCAGTGGCAATGCCCGCGCGAGGCCAGTGCACTGCAGGTCGGCTACCAGCTGTTTGCTGACAGCGACCCGACGCACCGCGGCGTCCTGCGGCTGATCACGCCCACAGGCGAGCGGCTTCAGGTGCTGGTGCCGGGCGCGGCGCCGGCAGCTTCTGCGGCTTCGGGCGTGGCGGCCGGGCCGGCCAGCGAAGCGCCGTCCGGCTTCGTTGGCTTTGTCATCGAAGGCATGCACCACATCCTGATCGGCACTGACCACGTGCTGTTCCTGCTGTCGCTGCTGCTGCCTTCGGTGCTGCTGCGCGTGCGGCGCAATCCACCGATGGTGCTGCGCAGCGAGTGGCAGCCGGCGCCGGACGGGCGCGAGGTGCTGCTCGGCGTGGCCAAGGTGGTGACGGCCTTCACCGTGGCGCACTCGATCACGCTGGCGCTGGCGGTGCTGGACGTTTTCAACCCGCCAACCCGCTGGGTCGAATCGCTGATTGCCGCCAGCGTCATCGCCACCGCGCTGAACAACCTCTGGCCCTTGCTTGGTGCCCCCAAACCTGCCGCTGCGCGTCAGGCCCCCCGAGGGGGTCAAGAAGACTTGGGAGCGGCCCGGCATCTTCTTGAGGGCCAGGACCGCTGGAAGATGACCTTCGTGTTCGGCCTGGTGCACGGCTTCGGTTTTGCCAGCGTGCTGAAGGACATGGGCCTGGGCAATGGCGCGCTGGTCAGCTCGCTGCTGGGCTTCAACCTGGGCGTGGAACTGGGCCAGGCGGCGGTGGTGATCTGCGTGCTGCCGCTGTCCTGGTGGCTGCGTGGCAGCCGCGTCTACCGGCATGGCGTGCTGCCGGTGGGCTCGGTGCTGATCGCCAGCGTGGCCGGGATCTGGCTGGCGGAGCGGGTTTTTGATCTCAAGTTATTGGGCAGCGGCTGAACTGGGGCGACACTGGCGGGCTTGAAAAGCGACAGCGCGGCCCCAGATGGCCGCCAAACCCCCGCTGAGCCTTGGCTCGTGGGGGCGTTTTGCCAACCCCTTTTCCCGTTCGCGACCCATGAGCAAGCAGACCCATTCCTTCCAGGCCGAAGTCAAGCAGATCCTGCACCTCGTCACCCACTCGCTGTACTCGAACAAGGAAATCTTCCTGCGCGAGCTGGTGTCCAACGCGTCCGACGCCTGCGACAAGCTGCGCTACGAAGCGCTGGACCATCCGCAGCTGTTCGAAGACAACCCCAACCTCGAAGTGCGCGTGCTGTTCGACGCCGAGGCCAAGACGCTGACCATCCGCGACAACGGCATTGGCATGAGTGCCGAGGAAGCCACCGCCCACCTGGGCACCATCGCCAAGAGCGGCACGCGTGAGTTCATGGCCAAGCTGGACGGCGACCAGAAGAAGGATGCGCAGCTGATCGGCCAGTTCGGCGTGGGCTTTTATTCCGGCTTCATCGTGGCCGATCGCATCACGGTCGAAAGCCGCCGCGCCGGCCTGCCCGCCGACCAGGGCGTGCGCTGGAGCTCCGAAGGCACCGGCGAGTTCGAGCTGGAGACGATTGACAAGCCGCTGCGCGGCACCGATGTGATCCTGCACCTGCGCGACGAGGAAACCGAGTTCCTGTCGACCTGGCGCCTGAAGTCCATCATCAGCAAGTACAGCGACCACATCTCGCTGCCCATCCTGATGAAGAAGGAGACCTGGGACGCGGAAGCCTCCAAGCAGATCGTCACCGACGAATGGGAAACGGTCAACAAGGCCGCCGCGCTGTGGAGCCGCAGCAAGAGCGAGGTGACCGACGCCGAGTACCAGGACTTCTACAAGCAGATCAGCTACGACAGCGAGCCGCCGCTGGCCTACACGCACAACCGCGTCGAAGGCCGCAGCGAATACACGCAGCTGCTGTACATCCCCGCCAAGGCGCCGTTCGACCTGTGGAACCGCGACAAGCGCGGCGGCGTGAAGCTGTACGTCAAGCGCGTGTTCATCATGGACGACGCCGAGACGCTGCTGCCGGTCTACCTGCGCTTCGTCAAGGGCGTGATCGACTCGGCCGACCTGCCGCTGAACGTGAGCCGCGAACTGCTGCAGGAAAGCCGCGATGTGAAGGCGATCCGCGAAGGTTCGACCAAGCGCATCCTGTCCATGCTGGAAAGCCTGGCCGACAGCGACAGTGCCGACGACAAGGCCAAGTACCAGAAGTTCTGGGGCGAGTTCGGCAATGTGATGAAGGAAGGCATTGGCGAGGACTTCCAGAACCAGGAGCGCCTGGCCAAGCTGCTGCGCTTCTCGTCCACCCATGCCGACGAAGGCGTGAGCCTGGCGGATTACGTTTCGCGCATGAAGGAAGGCCAGGACGTGATCTACGTGATCACAGCCGATTCGCTGGCCGCCGCCAAGAGCAGCCCGCAGCTGGAGATCTTCCGCAAGAAGGGCATCGAGGTGCTGCTGCTGGCTGAGCGTGTGGATGAGTGGATGCTCTCGCATCTGCACGAGTTCGAAGGCAAGCAGCTGCAAAGCGTGGCCAAGGGCTCGGTGGACCTGGGCAAGCTGCAGGACGAGGAAGAGAAGAAGAAGGCCGAGGAAACCGCCGAGGCCTTCAAGCCGCTGGTCGAGAAGCTGAAGACCGCGCTGGCCAGCCGCGCCAAGGACGTGCGCGTGTCAAACCGGCTGGTCGATTCGCCTGCCTGCGTGGTGGTCGAGGAAGGCGACATGAGCGGTCACCTGGCGCGGCTCTTGAAGCAGTCTGGCCAGGAAGCGCCGGAAACCCGGCCCATCCTGGAAGTGAACCCGGAACACGCGCTGGTCAAGCGCATGCTGGACGACCCGCGTTTCGACGACCTGGCGCAGATCCTGTTCGACCAGGCCGTGCTGGCCGAAGGTGGGCAGCTGGAAGACGCGGCGGCCTATGTGCAGCGCGTGACGCGCCTGCTCAGCGCCTGATCAGAAGTGGGGCACCCGGTCTCGCGGGTACGCGAGGCCACCCGCCGGGCGGGTTGGCGCGGCCGTCTTGGGGCGGCCCGGCGCCGTCCGCGCTTCTGCTCCGGTTGGGGTGCTTGAATCAGAGGTCGCTCATACGCTCGACCTGCTCCTGCAGCTCGGTCGCCTGCTGGTTCCAGTACGAGGGGCTGGCAAACCACGGGAAGGCGATGGGGAAGGCCGGGTCTGACCAGCGCTCGGCCAGCCAGGCGCTGTGGTGGATCATGCGCAGCGTGCGCAGCGGTTCGATCAGCAGCAGCTCGCGGTCGTCGAAATCGGCGAAGTCGCGGTAGCCGTCCAGCAGGTGGTACAGCGCGGTTTCGATCGCACCGCGCTCGCCCGGCAGCATCATCCACAGGTCCTGCACCGCGGGGCCCATGCAGCAGTCGTCGAAGTCCACGAAGTTCGGCCCGGCATACTGGCCTTCCTCCCGCCACAGCACGTTGCCGGTGTGGCAGTCGCCATGCAGGCGGATCAGGCGCAGGTTGTCGTGCCGCGCAAAAGCCTGGTCCACCAGTGCTAGCGCGCGCTCGCTGGCGCGCAGCCACACGCCTTCGGTGTCCGGGTGCACGAGGCCCAGCGCCTGCAGCCGTGTGCGCGCTGCGTGGCCGTAGGTCTGGGCGTTCAGCGTGCGGCGGTGCGCAAACGCGCTGCGCTTGCCGACCGCGTGCAGCCGGCCCAGCAAGCGGCCCAGCCAGCTCAGCGTCTCGGGCTGTTCCAGCTCCGGCGCTCTGCCGACTCGGCGCTCGCTGACGGCGATGCGGAAGGTCGCGCCGTTGACCTCGGCAATGCCCAGCGTCGGCACGCCGTCCACCAATCTGAAAGCCGGGTCTTCCCACTGGGGCGCCAGCACCAGCGGTGGCACCACCGGCAGGTCGGCGTCGGCCAGCTCGGCGGAAAAAGCGTGTTCCTCGGCCAGCTGCGCGTCCGTCCAGCGCTCGGGCCGGTAGAACTTCGCGACCACCACGCGGCCGTCGTCCAGGTGCGCCTGCCAGACGCGGTTTTCGTAGGAGTTCAGCTGCAGCAGCCGGCCATCGGCCGGCAGGCCGGCCAGCGTCAGCGCCTGCAGCACCGCTTGCGGGTCGAGTGTTGCAAACGGGGAAGTGGCGGGGGAGACGGCAGGGGAGTCCGAGGGAGAAACAGGCATCGGGGCATGGTACGCCCGCGCTGTCCGCCGCTCAGGCGCCGGGCTTGGGCGGATCGTGGGGCGCGTCCAGCTCGCTGTTCGCGGCCGGCGCCTGCTTGCGGCTGCGCAACAGGCCGAAGCTGAAGAAGTTCACCAGCCGGTCCATGTGCTGGGCATTGCTCTTGAAGCGGTAGTCCAACTCGGCCGCCTGGCTTTCGACCAGCGCTTCCACACGCGAGGCCAACGAGTCGCCCGGCAACTGCAGCCTGGCCTCGGCCTCGCCGCCGTCGCGCACCACGGTGGCGCCGGCATTGCGGGCAATGCGCAGCATCGCGGTGTTTTCGCTCAGCGCGTGGATGATCAGCTGGGTCACGCCGCGGTTGCGGGCGTGCAGCACCGAGTGGTCGAACAGCCGGGCGCCGTAACCCCGCCCGCGCGCGCTCACGGCCACCGACACGCCAAACTCGGCCATGTGCCGGGAGGACGCAGCCACCCCTGGCATGCCCTCGCTCAGGTAGGCCAGGTGGGCCATGGCAATGAGCTGCAGCCGGCGGTTGAAGATGCCGAAGATTTCGTCGCGGCGGAAATCCAGTCGCTCGACGTAGCGCTTGATCTGCTCGTCGCTGGCCATGTAGCCAAAACGCAGGTAACGGTCTTCCGCGCTCAGCGCGAGCAGGTGCGACAGCACGCGCCCGCGATGGCGTGAGACCAGCGAGCGGATCGGAATCCAGCGGTAAGGCGTGGGGGGTTGAGGCGTTTGCGCCTGGACCGGGTCAGCCATGCGCGCTCCCAAGTGAGGGGTGGTCAATGAGAACCAAGGGAAAACCCTAGTATAACCGCGATGCCGGCCACCGAAGCCCGGAGCTGCAGGGGGATTGCGGGCCGCGGCCTGTTTGCGAGCACTGTGGTTTCGGCTATACTCGTCGGCTTTCCCGCAATCGGCGGGGAGAACGGGTCATGCTTTTGCAAAGTTCTTGCAATGTTCAGCCAGCAATGACTGAACCTGAAAGAACTCAAGAGAGGCAGGGCAACCGGAAGCCTGAGAGGCCGCCGGCTGCAAGCATCCCAGTCTGCCACGTGCTTCACGTGAGCGGCGGGGTGAAGGCAGTCTCCAAGTGGTTCCGATGGTGAATGGCCAGCCGTTCGAACAGCCGTTTCCTCTCTTTCAAAGAGAACCTCTCATGAAGACCTTCAGCGCCAAGCCGGCCGAAGTGACGCACGAGTGGCTTGTGCTCGACGCCACCGATCTGGTGCTCGGACGTGTTGCCAGCGAAGTGGCACTCCGACTGCGCGGCAAGCACAAAGCCATCTACACGCCTCACGTCGACACCGGTGATTTCATCATCATCCTGAACGCCGACAAGATCCGCGTCACCGGCAACAAGGCCAACGACAAGGTGTACTACCGTCACTCGGGCTTCCCGGGCGGTATCTACGGCACCAAGTTCAAGGACATGCAAGCCAAGCATCCGGGCCGCGCCCTGGAAAAGGCCGTCAAGGGCATGCTGCCCAAGGGCCCGCTCGGCTACGCGATGATCAAGAAGCTGAAGGTTTATGCCGGTGACCAGCACCCGCACGCCGCGCAGCAGCCCAAGCCGCTGGCAATCTGAGGAGCGCTGAATGATCGGTAATTGGAACTATGGCACCGGCCGTCGCAAGTCGTCGGTTGCTCGCGTCTTCATCAAGAAGGGCACTGGCCAGATTGTCGTCAACGGCAAGGCCGTCGGCGAATACTTCGGCCGTCAGACCTCGATCATGATCGTGCGCCAGCCGCTGCTGCTGACCGGCAACAACGAGACGTTCGACATCCAGGTCAACGTGCACGGTGGCGGCGAGTCCGGCCAGGCCGGCGCAGTGCGTCACGGCATCACCCGTGCGCTGATCGATTACGATGCGGCGCTCAAGCCTGACCTGAGCCACGCCGGCTTCGTGACGCGCGATGCGCGTGAAGTCGAACGTAAGAAGGTCGGTCTGCACGGCGCGCGTCGCAGGAAGCAGTTCAGCAAGCGCTGATCCATCCGACACGTCTTTCCCGGTGTCCCTGGGAAAGCCGAACAGCAAAGGCCGCTTCATGCGGCCTTTGTCGTTTCTGGGTGCGCCATGCGGAAAAGCTGCCAGGGAGCATGGGCTGAAGTGCCGATGCCGTTCCACTTTGTGCTTGTCGCGGTGAGTGTTGTATGCGCTGGAAACTGATTCGCCGCCGTTTGTCGATCTCGTCGCCACGCATGACGGTGCGCAGCCAGATGGCCTGGCCCTTGCGCTGGGTCGCTGCTGCGGTCGTGCTGGGCTTCTCGGCGGCGATTGCGCTTTGGGCCTTCGAGTTCGGCAAGGAGATCGCCGGGCTGGACCGCGGCGCCCAGGCCGAGCTGGTTCGGCTGCGCAACGAGCTGAGCCAACTGCGCGAGGAGCGCGAACACGCCCAGTCCATTGCTAACACGGCAGAGAGCCTGCTGAAGACCGAACGCGCCGCCGAGGAGCGCCTGGTCGAGCAGTTGAAGCAGTCCGAAGCCGAGAAGATGAGCCTCAAGGCCGACCTGGGCTTCTTCGAGCGCCTGCTGCCGACAACGGCCAGCGCCGGCGCGGAGTCGCTGCAGGTGCGCGGCCTGCAGGTCGATCAGGAGTCGCCCGGCCACTGGCGCTACCAGTTGCTGGTGATGCAGAGTGGCCGCCAGGCGCAGGCTTTCAGCGGCCATTACGAGCTGACCTTTTCCGGCACCGAGGACGGCAAACCCTGGACCCTGACGCTGCCCGGTGGTGCGCAGCCGCTGCAGGTCAAGCAGTACGTGCGGGTGGAAGGGCGGGTCGACGGCCCGGCGCATGCCGTGGTCAAATCCGTCGTCCTGCGGGTGACGGACAGCGCGGGCGGCGTTCGCGCCACGCAGACGCTGAAACTCTGAGCACGCTTCGTGCATCCGTTGGCACCACGCGTTGGGCAGTTCACGGGACAGGCGACCCACATCCGCCGGCCGGGGCTGAAGACTAAAACACCGCTAAGGAGTGTCAGTTCATGTTGTTCGGCAAGAAGAAGCAGCCCCCGATCCGCAGCCTGATCGGCGAGGGCAACATCGTTTCGGGCGAGTTGCGCTTCAAGGATGGCTTGCGCATCGATGGCGAAGTCCACGGGGACGTGGTCGCCGATGGCGAAGGCCCCAGCCTGCTGGTGATCAGCGAAAATGCCCGGGTCATGGGCAAGGTCAATGCTGGACACGTCATCATCAACGGGCAGGTGCACGGTCCCGTGCATTCCAGCGAGTTGCTGGAACTGCAACCCAAGGCCAGAATCGTCGGTGATGTGCGTTATGAAGCCCTTGAAATGCACCAGGGTGCCACCATCGATGGAGAATTGAGGCCTCGGTCTGCCGTAGAAGACAAGCCGACCCTGAAGCTGGCGGCCTCGAACGAGGTCTGAGAACCGCTCTACCCGTTCCCGCCCAGCCGCCCCGCTTAGATTTTTTCCAAGGATTTGCCATGAACGCCGTCGCCGAAACCCTCGTCCCTGTTGCTGATGCCACCAGCGACATGCCGGCCCCCATCGTCTTCACCGACAGCGCGGCATCCAAGGTCGCCGACCTGGTGGCCGAAGAAGGCAATCCGGATCTGAAGCTGCGGGTGTTCGTGCAGGGTGGTGGCTGCTCCGGCTTCCAGTACGGCTTCACCTTCGATGAAATCGTCAACGACGACGACACGCAGATGAGCAAGAACGGCGTGACGCTGCTGATCGATGCGATGAGCCTGCAGTACCTCAGCGGTGCCGAGATCGACTACAAGGAAGACCTGCAAGGCGCCCAGTTCGTGATCAAGAACCCGAACGCCACGACCACCTGCGGCTGCGGCTCCAGCTTCTCGGTCTGAGCGAGCGCCGCTCCCAAACAAAAGCCGCCTTCGGGCGGCTTTTTGCTGGGCGCTCCGTTCTTACGCTGCCGCCGCCGGGCCGTCCCAAGGCGGCAGCGTTACCCGCCTGGCGGGTGGACTTGCGTACCCGCGAGTCCGGGTGCAAACAAACGCTGCCGGCGCCGGGCCGCCCCAAGCTGGCAGCGCAACCCGCTCGGCGGGTGGGCTCGCGTACCCGCGAGCCCGGGTACGTCATGTCTAGCCGTGCAAGCGGCTGCTGCGCGGGACGCTTGCGAGCAGGAACTCCATCTGGTCGGCCACGATGCGCCGGCCGCGCAGGATCATGTCCTCGTGCAGGCTGGGCACGTAGGGCAGGTAGAGCAGGCCCATGCGGGCTTCTTCGGGCAGGCGGTTGCCCTTGTGGCCGTTGCAGCCGCGGCATGCGGTGATGCAGTTCATCCAGCTGTCCTGCCCGCCGCGAGACACCGGGATGATGTGCTCGCGGGTCAGTTCGTCGAATGCGAAACGGTGGCCGCAGTAGGCGCACACGTGGCGGTCGCGGGCAAACAGCTTGGGATTGGCCAGCGCCGGCGCCTGGCGCCAGGCGCGGGAGGGAATGGCGCCGCGCACGGCAATGATGGGGTGCAGCTCGATGCGAGACTGCAGGCCGGTGGTGCGCTGCATGCCGCCGCGCATCACATGGAAGGCATCGCCCAGGGTCCAGGCAATGGCGTTGCTGGCATAGAGAACGGCGGCTTCCTTGACCGTCATCCACGCCTGCGGGCGACCCGAGATGTCCAGCTGTAGCACCTCCATGATGTGGCGCGCTCCTTAACCGTCAAGCATAACTTGCCCGGCGTGTGGCTGCCAGCGTCGCGCTGTGACGTAGTCGCCGTCGCGACGGTTGCGGGTAAACCCGAAATTCGCGAGCGTCTCCGGGCAAAACGTGAAGCGCTGGGTTGCTGGCAGTGCTTTTCCCCAAAAAAAATCAGGACAAGGACTCGCGTGTCGGCGCTGATTTCTGCAAAATAGCACGATCGTTCGTTTCATTCCGATCCGACACCCAGCCGCAATCCCGCACCGTGCTCAGTCAGCCAGCTCCTCGCCGCGCCAGCGCCCGCACCATGCAAAAAGGTCAGCAGACCCGCGCCGCCATCCTCGATGCGGCGCTGGGCCTGGCCTCGAACATGGGGCTGGAAGGCCTGTCCATCGGCGCGCTGGCCGAGGTCACGGGCATGAGCAAGTCGGGTGTGTTCGCCCACTTCGGCTCGCGCGAGGAACTGCAGATCTCGGTGATCAAGGAATACCACGCGAAGTTCGAGGAAGAGGTGTTCTTCCCGGCCATCCGCGAGGCACGTGGCCTTCCGCGCGTGCGGGCGCTGTTCGAGAACTGGGTCAAGCGGGTGGCGGTCGAAATCGACTCCGGTTGCATCTACATCTCTGGCGCCGTCGAGTTCGACGACCGGCCAGGCCCGGTGCGCGACGCGCTGGCCGGCATGGTCAAGGCCTGGCAGGCGGCAATGGAGCGGGCCATCCGCCTGGCCATCGAAACCGGCCACTTGCGGACCGACACCGACCCGAGCCAAATGTTGTTCGAGGTGCACGGCCTGATCCTGGCGCTGCATCACGACGCCCGTTTTCTTCGCCACCCCGGTGCCGTGGAGCGTGCGCGCTCCGGCTTCGCCCGCATCGTTCGCGATTACGCCGCCTCGCCCGAATCGGCCGAGGCCACGCTTTCCCCTCTGGCGCCGCGCGCGGCCCATCGTTAATCGACGTCCATCAGGAGACTTCCATGCCCCAGTACAACCCACCCGTGCGCGACATGCAGTTTGTGCTGCACGAGCTGTTTGATGTCGCCAGCGAGTTCAAGCAGATCCCGGCCTTTGCCGAGGTGGACGTCGACACCATCAATGCGGTGCTGGAAGAAGGCGGCAAGTTCGCCTCGCAGGTGATCTTCCCGATCAACCTGAGCGGTGACGCCGAAGGTTGCACGCTGGACAAGACCACGCACGAAGTCAGCGCGCCCAAGGGCTTCAAGGAAGCCTACAAGCAGTACGTCGAAGGTGGCTGGCCCGCGCTGTCGTGCGACCCGGCATACGGCGGCCAGGGCCTGCCGCACACGGTCAACCAGTGCCTGTACGAGATGCTCAACAGCGGCAACCAGGCCTGGACCATGTACCCGGGCCTGTCGCACGGCGCCTATGAAGCGCTGCACGCACACGGCACCGACGAGCAGAAGCAGACCTACCTGCCCAAGCTGACCAGCGGCGAGTGGACCGGCACCATGTGCCTGACCGAGCCGCACTGTGGCACCGACCTGGGCCTGCTGCGCACCAAGGCCGAACCGCAGGCCGACGGCAGCTACAAGATCACCGGCGCGAAGATCTTCATCTCGGCCGGCGAACACGACATGGTGGACAACATCATCCACCTGGTGCTGGCCCGCCTGCCGGACGCGCCCGTCGGCTCCAAGGGCATCTCGCTGTTCGTCGTGCCGAAGTTCATGGTCAATGCCGATGGCTCGCTGGGCGAGCGCAACGGCATCTATTGCGCCGGCCTCGAACACAAGATGGGCATCCACGGCAACGCCACCGCGCAGCTGGTGCTGGAGAACGCCGTCGGCACCTTGGTCGGCCAGCCGAACAAGGGTTTGCAAGCCATGTTCGTGATGATGAACGCCGCCCGCCTGGGCGTTGGCAACCAGTCGCTGGGCCTGACCGAAGTGGCCTACCAGAACGCCGTGGCCTATGCCAAGGACCGCCTGCAGATGCGTGCGCTGTCCGGCCCGAAGGCACCGGACAAGCCGGCCGATCCCATCATCGTGCACCCCGACGTGCGCAAGATGCTGCTGACCGCGCGTGCCTATGCCGAAGGCGCCCGCGCGCTGGCCACCTACACCGTGGTCCAGCTGGACAAGGAACTGCACCACCCGGACGAGGCCGTGCGCGCCGAAGCGGCGGACGCCGTCGCGCTGCTGACGCCCATCATCAAGGCCTTCATCACCGACAACGCCTGGATTGCCACTTCGCACTGCATGCAGGTCTATGGTGGCCATGGCTTCATCCACGAATGGGGCATGGAGCAGTACGTGCGCGACGCCCGCATCAACATGATCTATGAAGGCACGAACACCGTGCAGTCGCTGGACCTGCTGGGCCGCAAGATCCTGGGTGACAACGGCAAGAAGATGAAGAAGCTGGGCAAGATGGTGGCCCAGTTTGTGGAAGACGAAGGTATCTCCGAAGAGATGCAGGAATTCGTCAACCCGCTGGCTGACCTGGGCGAGAAGGTCACCAAGCTGACGATGGAAGTCGGCATGAAGGCCATGGGCAATGCCGACGAAGTGGGCGCCGCGGCGGTGGACTACCTGCGCGTCGTCGGCCACCTGGTGTTCGCCTACATGTGGGCTCGCATGGCCAAGGTCGCGCTGGAAAGGCAGAACTCGGGCGACCCCTTCTACAAGGCCAAGCTGATCACCGCGCGCTTCTACTTCGCCAAGCTGCTGCCTGAAACGGCCAGCCTGATCCGCACCTGCCGGGCCGGCTTGGCCCCGCTGGAGATGGACGAGGCCCTTTTCTAAAGTCACAGGTTCCAGAAGCCACCGAGCGCCGCCGCAGAGCGGCGCCGCATCACCCCCGGCCACCGTGCCATTGTCCTGGAGACAAACCGATGAAGAACACCCTGATCGCCCTGTCACTGGCCGCCTTTGCGGCGGCCGCATCCGCACAGGCCACGCCGGCCGGTTTGTGGAAGACCATCGACGACGAAACCAAGACCGAGAAGTCGCTGGTGCGCGTGACGGACAACGGGGGAATCTTCAGTGGCAAGATCGAGAAGCTGATGGATCCGGCCAAGGCCAACGCCGTCTGCGAGAAGTGCAGCGACGAGCGCAAGGACCAGGCCATCATGGGCATGACCATCATCCGAGCCGTCAAGCACAACCCGGATGACGCCGAGCTGTGGGACGGGGGCGACATCCTCGATCCGAACAACGGCAAGGTCTACAAGGTCCGGCTCAAGCCCGTCGACGGTGGCAAGAAACTGGAAGTCCGGGGCTACATCGGTGCGCCGCTGTTCGGCCGCACCCAAACATGGATTCGTGTCGAATAAGACACACAAGGAGAAGCAATGAGCAGGTTCCAGGTTCGCAAGGTTGCCGTGCTGGGCGCCGGCGTGATGGGCGCGCAGATCGCCGCCCATCTGGTCAACGTCAAGGTGCCGGTCGTGCTGTTCGACCTGCCGGCCAAAGAGGGCCCTAAAAGCGGCATCGCGCTGAAGGCGATTGCCAATCTCGCCAAGCTGAAGCCGGCGCCGTTGGGCGTGCCGGAAGACGCGGCCCGCATCACGCCGGCCAACTACGAAGAGCACCTTGACCTGCTCAAGGAATGCGACTTGGTGATCGAGGCGATCGCCGAGCGCATGGACTGGAAGCTGGACCTGTACACCAAGGTTGCGCCCTTCATCGCGCCGCACGCCATCGTCGCGTCCAACACCTCTGGCCTGTCGATCACCAAGCTCAGCGAAGCGCTGCCTGAAGAGATCAAGCCGCGCTTTTGCGGCATCCATTTCTTCAACCCGCCGCGCTACATGAGCCTGGTCGAGCTGATCCCCACGCCGACCACCGTGGCCAGCTACCTGGACCAGCTCGAAGGCTTTGTCACCAGCACGCTGGGCAAGGGCATCGTGCGCGCCAAGGACACGCCCAACTTCATCGCCAACCGCGTGGGCATCGCTGGCATGCTGGCGACCATCCATGAAGCCGCGCAGTTCGGCCTGTCGTACGACGTGGTCGACGACCTGACCGGCAAGAAGTTCGGCCGCGCCAGTTCCGGCACCTTCCGCACCGCGGACGTGGTCGGCCTGGACACCATGGCCCACGTCATCAAGACCCTGCAGGACAATCTCAAGGACGATCCGTTCTACGGCAGCTACGCCACGCCGCCGGTGCTGGCCAAGCTGATCGAGCAGGGCGCGCTGGGCCAGAAGGCCGGCGCCGGCTTCTACAAGAAGGTCGGCAAGGACATCCTGCGCCTGGACCCGGTCAAGGGCGAATATGTGCCGGGCGGCGGCAAGGCCGACGCCATCGTCGACCGCATCCTCAAGAAGCCGGCCGCAGAGCGCCTGAAGCTGCTGCGTGAGTCGACCAACCCGCAGGCCCAGTTCCTGTGGGCCATCCTGCGCGACGGCTTCCACTACGCCGCGGTGCACCTGAAGGACATCGCCGACTCGGCCCGCGAGATCGACTTCGCGATGCGCTGGGGCTTCGGCGCCAAGCAAGGCCCGTTCGAGCTGTGGCAGGAAGCCGGCTGGCAGCAGGTGGCCGGCTGGATCAAGGACGACATCGAAGCCGGCAAGGCGCTCTGCAAGGAGCCGCTGCCCGCCTGGGTGTTCGACGGCCGCACTGGCGTGCACACGCCCGAAGGCTCGTGGTCGGCTGCGCAATCAACCTACCTGCCGGTCTCCAAGCTCGCGGTCTACGGTCGCCAGCACTTCCCCGAAGCCGTGCTGGGCAGCGGCGCGGTGGATCCGCTCAAGAGCGGCACCGAGCTGTTCAAGAACGACGAAGTGCGTGTCTGGACGCTGGACGGCGAAGTCGTCATCGCCAGCATCACGGCCAAGCTGCACCTGATCAGCCCGACCGTCACGGAAGGCCTGCTCAAGGCTGTGGAACTGGCCGAGCAGAGTTACCAAGGCCTGGTGATCTGGTCGCCGGACGACGTGTTCTCCGCTGGCGCCAACCTCGAAGCCCTGATGCCGGTCTTCATGGCCAAGGGTGCCAAGGGGATTGCACCGGAAGAGAAGAAGCTGCAGGACATGATGCTGCGCATGCGCTACGCCAGCGTGCCGACGGTTGCGGCAGTGCGCGGCATCGCGCTGGGCGGCGGCTGCGAGCTGGCCGTGCATTGCAGCCAGCGCGTGGTGGCGATGGAAAGCTACATGGGTCTGGTCGAAGTTGGCGTGGGCCTGATCCCCGGCGGTGGCGGCCTGACCTACATCGCCCGCCGTGCCGCTGAAAACGCGGTGGCCGGTGCCGGCGCGGACCTGCTGAACTTCCTGAAGGAAGGCTTCCAGGCTGCGGCCATGGCCAAGGTCGGCACCAGTGCGCTGGAGTCCAAGAAGCTGGGCTACCTGCTGGACAGCGACATCGTCGTGCCGCACAAGGACGAGCTGCTCTACATCGCCATCAGCCAGGCCAAGGCCATGGCCAACGCCGGCTACCGCGCACCGGTCGCCAAGCCGATCCCGGTTGCTGGTCGCATGGGCATCGCCACCATCAAGGCCCAGCTGGTCGGCATGCGCGACGGTGGCTTCATCAGCAAGCACGACTTCCACATCGCCAGCCTGATCGCCGACGTGGTCTGCGGCGGTGAAGTGGACGCCGGCACGCTGGTGACCGAGGAATACCTGATGGCGCTGGAGCGCAAGCACTTCTGTGCGCTGCTGGAACATCCCAAGACCCAGGAACGCATCATGGGCATGCTGCAAACCGGCAAGCCGGTCCGGAATTGACCCACCCCCGAGCGGCTAGCGCCGCTCCCCCTCAAGGGGGCGACACCAGCGGCCCGGCAAAGCCGGTTCCGCGGCGTCTACCCGGTTAAGACATGGTCTGCGCCCTGATCCAGGGTAGAGGACAAGGAGATTGACATGACCAAGCAAGTGCAAGACGCCTACATCGTCGCCGCCAGCCGCACCCCCATCGGCAAGTCCGGCCGCGGCTACTTCAAGAACACCCGCTCCGACGACCTGCTGGTGCGCGCCATCCAGTCGGCCCTGGCCCAGGTGCCCAACCTGGACCCGGCGCTGATCGAAGACGCGGTCATCGGCTGCTCCTTCCCCGAAGGCGAGCAGGGCATGAACATGGCCCGCATCGCCGTGGCGCTGGCCGGCCTGCCGCACACGGTGGGCGGCATCACCGTCAACCGCTTCTGTGCCTCGGGCATCAGCGCGATCCAGATGGCTGCCGACCGCATCCGCGTTGGCGAGGCCGACCTGATGATCGCCGGTGGTGCCGAGTCGATGAGCATGGTGCCCATGGGTGGCAACAAGCCCTCGTTCAACCCCGAGATCTTCACCAAGGACGAGAACGTCGGCATTGCCTACGGCATGGGCCTGACCGCCGAGAAGGTCGCGGACCAGTGGAAGGTCAGCCGCGAAGACCAGGACGCGTTTGCGCTGGCCTCGCACCAGAAGGCGCTGAAAGCCCAGGCCGCCGGCGAATTCACCGACGAGATCTGCCCGGTCGACGTGATCGAGCGCGTGCCCAACCTGCTGACCGGCGAGATCACGAAGAACGTGCGCACCGTCAGCCTGGACGAAGGCGCCCGCCCGGACACCTCGCTCGAAGGCCTGGCCAAGCTGCGCCCGGTGTTCGCCGCCAAAGGCAGCGTCACGGCTGGCAACAGCTCACAGACCTCCGACGGCGCCGGCGCGCTGATCCTGGTCTCGGAAAAGATCCTCAAGCAGTTCGACCTGAAGCCGCTGGCGCGCTTCGTCAGCTTCGCCAGCCGTGGCGTGCCGCCGGAGATCATGGGCATCGGCCCGATCGCCGCGATCCCCGCTGCGCTGAAGAACGGCGGCCTGAGCCTGTCGGACATCGGCTGGATCGAGCTGAACGAAGCGTTTGCCGCGCAATCGCTGGCTGTCATCCGCGACCTCGGGCTGAACCCCGATGTCGTCAATCCGATGGGCGGCGCGATCGCGCTGGGCCATCCGCTGGGCGCCACGGGCGCGATCCGCGCCGCCACCGTGGTGCATGCACTGCGTCGCCACAAGCTGAAGTACGGCATGGTGACGATGTGCATCGGCACGGGCCAAGGCGCCGCCGGCATCTTCGAGGCGCTCTGATCGGGCTTATCCTCTTGAGGGCGACCTACCAGGGTCGCCCTTTTTCATTCAGGAATCGCAGGAGACTTCCATGAGCATCAAGACGGCCATCGTGGACGGCGTGGCCACCATCGAGATTGCCCGCCCCGAAAAGAAGAACGCGCTGACCCAGGCCATGTACCAGGCCATGGCCGACGCGATCAACGACGCGCAGCTCGACAGCACCGTGCGCGCCATCCTGATCACCGGCCAGCCCGGCATCTTCACCTCGGGCAACGACATCGAGGACTTCATGCAGCGCCCGCCGCAAGGCCTGGACTCGCCGGTGTTCCAGTTCATGCAGTCGCTCGAAGCCTGCGAGAAGCCGGTCATCGCCGCCGTCACCGGTGCTGCGGTTGGCATCGGCACCACGCTGCTGCTGCATTGCGACCTGGTCTACGTCAGCGACGAAGCCCGCCTGGCCATGCCGTTTGTCAGCCTGGGCCTGGTGCCGGAGTACGCCTCCAGCCTGCTGGTGCCGCAGTTGCTGGGCCATGTGAAGGCGGCCGAGAAGCTGCTGCTGGGCGACCCGTTCAACGGCGCTGAAGCGGTGGAGATGGGCATTGCCAACGCCGTGCTGCCAGCCAGCGAAGTGCTGGCCCATGCCCGCCGCATGGCCGAGCGCTTCAACGCGCTGCCGCCCGGCGCCGTGCGCGACAGCAAGCGCCTGATGAAGGCCGGCCAGCGCGCGCTGGTCAAACAGACCCTGGCCAGCGAAGCCGAAATCTTCGGCCAGCGCCTGCGCAGCCCCGAAGCCGCCGAAGCCTTCCAGGCCTTCTTCCAGAAGCGCAAGCCGGACTTCAGCAAGTTCTCTTGAACTGAGGCACCCGGCTTCGCGAGCACCTGAAGCCACTCGCCGGGCGGTCTTGCCTCGCCCGCCTAGAATCGGCTGATCATGGAAGCACAGCGCATCACGCTCGCGTTGGTAGACAGTTCTGCCGGCTATGAGGCCAGGCCGGATCGTGTGCGCCTGGGCGATCTGGCCCGCTTTGCCGATGATGTGCAGACCTTTCTTCGTGGCAATGGCCGCGAAGTGGACACGCAGCAACTCGAAGTGGCGATTCGGGACGGCTCGCTCGCCATCGAGACGGCACCGCTGCCGGCCGCCCCCAAGCTCTTCCAGGACCTGCAAGCGCTGCTGACAGGTGAGTTGCTGGATGGCCTGGACGCCCGGCGCAAGGAAGTGGTGGAGCGCTGGCAGAAGGCGGCACGCAAGAGCCGGGCGCTGGCCTATCGGATCTCTGCACCGTTTCTGTCGCAGCCCGTCGTCGTGAGTGCCCAGACGGACTACCGTGCCGACGATGCCGATCAATGGGTTCAGGTCGAGCGCTACATCCGCGGCGAGATCCAGGACCTGGGCGGCGCCAACAAGGTCAACGCCCATGTGCGCTTGCCCGACGGTTCCACATTGACTGTGAGCACCGAAAAAGACTTGCTGCGTGACGACAAGGTCAATCGCCTTTACAAGACTGCCATGCTGCGTGTGAAGGCCGAATACAACGTGCTGACACGCGAGCTGCGCAACGCACGCCTGTTGGCGTTCGTCGAATACGCCTCGACAGTGGACGAGGAGCAGTTGGCCCGCTTGGCTCAACGCGGCGCTGCGGCCTGGAAGGACGTTGCAGATCCGGTGGCCTGGGTCGACGAACTGCGCGGGGGCGAGTCTTGAACAGCGTGCTGTTGGACACCAGCTTCCTGATCACGTTTGCCAATCCTCAGCGGCCTCATCATGAGGTGGCGATGCGCTACTTTCGTGAATGCGTGCAGCGGCAGGTGCCGATGTACCTCTCCAGCATCGTGATCTCGGAATTCCAGGTCAAGCAGGCCATCAACGATTTGCCACTGCGCAACTTTGTCGTGCTGCCGTTCAATGTTGATCACGCGATGCGTTGCGGCATCCTGGTGCGGCAGTTCCAGCGTGATGCCGAGGACGACCGCGTGCGGGTGAAGGACGACTTCAAGCTGATCGCGCAGTGCGATTGCGAAGGGATCACCCATTTGCTGAGCGAGGATGCCGGTACGCTCGTGAAGTACGTCGCGAGGTCCCAGGTGCCCGGGGCGCCGTCGACAAGAACCGTGCTGCTCAAGGACGGTTTCGACACCGCCTGGTTCGAGAACGGCCAGCGACCCTTGCTGGGCGAAAGCTAGACACCCACGGACGGATTGCCCGGCAGCGGCTCGGCGGCCGTCGCTTCCGGCTGCGCTCCCAGTCCGCAGCTCGGGCAGTAGCGGAAGAACACGTTCTTGCGGGTGCTGCAGCCACCGCAGCGGTTGAACAGCGTGAGGCCGCAGTGCACGCAGAAGTCGGGCTTGACGTCGCCGGTGGTAAGGATGGCGCGTTCGCAGGCGGGGCAGACGTTGGCGGCCATCTTCTTCAGCGCTTCCTCGGGCGCCAGCGTCTGGCGGCGCTGCACCTCGGTCTGCTGCTCGGCGGCGGCACGGCGCGCCAGGTAGCGGCGCATCGCGCGGATCGCGTAGTGGCCGCCCAGGCCGGTCAAGAGGATGCCCACGCCGTAGCGCACATAGCCGCCGTAGCTGGGCAGGTAGGGCACCAGCTCGAAGAAAAACGCGAAGGCGGCGAACAGCACGAAGCCGCGCATCAGCGGCCAGTGGTCGCTGCGGCGCTTCTTCAGCACCAGCCAGGCGGCAATGACGAGCAGCGGCAGCGTCAGCGCCAGCCGCAGGCCGAACACGCGCAGCTCCTGACGGAACATGGCTTGTTCGTAGGCGCCGCTGGCGTCGTGCAGCAGTGTGTCGAGCCGGCGCTGGTGCGCGTCTCGGGCCTGCTGCAGGTCCAGCGTCTCCTGGTTCAGCTTTTCCTGCTTCTGCTGGCTGCTGCGCTCGGCGTCCTTCAGCCGGTCCAACTCGGCCACGCGGCGTTTCACTTCGGGGTCCTGGCTCGCGTCGCCGGTCACTTGCCGGCTGGCCAGCCAGTTCTGCTGCGCATTGCGGGCCGACTGGTAGGCGCTGTTGGCGGCCGTCATCTGCAGCCGCACCTGCTCCGCGTCTTCGCCCAGCGCGCGCTCACGCTCGTCCAGGTCCTTGATCTGCTCGCGCTCGGCGGCCAGCGTGTTGGCGTCGGCAAACTGCTCGACGCTGAGGCTGGGCTCGACCTGCGGCAGGTCGCCGATGAGCTTGCCACCCAGGCCGATCAGGAAGCTGGCGAAGACCAGCGACACGATCCACATCAACAGCGCAAACGCGCGCTCCGGAACTCGCAGGCTCTTGAACATGGGGTGTCTCGTGTTGGTTGTGCAGCGTCAGTGCAGGATCATTCGGCCAGCGGCTTGGGGATCTCGCGCGGTTGGCCGTTCATGTCGATGGCCACGTAAGTCAGATTGGCCTGGGTCACTTTCACCACCTGCAGGTTGCTGGGATTGCGCTCGGCGAACACCTCCACGCGCACCGTCACCGAGGTGCGGCCGATGCGCGTCACGGTGGCGTAGAAGCTCAGCAGGTCGCCCATCGAGACCGGCTGCTTGAAGATGAACTCGTTGACCGCCACCGTGGTGATGCGGCCCTTGGCAATGCGCGCCGGCAGCACCGAGCCGGCCAGGTCCACCTGGGCCATGATCCAGCCGCCGAAGATGTCGCCGTTGCCATTGGCATCGGCCGGCATGGGCATCACACGCATGACCAGGGTTTGATCGGTCGGCAAGCCCGGCGTGCCGGCCTGGGGCACACTGGAAGGCGTGGGAGCTGCGCTCATGCAAGGTTCCTTTGAATCGACATACATCTCGCTGGATTGTTTCACGATGCGCCGCGCTTCCTCTGCCCTGTCGGAACCCCCTGCACCTGCGGCCGGTGCAGCCCCGGAGCGCTCCGACTGGGCCACGCTCAAGCGCCTGCTGCCCTACCTGTGGCAGTACAAGCTGCGGGTGGTGCTGGCGCTGGGCTGCCTGATCTCGGCCAAGGTGGCCAACCTGGGCGTGCCGCTGCTGCTCAAGCACATGGTCGACAGCCTGTCCATTCCGGCTGGCGACCGGCGCGCGCTGCTGGTGGTGCCGGTGGCGCTGCTGCTGGCCTATGCCGGGCTGCGGCTGGCCACCTCGGTGTTCGGCGAGCTGCGCGAGTTGGTGTTCGCCAAGGCCACGCACGGCATCTCGCGCCAGATCGCGCTGCAGACCTTCCGGCACCTGAATGCGCTCAGCCTGCGTTTCCACCTGGAGCGGCAGACCGGCGGCATGACCCGTGACATCGAGCGCGGCACGCGCGCGCTGCAGTCGCTGATCTCGTATTCGCTCTACACCATCCTGCCCACGCTGGTGGAGCTGACGCTGGCGATGGTGCTGCTGGGCACCCAGTTCGACGCCGGCTTTGTCTGGATCACGCTGGCGGCGCTGGCCAGCTACATCGTCTTCACCGTCAGCGTCACCGAATGGCGCACCCAGTACCGCCGCACGATGAACGAGCTGGACTCCAAGGCCCAGAGCCGGGCAGTGGACGCGCTGCTGAACTACGAGACGGTGAAGTATTTCAACAACGAGGACTTCGAGGCCGAGCGCTACGACCGCGGGCTGGACGCCTACCGCCGCGCGCAGATCAAGTCGCAGACCACGCTGTCGATGCTGAACACCGGCCAGCAGCTGATCATCGCGACCTCGCTGCTGGCCATGCTGTGGCGGGCCACTTCCGGCGTGGTGGACGGCCACCGCTCGCTGGGCGACCTGGTGATGGTCAACGCGCTGTTGATCCAGCTCTACATTCCGCTGAACTTCCTGGGCGTGCTGTACCGCGAGGTCAAGCAAAGCATCACCGACCTGGACAAGATGTTCAAGCTGCTGGAGCGCGAGCGCGAGGTGCAGGATCCGCCGGGCGCGCAGGACCTGCAGGTGCGCGGCGGGGCGGTGCGCTTCGAGAACGTGCGCTTTGCCTACGACCCGGCGCGGCCCATCCTGCATGACCTGAGCTTCGAGATCCCGGCGGGCAAGACGGTGGCCGTGGTCGGCGCCAGCGGTGCGGGCAAGAGCACGCTGGCGCGGCTGCTGTACCGCTTCTACGACGTCAGCGAGGCCGGTGGCGGTCGCATCACCATCGACGGCCAGGACATCCGCGCGGTCACCCAGGACAGCCTGCGCCGGGCCATCGGCATCGTGCCGCAGGACACGGTGCTGTTCAACGACACCGTGGGCTACAACATCGGCTACGGCCGCACCGGCGCCACGCAGGAAGAGATCGAAGCCGCGGCGCGCGCCGCCCACATCCACAGCTTCATCGCGGCCCAGCCCAAGGGCTATGAGACGACGGTGGGCGAGCGCGGGCTGAAGCTCTCCGGCGGCGAGAAGCAGCGCATTGCCATTGCCCGCACGCTGCTGAAGAACCCGCCCATCCTGATCTTCGACGAGGCCACTTCGGCGCTGGATTCGGCCAACGAACGCGCCATCCAGGCCGAGCTGAAGAGCGCCGCCGAGGGCCGCACCACGCTGGTCATCGCCCACCGGCTGTCCACCGTGGTCGACGCGCACGAGATCCTGGTGATGGAGGCCGGCCGCGTGGTCGAGCGGGGCCACCACGAAGCCCTGCTGGCCCAGGGCGGGCGCTATGCCCGCATGTGGACGCTGCAGCACCGCAGCGAGGCAGCGCCGGTGGTGCTCTGAAGGTTTCCATTCCTGTCCCTTTTTCAATTGGAGTGAGCGGAGCGATGCAACCCGTTGTGCTGATGCTGAATGCCCTGTCCGACGCGCACCGCGCGATGATCGCGGCGCACTGCGAGCTGATCTACGCGCCCCGTGCCAAGCGCGCATCGGCCATTGCCGAACACGGCGCCCGCATCAACGCGGTGCTGACCATCGGCACCATCGGCCTGACGGCCGAGGAAATGCAGGCCATGCCGCATCTGGAACTGGTCTGCGCGCTGGGTGTGGGTTACGAGCGCATCGACGTGGCAGCGGCCCGCGCGCGCGGCATCGCGCTCGGCCACGGCGCCAACACCAATGCCGACTCGGTGGCCGATCAGGCGATGGCGCTGCTGCTGGCCTGCGTGCGCCAGCTGCCGCAGAACGACCGCGCTGCGCGCAGCGGCGTGCGCCGCGAGAGCCTGCCCATGCTGCCGCAACTCACCGGCAAGAAGCTGGGCCTGGTGGGCCTGGGCGCCATCGGCAGCACCATTGCCAAGCGCGCCAGCGGCTTCGACATGCCCGTCGGGTACCACGCGCGCCGCCCGCGCGAAGGCTTGGCGCACCGCTTCTTCGACAGCCCGCTGGCGCTGGCCGAATGGTGCGAAGTGCTGGTGCTGGCCGCGCCCGGCGGGCCCGAGACGCACCACATGGTCAACGCCGAAGTGCTGGCCGCGCTGGGCCCCCAGGGCTACCTGGTCAACATCAGCCGCGGCAGCCTGGTCGACACCGAGGCGCTGGCCGCTGCGCTGCGCAGCGGCGGCATTGCCGGCGCCGGGCTGGACGTCTACGAGAGCGAGCCCGAGCCGCCGCAGCCCTTGCTGGACCTGCAGCAGAACCTGGTGCTGACGCCGCACGTCGGGGGCCAGTCGCCCGAGTCCGCGCTGGCCATGGTGGACCGCTTCATTGCCAACCTCAACGGGCATTTCTCCGGGCAGGGCGTGGTGACGCCCATCCCATAATCGGCCATGGACACCAAGTGGCTCGAAGACTTCGTCAGCCTGGCCGAAACCCGCAGCTTCTCGCGTTCGGCCCAGCTGAGGCATGTGACCCAACCGGCGTTTTCGCGCCGCATCCAGGCGCTGGAAGCCTGGGCCGGGATCGACCTGGTCGACCGCTCGGCCTACCCGACGCGGCTGACCCCCGCAGGCGAGACCTTCCATGCCCAGGCGCTGGAAGTGCTGGGCTCGCTGCAGGCCACGCGCAACATGATGCGCAGCCATCAGGTGGCCGGGCAGGACATGATCGAGTTCGCCGTGCCGCACACGATGGCGTTCACGTTTTTCCCGCACTGGCTGATGGAGCTCAAGCAGCACTTCAAGGGACTGAAGAGCCGGCTGATCGCGATGAACGTGCACGACGCGGTGATGCGCCTGACCGAAGGCAGCTGCGACCTGCTGATCGCCTACCACCACGCCACCCAGCCGCTGCAGCTCAGCTCCGAGCGCTACGACATGCTGAGCCTGGGCCACGAGACCGTGGCGCCCTATGCCAAGGCCGGGCCGGACGGCCAGCCCCTGTTCCGCCTGCCCGGCACCGCGCGCGAGCCGGTGCCTTTCCTCAGCTACGCCTCCGGCGCCTACCTGGCGCGCCTGGTCGAGCAGATCATCAAGCACGCGCCGCAGCCGCCGCACCTGGACCCGATCTACGAGACCGACATGGCCGAGGGCCTGAAGGCCATGGCCGCCGAGGGCCACGGCCTGGCCTTCCTGCCGGCCAGCTCGGTGCGCAAGGAAATGCGCTCGCGCCGCCTGGTGGCCGCCGGCAGCAGCGACTTCGAGCTGACGATGGAAGTGCGCATCTACCGCGAGCGGCCGGCCTCGGCCCGGCATGTGAAGCCGGCGGCCGAGGAGTTGTGGTCCTTCCTGAAAGACCGGGCCGGGCGCAGCGGCTGAGCCACCGGTGAGCGCACCCGCCCCGCAGCTGAATGCCGCGCAGCGCCGCGCCGCCGCGCGGCCGGTGCTGCTCACGCTGCTGTCGCTGGCCATCGTGGTGCTGGCGGGCTGGGCCGGCTTCAGTGCCAGCGTGCGCCAGGGCACCGAGGCCTTGCGAGCCGAGTCCAACCACCAGCTGGACCTGTTCGCCTCGGTGGTGCAGGGCATGGTGCGGCAGCTGGAATACGTGCCGGCCACGCTGCAGCTGCACCCCGAGGTGCTGGCGCTGCTGCGCCAGCCGGGCGACGGCGCCCGCGCCGCGCAGGCCAGCAGCTACCTGCGCCGGCTCAATGCCCACCTGGGCAGCGCAGCGGTCTTCGTGCTCGGCGAGCGCGGCCAGGTGCTGGCCGCCAGCGAGCCGGCCGTGCTGGGCGAAGACCTGTCGTTCCGGCCGTATTTCCTCGAAGCCTTGGCCGGCCGCGTGGGCCGGCATTTCGCCATTGGCGTGCGCGACGGGCGGCCCGGCTACTTCGTCTCCCATCCGGTGCACGACGGCGCGCGCGTGCTCGGCGTCGCGGTGATCCAGATCAGCCTGGAGCCGGTCAACCAGGCCTGGTCGCTGCTGGGCGCGCCGGCGCTGCTGGCGGATTCGAACCAGGTCGTCGTGCTCTCCTCGCGCCCTGAGTGGCGCTACACCGCGCTGACCGACCTGGCGCTGGACCGCCGCGTGGACCTGCAGCTGACGCGCCTCTACGGCGAGCAGCGCATCACCCGCTTTCCGCTGCAGGTGGACCTGCGGGTGGACGAGGACAGCCAGATCGTCGAAGGCGTGCTGCCCGAAGGCCTGGGCCAGGCGGGCGCGCGCAGCCGGCCCGGCGCCACGCGTGGCGTGCTGGTGCTGGGCCGCACGCTGGACGGCATGGATTGGCGGCTGCTGATGTTCACCGACTTGCAAGTGGTGCGGCAGGACGCCGTGCGCGCCAGCTTCCTCGCGGCCGTCAGCGCCGGTTTCCTGCTGCTGCTGGGCGTGCTGGTCAACCAGCGCCGCCGCATCGTGCGCCAGAAGCTGATGGCCAACCGCGAGCTGGAGGAAAAGGTGCTGCTGCGCACCCAGGCGCTGAGCGACGCCAACCGCCAGCTGCGCAAGGAAGTGCGCGACCGCGAGCAGGCCGAGCGCACGCTGCGCAACGCGCAGGACGAGCTCGTGCACGCCGGCAAGATGGCCGCGCTGGGTCAGCTGGCCACCGGCATCACGCACGAGCTGACGCAGCCGCTCGGGGCCATCCGCACGCTGTCGGCCAACGCGGTCGAATTCATGCGCCGCGGCGAGCTGGAGACGGTGGGCAGCAACCTGGGCATCCTGGCCCGGCTGGCCGACCAGATGGGCGCCATCATCGAGCCGCTGAAGGGCTTCGCGCGCAAGTCGCAGGCCCGGCCAGCCCGCACCGACGTGGCGGTCGCGCTGGGCAACGCGCTGTTCCTCTACGACCAGCGGCTGCGCAAGGAATGCGTGCAGGTGCAGAACGCCATCGCGCCCGGCCAGGTCTTCGCCTGGTGCGACCCGAACCGGCTGGAACAGGTGCTGATCAACCTGATCGGCAATGCGCTGGATGCGATGCGCGATGCACCGGAACGTGTGCTGCGGCTGGCCGCGGGCGTGCAGGGCGAACAGGCCTGGGTCACCGTGCACGACAGCGGCAGCGGCCTGGCCGAGGCGGTCAAGGCACGGCTGTTCGAACCGTTTTTCAGCACCAAGGAAGCCGGCGTCGGCCTGGGCCTGGGGCTGGCCATTTCGCGCGACATTGCCCGCGAGGCCGGCGGCGAGCTGGAGGCGGACAATCACGCCGACGGCGGCGCCTGCTTCCGCCTGTCCCTGCCGTTGCCGCCTGACGATACCCCATGACCGCGCCCCTCACCGTTTTGCTGGTGGAAGACGACCTGCCGATGCAGCTGGGCTGCCAGCAGGCCCTGCAACTCGCGGGTTTGCGCGTCGAGGCAGTTGAATCGGTGGAAGCCGCGCTGCCGCGGCTGCAGCCCGGCTTCGAAGGCGTGGTCGTCACCGACATGCGGCTGCCCGGGGCCGATGGCCTGTCGCTGGTGCGCCGCTGCCGCGAGCTGGACGCCGACCTTCCGGTCATCATGATCACCGGCCATGGCGACGTGACACTGGCCGTCGAGGCCATGCGCAGCGGCGCCTACGACTTCATCCCGAAGCCGTTTTCGCCCGAGGTGCTGGTCGAAGTGGTGCGGCGGGCGCTGGAAAAACGTGCGCTGACGTTGGAGGTGCTTTCGCTGCGGCAAGCCTTGGCGCGCAAGGAAGGCGGGGTGGCCAAGCTGGTGGGCCGCTCGCCGCAGATGGCCGCGGTGCGGCAGCTGGTCTCGCGCGTCGCCGGCTCGGCGGTGGACGTGCTGGTCAAGGGCGAAACCGGCACCGGCAAGGAGCTGGTGGCGCAGGCGCTGCATGAGCTGTCCGGCCGGCAGAAGGCGCCGCTGGTGGCGCTGAACTGCGGCGGCCTGCCCGACAGCATCATCGACAGCGAGCTCTTCGGCCACGAGGCCGGCGCCTTCACCGGCGCAGCCAAGCGCCGCATCGGCAAGATCGAGCATGCCCACGGTGGCACGCTGTTCCTGGACGAGGTGGAGAGCATGCCGCTGGGCGTCCAGGTCAAGCTGCTGCGCGTTCTGCAGGACCGCGTGGTCGAGCGCCTGGGCTCGAACGAGCGCGTCTCGGTGGACTGCCGCGTGGTCGCCGCGACCAAGGATGACC
This sequence comes from Ideonella azotifigens, assembly GCF_021043325.1. Classification (NCBI taxonomy): domain Bacteria; kingdom Pseudomonadati; phylum Pseudomonadota; class Betaproteobacteria; order Burkholderiales; family Sphaerotilaceae; genus Ideonella; species Ideonella azotifigens. The sequence goes on from NZ_JAJNKD010000001.1 coordinate 743,370, forward strand.
TGCTTCAGCGTGCGAAACAGAACACCTTCCGCAGCGATCTCTATTACCGGCTCAACGTCGTCACCATCGAGCTGCCGCCGCTGCGCGAGCGCCGCGAGGACATCCCGCTGCTGCTCGAACATTTCCTGCTGCTGGCCGCCAGCCGCTACGGCCTGCCGCAGCCCGAGGTGAGCCCGGCGCAGTTGCGTGCCTTGATGGCGCATGACTGGCCCGGCAATGTGCGCGAACTGCGCAACGTGGCCGACTGCCTTGTGCTCGGCGTGCACAGCGAAGTGCTGGGCGGCGTGGCGGCCGACCAGCCCCAACCGCCGCAGAGCCTGTCTCTTGCCGAGACGGTGGAGGACTTCGAGCGCAGCCTCATTCGCGAGGCGCTGCAGCGCCAGGGCGGCCACATCGCCCGCACCGCCCAGGCGCTGCGCGTGCCCAAGACCACGCTGAACGACAAGATCCGCAAGTACGGGTTGAACAGCGAGCCGGCGGCCGAATGAGCCTGAGTCGGTTGAACCTGGCCTGGTCGGCGATGAGTCCATGGCGGCGGCGCAGTGGGATGGCGTGCGGCCTCATGGCCATCCTGCTGGGCTTGTGGGTGTTCCTGCCGCAACAGCCTGGCCTGCCGCCGCGCTGGCTGTGCCAGCTCTGCGCGGCCCTGGCCGCAGGCATCGCGATCCTGGCGCTGGTCTCGCCGGAACCGACTGGCAGGCGCTGGCACCTGGGCTGCGCCTTGCTGCTGCTCGTCACCGCGGTGGAATTGCACCTCAGCGGCTGGCTGCTGCTGCCAACCAAGCCGGGTGGGGCGGCACTCATGGCCTTGCTGCAGGGCCAGGCCCTGGCGGTGGCGAGCCTGCGCTGGGTGGCGGGTGTGCCGGGCTGGCCGTGGCTCTTTTGGTGGCTGCTGCTGCCCTTCATCGCCATCACGCTGATCGCGCAAAACGTGCAGCCCGTGCTGGGGCCCCGGATGCGCCGCGTCGCGGGCCTGGGCGCCTGGCTGGCGCTGTTGGCGCTGGGCCTGAGATTGGGGTACTTCTTTGTGCAGCCCGCCGGCCTGGCGCTGCCGGTCTGGGTGCTGGCCGCCATGCTGGTGATGGGTTTGCTGTTCGGCCTTGGCTCCTGGGGCTACGCTGCGCTGCCCATCCTGGCCGGTTCGGTGTTCGGTTTGCTCGGCCGTGTGCTGGACACCTGGCAGCTCGGCGCGCCGCTGCTGGCCGGCTGCACCGCACTGGCACTGGCCGTCACCGCCGCCTGCTGGCTGCACTGGTGGTTGCGATTGCCGGCCATCGTGGCAGAGGCGCAGGCCAGCCGGGCCGCGGCCGATGCGGGGATGGCGGCGGCGCAGGCGGCACGTGCCGCCGCCCCGCCAGCCAGCGCTTCCGACCTGCAGGCCTACCTGGACGCACAGGCAGCCCAGGAAGGCGCTGACAAGTACACACGGGAATGAGCACCACGCTGTCGCCGGAGCAGCAGTGGCGCGAGCTGACCTCGCCAGCGCGCCTGCCCGGGCTCACGCCGTCCGGCGAGGCCATGCTGCGACGTCTGCGCGCGCATCCCGCCGCGCCGGTCTTCCGGGACTTCAGCGGCCACCGGCTCACCCCCGCCGTGCAATGGGCGCAGCGCGCGCGCCATGCCTTCCTGCGCCATGCGGGCGTGCAGCCGCGTGTGCACGGCGCGCCGCCCGCCTGGCTGTGGCCCTGGTGGCTGCGACAGCAGGCGTCGGTGGCGGCCTGGCCGTCGCTCGCGGCGCTGCGCCACGGCTGGCAGGCGCTGCCCACCACCTCGCGGGCGGACCTGCAGGCCGACCTGGCGCGTCACGTCCCGCGCCACCTGCAGTCCCCGGACCTGATCTGCTTCACCACCAGCGGCACCACAGGCCACCCGATCCGCGTGCCGTCCACGCCCGCCACCGCGGCCAGCTACGCAGCCCTGCACGAGCGCGCATTGGCGCTGCATGGCGTGCGGCTGCAGGCCGGGCAGGGCGACGTGGGCGTGGTGCTGGCCGGCTTCCAGCAGCGCTGCTTCACCTATGTCTCGGTGAACCCGCTGCGCGGCGAATGCGGGCTGGCGAAGATCAACCTGCATCCGGGCGAATGGCACCACGCGTCCGACCGAGCGACCTACCTGGATGCGATGGCCCCTGAGCTGATCTCGGGCGACCCGGTGTCGCTGGACGAGCTCGCCACGCTGGCCATGCAACACCGCCCGCAGGCCTTGCTGTCCACGTCAATGGCCATGTCCGACGGGCAGCGGAACCGCCTGGCCGCACGCTTCGGCTGCCCGGTGGTGGACGTCTATTCGATGAACGAGGCCGGGCCGATTGCTGCGTTTGTTCAAGCCGCGCAAGGCTTTGTGCTGCTGCAACCGCGGCTGTTCGTCGAGATCCTGGACGAGGCCGGCCGCGCGCTGCCCCCGGGCGAGCTCGGCGAGGTGACGCTCAGCGGTGGCTTCAACCCCTGCCTGCCGCTGCTGCGCTACCGCACCGGCGACCATGCGCGCCTGGTCATGACCACCCTCGGTCCCACGCTGCGCGACCTGCAGGGCCGCCCGCCGGTGCGCTTCCTCGCACGCAGCGGCGCGTGGGTCAACAACGTCGAGCTGACGCAGGCGCTGCGGCGCTTCGACCTGCAGCGCTACGCCCTTCACCAGGCGGCCAACGGCGGGTTGTGCCTGCGTGTGGCCGGCCCGACAAGCCCCGAACTGGCGCCCACCATCGCCGGTCTGCTCGGCGACTGGCCCTTGACCGTCCTGCCGCTGCAAGCAGAGGACAAGGTGCGTCAATACACCAGCGAACTCTCACCCCCATCCCGATGAACCTTGCCGACCTCTCGCCGCTGGAATGGGCGGCCAACCTCGTCACCGCGCTGTCGGTGCTGCTGGCTGCGCAGGCCCGCGTGGCCACCTGGCCCACTGGCATCATCGGCAGCGCGCTGTTTGGCTGGCTGTTCTGGCAGAACCAGCTGTATGCGGACCTCACGCTGCAGCTGTTCTTCATCGCCACCAGCGCTTCGGGCTGGTGGCAATGGCAGCGCGCCGGCGGGCCTGCCGCCACCCAGCAGCGGCAGGCGCTGGCAGGCCGCAGCCTGCTGGGCATGGTGCTAGCCGGTCTCGTGGTGGCGCTGGCCTATGGCGCGCTGCTGCAGCGCTTCACGCAGGCTTACGCGCCGTTCTGGGATTCCGCCGTGCTGGTGACCAGCGTGATCGCGCAGGTCCTGCTGATGCGCGGCCATCACCAGACCTGGCCCGCCTGGCTGGTGGTCAACACGCTGTCGGTGCCGCTGTACCTGAGCCGCGGGCTATTTCTCACTGCTGGGCTCTACACGCTGTTCTGGCTCAACGCCTGGTACGGCTGGTGGCGCTGGCACCGGCTGCAGCATCGCGCGCCGGCTTTGGCATGACGAGGTTCCGACTCGGCCTGGTGGTCGGCAAGTTCTCGCCGCTGCACCTCGGGCATGAACTGGTCATCGCGCACGCGCTGGCCTGCTGCGAGCAGGTGCTGGTGCTGGGCTACAGCGAGCCGGTGCTGGCTGGGTGCGACCGGGCGCGGCGCGAGCGCTGGCTGCAGCGGCGTTTTCCGCAAGTGCTCAACATCCAGCTCGACGACGAGGACGTGCAGCGCCGCTGCCAGGCGCGCGGCCTGCCGTTCCAGCCCATGCCGGGCAACGCCGCGGCCGATGCCCAGCAGCAGGCCTACCTGGCCTGGTTGCTCACCGCCCCGCTGGACCTGCGGCCCGACGCGATGTTCGCCAGCGAGGCCTACCTGCAGCCCTGCGCGGCGGTGCTCAGTCAGGCGCTGGGCCATGCGGTGGCGCCAGTTTCTGTGGACCCGGCGCGCAGTGCGCGACCGATCAGCGCGACGCGCATCCGCGCCGACGTGCATGCCCACCGCGAGTGGCTGCACCCGCAGGTCTACCGGGACTTCGTGCAGCGCGTGGTGTTGCTGGGTGGCGAGTCCACCGGCAAGACCATGCTGGCGCAGGCGCTGGCCGAGCGGCATGAGACTCGCTGGGTGCCCGAATACGGCCGCGAACGCTGGCTGGCCTGCGGCGGCGAGCTGGCGCTGCAGGACTTGCTGGACATCGGCCGCATCCAGGTCGAGCGCGAAGACGAGGCGGCGGGCCATGCCAACCGCCTGCTGTTCTGCGACACCTCGCCGCTGACCACGCTGGGCTACGCCGGCTGGATGTTCGGCGCGCAACCGTCAGCGCTGCAGGCGCTGGCCGGGCGCCGCTATGCGCTCACGGTGCTGTGCGAGCCGGACATTGCCTTCGAGCAGGACGGCACGCGCCAGCCGGCCGGTTTCCGGCTGCAGCAGCAGGCCTGGTACGAGGCGCGCCTGGCCGAACAGTCGGGGCCGTGGCTTCGCGCCAGCGGCAGCGTCGCGCAGCGCCTGCAGCAGGTGGATGCAGCCCTCGCTTCTCTGGCTTGAGCGCCGGGCCGGCGGCGTCACGCCGCTGCCACATTGCCTCGCTAGCCTCACCGGGTTCTGTTGCACGGCAGCCTGGAGCCCACCCCATGACCACATCCGCCACGCACGCCGGCCTGCCCGCGGCCCCCAGTGCCAAGCCGCACCTGGACCACAAACCTGGACCGGTGACGGCCATCGTCTTCATCGGCTTGCTGGCCGCCGGGCTGTTGTTCACCGGCTACAGCCTGACGCGCGACGTGACCGAGGCGGGCGCAGTGGCAACGACCTGGGTGCCTTACCTGCTGCTGGGCGTGGCGCTGCTGATCGCGCTGGGCTTCGAGTTCGTCAACGGTTTCCACGACACCGCCAACGCGGTCGCCACGGTCATCTACACCCACTCGCTGCCGCCCAACGTGGCGGTGGTCTGGTCGGGCTTCTTCAACTTCCTGGGCGTGCTGGTCTCCAGCGGCGCGGTGGCGTTCGGCATCATTTCGCTGCTGCCGGTGGAGCTGATCCTGCAGGTTGGTTCGGGGGCAGGCTTCGCGATGGTCTTTGCGCTGCTGATCGCGGCCATCCTGTGGAACCTGGGCACCTGGTGGCTGGGGCTGCCAGCCTCGTCGTCGCACACCCTCATCGGCTCCATCATCGGCGTGGGCGTGGCCAATGCGTTGATGCATGGCCGGGACGGCACCAGCGGCGTGGACTGGGCGCAGGCCACCAAGGTCGGCTATTCGCTGCTGCTGTCGCCGCTGGTGGGCTTCGGTTGCGCGGCGCTGCTGCTGGTGGTGCTGCGCGCGCTGGTCAAGAAGCGCGAGCTGTACGAAGAGCCCAAGGGCCAGACGCCGCCGCCGTGGTGGATCCGCGGCCTGCTGGTGCTGACCTGCACCGGCGTGTCGTTTGCGCACGGCTCGAACGATGGCCAGAAGGGCATGGGCCTGATCATGCTGATCCTCGTCGGCACGGTGCCGATGGCCTATGCGCTGAACCGCGCGATGCCGGTCGAGCAGACGGTGCAGTTCACCGCGATGGCCCAGGTCACGCAGCAATCGCTGTCCGGCAACGCAGTGCTGGTGGTGCCAGCGGACGCGCGCAAGGTGCTCAGTGACTACGTGCGCACCAAGGCCTACACGCCCGAAGTCGTGCCGGCACTGGCCGAGATGGCCGGCAACATCGGCGCGCAGGTCCAGGCCCACGGCTCGCTGGCCAAGGTGCCTGCGGCTGCGGTGGCCAATGTGCGCAATGACATGTACCTGACCTCGGAAGCCATCCGCCTGCTGGACAAGTCCGGCGAGGGCAAGCTGGACGCACAGTCCAAGGCCAACCTGAAGGCCTTCAAGAGCGGCATCGACGACGCGACCAAGTTCATCCCGCTGTGGGTCAAGGTGGCGGTCGCCATCGCGCTGGGCCTGGGCACGATGGTGGGCTGGAAGCGCATCGTCGTGACGGTGGGCGAGAAGATCGGCAAGACGCACCTGACCTATGCGCAGGGCGCGTCGGCGGAACTGGTGGCGATGCTGACGATTGGCGCGGCCGACATCTACGGCCTGCCGGTCTCGACCACGCACGTGCTGTCGTCCGGCGTGGCCGGCACGATGGCCGCCAACCGCTCCGGCCTGCAGTGGTCCACCATCCGCAACCTGCTGATGGCCTGGGTGCTGACGATGCCGGCGGCCATCGTGCTGTCCGGCTCGCTGTACTGGCTGTTCACGCAGCTGTTCTGAAGCTCACGGCAGAGCTCAATCGACTCAAGCGCCGAGCGGGCGTTCGTCTCCGCAACATCCTGGGCCTCGCTGTCCAGAACTGGGAGCGCCCTGACAGGTGCGTTCTGCCAAACGCATCACGCCGGAACCTGGCCCTGAATGCTCAAGGGTGCGAACTTGCCGTGATGCTTCAGGCCGTCCGCTACGCCAGGACCATCACGGCAGGTGCCAGTCCGAGCTTCTTGGCTCGCCGGGCGAACTTGCGATCATCGAATGTTGCGAGGCTCTCGCAAGATTTGTAGCTTGCGTGGTGCAGCGCGTCAGCGAAATCAATGCCTGCCCCACTGTTGGAGAGCGCTTGCTCAATGGCCTCGCGGTCTTCCAGGGTGATGTGAGCCTGCGCAAGCAGGTGCCGCATGACAGAGGCCACCTCGGCGTGGTCGAAACCGTAGTAACCGCGCATGACCCATTCAAGCTCGAGAACCACGGACTTGCACACCATCAGTGGCTGACCGGACTCGATGAGGCGCCGAGCTGCCAGGCGCTGGCGCTGCGCCTCGGCGTCCGCCTCATCGTCGATGTAGTACCGGGCCAGGACGTTGGTGTCCAGGCCGATCATCGCTTGAGTCCGCGCTTGATCAACATGGCGGGATCGAGATCCGCCGGCACGGTCGTGCGCCGGGTCTTGAGCATGCCGAACCCGCTGCCGGCCTCGCCGGAGGGCGAACTCCGGACCCGCATTTCGACGTGGTCACCGACCAGCGAGAACTCAATGCGGCTGCCCTGCCGAATGCCGAGCTGCTGTCTCAGTTCCTTCGGGATGGTCACCTGCCCTTTGCTGGTGACTGACGTGACTGCCATTGCGTCTCCAAGTATTACACGGTAATACTAGCGGCGCCGGTCCAACCTGGCAATGGTGGCTCGCGACTGGTGCCCAGTGCCAAGCGCGGGGCGCCCGTGCGTTGGGCAGGACCCTCGGCTTGCGCAAACGCCAGTCTGGACGGGCAGATTTGGCGGCCTGCGTGTGGGCCGGGCTGGGCGGCTCAAGCTATCTGGACGGGAATCCGTTCGCGCTGCGGACTGGCTCGGACGGTTTTCCGTTCGGCGCGGCTGCCAGCTGGCCTCGCCAGCGGGGAAAAGCGGTTTGGTGCCCCGCCGCGCTGGGCTGGCACGGTGCCTGCATTAGGGGGTGGATGGCGCAAATGCGCCGCCAATACCGTACAAGCAGGCCAGCAGCAGATGGGCAGTCACCAGGCAAGGGGAGCGATGAGGCAAACAGCCGCCAGGCTGTGCGCTGCCGTCGCCCTTTGCGGGCTGGCGCTGGTGGGCCGCGCGGCCACACCGGTGGCTGCCGCGGCCAGCGCGGTGCCGGCCTCGCCCACGCTGGCGCGCATTGCCGAAACCGGCACCATCAACCTGGGCCACCGAGAGTCCTCGGTGCCGTTTTCGTATTACGACGGCAAGCGCCAGGTGGTCGGCTACTCGCAGGACCTGATGCTGAAGGTGGCCGATGCGATCAAGGCCGAGCTGAGGCTGCCGGCGCTGACGCTCAAGCTGGTGCCCGTCACCTCGCAGAACCGCCTGGCGCTGGTGCAGAACGGCACCGTGGACCTGGAATGCGGCTCGACCTCGAACACGGCCGAGCGCGGCCGGCTGGTGGCGTTTTCCACCTCCATCTTCGTCATCAGCACGCGGTTGCTGGTCAAGCGCGGCGCTGCCATCCAGGACTTTGCCGACCTGGCCGGCCGCAAGGTTGTCGTCACCTCCGGCACCACCTCGGACCGGCTGCTGCGCACCTACAACGAGTCCCGCGGCAGCCGCATCCAGATCGTCACCGCGCGCGACCACGACGACGCCTTCCAGGCGCTGGAGCAAGGCCAGGTCGAGGCGCTGATGCTGGACGACGCGCTGCTCTACGGCGAGCGCGCCAAGGCCCGACAACCCGAGGACTGGATCGTCACCGGCACGCCGATGTCCTCCGAGGTCTACGGCTGCATGATGCGGCGCGACGACCCGGCGCTGAAGGCCGTCGTGGACCGCGCGTTGACCCGCTTGCTGACCAGCGGCGAGGCCTTGAAGATCTACACCCGCTGGTTCCAGCGGCCCATTCCGCCGCGCGGCCAGAACCTGAACTGGCCGCCCTCCGAGTCTCTGCTCAAGCTTTACCGCCAACCCGGTGACCAGCCGCTCCCCTGAGGCTGGCCCGCGTTTCCTTTTTTCGTTTCCTGACCATGATGGAGTCCTTGATGTTCACCAAACTTGCTTCCCCTTCGACCCGCCGTGCATTGCTGGCTGCGGCTGCCCTGTCCGCCGTGGTGGGCAGCGTGCATGCCCAGGCCACCGACACGCTGAAGAAGATCAAGGACAGCGGCAGCGTCACGATGGGCGTGCGCGAGTCGTCCGGCGCGCTGTCGTACACCCTGGGTGACGGCAAGTACGTCGGCTACCACATCGAGATCTGTGAGAAGGTGCTGAGTGACGTGCGCAAGCAGCTGGGCCTGAGCTCGCTGGCCGTGAAGTACCAGCCGGTCACTTCGCAGAACCGCATTCCGCTGGTCCAGAACGGCACCGTGGACATCGAGTGCGGCTCCACCACCAACAACGCGACCCGCCAGAAGGACGTGGCCTTCGCCGTCACGACCTACGTCGAAGAAGTGCGCATCGCGGTGAAGGCCAGCTCCGGCATCACTGGCATTGCCCAACTGGCTGGCAAGACGATTGCGACCACCACCGGCACCACCTCGGTGCAGACGCTGCGCAAGCACGAGCGCGCCACCGGCGTGGACTTCAAGGAGCTCTTCGGCAAGGACCACGCCGACAGCTTCCTGCTGCTGGAATCCGGCCGCGCCGATGCGTTCGTGATGGACGGCCAGATCCTGGCCGGCAACATCTCCAAGGCCAAGAACCCGGCCGACTTCAAGATCGTCGGCGAAGTGCTGTCGGTCGAGCCGATCGCGATCATGATCCGCAAGGACGACCCGGCCTTCAAGAAGGCCGTGGACGACAGCATCAAGGCGATGATGAAGTCCGGCGACATCGCCAAGCTCTACGACAAGTGGTTCCTGCAGCCCATCCCGCCGGCCAATACCAAGGTTGGCCTGCCGCTGTCTGAAGCCACCAAGGCGGCCTGGGCGAACCCGAACGACAAGCCGATGGAAGAGTACGCGAAGAAGTGATCTGCGCTTCATGCGGAGGCGCCGTCGCTGAGCGGCGGCGCCCTTCATGACTCATCAAGGCCAGCCAGGAGGGAAGTTCGCAATGGCGACTTGGGATTGGGAGGTGTTCTGCAAGGACACCATTGAGCAACAGGTGGCCCCGCGGTGCTTCGGCGCCAAGGGCGACGTCACCTACCTGGACTGGCTGCTGTCGGCCTGGGGCTGGACGCTGAGCGTCTCGCTGCTGGCGCTGATCGTGGCGCTGCTGGTCGGCTCGCTGATGGGCATTCTGCGCACCACGCCGAGCAAGGCGCTGGTGGCCTTCGGCAATGCCTGGACCGAGCTGTTCCGCAACATTCCGCTGCTGGTGCAGATCTTCCTCTGGTACCACGTGCTGCCCACGCTGGTGCCGCCGCTGCGTGCGGTGCCCAGCTTCCTGCTGGTGGTCGTGGGCCTGGGCTTCTTCACCTCGGCGCGCGTGGCCGAACAGGTGCGTGCCGGCATCCAGAGCCTGCCCAAGGGCCAGCGCTACGCCGGCCTGGCGATGGGCCTGACGCTGCCGCAGACCTACCGCTACGTGATCCTGCCGATGGCCTTCCGCATCGTCATCCCGCCGCTCACCAGCGAGAGCATGAACATCGTGAAGAACTCGTCGGTGGCCTTCGCGGTGAGCGTGGCCGAACTGACCCAGTTCGCGATGCAGGCGCAGGAGGAAACCTCGCGCGGCATCGAGGTCTACCTCGCGGTGACCGGGCTGTACTTCGTGTCCGCCTTTGCCATCAACCGGATCGCCAAACTGATCGAAGGCTGGATCCGTGTGCCGGGTGTCGCGGGGGGTGGGCGATGAATCTCGATTTTTCCTTCCTCAGCTGGCAGATCGTCTCCAGCTTCATTGCCAAGGGTTTTTTCTTCTCGATCCAGCTGACGCTGGTCGCGATGATCTGCGGCATCGCACTGGGCACGCTGCTGGCGCTGATGCGCCTGTCCGGCAAGCCGTGGCTGGTGTGGCCGGCCACGATCTACGTGGACACGCTGCGCTCCGTCCCGCTGGTGATGGTGATCCTGTGGTTCTTCCTGCTGATCCCGCTGCTGATCGGCCGCCCGATGGGCGCCGAGTTGTCGGCCATCATCACCTTCTCGGTGTTCGAGGCAGCCTACTACTCGGAGATCATGCGGGCCGGCATCCAGAGCGTGCCGCGCGGCCAGCAGTACGCTGGCTACGCGGTCGGCATGACCTATGCGCAGACCATGAAGCTGGTGGTGCTGCCGCAGGCCTTCCGCAACATGTTGCCGGTGCTGCTGACCCAGACCATCGTGCTGTTCCAGGACACCTCGCTGGTCTATGCCATCGGCGCCTATGACCTGCTCAAGGGCTTCGAGGTGGCCGGCAAGAACTTCAACCGCCCGGTCGAGACCTACCTGGTCGCCGCGGTTGTCTACTTCGTCATCTGCTTCAGCCTGTCGATGCTGGTGCGTCGCCTGCAGAAGAAAATCGCCATCATCAGATAAGGACATGCTGTGATCGACATCAAGAACATCTCCAAGTGGTACGGCAGCTTCCAGGTGCTGACGGACTGCACGACGACGATCAAGAAGGGCGAGGTGGTGGTGGTCTGCGGCCCATCGGGTTCCGGCAAGTCCACGCTGATCAAGACGGTGAACGCGCTGGAGCCGTTCCAGAAGGGCGACATCGTGGTCGATGGCATCAGCCTGTCGGACCCCAAGACCAACCTGCCCAAGCTGCGCAGCCGCGTGGGCATGGTGTTCCAGCATTTCGAGCTGTTCCCGCACCTCTCGGTGACCGAGAACCTGACGCTGGCGCAGATCAAGGTACTGGGCCGCAGCAAGGACGACGCCATCGTCCGCGGCCTGAAGATGCTGGAACGCGTGGGCCTGAGCGCCCACAAGGACAAGTTCCCCGGCCAGCTCTCCGGTGGTCAGCAGCAGCGCGTGGCGATTGCCCGCGCGCTGTCCATGGACCCGATGGTGATGCTGTTCGACGAACCCACCTCGGCGCTGGACCCGGAAATGGTCGGCGAAGTGCTGGACGTGATGGTCAAGCTGGCCGAAGAGGGCATGACGATGATGTGCGTGACCCACGAAATGGGTTTCGCCAAGAAGGTCAGCAACCGCGTGATCTTCATGGACGCCGGCAAGATCATCGAGGACTGCAACAAGGATTCCTTCTTCGGCAATGCCGATGAACGCTCCCCACGCGCCAAGGATTTCCTGTCGAAAATCCTGCAGCATTGAACAGGCAGTGAGCTGCCAGCCCGAGATTCACGGGCAGGACCGGGCCGGCGCCTCCGTCAAGGGAGCGCCGGCCCTTTTTGTCGGAGCCGGAGACGCAGCCCGCCCGGCGGGTGGGATCAGGTACGCCTGAGACCGGGTGCTCAATGCAGCAGGAGGGACTGGATCCACTCCGCGGACTGGCTGACCTCGGTGTCCACCGAACGTGCTAGCGGCTGGTAGCGCAGGCCGATGGCCACCCGGCCGGTCCACCAGACCAGCCGGCCGGTGGGCAGGGCCACCAGTCCCGGCGTGGCCTGCTCGGGCACGCAGCACGAGGCTTCGCTGATGCCGGGCGCGGTGGCCGAAGGCAGCTGCAAGGGCCGCGCGATGTGTCGGCGGGCGCTGTCGCGGCGTTCGGCCGCCAGCGGGCTGGGGAAGATCTGTTTCTGGACAGCAATTTCAGACATGGCGCGCTCCTGAAGACAAACCCCGTGACCGCCGCGACCGCAGGCGGTCCACGAGGGCATCGTGAACATTCTTGGGAGGGGTCGCAATGGGGTTGATCATGCGGCGCAACAGATGTCCTTGATGCCAGCGTGCAGCGCACGCGCGCGTGCGGTTTGTCCTACGCTTGGGGATTGGTTTCGCGGCGGAGCGGCCATCGCCCCGGTGGGAGAATCCGCCGCATGACTGCTGCCGCGATTTCCCCTGCTTCCACCACGCCCGCCGCCGTGGACCGCCTCACCCTGATCCGCCCGGACGACTGGCACCTGCACGTGCGCGACGGCGCGCCCATGCACGGCGTGGTGCCGGCCAGCGCGCGCCAGATGGGCCGCGCGCTGATCATGCCCAACCTGCGCCCGCCGGTGACCACGGCCGCGCAGGCAGCGGCCTACCGCGAGCGCATCCTCGGCGCCGTGCCCGCAGGGCGGGATTTCCAGCCGCTGATGTCGCTCTACCTGACCGACAACACGCCCCCGGAAGAGATTGCCAAGGCCAAGGCCGCCGGCGTGGTCGCGCTCAAGCTTTATCCGGCTGGCGCCACCACCAACAGCGACGCCGGTGTGACCGACCTGCGCAAGTCCTACAGGACGCTGGAGGCGATGCAGCGCGAAGGCCTGCTGCTGCTGGTGCACGGGGAAGTGACGGACCCCGAGGTGGACCTGTTCGACCGCGAGGCGGTGTTCGTCGAGCGCGTGATGAAGCCGCTGCGCCAGGACTTCCCCGAGCTGAAGATCGTGATGGAACACCTCACGACCAAGGAAGGGGCCGAATACGTGGCCCAGGCCGGCCAGTACACGGCCGGCACCTTCACCGCGCACCACCTGCTCTACAACCGCAACGCCATCTTCCTCGGCGGCCTGCGCCCGCATTACTACTGCCTGCCGGTGCTCAAGCGCGAAGTGCACCGCCAGGCCCTGGTCGCAGCGGCCACCTCCGGCTCGGACCGCTTTTTCCTCGGCACCGACAGCGCGCCGCACGCCTCGGTGATGAAGGAAGCCTCGGTCTGCGGTGCCGGCTGCTTCACGGCACTGAGCGCGCTGGAGCTTTACGCCGAGGCCTTCGACAACGCCGGTGCGCTGGACAAGCTCGAAGGCTTCGCCAGCCTGCACGGCCCGGCCTTCTACGGCCTGCCGCCGAACACCGACACGGTGACGCTGGTCCGCGAGGCATGGACCTTGCCTGAGGCCATCCCGTTTGGCGACGCGCAGCTCAAGCCGCTGCGCGGCGGCGAGACCGTCGCCTGGCGCCTGGTCGACTGAGCGCCAAGACCTTCCAGCGGCGCTTTCGGGCGCCGTTTTTCATGGACCCGGCAGGTCTGCCCACAAGGCGGGTCGTGCCACAGGAACCCTGCAGCATGCACCCGCTTCCCGGCTTTGCTCGCGCCCGCACCCTGGCGCCGCTCGTCTCGCTGGCCCTGGCTTTTCCGACCTGGGGCGCAGACACGCCGCCGGCTGCCGACAAACCGCCCGCCTGGAACGTCAACCAGCCGCCCGGCCCGGCCAAGACGGTCAAGCTGGACACGCGCACCGGCACCTGGATGAGCGTGGACATCAGCCCCGACGGCCAGACCCTGGTCTTCGACCTGCTGGGCGACCTCTACCTGCTGCCGGTGGCCGGTGGGGAGGCCAAACCGCTGACACATTCCATGGCCTGGGAGCAGCAGGCGCGCTTCTCGCCGGACGGCAAGCAGATCGCCTACGTGAGCGATGCGGGCGGCGGCGACAACCTCTGGGTCATGAACCTGGATGGCAGTGGTGCGCGCGCCATCACCAAGGAAGACTACCGGCTGCTGAACAGCCCCGTCTGGCACCCGAACGGCCAGTACATCGCCGCGCGCAAGCACTTCACCGGCACGCGCTCGTTGGGCTCGGGCGAGATCTGGCTGTACCACGTGAACGGCGGCAAAGGCCTGCAGCTCAACGAGAAGCCGAACTGGCAGAAGGACCGCGGTGAGCCCGCGCTGTCGCCGGACGGCAACTTCCTCTACTACTCGCAGGACAGCACGCCCGGCACCAGCTTCGAATACAACAAGGACGCCAACGGCGACATCTTCCGCATCTACCGCCAGGACCTGCGCGACGGCAGCACCGAGACGCTGGTGCGCGGCCCCGGCGGCGCGGTGCGCCCCACGCCTTCGCCGGACGGCCAGTGGCTGGCCTTCGTGCGCCGCGTGCGCAACCAGAGCACGCTGTTCCTGAAGAACCTGCGCACCGGCGAGGAGCGCGCCGCGTGGTCCCACCTGGACCGCGATCTGCAGGAAGCCTGGTCGGTCTACGGCGTGTACCCGGCGTTTGCGTGGACGCATGACGCGAAGCAGATCGTCGTCTGGGCCCAGGGCAGGCTCTGGCGCGTGGACCCGTTCAAGGGCAGCGCGGCCGAGATCCCGTTCCACGTGCAGGACACGCGCGAGGTGCGCGAAGCGCGGCGCGAGCCGGTGCCCGTCGCGCCGGACAGTTTCGCGGTGCATCAGTTGCGGTGGGTCAACGTGTCGCCGGACGGCAGCCGTGTCGTCTATTCCGCTTTGGGGCACCTCTATGAAAAGCGCCTGCCGGATGGCGTGCCACGCCGGCTGACGAAGCAGGACGAGCGCTTCGAGTTTTTCCCCAGCTTCTCGCGCGACGGCAAGCAACTGGTCTTCACCAGCTGGACCGACGCGCAGCTGGCCCAGGTGCGCACGCTGGACCTGGCCAACGGCCAGGAAACCGTGCTCACGCCCGAGCCCGGCCACTACCTCGCGCCGCGCTTCTCGCCGGACGGCAAGCGCGTGGCCTACAGCAAGGCACGCGGCGGCTACCTCAGCTCGCCGTGGCATGCGCTGGACACCGGCATCTACCTGACCGATGCCGACGGCCGCGGCAAGCCGCAGCGCATCGTGAAAGACGGTGAAGCGCCGCAGTTCGGTGCTGGCAGCGACACGCTTTTCTTCACGCGCGATGTCAGCACCAGCGAGGTCGACGCCCAGCACAAGCTGATGCGCCTCAACCTGGCGGATCGCCAGGAGACGGAGGTCGCGCACAGCGAGTTCGCGTCCGAATTCGCCGTCTCGCCCAACGGCCAGTGGCTTGGCTTTGTCGAACGCTTCCATGCCTACGTGGCGCCGCTGCCGCAGACCGGCAAGCCCATCAGCATCGGCCCGAAGATGGATGGCCTGCCGGTGCGGCAGCTGGACGTGAACGCAGGCGAATACATGCACTGGAGCGGCGACAGCCAGCGCCTGCATGTGGCGATTGGCGACGAGTTGTTCACCACCGCGCTGAGTGCCGCATTTGCGCCAGGGACCGAGGACAAGCCAGGCTACAAGCCGCCGGAGCACGGCCAGAAGATCGGCTTCACGCAGGCGGCCGACAAACCCGCCGGCCGCATCGCGATCACCGGCGCGCGCATCGTCACGATGCGCGGCGACGAGGTGATCGAAGACGGCACGGTGCTGGTCGAAGGCAACCGCATCGCCTCAGTCGGCCCGCGCGCTGCGGTCAGCATCCCGGCCGATGCGAAACAGGTCGACGCGCATGGCAAGACGGTCATCCCCGGCCTGGTCGATGTGCACTGGCACGGTGGCATGGGCGAAAGCGGCGTGATCCCGCAGCAGAGCTGGGTCAACTTCGCGTCGCTGGCCTTTGGCGTCACGACCATTCACGACCCGTCCAACGACAACGGCGAGATCTTCACCCAGTCCGAGCTGCAGCGCGCCGGCCTGGTCATCGGCCCGCGCATCTTCTCCACCGGCACCATCCTCTACGGCGCCAAGGCGGACCAGACGGCGGTGATCGACAGCCTGGACGATGCGCTGACGCACCTGAAGCGCCAGCAGGCCGAGGGCGCGATCAGCGTGAAGAGCTACCAGCAGCCCCGCCGCGAGCAGCGCCAGCAGGTGATCGAGGCCGCGAGGCAGACCCGGATGATGGTGGTGCCCGAAGGCGGCTCGCTGTTCGAGATGAACATGAGCATGGTGATCGACGGCCACACCGGCATCGAACACGCGGTGCCGGTGGACGCTGTCTACGACGATGTCAAGCAGCTCTGGTCGCAAACGGCAGTGGGCTACACGCCCACGCTGAACGTTGCCTACGGCGGGCTGGACGGCGAGCACTACTGGTACGACCGCACGGAAGTCTGGAAGCACCCGCTGCTGACGCGCTACGTGCCGCCCTCGGTGCTGGTGCCGCGCAGCGTGCGCCGGCCGACCGCGCCTGACGAGGACTACAACGTGATCCGCGCTGCGCGCACCGCGACCGAGCTGTCACGCGCCGGCGTGGGCGTGCAAATTGGCGCGCACGGCCAGCGCGAGGGCCTGGGCGCGCATTGGGAAATGTGGATGTTCGCGCTGGGCGGCATGCAGCCACTGGAGGCCATTCGCGCCGCCACGCTGACCCCCGCGCGCTACCTCGGCATGGACCGCGACATCGGCTCGCTGGAGGTGGGCAAGCTGGCCGACCTGGTGATCATCGACGGCAACCCGGTGGCCGACATCCGGCAGAGCGACCGCGTTTCGCAGGTCATGCAGAACGGCCGGCTCTATGACGCGGCGACGCTGAACGAAGTCGCCCCGCGCCAGAAGGCTCGCGCCCCGCTGTTCTTCGCCGGGCAGCAAGGGGCCGCGATGCCGGTGACGCTGCAGGGCCATGGGGCTGATCAGGACTGAGGGCGGGGGGCGGTAACGCTCCGGGCATGTCAGCCCGGAGTCGCCTGACTTGGTGGCTGTTCAAGGCTTGCCCAGTCACGGCGGTGCCACGAATAAATGGGGTCAGAGTCAATTTATCCTGAGATACCTCAAATCAAGGGCACGGTCCTGTCTAGATAAATTGACTCTGACCCCATTTATTCGCGCTCAACCTCGGCGCTGCGGCAAGCCCAACATCCAACACTGAACCTCCGAAGCAATCGCCCCGCCAGTGGCGGCGGTTCCGGATCACACCGGAGCGCTGCAACTGGCGGGGCGATGTCACAGGCGACCCGAAGACCGTTGCAACTGAGGTGCCTCAATGAGGCTGTGTCATCACAGCGAGTTCAGGAACACCAGCATCGCCTCACGGTCGTCCTTGCTCAGCGCCTCGAAGCGCTGGCGGCTCTTGGTGGCTTCGCCGCCGTGCCACAGGATGGCCTCGGTCAGCGTGCGGGCGCGGCTGTCATGCAGGTAGCCGACCTTGCCTGCGGTGCCGGCCACCTTCTCGGTGTAGCCCACGCCCCACAGCGCCGAGGTGCGCCACAGGCTGCCGGTTGCCTGGCCTTCGACCAGGTTGTCGGCCAGGTCCGGGCCCATGTCGTGCAGCAGCATGTCGGTGTAGGGTTTGATGGTCTGGTTGCGGTTCTCGGCCAGTTCGGAGAGGCCGCCGGTCTTGATCTCGGCGGTGTGGCAGGCCACGCAGCGGGTGCTGGCAAACAGCTGGGCGCCGGCGGCCACCTGCGTCGGGTTCACGTCCAGGTAGGACAGCGGCATGACGCCCTTGGGGAAGCCGCTGGCCTGGCTGCGCTGCGCGGGTACGCCCAGCAGGCCGAGGTAGCGGGTGAGCAGTTGCAGCGCGTCTTCGCTGATGCCGGGTTCGACCTTGGCGGTGGTGCAGTTCGCCGGGCCCGCCAGGCAGTCGCGGTTCGGGTAGACCGGCGAGGTGACTGACATGTCCTGCAGTGCCGCGGCTGCGGCCTGGTGGCGCAGGCTGACCTTGGCGGCCTTCCAGCCGTAGCGGCCCACGCGCACGGCCTTGGTCTCGGGGTCGTAGACGAAGTTGGCCACGCCCTTCACGCCGTCTTCGTCCGGCGTGCTGCGCACGCGCGAAAGGATCTCGGCATCGGTGATGGCTTCCAGCAGGCCCATGCCGATCATCGGCTGTGCGCTGCGCAGCGAATACACGCTGGGCGTCGGGCCGTCGAAGGCGACCCTGGGCTTGCTCAGTTCCACGGCGGTGCCGTCGGCCAGCGTCACGGTTTTGGTGTCGAAGCCGGCCACGCGCACGCTGGTGCCCCAGTCCTGCGGCAGGCCGGTGCTCAGCGAGCGGCCGTTCATCTGCACGTTCAGGCCATAGGTCGGGTGCGGCAGCTGGTTGCCGTTGCCGTCCAGCGTCGCGGTGCGCACGGCCATCGTGTCCAGCCGCTGGTTCAGCGCGCTGGGTGCGAGGCTGCGGCCGTTGTTGATGTGGCAGCCGAAGCAGGTCGACTGGTTGAAGCGTGGGCCCTGCAGGCGCACGGCCGCTTCGTTACGGTCGTTGCCGGCTTCGGTGTGGTCGCCGGTCCACATGTTGGTGTGGATCCAGCGCCGGCCTTCGACAAAGCGCTGCATGTTCTGCATGCCGATCTGGTTGTTCGGCTGCTGGAACATGAACGTGGCGTTGTCGGCGTAGTCATACGAGATCGAGCCAATGCCGCCTTGCAGTGCCTCGGCCGGCAGCGGCGCGTTCATCAGCCGCGGCTGGATGCCGTACCAGGGCCGCAGCCCGCTGCCCACCACGTAGGTGACCTCGTTGGTGTAGTAGCGGTAGGCGCCGCTGTCGCCCACGGCGTCCATCGCGGCGCGGCTGGAGAAGAACGAGCCTGTGAACTCGATCGCATCGCCCACCTTCAGCGCACGCGAAGGAACGTTCACGCCGTTCGGGACCATCACACCATTGGCATTCGCCGCGATGTCGCTGTGGCCGGGCACGTTGTCCAGCACCACGCTGCAGCCGTCGTTGGCGCCGATCACGCCGTTGTAGCCGCTGGTCGGCTTGGCCAGCGCGTTCTGCGGTGGCTTGGCGATCACCGGGCAGGAGGTCAGGTCCTTGAAGCCGTCCGTGTAGGTGGTGTCGTCCAGCAGGTCGCCGGGGGACATCCAGCCATAGCCGGTGACGCCCGGGTCGTCGAAGCGGCGGAAGAAGGAATGGCCGCCGCCGCGCTGGGCTTCCTGGTAGTACTGGTTGACGACGATGGTCGGCTTGGTGACGCCAACCACCTTGCTGTTGTCGATGAACTCCACGCCCCAGGTGCGGTTCTTGAAGTAGTTGGCAACGAAGTTCAGGTGCGCGCCGGGGCCCTTGTCCTGCGGCTTGCCGTTGGCGTCCACCGTGTCGTTGACGCCGTAGCCGATCTCGTTCCAGTCCTCGCCACGCTCGCGGGCGTGGCGCGAACGGCCAACCATGCCGAAGCGCGTGACCAGCGTGCCGTCGGCCAATGTGAACTGCACCGTCTCCAGCGGCGCCTGCGCGGCGGGCGGGGCGGCGAGTGCCGCGCCGTTGGCCGGGAACAGCACGGCCGAGGTGGCCAGCACCGGCAGCGAGTTGTCGCTGCCAGGGGACATGAAGCTCACCTCGTACAGCGAATACCCGTACTGCGTGCCGCGGGCCACGCCCTGCAGGCGCAGGTAGCGCACGTTGGCATTCAGGTTGAAGAACTCTTCGTTGCCGCCCTTGCCGCCGATCACGTAGCGGATCTGGTACCAGGTCACGCCGTCGTCCGAGCCCTGGATTGCATACTCCTTGCCGTAGGCGTTCTCCCAGGACAGTTTCAGGTAGCCCAGCGGCGTCTTGGCGCCGAAATCGAACTGGATCCAGGCCGCATCCTCCTGCGCGCTGGACCAGCGCGTCGTCATGCTGCCGTCGATCGCCAGCGCCGCGCTGTTGCCACCTTCGACCGCCGAAGAAGTGGCGGTCACCGGGTTCACCGCCACGCCAGGCTTGCTCAGGTCAAAGCCGGTGGGCAACTGCTGTGACGGTGGCGGCGCCGGCACGCCGGGCTGGTCGCCGCTGGGCATGGGCGCGGGCGCTGGGCTGGGCGCGGGCTCCAGCACCGGGTCTTCCGGCGTTGGGGTGGGCGCCGGAGCCGGTGAGGGCGGCGCCGGCTCGTTGGCGGTGGGCGGACTGCCGACGGTGTCCGTTCCACCCCCACTCCCACCACCGCAGGCAGCAAGCCCCAGTGCAGCGCTGAACATCAGGCCCAGCGTGAGCGAGGAGCGCAGCGGAGATGGTGACGGCGGTTGAGGGGTGGGGCAGGGGGTCGGCGTGGGCAAGGGGGAACCGGGACTGCGCATGGCGTTCGCTCTGACTTGGTCTTGTGGAATGGACGCGATGCGTCACATGCCCTCGTCGAAAAGGGCCTGCGGCGCGTCGCTGCCTCGATGGGGCCTTGAACTGCAAGAAAAACGCCAGTGGAACCGGTTGGGATCGTGGTTTAGCGCGCCGTAACATCCATGCGGAACGTCCCATGCAATGGTTCTCCTGGGAAACTGCATTCGGCGCAAGTGCTGACTCGCCAACATGTAACCTTCTTGGCCGGGTCTGCGAGGTGACCATCCTGGTCAGGGGGCACACGCAGATGGACCGACTTTGTCGCAGCCTGCTTGGGCGTGATGGGTCGGGCGTCTACCATGGTTGCCTGCCGCCCGGTTTCCGGGGCGGTCCAACCTGGAGCCCGTGATGTCGTCGAACGCCGCCGCTGCCGATCTGGCCAGCTACCTGCATGTGTCTGATCGCGAAGACGCCTGGTCCGGCGGCGCTCGTCTGATCCCCGTGACCACGCCCAGCGGGACCTTCAAGGTCTGGACCAAGCGGGTGGGCCACAACCCGCAACTCAAGCTGCTGCTCTTACACGGCGGCCCGGGTGCCACCCACGAGTATTTCGAGGCCTTCGACAGCTTCCTGCCGGAGGCCGGCATCGAGTATTACTACTACGACCAGCTGGGTTCACACCGCAGCGACCAGCCCACCGACCCCGCGCTGTGGGACACCGCCCGTTTTGTCGATGAAGTCGAACAGGTGCGCCAGGCCCTGGGCCTGGACGCCAGCAACTTCGTGCTGCTGGGCCATTCCTGGGGTGGTGTGCTGGCCATCGAATACGCGCTGGCCCATCAGCAGCACCTGAAGGGCCTGGTGATCTCCAACATGATGGCCAGCTTCCCGGCCTACAACGACTATGCCCGCAAGGTGCTGATGCCGCAGATCGACCCGGCTGTGCTGGCCGAGATCCAGGCGCTGGAGGCGGCGCAGGACTATGCGAACCCGCGCTACATGGGTCTGCTGATGGCGCATCACTATGTGTTCCACATCCTGCGCCGCCCGGCCGAGGCATGGCCCGATCCGGTCAACCGCGCGTTTGCGCACATCAACCAGTCGGTCTACATCCCCATGCAAGGCCCCAGCGAGCTGGGCGCCAGCGGCAAGCTGGTTGAATGGGACCGCTTTGATGACCTCCAGCGCATCCAGGTGCCCACCCTGACCATCGGCAGCGCGTACGACACCATGGACCCGGCGCATGTCGAGGCCATGGCGCAGCAGCTTCCTCGGGGCGAGTACCTGCATTGCCCCGAAGGCAGCCACATGGCGATGTACGACGATCAGCTGACCTACATGCGCGGCCTGATCGCCTTCCTGCACCGGCTGCAGGCGCAGGGCTGAAAGAAGCTCCAAACTGGGCGCCCCATCCTGCGGGGCCAGCGCCGGGCCGCTCCCAAGCGGCCCCGCAACCCGCCCGGCGGGTGGCTTCGCGTACCCGCGAAGCCGGGTGCGCTAGTTCAAGGGAAAGTGGCAGGCGACCTGGCGGCCGCCGCTGAGGCCTTGCAACATCGGGCGCTCGGTGCGGCAGCGTTCGGTGGCCGCCGGGCAACGCGGGTGGAAGCGGCAGCCTGGGGGCGGGTTCAGCGGGCTGGGTGGGTCGCCCTGCAGCAGGATGCGCGGGCGCCGCGCCGCGCCTGAGACCCGGGGCACCGGCACCGACGAGATCAGCGCTGCCGTGTAGGGGTGGGCCGGCTGGGCGTAGAGCGCGTCGGTGGGGCCGATCTCGACGATGCTGCCCAGGTACATCACGGCGGTGCGACTGGAAACCTGGCGCACCACGCTCAGGTCATGGGCGATGAAGAGATAGGTCAGCCCCAGGCGTTCCTGCAGGTCGGCCAGCAGGTTGATGACCTGGGCCTGGACGGACACGTCCAGCGCGGAGACGGGTTCGTCCGCCACGACCAGCCGCGGGTTCAGCGCCAGCGCGCGGGCAATGCCGATGCGCTGGCGCTGGCCGCCGGAGAACTCGTGCGGGAAGCGCTGCAACTGCTCGGGCCGCAGGCCCACCAGCTCGGCCAGTTCCCGTACCCGCGCCTGCACCTCGCCCGCGCTGCGACTGCCCTGCGGCCCGGGGTGCACCCGCAGCGGCTCGGCGATCAGGTCACCCACGCGGCGGCGCGGGTTCAGCGAGGTGCTGGGGTCCTGGAACACCATCTGCAGCCGGGGCCGCAGCGGGCGCAGGGCGGCGCTGCCCAGGTGGGTGATGTCCCGGCCCTCGAAGCGCAGCGCCCCCGCCGTGATCCCATGCAGCCGCACCAGGCAGCGGGCCAGCGTGGATTTGCCACAGCCCGATTCACCGACCAGGCCCAGGGTCTCGCCGGGCCAGACCTGGAACGACACGTCATCCACGGCCTGCACCGTCTGGCGCCCGGCGCGGGACAGCGCCGAGCCCACGCTGAACTGCTTGCGCAGGTGCAGGGCCTCCAGGAGGGGCACTGCGGCTGCGGGGGAGGTGTCGGGCATCAGGCGTCCAGCGAAGAGGTGCAGCGCTCGCGTGCAGGGGCACGTTCGTCGGCCGGGAGCAGGCAGGCGGCGGCGTGCGCGCGCGGCGCCAACGGGCCCGGTGCACCCGCCTGCAGCAGGGGCCGCTGCTGGGTGCAGGCTGCATGGGCAGCCGCGCAGCGCGGCGCAAAAGCGCAGCCCGGCGGCAGGGCCGACAAGGCCGGTGGCAGGCCGGCAATGGCCGGCAGGCGGCGCGGGCGCGGGCCATCCAGCGGCGGAATCGAGCCCAGCAGGCCCCAGGTGTAGGGGTGCCAGGGCGTGTCGAACAGCTCAGCCGCGCTGCCTTGTTCCACCACCCGGCCGGCATACATCACCATCACCCGGTCGGCTGTTTCGGCCACCACGCCCATGTCGTGCGTGACCAGCAGCACCGCCGAGCCGAACTGCTCGCGTAGCCGGTGGATCAGGCCCAGGATCTGTGCCTGCACCGTCACGTCCAGCGCGGTGGTGGGCTCGTCGGCGATCAGCACGGCAGGGTTGCAGCTCAAGGCCATGGCGATCACCGCGCGCTGGCGCATGCCGCCGGAAAGCTCGTGCGGGTAGCGCTCGAACTGCTGCGCCGGGCTGGGCATGCCCACGGCGGCCAGCAGCTCGATGGCGCGGGCTCGCGCCGCGGCCTGCGAAAGATCGGTGTGCGCGCGCAGCTGCTCGACGATCTGCCAGCCCACGCGCCAGACCGGCGTCAGCGCGGTCATCGGGTCCTGGAACACGTAGGCGATCTCGCGGCCCCGCACCGACTGCAGCTCGCCTGCGGACAGGCCGATCAGCTCGCGCCCGCGAAAGCGCACCGAACCTTCGATCTCCACGTTCGGGTTGTCGATCAGCCCCAGCAGGCTCATCAGCGTGACCGACTTGCCCGAGCCGGACTCGCCCACCACGCCCAGGATCTCGCCGGCCGAGAGCTCGAAGGAGACGCCGTCCACCGCGCGCACCCGGCCTTGCGCGGACCGGAAGCTCACGCGCAGGTCGCGCACGGACAGCAGCGGTTCAAGGCTGGGCTCAGGCATCGCGCACCCGCGGGTCGATGAAGGCATAGGCCACGTCCACCAGCGCATTGGCCGCGACGACGAAGAAGGAGGCGTACATCACCGTGGCCATGATCACCGGCAGGTCCAGGGTCTGCAGCGAGTCGTAGGTCAGCTTGCCGATGCCGGGCAGGCCGAACACGACCTCGGTCAGCAGCGCGCCGCCGCCCACCAGCGCGCCGAAGTCCAGCCCGAAGAGCGTGACCACGCTGATCAGCGAGGTACGCAGCGCATGTGCCAGCAGCACCCGGCGCGGGCTCAGGCCCTTGGCGCGGGCGGTGCGGATGTAGTCCTCCTGCCCGGCCTCGATCAGCGCCGCGCGCAGCACCCGGCCGTACAAGCCCATGTAGAGCACCGAGAGCGTCAGGCAGGGAAAGACCAGGCACAGCAGCCAGCCCAGCGGGCTTTGGCTGAAGGGCACGTAGCCCAGCGGCGGCACCCAGCTGAACAGCCAGGTGTCATGCCAGCGGCTCTGGGTGACGAGGTTGACCACCGAGCCCAGCCAGTAGACCGGCATGGAGATGCCGACCAGGCCCAGCACCATCAGCAGCTTGTCGGGCCAGCGGCCGCGGTGGGCCGCCGCGACCAGGCCCATCAGCACGCTGCCCAGCAGCCACAGCAGCGCCGCGCCGCCCACCAGCGACAAGGTGACCGGCATGGCCGCCGCGATCTCGGGCAGCACCTGTTCGCCGCGGTTGACGAAGGAGGTCAGCTCGCCGGTGATGAACAGCCGCTTCATCAGCAGCCCGTATTGCACGGCCATGGGCTGGTCGAAGCCGAAGTCGTGCCGCACGGCGGCCAGCGTCTCGGGCGAGGCATTGCGCCCGGCAATGCGCGCCGAGGGGTCGGCGCCCGGCGTGGCGAAGAAGATCGCGAAGGTCAGGATGCTGATGCCCGCCATCACGAACAGCATCTGGCCCAGGCGCCGCAGGATGGCCAGTGTCATGCCCCGCCCCCTTTGACCCTGAAGGTGGCCCGTGGGTCCAGCGCGTCACGCAGCGCGTCGCCCAGCAGGTTCAGCGCCACGACGGTGATCACGATGGCAACGCCGGGCGCCAGCGCCACCATGGGTCGTGTGTAGAGCAGCGAGAGCCCGTCCTGGATGATGGTGCCCCAGCTCGCGTTGGGCGCCTGCACGCCGATGGACAGGAAGGACAGCGCGGACTCGGTCAGCATGTTGAGCGCCATCATCAGCGGCACGAAGACGATCAGCGTGGTGGCCACATTGGGCAGGATGTCCACCCGCAGGATGCGGTGCGTGGGCACGCCCAGGCCGATGGCCGCATGCACGAAATCGCTGCGGCGCAGCGCCAGGGCTTGCGCCCGCACCGGGCGGGCCACATACGGCAGGTAGACCAGGCCGATGATCAGCGCCGGCAGCCACAGGCTGTCAGCCTCGATGCGCAGCGGCCCCAGGTGCAGCCCGCTGCCGATGGTGACGATGGACAAGGAGATCGCCAGCAGGTAGACCGGAAAGGCCCACAGCACATCCAGCACCCGCGAAAGCAGCCAGTCCACCACGCCGCCGAAATAGCCTGCCACGATGCCCAGCAGGGCGCCCAGCGACAGGCTCAGCAGCGTGGCCCCGCAGGCAATCAGCAGCGAGGCGCGGCCGCCGTAGAGCAGGCGCGCGGCCACGTCGCGGCCCTGGTTGTCTGCCCCCAGCAGGTAGGCACTGGGCTGCCAGGTCGGGCCGATGGGCGTCTGGCCCAGCCCCAGGCCTTCGGTGGACGCCTCGATCACATCGCGCAGCTGGCCGTCCAGCATGACCTGGCCGCTGATGTTGGAGCGAAACGGATCGGCATGCGCCATGCGCTCGGCATAGAGCGGCGCGGCCGCGCAAGCCAGCAGCACCAGCAGCAGCAAGGCGCCGGCCACCAGCGCGCTGCGGTCGGCCAGCAGACGTGCGAGCGCCACCCGCCACAAGCCCGGCGTCATCCCGCCGGCGGGCACATCCGCTTGCATTCGCCGTACCGCCTTCAGCGCACCCAGGCCTGGTTCCAGAGGAAGTAGAACTGCCCGCTGAACTGGTAGCCCCCCACGCGCTTGGAGACGAAGTCCAGCTGCTTGGGGTTGAACATCACCGCCACCGGAGCCAGGTCGGTCACCTTGCGGTCGATGGCGGCCCACAGCTTGGCGGCGGCGGCCGGGTCGGTCACGCCCACACTCATGGCCTTGTTCAAGTCGGCGTCCAGGCCTTTGTCGCACAGGCCGGAGATGTTGATGGACGCATCGCTGCCCTCATGGAAGCTGCCGCAGGAGAACAGCACGTTGAGGAAGTTCGAGGGCGCCGGATAGTCCTGATACCAGTTGCTGTACGAGATCTGCACCTTGTTCTGCGTGTTCTGGATGTAGGTGAACTCCACCCCTAGCGCCAGCACCTTCAGCGAGGCCTGGTAACCCAGGTCGTTGAGCACGCTGAGCACATAGGTGCCGATCTGCTTGCCGACGGCGGTGTCCTCGGTCAGCAAGGTCACCTTCTGGCCGGCGGTGCCGGAGGCTTTGACCAGGTCCTTGGCGCGCGCCAGGTCGGGTGCGGTCCACTTGCTGCCGGGGTTCTTCGTGTAAGGACAGTAGGCTTCGTAGCCGGCGAACTGCGGCGGCAGCACCTGGCAGCTGGCGGTGGCCAGGTTGCTGCCGCCGTAGATCTTGACCAGCGCGTTGCGGTCGATGGCCAGGTTCACGGCCTGGCGCGCCTGCAGGTTGTTGAAGGGCGCGATGCGGGTGTTCATCGGCAGGTAGAACATGGCCGTCAGCGGCGACACGTGCAGCTGCTTGGCGTATTTGCTGCTCAGCTCGCCCAGGCGGTCGGCCGGCAGCGGGTTGAACATCCAGTCGCCCTGGCCGTTGGCAATGGCGGTGACCTGGTCTTCATCGTTCAGGCCGAAGTCGTAGTCCACCTCGTCCACGTAGCCGTCGGGCTGGGCCTCGTCGCTCCAGGGCTTGAACTGCGGGTTGCGCAACAGCTTGAGCTGCTTCTTCGGGTCGTAGCTGACGATCTTGTAGGCCCCGGTGCCGGGCAGCGGGTTCACGCCCACGTCCTTGGCGGGCGCATCGGCCGGCACGATGAAGGCGTGCGGCACGGCCAGCTTGTAGAAGATCTCGGCGTCCGGCGCCACCAGATTGAGCGTGACGGTGCCGGCCTTGGCATCGGCCACCACGCCGCCGGCCAGCGTGCAGCTGGCGGGGGTCTTCAGGCAGGCATCGGCACCGACGATGCCGTTGTAGAAGCTGCCTGCCGTGGGTCCGGAGACCTTGAAGATGCGGCGAAACGAGGCGGCCACGTCATTGGCCGTCAGCTCGCGCCCATCGGAGAACTTGATGCCCCGGCGCAGCTTGAAGACATAGCGCTTGCCGCCGTTCTCGGGCGCCGGCAGGGCCTCGGCCAGATCCGGCACGATGGTGAAGGCCTGCGCGTCAGGCGCTTTCTTGAAGGCCACCAGGCCGTCATACACGCCCTGGAAAATCTGCGCGAACTGCAGCGTGTAGTTGATGTGCGGGTCGATGGTGCCGGCGCCGGCGGTGGACATCAGCCGCAGCTTGCCGCCCCGGTGCGGGTCGTTCGGGCCGGGGCTGCCGGCCCAGGCCATGCCCAGCGGCAGGGCTGCCAGCAGCACCAAGGTGGATCGGATCCGGGGGGAATTCTTGTAGATCGTCATGAACAACGGGGTGCAAGGCGGTACAACGGTGCCAGCTGGCGAGTCTGGGTGTGAATTCGGCGGTGCAATGGCTCGCCGCCAGTGACATCAGCAATTTGCATACCGTGCCGGTCGCTCGCCTGCGGCGACACTGGCAGGTCCTCGCCGTCAGCACGCCAAGTCTGGCGTGCTGCCTGTCATCATGTCTGGCCGAATGCCGAAGGGAATCCGTTCTTGTCCTTGTTCGCCCGTTTCGAAGCCCTTGTCGACCCCTTTCCCGCCGCCGAGCCTGAGCGCCCGCCTGCGGGTTTCTGGCCTTTCCTGTGGGCTGCCACCGAAGGCACGCGGCCCTACATCGCAGGCATGACGCTGTTCACTGCCTTGATCGGCGTGTTCGAGGCCTGGTTGTTTGCGATGCTGGGCCGGCTGGTGGACTGGCTCTCGGCCATTCCGCCGTCCCAGCTGTGGGCGCGCGAGGGTGGGAATTTGCTGGCGGTGGCCGCGGTGCTGGTGGGCAGCGGCCTGGCGGTTGCCTTGCAGACCATGTTCAAGCACCAGGCGCTGGCCGGCAATTTCCCGATGCGCCTGCGCTGGAACTTCCACCGCCTGATGCTGGGCCAGAGCATGGCCTTCTACCAGGACGAGTTCGCCGGCCGCATTGCCGCGAAGGTGATGCAGACGGCGCTCGCCGCGCGCGATGTATGGATGACACTTTGCGACATCCTGGTCTTCATCATCATCTACTTCGTCACGCTGATGGCGGTGGTCGGTGGCTTCGACCACTGGATGCTGGTGCCGCTGGGCGTCTGGCTGGGGCTGTACCTGATCGCGATGCGCTTCTTCGTGCCGCGGCTCGCGAAGGTCGGCCAAAGCCAGGCCGACGCGCGCTCGCTGATGACCGGCCGCATCACAGATGCGTACACCAACATCGCCACCGTCAAGCTGTTTGCGCACGACAAGCGCGAGGCCGCGCATGCCCGCGGCGCGATGCAGGAATTCCTGGGCACGGTGCACGCGCAGATGCGCCTGGTCAGCTGGTTCGAGATCGTCATCCACATGCTCAGCGTGCTGCTGATCCTGGGCGTGGCCGGCGTTGCACTCTGGCGCTGGACGGACAGCGCGGTCGGCGTGGGCGCGGTCGCCGCCGCCACCGCGATGGCGCTGCGGCTCAACGGCATTTCGCACTGGATCATGTGGGAGATGGCCGCGCTGTTCGAGCACGTCGGCACGGTGCAGGACGGCATTGGCACGCTGGCCCGCGCGCGGCGTGTGGTGGACGCGCCTGAAGCCAAGCCACTGCAGGTGCATGCCGGCGAAGTCCGCTTCGAGGACGTGAGCTTCCACTACGGCGAGGCCACTGCGGGCAAGCCGGTGGTGGACCGGCTGAACCTCACCATCCGCCCTGGTGAGAAGATCGGCCTGGTGGGCCGCTCCGGCGCCGGCAAGAGCACCGTGCTGAGCCTGCTGCTGCGCTTCCATGACGTGCAGCAGGGCCGCGTGCTGATCGACGGCCAGGACATCGCCCACGTCACGCAGGACAGCCTGCGCGCCCAGGTCGGCATGGTAACGCAGGACACCTCGCTGCTGCACCGCTCGGTGCGCGAGAACATCCTCTACGGCCGGCCCGATGCCGGTGACGACGCGATGCGCGCCGCTGCCCAGCGTGCCGAGGCCGAGTCCTTCATCGCCACGCTGACGGACCCCAAGGGCCGCCACGGCTACGACGCGCAGGTCGGCGAGCGTGGGGTGAAGCTCTCCGGCGGCCAGCGCCAGCGCATTGCCATTGCCCGCGTGATGCTGAAGGATGCGCCGGTGCTGTTGCTGGACGAAGCCACCAGCGCGTTGGACAGCGAGGTCGAAGTCGCCATCCAGCAAAGCCTGTACAAGCTGATGGAAGGCAAGACGGTCGTCGCCATCGCGCACCGCCTGTCCACCATCGCCGCGATGGACCGCCTCATCGTGATGGACGCCGGCCGCGTGGTCGAGGAAGGCAGCCACCAGGCGCTGCTGCTCAAGGGCGGGCTGTATGCGCGGCTGTGGGCCCACCAGAGCGGCGGCTTCCTGGGCGAGACCGATGAGGACGCGGTCGCGGCCGCCTGAAGAATCCGCGCCTCGCGGTGCCACTGTCCCTCTAACGTGCCGGCTTGCTTCTAGGGGCATCACCAGCTTTGACGTTGTCCGCTTCGCGTGCCGCTGGTAGCTTCGGTGGGCTGTGCGGCGCCCGCCGCTGGCCAACGAATGCAGGGGGACCGCATGGGATCGCAGTGGCAGGGGCAGGGGCAGTGGCGGAGGCAATGGGCGTGGGCCGCGGGCGCGCGCACGCTGGTCTTGTGGGCAGGGTTGGCGCTGGCGACCGGCGCGGCAATGGCGCAGCAGCATGCGGTGCCGCGGCTGTCGGCTGCTTCGCCGTTTGCAGCACCCGGCGGCACGCTGGTGCTGCAGGTCACCGGCTCGCCGGGTGCGCTGGTTCGCATCGTCACCTCGCCACAGGCGGCCGAGCAGAACCTCGGCGCGGCCGGCATCCAGTTCTACAAGGCCGGCACGCAGACGACCGTGGCCGCCGGCAGCATTCCCGCCGGCGGCAGCTTCAGCGCCACGCTGAGCATCCCGGCCAATGCGGCGCCGGGCAGCATCGTCTATGCGCAGGCGCTGTCGCAGCTGGGCGGGCAAAGCCTGCTGAGCAACGGCCTGGCCTACCGCGTGCAGGCCGCGCCGCCCAGCGGCGCGCGCAAGACCTCGGCCATCGCCGTGACGCCTGACGGCACGCGTGCCTACGTGGCCGACAAGCTCAGCGGCGTCATCACCGTGCTGAACGCGGTCAACGACACCAAGCTCGCCGACCTGCCGATCACCTCGGCCGTGGGCACCACGCCGCACCGGCCCATCCGCATCGCGGTGGACCCGGAAGGCCGGCATGCCTTCATCGCCAACACCACCGCGTCCACGCTGTCGGTCATCCACACGGCCACCGGCTCGGTCGCCGCGCAGATCCCGGTGCCGCGCGGCAGCCGCGGCATCGGCTTCGACTTCCGCAACGGCACGCGGCGCATCTACCTGGCCAACGAAACGCAGGGCGCGGTGCTGGTGTTCAAGGAGGCGCCGCTGGGTGTGTTCACCGCGCAGCCCGCCATCCCGCTGCGCAGTGCCGCGCCCGGCCCGCTGCTGGTGTTGCCGGACGGCAAGCTGGCCGTCGGCGCGCGCACCGACAACGTAATCGAGATCCTGGACCCGGCCGCACCCGCTGGCGCCACCACGGTCGCCATCACCGCCATTTCCGGCGCGCCGCACGAGCTGGCCTGGAGCGGCAGCGACATCCTGATCCCCACCTTCGTGGTCTTCAGCCAGGCCCGCGTGCCCGGCTTCAACCGCGTGCTGCGCATGGACCCGGCCACCTACCAGGTTACCGGCTACCTGCTGGACAACGTCGGCACCGACTACCGCAGCATTGCCGTGCGGCCCACGACCTTGCCCGGCCAGCCGCTCATCGCCGTGAACGGCAGCGGCACCGGCACCACGCTGATCGTCGACGGCAACACCGGCGCCACGCTCGCCAACCTGGTGCTCAGCACCAGCTACCCCGACGCCACGCCGCAGGACCTGGCCATCGTCAACAACCCGGCCACCAAGCTCCCGTCCAAGCTCTACGTGGTGGACCTGTTCCGCGAAACCGTGCGGCCCATCCTGCTCACCGGCAGCCCGCTGTACAAGCTGCGGCCAGAAATCCCGCTCGCCTGGTCCGGCCAGGTGCGCGTGCCCGGTACCGGCGTGCTGTCGGCCGCAGACGAAGGCGAATGGATGTTCCGCAACGTGGTTGCGCTGGGCGGCACCGCCACCGCGCCCAACTCCGTCACCTGCAACAGCTGCCACATGGACGGCGCGTCCGACAACTCCAGCCTGCACGTGGTCGAGGCACCGGGGCTGCAGTCGCTCCAGGCTGCACGCAAGCCGGCCGGCCACGGCACGATGGCGAAGGCCGTGAACCCCTCGGCCGATGTGCCCATCGGCGTGCCCATCCAGGTCCCGGCGCCCTGGGGCGCGGTCGAAACGGCGCCGTTCTTCTGGGACGGCTCGGTGCCCACCATCCAGCGCCTGGTCGCCGGCGCCCAGGCCCTGCACAACCATACCGGCCAGCCGCCCCCTTCAGGCGCCACGACGGCTCTGCTGAACTTCCTCACCGGCCACCTGCCACCTGCCAGCATCTACCTGAACCAGGACGGCAGCATGACCGCCGACCAGCAGGCCGGCAAAGCCATCTTCGAAGGCAGCGCCCGCTGCACCCAGTGCCACGCCGGCAGCACCTTCATCCCGCCGGCGGGCAGCCCGCTCACCATCCCCGACGGCATCGGCACCACCCTCGTCCCCGCGAACGTCCCCAGCCTGCGCGGTGCCTGGGCGACGGCGCCCTACCTGAGCCAGGGCCAGGCCAAGACGTTGATGGATGTGCTGACGATGAACCCGAACGACGCGCACGGGCAGGCGGCGGCGCCCTTGACGGATGCGGAGCGCAAGCAACTCGTCGAGTATTTGAAGGTCTTGTAGGGCACAGATTTCCATGAACACATGGCTCGTTCTGCTGCTGGTGGGCATGCTGGTTGGCCATGCGGCATGGGTCACCCGCATCGTGCTTGGCAATTCAGCGCTTGAGCGACAGCAGAAGCTGGCGCAGTGCCTGCTGGTCTGGCTGCTGCCACCACTGAGCGCCTTGGCTGTGCACCTGATCAATTGGGGCCTGGCGCGAGAACCTGGCGGCCGTGGTGTTGTATCCAGCGTCGAGCCGCAGATGGATCAGGGCGTTTCCCCTCCCGTCCTGGACTGATGGACAAAACGTGCCAGCCACCAAGCCCAAGGGCGCACACACCTCGCCCGCAGATGCCACGGCCGCTGTCGATGCGTTCATGGCATCGCTCGTGCACCCGCACAAGGCCGTGATCGAATCCCTGCGGGTGCTGATGCTGGCGCTGGACCCGTTGGTGCAGGAAGGCGTGAAGTGGAATGCTCCGAGCTTTCGCACCACCGAGTATTTCGCCACGACGAATCTGCGGGCGAAGGCCGGCATCGGCGTGATCCTTCACCTCGGCGCGAAGGTGCGTGACCTACCGCCCGGCGGCGTGCAGATCGCCGACCCGGCGGGCTTGGTGAAATGGCTCGGCGAGGACCGCGCGATGGTCGAGTTCGCGGATGCGCAAGCCTTCGACGAGGCGAAGCCGGCGTTTCAGGCGATCTTGCGGCGGTGGCTCCAGTTCGTCTGAACGGCTTTGCGGCGGCCGGGCCAGCTTCCCGAGATTGCCGATGAGCCTGTGAATGCCAGTCAGGTCGCGCTGCGCGGCACAACAGGTTTGATTTTCAGGCGCTGGGCGTTGCGCGCCAGGACTTCATCGAGCGTCACGATGTGCTTCGCACCCGCAGCCTCGGCGCAGGCCAGGTGGAGTGCATCGCCGGCGCGCAGCGCGCTCGCGGCATCCAGCACCAGTTCTGCCGCGCGATGGAAGTGTGCCGGCGCTACAGGCAGCAGCCCGAGGTCAGCCGCCACCATGCGCTCGAAACGAGCCCAGGCGGCCTTGGCCTGTGGCGCGTCAATGGCGCCAGTGCGCTGCTTGATGCCAAGGGCACTGGCGAATTCGGGAATGCACCAAGCAGCCGCCACCAGTTCGTCTTTTTCGCCCGAATACCAGGCAGCTGCAGCGGCGCTGTGCTGCTCGTTCACGAACAGCGGCACGAGCACGCTGGTGTCGACGTAAACCACCTCAGTACCGGGCGTCGCTGCGAACTTCTTCCATCACGGATTCGCTCGTCGGCATTTCGTTGCGCGCTTCGGCCAGCTCGCGGGCAAACGCCTTGCGGTCCCATTGCGCCGGCCGAATGGACAGGGTGCCATCCACGGTGAACTGCGCCTCGACGGTCGCACCTTCGCGCAGGCCGAGCCGGCGCACGACCTCAGACGGAATTCTCAGTGCCAGGCTGTTGCCCCACCTCGCGACTTGCAGGTCCATGATGTATATCCTTATGTGGATCTACATCGTACGTGCTCGACGCGTGCTGTCAAGCAGTGGCATGCACGCCAGGGGTCATGTCAAGCGTAGCTGCGCGCGTCCTCGATCACCTTGCCGTCGTTCGCCAGACTGCCCACCGGCAGCAACTGCACCTCGCAGCGCAGCCGGGTGACTTCGCGCACGGTCTCGGCCACTTGCCGGGCCAGGCCTTCGTTGGCGGGCTCGGCGCACTCAGCCTGCAGCGTCATCTGGTCCTGCGCCATCTGGCCGCTGACGACCAGGCGCAGGCGGCCCAGTGACGGATGGCGGCGGCCGACTTCTGCCACCTGGCTGGGGTGCACGAACATGCCGCGGACCTTGGCGGTCTGGTCGGCGCGGCCCAGCCAGCCGCGGATGCGGGTGTTGCTGCGGCCGGTGGGGCAGCGGCCGGGCAGCACGGCGGAGAGGTCGCCAGTGCCGAAGCGGATCAGCGGGTAGTCCGGGTTCAGCGTGGTGACCACGACCTCGCCGACCTCGCCTTCGGGCACCGGGTCGCCGGTGCCGGGGCGCACGATCTCGACGATCACCGCTTCGTCCAGCACCAGGCCTTCGCGGGCCGGGGTCTCGAAGGCGATCAGGCCCAGGTCGGCCGTGGCGTAGCACTGGTAGGCGGCCACGCCGCGCTCGGCCAGCCAGTCGCGCAGCGAGGGCGGGCAGGCTTCGCCGGAGACCAGCGCCTTGCGCAGCGAGGCGAGGGACACGCCGGTCTCGGCTGCCTTGTCCAGCAGGATCTTCAGGAAGCTGGGCGTGCCGATGTAGCCCTGCGGCTTCAGCTCGGCCGCGGCCTGCAGCTGCAGCTCGGTGTTGCCCACGCCGCCGGCAAAGGTGGCGCAGCCGATGGCGTGCGCGCCGGTTTCCATCATCGAGCCGGCAGGCGTGAGGTGGTAGCTGAAGCTGCAGTGCGCCAGGTCGCCGGCACGAAAGCCGGCGGCCCAGATCGCACGGGCCATGCGCCAGTAGTCCGGCGCGGTGCCCTCGGGCTCGTAGATGGGGCCGGGCGACTGGAACACGCGGCGCGCGCCATGTGCCACCGGCTGCCCCGTCCAGCCGACGGCCGAGAAGCCGCCAAACGGCTCGCCACCGGCCGCGCGGCTGGCCTGCTGGCGCGCCAGCAGCTCGTGTTTGCGCGTGACGGGCAGCGTGGCCAGCGCGGCGCGGGAACACACCGCGGCGGCGTCCACGCCTTGCAGCGTTTCGGCCATCGCCCGGCTGCGCCGCTGCGCGCTGTCCACCGCGCCGGGCAGTGCGGCCATCAGCCTGGCTTCGCGCTGCGCCGGGTCGCGGGCCTCCAGCAGGTCGTAGAACGAGGTCAGGCTCACCGTGTCACTCCTTGCCGTCCCAGCCGGCCGCCTGGCGCTTCAGGGCGGCCAGCCAGTCCCGCACCGCTGCCGCGTTGCCCAGCGTGCGACTTTGCCATTCAGGGCTGTGCGACGGGCGCTTGACCCAGCGCACCTGCAAGCCGCCTTCGGCCAGGCTCAGCTCGGCCACCGGCTTGCCCTTGAACTGGTAGCGCAGCGGCGCGCCGCCGGCCTGCTCCTGCAGCTTCAGGTCGCGCAGGCCACGGCGCAGCGTCTGCAACGCTTCGTCGGGCTTGAAGGCGGGCAGGGCCCAGCCGGACAGATCGTCGTCACTCATCGCGGCTCCTCATGCCAGCCATCTTTTACGGCGCTTGTAGCTCTTCGCGTCGCGGAAGTTCTTGCGCTCGCCGCCTTCCTCGCGCCCCATGCCCAGGTAGAACTCCTGCACGTCCTCGTTTTCGCGCAGCTCGGCCGCGGCGCCGTCCATCACCACGCGGCCGTTTTCGAGGATGTAGCCGTGGTCCGCGTAGCGCAGCGCGATGTGGGTGTTCTGCTCGGCGAGCAGGAAGGTCACGCGCTCCTTGCGGTTCAGGTCCTGCACGATCTGGAAGACCTCTTCCACGATCTGCGGCGCCAGGCCCATGGACGGCTCATCCAGCAGCACCATCTTCGGGTTGGCCATCAGTGCGCGGCCGATCGCGCACATCTGCTGCTCGCCACCCGAGGTGTAGGCGGCCTGGCTGCTGCGGCGGGTCTTCAGCCGCGGGAAGTAGGCGTAGACCTTCTCCAGCGTCTCGGCGACCGCGGCCTTGCCGTCCTTGCGCGCATAGGCCCCCGTGAGCAGGTTGTCTTCAATGGTGAGGTGCGCAAAGCAGTGCCGGCCTTCCATGACCTGCACCACGCCCCGCTGCACCAGCTGGGCCGGGCTGAGCTTTTCGATGCGCTCGCCGCGCAGCTCGATGCGGCCCTTGGTGACCTCGCCGCGCTCGCCCGCCAGCAGGTTGGAGACGGCGCGCAGCGTGGTCGTCTTGCCCGCGCCGTTGCCGCCCAGCAAGGCCACCACCGATCCTTCAGGCACCTGAAGCGACACGCCCTTCAGCACCAGGATCACGTGGTGGTAGATCACCTCGATGCCGTTGACGTCCAGCAGTGCGGGCGGCAACGCGGCCTTCGGCGTGGCCGCCAACGGTGGGGCCGATTCAGCAATCGCTTCCATGGTGGCCGGCTCCCTCGGTTCAGCTGCAGCTGCGTGGCTTGAGGTTCTTGTCTTTGGCGTACTTGGCCGCGGCTTCCTTGACCATCGGATCGATGTGCGTCTTGTCGGACTGGTACCAGTCGGAGGCCAGGTTCCATTTCGCGCCGTCCCACTGGACGATGCGGGCCCAGTCGGTGCCCATGTGGTTGCTGCAGCTGGTCTGCACCGGCCGCATCACTTCACCAAAGCCCAGAGCCTTCAGCTTGTCGGCCGTGAGGTTCAGGTTCTCGAAGCCCCAGCGCACCTGCTCGGGCGTCATGACCTTGCCCTTGCCGTATTTCTCCTGCGCCGCGCGAATGGCCTCGACCTGCAGCATCGCGATCATCATGCCGCGGGTGTGGGCCAGCGCGCCGATCTCGGTCGCCGCGCCCGTGCCCTGGCCCTTGTCGTAGACGAACTTCTTCAGGTCCTCGTGCACCCGGTCGCGGGCCGAGCTGTTGTGCAGCGTGATCGCGTTGTAGCCCTTGGCGCCGGCGCCAATGTCCTTCACGTCATGGTCCGAACCGGCCCACCAGATCGCGTACATCTTCTCGCGCGGAAAGCCGCTGGCCTGGGCCTCGCGGATGCCGGCCGGCGTCATCACGCCGGCGGACCAGAACAGCACGTAGTCCGGCCGCGCCTGGCGGATCTGCAGCCAGACGGATTTCTGCTCCACGCCGGGCGGCGTGACCGGGTAGAGCTGCACCTCGAAGCCCTCGGCGGCTGAGCGCCGCTGCAGCAGCGCGATGGGCTCCTTCCCGTAGGGGCTGTCGTGATAGACCAGCGCGATCTTCTTGCCCTTCAGGCTGCCGCCTTCCTTCTTGGCAATGTCCTGCAGCATCACGTCGGCCGCTGTCCAGTAGGTGCCCAGCAGCGGGAAGTTCCACTCGAACACGCTGCCGTCGGCCGAGGCCGAGAGGCCATAGCCCGGCGTCTCGACGACGACCTTGTCGACAAAGGCCTTGTCGGTCACCGCGAAGGTGATGCCGGTGGACTGGGTGTCGAAGCCGCTCGCGCCGCCGCCCTTGGTCTTCAGGCGTTCGTAGCACTCCACGCCCTTGGCCGCGTCATAGGCCGTCTCGCATTCCTCGAAGGCCAGCTTCACGCCGTTGACGCCGCCGTCGCGGGCATTGATCAGCTTCAGGTAGTCCTGCTTGCCGTCGCCCCAGGGAATGCCCAGCGGCGCGAACTGGCCGGTGCGGTAGACCAGCAGCGGGATGAACTGCTCATTGGCTGCCTGGGCCTGCACGGCCAGCGGAACGGTGGCCGAAGCCAGCGCGGCCGCGGCCAACAGCGTGGTGCGAACCAGGGAAGTGAAGCGCATGTGTTTGTCTCCTAGGTGATGCACTCTGTGCGGTGCGTGACTTCAATCAAGCGAGCGCCGTGGATCCGGCTTCGCCGGGCCACTGGCGCTGCCCCTTGAGGGGCCGCCGAAGGCGGTAGGGGTGGTTCATGTCAATGCGGGAAGGGCCAGAGGCGAAGTTTTTGCCGGGCCGTGGACCACAGCTTGGCCAGGCCGTGTGGCTCGACGATCAGGAAGAACACGATCAGCGCGCCGAAGATCATGTGTTCCAGCTGCGAGGCCGTGCCGGTGGAAATCGGCAGACCCAGCCAATGCGGCAAGTGGTTCAGCAGGAGCGGCAGCAGCACGATGAAGGCCGCGCCGAGGAAGCTGCCGGCGATCGAGCCCAGCCCGCCGATGATGATCATGAACAGCAGCTGGAAGGACTTGTCGATGCCGAACGCCGCGGGCTCCCAAGCGCCCAGGTGCACAAAGGCCCACAGCGCGCCGGCCACGCCGACGATGAAGCTGCTGACCGCAAACGCGCTGAGCTTGGCATAGACCGGGCGGATGCCGATCACGGCTGCCGCCACGTCCATGTCGCGCATGGCCATCCATTCGCGGCCAATGGCACCACGCACCAGGTTCTTGGCCGCCAGCGCCAGCACGGCCACCAGCGTCAGGCACAAGAGGTACTTCTGGACCGGGCTGCTCACGTCGAAGCCGAAGACCTGCAGCGGGCCGACGCTGACCGAGCCCGAAGGCGAGTCGTTCGTGACCCACTTGACCCGGTTGGTGAACCAGTCGATGAAGAACTGTGCCGCCAGCGTGGCCACCGCCAGGTACAGCCCGCGGATGCGCAGGCTGGGCAGGCCGAACAGCACGCCGCAGACGGTGGCCGCCAGCCCGCCGCCGATCAGCGACAGGATCAGCGGCATGCCCTCGATGCGCACCTGCAGGTTGAACGCGGCATACGCGCCCACCGCCATGAAGGCGCCGGTGCCCAGCGAGATCTGGCCGCAGTAGCCCACCAGCACGTTCAGCCCGATGGCGGCCAGCGACAGGATCAGGAACGGGATCAGCACCGCGCGGAAGGTGTAGTCGCTGGCCAGCCAGGGCACGGCGACAAAGGCGATGGCCACCAGCGCCCACATGGCCCAGCGGTCCTGCGCGATGGGGAACAGCGCCAGGTCCGCCGCGTACGAGGTCTTGAACTGGCCGTTTTCACGATAGAGCATGTGATGGCCTCCTCAGACGCGGTCAATGATCTTGTCGCCGAAAAGACCCTGGGGGCGAACAAGCAGGAACCCCAGCGCAAGGACGTAGGCAAACCAGTTCTCGATGCCGCCGCCCACGGTGGGCCCGAGGTAGATTTCCGACAGCTTTTCGCCAACGCCGATGATCAGCCCGCCGACGATGGCGCCGGGCACCGAGGTCAGGCCGCCGAGGATCACCACCGGGAAGGCCTTCAGCGCGACCATGGAGATGGAGAACTGCACGCCCAGCTTGCTGCCCCAGATGATGCCGGCCACCAGTGCCACCACGCCGCCCACGGCCCAGACGATGACCCAGATGCGCGCCAGCGGAATGCCGATGG
Organism: Ideonella azotifigens; assembly: GCF_021043325.1. Classification (NCBI taxonomy): domain Bacteria; kingdom Pseudomonadati; phylum Pseudomonadota; class Betaproteobacteria; order Burkholderiales; family Sphaerotilaceae; genus Ideonella; species Ideonella azotifigens. Next base: position 781,980 of record NZ_JAJNKD010000001.1, read on the forward strand.
ACTGGGCGGCCTGGTGGTCGTCGGCCACCGCGCGCAGCGCGCGGCCGGTGCGGGTCTTCTGGAAGAACAACGTCAGCGTGGCGACCAGCAGCGCGGCGATCAGCGCCGAATACAGGTCTTCCTTGTTCAGCAGCAGGCCGCCGGGGAAGGTGTTCTCCAGCACGAACATCGGGTCCTTCGGCAGGCCCACGTCGATCTTGTAGGTGGCGCTGCCAAACAGCAGCTGGCCGGCGCCATCGAGGAAGTAGCTGATGCCCAGCGTGGCCATCAGCAGCGTGATGGCCGGCTGGTTCACCAGGCCGCGCAGCGCCAGCCGCTCCACCAGCCAGGCCACCACGATCATGCAGGCCACGCTGGCGATGAGCGCCAGCAGGTTGGCCAGGATCAGGCTCTCGAAGCCGAACCACTGCGGGAACCATTCGGAGAAGCGCGCCATCGCCAGCGCTGCGAACAGCACCATCGCACCCTGTGCAAAGTTGAAGACGCCAGAGGCCTTGAAGATCAGCACAAAGCCCAGCGCGACCAGCGCGTACAGCATGCCGGCCATCAGCCCGCCGAACACCGTTTCCAGAAAAAACCCCATCTCGATGTTCCTTTCAGGCTGCGGCGCGTTGGTCGGCCAGCGGCGGGGTGACAGGCGATGTGGCGCGTGGAGCCGCAGCGGGCGGCGCGGCGTCCGTGCCCAGGTAGGCTCGGATGACTTCGGGGTTGGCGCGCACCTCGGCCGGCGTGCCGTCGCCGATCTTCTTGCCGTAGTCCAGCACCACCACGCGGTCGCAGAGGTCCATCACCACGCCGATGTCGTGTTCGATCAGCACGATGGTGGTGCCGAATTCGTCGTTCACATCCAGGATGAAGCGGCACATGTCCTGTTTCTCCTCGACGTTCATGCCGGCCATCGGCTCGTCCAGCAGCAGCACGCTGGGTTCCATCGCCAGCGCGCGGCCCAGGTCCACGCGTTTTTGCAGGCCGTAGGGCAACTGGCCGACGGGCGTCTTGCGGAAGGCCTGGATTTCCAGGAAGTCGATGATGCGTTCGACCGCTTCTCGCTGCGCGATCTCTTCCTTCAGCGCCGGCCCCCAGCGCAGCGCCTGCAGCAGCAGCGGGCTTTTCATGCGCAGGTTGCGGCCTGTCATCAGGTTGTCCAGCACGCTCATGCCCTTGAACAAGGCCAGGTTCTGGAAAGTGCGGGCCACGCCCATCTCGGCCACCTGGCGCGAGTTCATGTGGCTGAAGGTCTGGCCGCGGAAGGTGATCTGGCCCTCCTGCGGCGTGTAGACGCCGTTGATGCAGTTCAGCATCGAGCTCTTGCCGGCACCGTTCGGGCCGATGATGGCGCGGATCTCGTGCTCGCGCACATTGAAGCTGATGTCGCTCAGCGCCTTGACGCCGCCAAAGCGCAGGCTGATGTGCTGCACGTCGAGGATGACCTCGCCGGCGGCCGTTGAAGTCTTGCTGCTCATGTCATGCAGCCTTCCGTGAAGCGGCAGGGTAGGTCTGGGTGTCGGCGATCTGCAGCGTCGCGGCAATGCGGCCGCTGCGGCCGTCCTCGAAGGTCACCGCCGTCTCGATGTACTGTTGCTTCAGGCCGCCGTAGAGCGCGTCCACCAGCGGCGCGTACTTGCTGGCAATGAAGCTGCGCTTGACCTTGCGGGTGCGGGTCATCTCGCCGTCGTCGGCGTCCAGTTCCTTGTGCAGGACCAGGAAGCGATGGATCTGCGAGCCGGCCAGCAGCTCGTCGCGCGCCAGGTCGGCATTGACCTGCTGCACGCAGTCCTGGATCAGCGCGTAGACCTCGGGCTTCTGCGCCAGGTCGGTGTAGCCGGCGTAGGCCAGGTTGCGCCGCTCGGCCCAGTTGCCCACGGCCTCGAAGTCGATGTTGATGAAGGCGCAGACGCGGTCGCGGCCGTCGCCGAAGGCCACGGCCTCCTTGATGTGCGGGAAGAACTTCAGCTTGTTCTCCACATACTTGGGCGCGAACATCGCGCCGTCGAACGCGCCGCCCGCGAGGCGGCCAACGTCCTTCGCGCGGTCGATGATCTTCAGGTGGCCGCCGGCATCGAGGAAACCGGCGTCTCCGCTGCGGTACCAGCCGTCTGCCGTCATGACCTCGGCGGTGGCGGCCGGGTTCTTGTAGTAGCCGCGCAGCAGGCCAGGCGACTTGATCAGCACCTCGCCCTGTTCGGAGACCTTCAGCTCCACGCCGGCGATGGGCACGCCGACGGTGTCGGACCGCGCTTCATGGTCCGGCTGCAGGCAGACGAACACGGCGGTCTCGGTCGAGCCGTAAAGCTGCTTCAGGTTGATGCCAATGGCGCGGTAGAACGCGAACAGGTCCGGCCCGATGGCCTCGCCCGCGGTGTAGGCCACCCGCACGCGCGACAGGCCCAGCGTGTTGCGCAGCGGGCCGTAGATCAGCACATTGCCCAGTGCATAGCGGAGCCGGTCCAGCGCGCCGACGGGCTGGCCGTCCATCAGCGCAGTGCCCACGCGGCGGGCGAGTGCCATGAAGTGCTGGTACAGGCCGCGCTTGATCGCGCTGGCGTCTTCCATGCGAATGGTGACGGTGGTCAGCATCGCTTCGAAGATGCGCGGCGGCGCGAAATAGTAGGTCGGCCCGATCTCCTTCAGGTCGATGCTGACGGTGGCGGCCGACTCGGGGCAGTTCACCACGTAGCCGCAGGCCAGCCACTGCGCATAGCTGAAGATGTTCTGGCCAATCCAGGCCGGCGGCAGGTAGGCCAGCACTTCTTCGTGCTCGGTCAGCCTGTCGAAGGCCTGGCCGGCCGCGGCGCGGTCCAGCAGCGTGCGGTGGCTGTGCACCACGCCCTTGGGCTGGCCGGTGGTGCCGGAGGTGAAGAACATCGCGGCCACATCGTCGGGTTGGCCAAGCGCGATCTGCGCGTCCACGAAGGTTGGCTGGCCGGTATGGAAGTCTGCGCCTTCGGCCAGCAGTTGGTCCAGCGAGGCCAGGCCGGGCGCTTCGTAGCGGCGCAGGCCACGCGGGTCGTCGAACCAGATGCGCGCGAGCTGCGGGCACTGCGTGCGGATCTCCAGCAGCTTGTCGACCTGCTCCTGGTCCTCTACCACCGCAAACCCGATCTCGGCATTCACCAGCGGGAACACGAACTCGGCCGCCGCCGCGTCCTGGTAAAGCGGCACCGGCACCGCGCCCAGGGCCTGCGCGGCCAGCATGGTGGCGTAAAGCCGCGGCCGGTTGTCGCCGATCACGGCCAGGTGCTGGCCACGCTGCAGGCCTGCTGCGGCCAGGCCCGCGGCCAGCAGGCGCACGCGCTCGGCCAGTGCGCCCCAGGAGGTGGTTTGCCAGATGCCGTATTCCTTTTCGCGCAGCGCCGGGTCCTGCGGTCGAGCGGCGGCGTGTAGCAGCAGCAGGCGCACAAACGTCGTGTCCAAGGGCGAGTCTCCGGTGGCTGTTTGCGCCGGATGCTAGGGCCGGCTTTGACGCCATGTTGTCGGTTCAACGACAATCTACGGGTCTGTCCGGGGCGGACTTTCCCGCGGCTTGCTGGCAATGTCGGGGCACATGAACGTCGCCTTAACTCTCCAGCATTCCGGCCCAGCGGCGCCCTCGCTCTACCAGCGCTCGCGGCGCGCACACGAGGCCGAGCTGGCCACCATTCCGTGGCTGGCGCTCTTGAGCGGCGAGGACCAGGCACTCGTGAAACCCGAGGTCCGCGTCGTCACGGCGGAGCCGGGCGACCTGATCTGCCGTCTCGGCAAGGCGCCCACCTATTGGTTCGGCCTGGTGGAAGGCCTTCTGAAGATGAGCAACGACGGCAGCCATGGCCCCATCGTCACTTTTGCAGGCCTGCCGCCGGGCGCCTGGTTTGGCGAGGGCACGCTGCTCAAGCGCGAGCCCTACCGCTACAACGTGGAGGCGCTGCGCCAGAGCGCGGTGGCCGGCCTGCCGATCGATGCCTTCCACGACCTGCTGGGCCGCAGCATCGCTTTCAACCGCTTCGTGCTGAACCAGCTCAACGAGCGCCTGGGCCAGTTCATCCTGGCCCGCGAGACGGACCGCCTTAACGACCCCGATTCGCGCGTGGCGCGCAACCTTGCCGCGCTGTTCCACCCGGTGCTCTACCCGGGCGTGGGCCAGTTGCTGCGCATCACCCAGCAGGAACTGGCCTACCTGGTCGGCCTGTCGCGCCAGCGGGTCAACGAGGCGCTGCGCTCGCTGCAGGGCGCGCAGCTGATCCAGATCGAATACGGGGGCTTGCGGGTGCTGAACCTGGAAGGGCTGAGGCGCTATCCGGTGCCACCTGCGGGCAGCCAATAGCCAGCATTCTGGCCGGCACTTTCAGTGCGTTAACGCCACGGCAGCCTGGCCGTGTGTCGCTCGGATCCGCTTCTCCTCGGCCAGCGCCTCGTGGGCGGATTCGCCGAGCGCGCGCTGGCAGTCGGCGAAGCTGCGCAGTGCGTCCGCAAGCGCCAGGCTGCGCGCGGCGTCGTACTCGGCGCGGTGCAGCTTGACGGCCTGCTCCAGCACGGGCCTCGCTTCGGCTGCGCGGTGTTGCGCCAGCAGGGCTTGCCCGAGCACCAGCGTGGCCAGCGCTTCGTGGTCCCGCTGGTAGTCGGCGGATTGGCCTTGCGCGATCTTTTCAAGCGCCTGCCGGGCCAGCCGCTCGGCATCGGCGGCGTTGCCCGCGGCCATCTGCAGCCATGCCGATTCAGCCTGTGCAGCCACTGTCTCGGAAGGCGCCGGGTCCTTCGGCAGCTTCTTGTCGGCGCGCGCTTGCTGGTACTCGGCCAGCGCCTGCCGGCCTTGCCCTTGTGCGACCAGCAGGCGCCGATGCGCCGCGCGGATGAAGCTACCCGCCTGGTAGTTGGCCTTGGTGGCGATGTCCTGCGCCTGCTGGATGGCGGCTTGCGCCTCGTCGAAGCGGCCGAGGTCGGTCAGCCCCCGTGCCCGGAAGCTCAGGAGCGGCACGGCGAAGTCGGGTGCATCCTTCATCCGGTCGCCGAGCTTGAACGCCTGATCCACGTCGGCCAGGCCTTCTTCGGTCCGGCCCAGGGCGATCAGGATCCTGCCGTGCGCAGCCACCATCATCGGCTTGGCCAGGCCCATCTGAAGCTCGCCGGCGAGGCCGAAGCGGTAGGCCGGCTCGACGACGGCCAGGCTTTCGTGGAAGCGGCCTGTGTCGTAGAGGAAGTTGGCGAAGGTCGCCTCGGTGAAATGGACCTGTCCGGGCGCCGCGGCCGTCCGGTGCCCGATCTCCAGGCTGTGCAGGAAGCTCGCCCGGGCCTGGTCGTAGGCGCCGAGCGCGCGCTGCACGTTGCCCAGCGTGATGTAGGCGGTGAACAACTGGCTGGCACCGAACTCTGGATGGGCTTCACCCAGCGTGATCGCTTCGGTCAGCGCGTCGCGCGCCTGTTCGTTGTGGCCGACGTAGGAAGCATTCTGGCCCAGCCACTGCAGGGCCAGCCCGAGGTCGGCGGTGGGCGGGCCGCGCCGCGCGATGGCGACCGCCCGGGCCGCAGCCGCCTCGCCATGCGCCGGGTCCAGGCGGGCGTCCAGCGCGGCCTGCCGCAGCTCGATGCGAAACCGTGCCTGCGAGCTGTCGTCATGGCGGGCGTCGAGGATGGCGGCGCCGTCCTTCAGCAGCAGCTGTGCCTCTTCGCGATGCTCCTGCTGGGTCAGTGCGGCAGCCGTGTCGGCCATCGCCAGCACGGTGTCGTCGCTCTCGGGGCCGGTCAGCTCGCGCGCCAGCGCCAGCCGTTTGCGGCAAAGCGCGAGCTGCTGTTCTTCGAGCTGCATGTCCTCGGACATGGACGCCAGGATCTTCAGCAGCCGCAGGCGCGCAAATGGCGCGTCGTGCAGCTCGGTGTCAATGCGCTGGGCGCCGCGGTTCAGCAGTTCGCTTGCCGTGGTGTTGCGGGCCTTGGCGGGGTCGGCCTGGTCGGCGCTGTTGGCGGTGAACACGCTTTCGAGGAACTGCTGCACGGCGCGCGCGGCATCCGCCTCGTTGCGCGCGAGCCGCGCCTGCCAGACCGAGACCGAGGCGCCCGCCACCAGCGCCACCGCGACCAGGCTTCCCGCGGCCACTTGCAGCCGGTAGCGGCCGACGAACTTGGCGAAGCGGTACGACAGCCGGTCCGGCCGGGCCTCCACCGGTTCGCCCGCCAGGTGCCGCCGCAGGTCCTGCGCAAACGCGTCCATCGTCGCGTAGCGCTGCGCGGGCTGCTTCTTCAGCGCCTTGTGCAGGATGGCGTCCAGGTCGCCCTTGAGCTGCCGGGCCAGCGTTGGCGTGTCAGCCACCTGGCTGGCCAGCGCGGGTTCGACGGAGGCGATGGCCTCCTCCAGTTGCGCCGCGCTCGCGCGCTTGAGGCGGTACGGGCGGCCGCCGGCCAGCAACTCGAAGGCGACCACCGCTGCGCTGTAGATGTCGCTGGCTGTGCCCAGCGGCTCGCCGGCGATCTGCTCGGGGCTCGCGTAGTCCGGCGTCAGCGCGCGGCCGTGGGCGGCGGTCAGCCCGGTTTCCTGCGTTGCTTCGCCGGCCTGCAGCAGCTTGGCGATGCCGAAGTCCAGCAGCTTCACCTGGCCGTCGTTCGTGACGAGGATGTTGCTGGGCTTCAGGTCGCGGTGCACCACCAGCTTGGCGTGGGCGTGGGCGACAGCCGCCATCACCTGCAGCAGCAGGGCGATGCGTTCGCGCAGCGGCAGCGCGCGCTCGCGGCACCAGGCATCGATCGGCTCGCCGTCGATCAGCTCCATGGCCAGGTAGGGCCGCCCCTGGGCATCGGCCCCGGCGTCGTAGAGGCGGGCGATGTGCGTGTGTTCGAGCGAGGCGAGGATCTCGCGCTCGCGGGCCAGGCGTTCGGCAAAGGCATCGCCCCAGACGGCCCGCGGCAGCTTCAGCGCGACCTGCCGCTTCATCAAACCGTCGGCGCGCTCGGCGATCCAGACGGCGCCCATCCCGCCGAGCGCGAGCCGTTCCACCAGCCGGTACGGGCCCACGCTGCCGCCAGGCGCCAGGCCTTCGCCCGCGTCGGCCGGCATGGCGTGCAAGGCCGGCGGCTTGGCCAGGAAGTCGCCCGACTCGATCTTCGACTGCCCGGCGAGCAGCGCATGCAGCGCTTCGCGGTGGTCGGCGTCCGCGCCTGACAAGCCGGCCAGCCACGCTTCGCGCCGCGCCGGCGGCAGCGACAGCGCTTCGTCGAGCAGTCCGCTGATGGCAGCCCAGTTGGACGAGAACTTGTCGAGCTTTTTCATCGCGTCTTTCCCGCGGGGGCGATCAGCTTTCGCCTGACGTGTGCCGGGTCAACCGGTTCAGCCAGGGCGTGAGGCACAGCAGCAGCAGTCCTGCGCCGATGGAGCTGCCGTAGAGGAACACGAAAGGCGGGATGCCGCTGCCCGCGAGCAGGCCTTCGAGCGAGCCGGCCAGGTAGTTGGCCACGCCGGTGGCCGCCATCCAGCAGCCCATCAGCAGGCCGGCCAGGTGGCGCGGCGCCAGGCGCGAGGTGAGCGACAGGCCGACCGGCGACAGCATCAGCTCGCCCAGCGTGTGCAGCACGTACACGACCACCAGCCACAGCGGGCCGACATGGCCGAAGGCCTGCGCGCGCTGCTGTGCAATCGCCATCACGACGAAACCCAGGCCCAGCGTGATCATGCCCAGCGCCATCTTGGCCGGGTCCGGCAGTGCGTAGCGCGAGCGGTCCAGCCGGGTCCAGAGCGCAGCGAAGGCGGGCGCCAGCAGGATGATGGTCAGCGGGTTGACGAGCTGGAACCAGGTCGCCGGGATCTCCCAGCCGAAGAGATGGCGGTCGGTCTGCTCGTCGGCAAACAGCGTCATCGTGCCGCCGGTCTGCTCGTAGCCCAGCCAGAAGAAGATCACGAAAAAGACGATCACCGCGATGGCCAGCACGCGCTGGCGTTCAAGCGAGCTGAGGGCCGGCCGGGCGGTTGCAGCGCCACGCTGGCGCCGGCCGCTGAACCACAGCACCAGCACCACCGCGGCCACGCCCAGCACCAGCTGCAGCCCCATCGGCACGCCGCTGAGCAGCCTTGACACCTGCATCACCGCCAGCACCAGCAGCAGGCTGCCCACGCAGAAGGCCAGCACCAGCGGCAGGTGCTGGCGCGTCACGCCGGTCTGGTCCTCGCGCAGCCCGGCGCGGCCCAGCAGCGGCTGCAGCCACAGCATGGCCACCAGGCCCAGCGCCATGCCCACGCCGGCGCTGGCAAAGCCCCAGTGCCAGCCATAGACCTCGCCCAGCGTGCCCGCGCCCAGCGGCGCCAGCAGCGAGCCGACGTTCACCGCCATGTAGAAGATCGTGTAGCCGCCGGCGCGGCGTGGATCGTCCGGGCCGTCGTACAGCAGGCCGACCATGGACGAGGTGTTGGCCTTGAACAGCCCGTTGCCGACCACCAGCAGCCCGAGTGCGATGAACAGCAGCGGCTCGAAGGCCATGGCGAAATGGCCCAGCATCATCACCGTGGAGCCGATGATGGAGGTCAGCCGCGCGCCCAGCCAGCGGTCCGCGATGTAGCCGCCCAACAGCGGCGTCAGGTAGACCAGCCCGGTGTAGAGCCCGTACAGGCTCAGCGCCTCGGCGCGCGGGTAGCCCAGTGCCTTGGTGAGGTAGAGCACCAGCAGCAGCCGCATGCCGTAGTAGCTGTAGCGCTCCCACATCTCGGTCAGGAAGATGACCTTCAGGCCGGGTGGGTGGCGCACGGGTTCGGCGCTGGCGGGCAAGGTGGTGTTCAAGGTGCGGGTGGGCTGAACGTGGAGGTGACCGGGCGCCGAGTTGGCGCGGCCGCATTGTCGCCCTGGCCGGCCACTGCGCGGCCTGTGCCGCCGAGGCGACGGTTCGTCGCAAGCAGCTGTAGTGCCAGGGGCTGGTGGCCGAACATGCAGGCATCGAATCCAGTTGCAGGTGCCTCCGCCATGACCCGCTCCACTCCGTTCCGCTCCCCCCGCACTTCCGCATTTCGCCCGCTGCGCCTGCTGGCCATCGTGGGCACATCGATCTTGAGCCTGGCCCTGGTGGGCACCACGCTGGCCTGGGCCGAAGGCTTCAAGGCCGGGCTGTCCATCGACGAAGCCGCCACGCCGGCCGACATCGGGCTGCCGCTCTACCCCGGTGCCAAGCCCTGGACCGAGAAGAACGACGAAAAGGATTCGGCGCAGATCCGCCTGTGGGGCGGCAGCTTCGGCTTCACGCTGGCCGCCGGCCAGTTCCTCAGCAGCGACCCGCCAGACCGCGTCGCCGCGTTCTACCGCGACGCATTGGCCAAGAAGGGCACGGTGCTGGACTGCGGCCAGCCCGGCCAGGTCGACACACCCCTGCCCAAGGCCAGCGGCAGCGACGACGTGCTGCGCTGCAAGAACGACAAACCCAAGCCCGGCGGCCGGCTGCTGAAAGCCGGCCTGTCCAGCCGCCAGTTCCAGGTCAGCCTGGAGCCCGGGCCGGACGGCAAGGGCACGCGCATCGGGCTGGTGCGGCTCGAAGCGAAAGGCTTCGAACCTTGAGTCACCCAAGTGGCAGGCCGCATCGGCCGCCGTCCGTATCATCGGCGCCGTGTCTGTCTGCACCAAGCGCCGCGCCGATGAGCTGGGACCTGCCCGATCCGTTCACCCTTGAAGTCGTCCCGCAGCCGCAGGACATCGACGGCCTGGACCACACCAACAACGCCGTCTACGTGCAGTGGTGCGAGCGGGTGGGCTGGGCGCACTCCGAGCACCTGGGCCTGAGCCTGGCCGACTACCGCCGGCTGGACCGCGCGATGGCCATCCGCCACGGCCACTACGACTACCTGCTGCCGTCCTCGCAGGGCGAAGCCTTGCAGATCGCCACCTGGCTGACGGCCAGCGACGGCAAGCTGGCGATGGAACGCCGCTTCCAGCTGCGCCGCACCCGCGACGGGCAGACGCTGATGCGTGGCCGCTGGGACCTGATCTGCATCGAGATCAGCAGCGGCAAGCCGCGCCGCATGCCGCCGGAGTTCGTCGCGGCGTATCAGGCCGCGGTGGTGCCCATTGACTGATGCACAGTGAGGCCGCGGGCGCTGCGGATCACAATCTGGTCAACACGGCAGGCTTGGCCTCATGGTCGACCTTCCTTCAGACATTACTGTGGAGTCAGCAGATAGGTATGCCAGCTGCCAGTCCACCCGTCATAGGCGAGGCCGATGATCTTGCCGCTGTCATCGATCCCCACAGCGCTCTTCAATACCCAGCCGTGCTGCCGCTTCTTGTCACTGATCTTGGTGTTGAGATCGATAATCTTGCCGCCCTGCCAGAGCATCGCCCGGTCTTCCCAGGTCTTGGTCACGGCATGACCGACGATGGCGCCTTTGCTGTTGATTGCCAAGGCTTCTGCATCGTCATCGTCCAATGCTCCCAATGAAATCAACGAGCCGTCTAGCCATGTCACAGCGTACATACCGGTCCGGTTCGCACCCTGTGACCAGCCCGCGATCTGACCACTAGCGTTCACCGACGTTGCGGATGACGATGCGTTTTCACCCAGGGCGCCAAGATCTTCTGGTTGAGCGTCGATCCATCTTGTCGCATGCGAAAAGCCATCGCTCATTGAGCAGTTGCCGACGATCACGCCACTGTCGGAGATTGCCGCAGCTGTCGATTGGAATCCACTGGGCAACATGGCCAAGTCAATCACTTTGCCGTTTTTCCATAAGACGGCATGGCTTCTGTCATCGGCGGAGTTGTTAGGGTCGATGCGATGGCTATAGCCGACGATCAGCCCCTTCTTGTTGATACCGGTTGCTGCGGTACTAGCTGTGGGATCAAGTGGCTTGAGACGTGTCGTGGTTCCATCTGTGTTCCAGACGACGGGAAGATCGACGCCGTCAACCGTGTCGCTGAACTTTCCAACAATTTGCCCTGCGGCATTCACGCTCAGGGCGGCGCTATGGTTGCCAATGGATGACAAGGCTATTGCCTGGCCATTGATCCATTTAATCGCCAGCCCAAATGGAGACGATGACTGACCTACGACAACGCCTTGCTTGTTGAAGCCACCCGGAACGGGATAGCCAAGCATCGAATCAGGGTAGTCATCCAAAATGGTCAGCGAATAGGTAGAGGCCGCATGCGCAATGCTGCAAGTCGCGACATAGGCTGCTGTCGCGATCAAAAAAAAGTTCTTCATGATCGATCGGCGCCCTCCGCGCCTTCTTGGTATTGAAAGCGAACTGATTCTGGCGGATCCGGCCAGCTTGTTCCACTGATGTTCCTAGGGGGAACTGGTACGAGATTGGACACGCCTGCCGCCACATGGCCGGACGGCACATGCGGCGCTGCGCCCTCGACGTGGCCGGTCTGGTCGTCGAAGAAGAAATCGGGTTCGAATTCGCGCAGGAACGGGCCTTTGGTGAGGCCGCCGAGGAAGAAGGCTTCGTCGATCTCGACGCCCCAGGCCATCAGCGTGCGGATGGCGCGTTCGTGGGCCGGGGAACCGCGGGCGGTGACCAGGGCGGTGCGCAGCGTCATGCCAGTGTCTTCGGCGCTGGCGCGCAGGCGGTGCAGGGCGTCCAGCAGCGGCTTGAACGGGCCGGCGGCCAGCGGGGTTTGCGCCTGTTCGACCTCATGGTCCTGGAAGGCTTGAAGCCCACCGCGCTGGAAGACCTGCTCGGATTCGTCGGAGAACAGCACGGCGTCGCCGTCGAAGGCGATGCGCAGTTCGGTGGGGTGCGCGGCCGAGGCGCGCGCGGCCTGTGGCAGCACACGCGCGGCCGGCACGCCGGCGGCCAGGGCCTGGCGCACGTCGGCCTCGTTGGCCGACAGGAACAGGTGGGCGCCGAGCGGGCGCAGGTAGCGCCAGGGACTGGCGCCGCGGGTGAAGGCACCGCGCTCAATGCCCAGGCCGTAGTGCTGCGCCGAGCGGAACACGCGCAGCCCCGAGGCCGGGTCGTTGCGCGACAGGATCACCACCTCCACCAGCGGCTGCGCGCCACGGTTGAAGTCCAGCAGCTTCTGCACCAGCGAAAAGGCCACGCCGTGCGCGGCTGGCTGGTCCAGCAGCTTGAGCTGCAGGTCCATGTAGGCGCGGTCGTCGCCGTCCTCGAAGACCTGGTTTTCCTGCTCGAAGTCGAACAGCGCGCGGGAAGAGATCGCGACGACGAGGCGGTTGTCGAGGGAGGCCGGCATGGGCTCAGCGCAGTCCGGTCACGGTGGACGGCGGGCGGGGTGTCGTGTCTTTGGGCGGCTGCTTCATCAGCGCCATCGCGGTGCCGATCAGGCCTGCCACTTCGCTCATGTTGCCGGGCACGATCATCGTGTTGTTCTTCTGCGCCAGCTGGGCATAGGCCTCGACCGCCTTCTCCGCCACCTTCAGCTGCACCGCCTGCTCGCCGCCGGGCGACTGGATGGCTTCGGCCACCTGGCGGATGGCCTTGGCGGTGGCCTCGGCCACCGCGACGATGGCGGCGGCCTCGCCCTGGGCCTTGTTGATCTCGGCCTGGCGCTGGCCCTCGGAGCGGGCGATGAAGGCCTCGCGCTCGCCGGTGGCAATGTTGATCTGCTCCTGCTTGCGGCCTTCGGAGGCGGCGATCAGCGCGCGCTTCTCGCGCTCGGCGGTGATCTGCGCCTGCATCGAATGCAGGATGGCGGCTGGCGGCGTCAGGTCCTTGATCTCGTAGCGCAGCACCTTCACGCCCCAGTTGGCCGCGGCCTCGTCCAGCGAGGCGACGACCGCGAGGTTGATGTGGTCGCGTTCCTCGAAGGTCTTGTCCAGTTCCATCTTGCCGATCACCGAGCGCAGCAGCGTCTGCGCCAGCTGGGTGATGGCGAAGATGTAGTTGCTGGAACCATAGCTGGCGCGCATCGGGTCGGTCACCTGGAAGTAGATGATGCCGTCGACCTGCAGCTGGGTGTTGTCCTTTGTGATGCAGACCTGGCTTGGCACATCAAGAGGAACCTCTTTGAGGGAGTGCTTGTAGGCGACCTTCTCGATGAAGGGCGTGACGAAGGCCAGCCCAGGGGTCAGCGTGCGGTCGTACTTGCCGAGTTTTTCGACCACCCAGGCGTTCTGCTGCGGCACGATCTTGATGGTCTTGATGATGAAGACGATGGCCACGACGGCCAGCACGAGTGCGATTTCCATGGGCGCTTTCAGAGGGTTGGGGTTGCCGCCGCGGGCAGCGGGCTGAGCACCAGCCAGTTGGCTTCGACGGCGCTGATGCGGTGTGGGCCGGGGGCGGCATGCGCCCCTTCGGCCAGCCTGGCCTGCCACTGGGTGCCGCGGTAGTTCACGCGGGCGCTGCGGTCGGCGCCCCAGGCATCGACCTGGACCTGGTTGCCGATGTCGAGGTTGACATCGCGGTTGTGCGAGGGCGCGGGGGCCTGGCGCTGGCGCCCGCGGTGGCGGTGCCACAGCGCGGTGGCGCCCAGCCCGAGCAGGGTCGCGGCCAGCCACTGCGGGCCGGCGGCCAGCCCGGCCAGCGCCGCCAGCGCGCCGCCCGCCGCGCCCAGCGCCAGCATCAGCAGGTAGAAGGTGCCGGTGGCCAGTTCCAGGGCCACCAGGGCCCCGGCGGCCACCCACCACCAGGTCGAAACGGAGAAGTCCATCGGTTCATCCTCTGCCGACGCTTGGCCGGCAGCTCAGTGTAGGCCCGCGGGTGGGTCGGGTCTGTGGCCTTGGGCACCCGCCGGCCAGCACAGCCTGAGGGCCTCGATGCCCAGCATCGCCAGCAGGCTCCAGCCGAACACCGGCAGGGCCCAGGCCAGCGCCGCCATCAGCGGCCACAGCCACAGCGGCGCCTGGCGCAGCTGCCGGCGCTGCAGCGTGGGGGCTGCCAGCTGGCCCCGCGGGCGGCGCAGCCACCACATGGCCAGGCCGGAGACCACCGAGAACACCGCGGCCAGCGCCGTCAGCACCAGCAAGACCTGGTTCCACAGGCCGAACTCGCCACGATGGAAGGGAATGCCCACCGCGGTGGCACGCGAGAGCAGCGGCAGCTGGTCCCAGCCGCTCTGGAACAGCGGCGCGCCGCTGCGTGCGTCCAGCACCAGGTTGAAGCGGGCGGTGGGCTGGCTGCGGTCCTGGTTCTCGACGCGCCAGGTGCCGGTGTCGCCCGCCGGAGGGCTGATCTGCAGGCGGACGTCCGGCGCCAGCGCACGGGCCCGGTCCCAGGCGGCCTGCCAGCTCAGCATCGGCCCGTTGCCGGGGGCCGACTGCAGCGCCTTGGGCGGGCGTGGGCTGTCCTGTCCCAGCTGCTGCTGCAAGGCGCTGAACCTTGCGCCACTGTGGCGTGACCAGGTCAGGCCGGTGACCAGCACCACCGCCAGCACGCCGCCCAGCGCCAGCGCGACGACGGCATGCAGGTCGCGCCAGGTCGCGCGGCCTCGGTCCCAGCGCGGCCTGAGTGCGCGCCAGCCCGGGCCACCGCGGGCCTGCGAGCGCGGCCACCACATGACGGTGCCGGTGGCCATCAGCACCAGCATCCAGCTGGCGCCCAGCTCCATCAGCCAGCGCCAGCCGTCGCCCAGCAGCGCACTGGCATGCAGCTTCTTGGCCCAGGTTCTGAAGCGGGCCAGTTCGGGCAGGCTGCCCAGCACCTGGCCGGTGGCCGGGTTCACATAGACCAGCACGCCGTCGGGCAGGCCGTGATGGTCCGGCCCGTCCGCCATCGCGTGATGCTCATGCGGCTGGCGGGGAGGATTCAGCACGACCTGGGTGCTGTCGTCCGCGGCATGCGGCGGTATCACCTGGCGCAGCGTGCTGCCGGGCTGGCTGGCCAGCGCGGCCTGCACCTGGGCGTCCAGCGCCAGTGGCTGTGCGGCCGGGGCCACGTGGTCCAGTGCCGCGTAGCGCCAGGCTTCGATCTGCGGCGACAGCACGTAGAGCAGCCCGGTGAGCGAGGCGAACAGCACGATGGGCGCGCACAGCAGGCCGGCCCAGAAATGCAGGCGCCAGAAGATGCGCTGCAGCGCGGCGTTGTTCATGGTGGGGGCGCTCACAAGCTGAAGCGCAGCTCGGCGAAGAGCGTGCGGCCGGGGTAGGGGTGGGACTGGTAGGCCGGCTGGTCGGCGACGTTGTTGACGCCCAGCGCCAGTTCCAGCTGCGGGCTGAAGCGGTAGGCGCTGCGCAGGTCCAGCTGGCGCACCTGCGACACGCCGCCATACACGTTGGGGTTCACATCCAGGTTGTAGGCGTCGTTGTAGGCCCGGCCTTCGTAGCGCCAGCTGACCGCGAGCAACCAATGCGCCTCGGGCCGCCAGCTGGCCTGCAGCGTGGCGCGCTGGCGCGGCACCCGCAGCCAGCTTTTGCCGACCATGGCCGGGTCGTTGCGGTTGGCGGTCACCTTGCTCTGGAAGTTGTGGGCGAAGCTGGCGTCCAGCGCCAGGCCGCTGAGCCACAGGTCCTGGGCCGACCAGGCCAGCTCCACGCCCTGGGTCTTCACCCGGTCCACGTTCTGCACGCAGGTGTAGCTGCTGGCGCCGGTGGCGGTGGTCTTGCAGACGGCGGCGTCGCTGGTGCTCTGGCGCAGGATGGCGTTTTTCACGGCGTCGCGGAACAGCGAAACACGCAGGCGCTGGTGCTCCCATTCCTGCTCGGCGCTGAGCTCCATCGCGTCCGAGGTTTCGGCCTGCAGGTTCGGGTCCGACAGGGTCTGGCTGGTGGCGGTGACGGTGCCGTTGTAGAGCTCTTCCACGTTCGGAAAGCGCACGCCGCGGCCCAGGCTCAGCTTGAGCAGCAGGCTGTCGCTGGCCTGGTAGGCCAGGGCGGCCTTGGGCGAGTGGCCGCGCAGGCTGCGGTCGTCATAGGGCACGCTCATGCCGCTGGCGAGCTGGCTGCCGTCGTAGGCCTTGAACCACTCCTCGCGCCAGCCCAGCGTGAGCTTCCAGTCGTCGGCCAGGCGCCAGCCGTCTTGCGCATACAGCGCGGTGACGGAAGTGCGGCCCTGGTAGTCCTGCGAGCGCGTGCCTTCATCGCTGCGCCAGTCGCCATCGGCGCCGACATTGGCCACCGCGTTGTCCAGGTGGTAGGTGTTGCGGTGCAGGCCGAATGCCAGGCTGTGGCGGCCGGCGGTCCAGTCGTCGGCGCTGGGGGTCCAGGTGGCCTGGGCTTCGGCCGTCTGCCAGCCGGTGCCGTCGCGCCGCGTGACGCTGCCGGCGCCGCCCTGAGCGGCGACCGGGTCGGGATTGTTCGCCTGGCGTGCGGCGTCGTCCAGGATGCGGTAGCTCGACAGCACCAGCGAGGCATTCCAGCCCGGCCCGCGCCGCGTCTTCAGGCTGGCGCCCAGTTGCTGGTGCAGCTCGGTACGGTTGGCCGGCGCGAAGCTGGCGAGCGGGATGCTGAAGCTGTTGCTGCCGTCGGTCACCACGCCGGACCAGACGGTGGCGCCGCTGGCGTCGCGCAGAAAGCTCTGGTCGCGGGTGTGGGTGTCGTTGTGCCACCAGCTGGCCATGGCGCTGGCCTCCAGCGTGGCGCTCAGCTTCTGGCCGGCCCGCAGGTTCAGCGTGTCCTGCACGGTGTGGTCGATGGCGCCGGCGTTGGCGCCGAACACCGCGCGGCGCAAGCCCTTGGGTTCCGTGTCGTAGACGATGCCGGTGACCCGCGTGGCCGTGCCGCTGGTGGCCGGGAAGCTGCCGTTGGCGGCGGCGGTCACGGTCGCGTACTGCATGGGCTGCGAGGTGGCGTCCTGGTGATTCAGGTCCGCGCTCAGCCACAGGCCGCTGGCCAGCGCCTGGCCCAGGTGCAGCGAGAGCTGGCCGCTGCCGAAGTTGTCCGCGTGGCCGTACTGGCTGAAGCGCTGCTGGCTGCCGATGAGCCGGCCCGAAGCCTCGAAGCCCTTGGGCACGCGCTGGCTGACGCTGACGGTGCTGCCGATCGAGTTGCCCGGCAGCAGCGCCGAGTAGGGGCCGTAAAGCATGTCCACCCGGGCTATGGCCTCGGGCGAGACCATGTTCCAGCGCGGCGCGTCGAAACGGCCCAGGAAGTTGCTGATCAGGTAGCCGTCCAGGTAGACCAGCGCGCGGGACGGCTGCAGCGTGCCGAAGCTGCGGCCGGCGAGCAGCGCGTTGCGGTCGCCCAGGTAACGCTTGCGTACCGTCGTGTTGGGCATGTACTGCAGTGCGTCTTCGGGGTTAAACAGGTTCTGCTCGCGCAGCTGTTCGGCCGTCTTGCTGGCGGTGGCGCTGGGCAGGCTGGCGGGCAGGCCGGTGTGTGAGGCAGTGCCGGTGACGACGATCACCGGCGTGAGCTCGGCATCGCTGGCAACACCCTGGGCCAGGGCTTGGGTGCAGGGGGCTGCGAACGCGGCAGCCCAGGCCAGCAGGTGCAGGGCGACGCCAGGCGGCGCCTGCAGCTGGATCGGCAGGGAGGGGAATGGCATGGTTGAACAGTGATCGGGCAGGCCGGTGCTGGCACGGGGTGGCGCAGGTGCGGCTTGCGGATGGCAGGGCGCCGCCGGGTCGCGGCGCGGTGGCCGGACCCGGGTCAGCAGGAAGGTGGGAGGGCGCGCCGGAGCGCGTCAGGCCGGCAGCGGCGGGGCGTGCAGGCGTGCGCCAAGCCAGCGCAGCAGCGGGTCCGGCCGGCGCGTGGGCCGGGGGACGGGCGGGGCAGGGTCAGGCCGCGCACGGCCCGGCAGCAGCCAGCCCAGCACCGCCAGCAGCAGCATCGCGCCGCCCAGCATGCCGCCGAGTGCACAGTGATCGTGCGCAGTGTTGCTGGTGTGCTGCGCCGGACCGGCGCTGAGGTTTCCGTGTTCCAGGGCCGCCGTGCCGTCGGCGCCCGAAGGCGTCAACGCGATGGTGCGCATGCCGTACACCGAGCAGACCTCGACCAGTTCCACGCCGCGGTGGTGGGCCGCGGCGATCGCGATCAGCGGCACCGCCAACTTGAGCAGGCACAGCGCCGCCAGCCACCAGCACCAGGTGGCGAGGTGGAGGCGATGCGAGCGCAGGCAGCAGGCCATGAGGCCCGCATTATGTGGGTGGGCGGTGCGGCTTTGGCCGCCTCGCGTTCAGTGCACGAAACCCATGCGGTTCTTGTTGCCTGAAGCGTTGGGCAGGTCTTTTTCCAGCAGCGTGCCGCGGCCGTCCAGCCTGGCGTTGCCGAAGGCGGTCATCCAGGCGCGGCGCATTTCGCGTGGCGCCATGTCGGCCAGGCGGTCCAGCACGGCGGTGGACGGTGTCTCGTCAAAGCGCTCGCCCCAGGCATGGGCGCCGCGGATGGACGCATACAGCCGGCTGGCGATGGCGCGCGCCGCGGCGGCGTCCGGCATCTGCACCTCGAACACGTTCATGCGGTTCAGGATGGGCTCGGGGATGGCGCGCTCGTCGTTGGCGGTGGCGACCCAGATGACCTGGCTGGCGTCGATCGGCACTTCGGCGAATTCGTCGGTGAAGCTGTGCGCGGTGTCGTGCTCCAGCAGGCCGTAGAGCGCGCCCAGCGGGTCGTAGGCATGTTCGCCGCGGGCCTTGTCGATCTCGTCGACCACCATCACCGGGTTGGCGTAGTTGCCGTCCACCAGGGTCTCGAAGACCTTGCCGGGCCGCGCGCCTTTCCACTGGCTGGAGGCGCCGGAGAGCACCCAGCCGGCGGTCAGCGAGCTCATCGACAGGAAGCCCATGCCGGTGCCCAGCAGCTGGGCGATCTCGCGTGCGAAATGGGTCTTGCCAACGCCCGGCGGGCCGAGCAGCAGCATGGGCGTGATCTCCAGCGCGTCGCGGCTGTCCTCGCACAGCGCGAGCTGGCGGCGCACGGCGTCCAGCACCCCGTGGAAGTTGGGCAGTTCGTCGTAGAGGTGGCCCATGGCCGGCAGGCCGGAAGGCTTGACCTGGAAACGCTCGGGCCCTTTTTCGAGCATGCGCTCGTAGGTGGAGCGCAGCGTTTCGTGTTCCCGGTCGGGCAGCTTGTGCAGCCGCTGCTGCACCTCGGCGACGCGGTACAGGCTGCGCATGCGGGCAATCGGAATTGCGCCGCTGCCGACCGAAACGAGCTCGTGAGATGTGGACATCAGACCTCCATCCAGGCAATCACCGGCTTGAAACGAGAGGGCCGGCAACTGCATTGCAGCAAATGACCTGCCCGGGCCAGCGCCGGATCAGCGGCGCAAAACCAGGGCTGATCGGGCTCAAGCAAATCGCGAGCCTGCCGGCCAGCTCGCGGCTGGTGCTGACGGGGCCGCTGCAAGAGACCTCATGACAAGTTCGGTGAATTGGCGGCTTCCAGGCGGCTTATCCGGCGCTTGAAACGAGGGGAGTCGCCGAAGAATTCACGCTTCTCCGTTGCTCGCTCGGATCCGCGCCTGGCCGCTGCCATCGCCCCGTCGCCTAGCAAACGGACAAGCCATCTCGTCTCGTTGTTTACCGTCTTTTTTGCCGGAGAAGTTTTTCCATGCCGCAAGCTTCCTTTGCCCGCAAGGGCTCCATCGGGCGCAGGCTCGTGCTGGTGCTGTCCGCCATCCTGGGACTCTCGCTGCTCAGCAGCATCGTTGCCGTGGTGCAACTGCGCCATCTGGGCCAAGAAGTCGAGGTGATGCTCAGCAGCAACCTCAAGGTCGAGCGGGCCGGGTCCGACTGGCTTCGTTACACCACCGCCGGCATCCAGCGCGCCGCGGCCATTGCCAAGAGCAGCGACCCGGCGCTGATCGACTACTTCGCGCCCGCCTCTGCAGCCTCCATCTCCGCAACCAACGACTTGCAGAAGCTCATCGAAGGCGCGCTGGATTCGGCGGATGAAAAGGCGCGGTTCGCCAAGATCAGCGAATTGCGCAAGACTTACCTTGCCGCACGGGAAGAAATCAGCAAGGTCAAAAAGGCGGGTGATGCGGAAGCCGCCACGCGAATCTTCAACGAGCGGTTCGAGCCGTCCTCCAAGCTTTACCTCGAGGCCGTGGGCGGGCTGGTCAAGGTCCAGCGCGATCAGCTGGACGAATCGGCTGCGCGCGTCGAGTCGCTGCGCTCGCGCACCGTCACGCTGCTACTGGCCTGCACCGCGCTGGCGCTGGTGGCTGGCTCTGCGCTGGGCTGGATGCTGATCCGCAGCATCACCGTGCCGCTGCGCCAGGCCGAGCGCGCGGCTCGCGCGATCGCCGACATGGACCTGACCGGCGCGGCGCAAACCAGCTACCGCAGCGACGAAACCGGCCAGCTGTTGCACGCCATCGATGCGATGCGCCAGGCGCTGCGCACCGCGCTGCACGAGGTGCGCGGCGTGGTCGACAGCATCTCCACCGCCAGCACCCAGATCGCAACCGGCAACCACGACCTGAGCGCACGCACCGAGCAGACGGCCTCCAACCTGCAGGAAACCGCCAGCGCGATGGAGCAGCTGACCAGCACCGTGCGCAGCAGCGCCGACGCTGCCTCCCAGGCCAACCAGCTCGCCAGCTCGGCCGCCCAGGTGGCCCAGCGTGGCGGTGCGGCAGTGGCCCAGGTGGTCAGCACCATGGGCGACATCCACCAGTCCAGCAAGAAGATCGCCGACATCATCGGCGTGATCGACGGCATCGCCTTCCAGACCAACATCCTGGCGCTGAATGCGGCCGTGGAAGCTGCCCGCGCGGGCGAACAAGGCCGCGGCTTTGCCGTGGTGGCCGGCGAGGTGCGCAGCCTGGCCCAGCGCAGTGCCGAAGCTGCGCGCGAGATCAAGAGCCTGATCGGCGCCAGCGTCGACAGGGTCGAGTCCGGCGCCCGCCTGGTCGGCGATGCCGGCAACACGATGAACGAGATCGTCGCCAGCGTGCAGCGGGTCACCGACATCATTGGCGAGATCAGCACCGCCTCCACCGAGCAAAGCCAGGGCATTGGCCAGGTCAACCTGGCGGTCACCGAGCTGGACCAGATGACGCAGCAGAACGCTGCGCTGGTGGAGGAGTCGACTGCAGCCGCCGAAAGCCTGAAGGACCAGGCCGGCCGCCTCAGCAGCGTGGTCGGCACCTTCCGCCTGACGGCCGCCTGATCGTCACTTTCGCTCCGCACCCAGGCGCCTTCGGGCGCCTTTTCTTTTGGTGCGTGGCTGTGGTCAGATGGCGGGCGCCATGCCCACCTACCTCACCAGCCGCATCCTGCTCACGCTGGGCGCGCTGTCGCTCTGGTGGTACACCGGCAACCCAATCACGCTGCTGATGGTCTCGCCGCTGTTTGGCGCCTTGTGGACGGGGCCGCTGATCGACGGCATTTCGGCCGCATTTCGTGGCACCAAACGCATGGCCATGCGTGACCTGGAGCAACCCGGGCGCAGGCTCTGCGCCTTCCGTGGCCACGAGCTGTGCCTGGACCGGGACGGCGAGGACCAGCTGTGGTTCGAGGCCGAGGTGGTGCGCAAGTTCGGCGTGAAGCTGCCGGCCGAAGCACTGCTGCCAGCCGGGGCGCTGCGCATGCACTTCGGTCACGTCCAGCTCCGCGCCGACCTGCTGGCCGAGCGGCTGTGCCAATCGGCGCCACCCGAGTCGGTCACGCTGGCATTCGGGCGCTGGTTGCAGCGGGAGTTGAAGGCGGCCGCGACGCGGCGTGCGGCCGGGCGTTGAAATGTCGGGGGCTCACCGCGCAGGCCAGCGCACGGCCGCTCCGAAGCGGCCTGCGACCCCCTCGGGGGGTGATGGCAGGTACGCCTGCCGTCGGGGGCCTACTTGACCCAGTCGTTCAATTGGATGATGGGCAGCATGACCGCGAGCACGATCAGCATCACCACGCCGCCCATCGCGACGATCAGCAGCGGCTCCAGGATGGTGGCCACGGCCAGCGCGCGGCGCTGCACTTCGCCGCCAAGCTGCTTGGCGGCGCGGTCCAGCATGCGCGGCAGCTGGCCGGTCTGCTCGCCGAGGCGGGCGAACATGGCCAGCAGGCCGGGGAAGCGCTTCTTGGCGGCCATGGCCGAGGCCAGTGGCGCGCCTTCGCGCACCTGGACCAGCGCGTCCATCGCATCGGCCCGCATCGCGCGGTTGCCCAGGGTCTCGGCCGCGGCTTGCAGCGCCTTCAGGATGGGCACGCCGGCGCCCGCCAGCATCGCCAGCGTGCCGGCGAAGCGGGCGGCGTTGTAGCCGCGCGTGAGCCGGCCGATCAAGGGCACGTTCAGCATGCCGGCGTCGAAGCGCTGGCGGAAGGCTTCGTTGCGCAGCGCACGCAGCAGCAGCACCACGCCCACGGTCATCACCGCGACGAAGTAGAGGCCGTAGTTGCGCACGAAGGCACTCACGGCGAGCATGATGACCGTCAGGATGGGCAGGGCGTGCTTGCCGTTGACAAACACCGAAGCCACCTGCGGCACCACATAGGTGACCAGGAAGGTGACGATGACGACCGCGATCAGCGAGACGATGGCCGGGTACAGCATCGCGCCGATCAGCTTGCTGCGCAGCGCTTGGCGTTCCTCCAGGTCATCGGCCAGGCGCTCCAGCACGCCGCCGAGTGCGCCGCTCTGCTCGCCTGCGGCGACCACCGCACGGTACACGTCGTCGAACTCGCGCGGTGCCGAGGCCAGTGCGCGGGCGAACGGGCTGCCGCCGTTGACTTCGCTCTTCAGGTGGGCGATGAGCTCGCGCTGGCGCGGCTCTTCGGATTCGTCGGCCAGCGCCGTCAAGGCCCGTTCCAGCGGCAGGCCGGACGAGACCAGGCCGGCCAGCTGCCGGGTCCAGACCGTCAGCCCGCTCTTGCTGAAGGCCCGGCGGTTGAACTTGACGCTGTTGCCGGTCGAAGCCTCGACCATGGCCACCAGCGTGACGGTCAAGGGCACCAGGCCCTGGCCGCGCACGGCCGCCCGCGCGGACTTGGCATGGTCAGCCTCGACCAGGCCGTTGACCTGCTTGCCGGCGGCGTTGAGGGCTTCGTACTTGAAGGCGGGCATGGACTAACTCATTCCCGGGTGACGCGGAGAACTTCTTCCAGTGACGTGATGCCGGCGGCGACCAGCCGTTCGCCGTCCTCGCGCATCGAGCGCAGGCCGTTGAGGCGGGCGGCTTCGATGATCTCGCTCTCGGCGGCCTGGTTGTGGATCAGCGCCTGCACCTTGTCGTCCACCACCATCAGTTCGTAGACGCCGGTGCGGCCCTTGTAGCCGCTCATGCTGCAGGCGGGGCAACCGACGGGGTGCCAGCGGCCTTCGCCGTCCTGCTTGCGGCAGACCGGGCAGAGCTTGCGCACCAGGCGCTGGGCCTGCACCGCCAGCAGCGAGGAGCTCAGCAGGAAGGGCTCGACGCCCATGTCGATCAGCCGGGTCACGGCCGAGGGCGCGTCATTGGTGTGCAGCGTGGCCAGCACCAGGTGGCCGGTCAGCGAGGCCTGGATGGCGATCTGCGCGGTCTCGAAGTCGCGGATTTCGCCGATCATGATGACGTCCGGGTCCTGCCGCAGGATGGCGCGCAAGGCCTTGGCGAAGGTCAGGTCGATCTTCGCGTTGACCTGCGTCTGGCCGATGCCGGCCAGCTCGTATTCGACCGGGTCTTCCACCGTCAGGATGTTGGTGGTGGCGGTGTCGAGCCGGCCGAGGGACGCGTACAGCGTGGTCGTCTTGCCGGAGCCGGTCGGGCCGGTGACCAGCACGATGCCGTGCGGCTGGTGGACCTGGCGGTCGAACGCGGCGAGCACGTCGCCGTCCATGCCCAGGCCTTCCAGCGTGAACTTGGACTCGCTCTTGTCCAGCAGGCGCAGCACCGCACGTTCGCCGTGGGCCGAAGGCAGGGTCGAAACCCGCACGTCGATCGCCCGGCCACCAATGCGCAGCGAGATGCGGCCGTCCTGCGGCAGGCGCTTCTCGGCAATGTCCAGCTCGGCCATGATCTTCAGGCGCGAGATCAGCGCCGCGTGCAGCGCCTTGTTCGGCTGCACGACTTCGCGCAGCGTGCCGTCCACGCGGAAGCGCACGCTGGAGCTGCGCTCGTAGGGCTCGATGTGGATGTCGCTCGCGCCGTCCTTCGCGGCCTGCGTCAGCAGCGCGTTGAGCATGCGGATGATGGGCGCGTCGTTGGCGGCTTCCAGCAGGTCTTCGACCGCCGGCAGCTCCTGCATCATGCGCGAGAGGTCGACCGCGCTTTCGACTTCGCCGATCACCGAAGCGGCGCTGCCTTCGCCGCCCGAGTAGGCCTCGGCCAGGCGCTGGGCCAGGGCGGCGCTGTCTTCGTGTTCCAGCTGGTCGACCGAATACAGGCGCAGCACCTCGGTCAAGGCACTGCGCGGCGTGCTGTCGGCAAAACGCAGCAGCAACTGGCCGCCATCGTCTTCCAGCAGCAGCGTGTTGGCCTTGGCAAAGCCGTAGGGCAGGGGGTGGCGTTGGGCCATGTCAGGTGCCTGGTCTGCGCTCAGTTGCTGGAAGGGGCCGGCGCGGCGGGCGCGTTCGGGCCTTCGGGCGGATTCGGCGGCGTGGTGATCGGCGAGGCCGGCGCGCCGCTGCCCGGCATGCGCTGCGGGATGATGGGCGAGTCGGTGATCGGCGCGATGAAGTCCGGGTTGGGCTGGCTGTTCTGCTGCAGCGCGCGAATCGCATCGTAGCGGTCCACGGTGACGGCGTCGGCAGCGCCCGGCGTGCGCAGCACGACAGGGCGCAGGAACAGCATCAGGTTGCTCTTGGTGCGGGTGCGCGATTCGTTGCGGAACAGGTTGCCCACCCACGGGATGCTGGCCAGGCCCGGCACGCGGCCTTCGGAGTCGCCGTATTCGTCCTTCAGCAGACCGCCCAGCACCATGGTCTGACCATCGTCCACCACCACGGTGCTCTCGATCGAGCTCTTGTCGGTGATCTGCGAGCCATCCTGGCGCAGCGAGCTGCTCTCCTGGTAGATCGTCATGCGCACGGTGCCGTTTTCACCGATCTGGCTCTTGATCTTCAGCGTGATGCCGACGTCCTTGCGCTCGATGGTCTGGAACGGGTTGACCGCGCCATTGCCGGTGCCGGTGTTGGTGAAGCTGCCGGTGGTGAAGGGCACGTTCGAGCCGATCACGATCTTGGCTTCCTCGTTGTCCAGCGCCACCAGGTTGGGCGTGGACAGCACGTTGGCGCCGGTGTTGCTCTCCAGGAAGCGCGCCAGCGCGCCCAGCGTGAAGACGCCGTTGATCCTGTTCAGGATGCCCAGGTTCAGGCCCTGGCCCGGCACCGTGGAGGTGCCGCTGCTGGCAGCGGTCGTCGTCGCGGCAGAGCCCGCCACCTGGGCCAGCGTCAGGTTCAGCAGGTTGTTGCCGCCATTGCCGTAGTTGGTGCCGGCGTAGCCAATGGTGTTGTTCTTGGTGCTGCCGATCACGCCTTGCCACTGGATGCCGAACTCGGCAGCCTTGGCGGCGTCGACCTTGACGATCATGGTCTCGACATAGATCTGCGCGCGGCGCGTGTCGAGCTGGTCGATGACCTGGCGCATCTGGCGGTAGACGGCTTCGGGCGCCGAGATGATCAGCGAGTTGGTCGACGGGTCGGCCTGGATCTGGCCGCCGGTGGACGGCCCGGCCGAAGCCGAGACAGGCGTGCTCGCCACGCTGCTCTGACCGCTGCTGGTGCCGCTGGTCTGGATGCCGGTGGGCTGGTTTTGGGCTGGCGTCGGGCGGCTGGCGCCGGACAGGCCGGTGAGGCCGCTGCTGTTGGTGCCGCCCGCGCTGCTGGCCGAGGCCGCACCGCTGGCCATCGCGGCGCGCAGCACTTCGGCCAGCTTCACCGCGTCGGCATTCTTCAGGTAGACGACCCAGATGTTGCCGGCCGGGCCGCCGCCGGGAATCGGCTTGTCCAGCTTCTCGATCAGCGAGCGCGCATTGTTCAGGCGCGTCGGGTTGGCGGCGCGCACGATCAGCGAGTTGCTGCGCGGCTCGACCATCACCGAGGTCGCCGAGCCGGACACGGCGGCGGCACCGGGCACGCCTGCGGTCGCGGTCTCGGTCAGCTTCTGCACCAGCGGCGCCAGGTCCGCGGCCAGCGCGTACTTCACCGGGATGACTTCCACTTCGGAAGCCGCCGGCTGGTCCAGCGCGGCAATGATCTTGGCCAGGCGCTGCAGGTTGTCGGCGTAGTCGGTGATGATCAGCGAGCCGTTGCCGGGGTTCGCGTTGATCGTGTTGTTGGCGCTGATCAGCGGCCGCAGCACGGCCACCAGGTTGTTCGGGTTCTCGTGGTTGAGGCGGAAGATCTGCGTCAGGATCTGGTCGCCACGCACCGTGGGCGCACCCACCGAGACGGTGCCGGCCTGCAGCTTGGCTTCGGCCTCGGGCACCACCTTCAGCAGCCCGGCGTTTTCCACCACCGTGAAGCCCAGGCCGCGCAGCGCAGCCAGGTAGCTGCGCCAGGCTTCGAGCGGCGGCTGCGGCTTTTCGCTGGTCACGGTGATCTGGCCGCGCACCCGGGCGTCGACCAGGATCTGGCGGTCCAGCATTGCACCGATGGCGCGCGAGACGGCCTCGATGTCGGCATTGACGAAGTTCAGCGTGACCGGCGCCTTGGCGCGGGTGGCCGGCATCGGCGGCTCGGTGTTGTCCTGCGCGAAGGCGGCGCCGGCCACGCCCAGGGCCGAGAAAGCCTGGCTCATGGCCACGACCAGCGGCGCCAGGCGGCGGACAGCGCGCGTGCGGCTGGCACCGGGCTGCTGGACGCGCGTGCTGCGCATGGCGTTTTGAGGCTGCGACGAAGTCATGTTCACCCGATCGAAATGACGGACGACGCACCCTGGCGCCGCCCGATGATGTTCAGCAGATTGTTCAATGCCGGCTCCTGCCCCGGCGCGGCGCGCGCATCACCGCGAAAGTGCAGGCCGCCAGGGCGCAGTTCGCCCTGGCCCTGCAGTTGCAAGGCGCCTTCCAGCGTCTGCAATTGCACCACCGGCGGCTGGCCAGGCTGGCTGGGCGCCGTCAGCGAGATGCGGTAGCTGCCCAGCGGGTCGACCGGCGCGAGCCGGGACGAGGTCTGCAGCAGCTGCAGCTCGGCACTGCCCTGGACCTGCCAGGCACCGCCGGCCTGCTGGCTCAGCGTCAGCCCCGGGCTGGCCAGGCGCAACTGGCCGCCAGGCTTGACGGTGTTCCATGGTGCGCCCAGGCCTTCCAGCCAAGCCGCAGGCCATTGGCCCAGCGTGGTGTCGCTGCCGCCGGCGCCGCCGACCGTGCTCAGTGGCGTCAGCGTCAGTTGCATGCGGCGCCAACCAGTGCGCAGCTCCAGCCGCGCGCCGCCGGCCATGCAGCAGGGCTGCGTCAGCTGCAGCCCCAGGCCCAGCCACAGCGGCGACAGCCGCCAGGCCAGCCGCGAGGGCATGACGCGTGCGTCCTTGCTGCCCGGCCCGCCGGTCAGCACCGGCAAGGCGCTGCCATGCCACAAGGTGCCCTCGGCCTCGGCCAGTTGCAGCCGGCCCTCGGTGGCACCGGCCACCCAGCCGGCCAGCCACGAGGCCGGCAGCTGGGACGCCAATGCCAGCAGCCCACCGACCAGCGCGCCGCTCCACAGCCAGCCGCGGCTTGGCGCCTGGCCCGGCAGCATGCCGCCCAGGCTCAGCCCGCCGCGCGCCAGCTGCGCGCTGGCCGGCGCACGCGGGCGCCGGGCCAGCCGGCGCAAACGCGCGGCGGTGTGCGCGGCGGTGTGCGTGGCCGCAGGCGAGGGCAGCACCGGTTTGCGCATCAAGGTGAGCCTGGCAACTGCAGCACCAGCGTGCCGCTCAGGCCGTCATCGGCGCGCGAGAGCTTCATCTGCACCGGCCGTGCACGCGCCGCCAGCCTGGCCTCGGCCAGCCAGCTGCGGAATTCTTCGGGCGGCATGGCCTTGAGCGTCAGCGTGGCGCGGTCGCCCAGCAGTGCCAGCGTGCCGTGGTTGCCCAGCCGGGTGACCGAGGCCTTCAGCGCAGCGCTGGCGTCGGCGGTGCTGACGGGCGCCTGGCCCTTCAGCTGGCCGGCTTCGCTGGCCAGGGCCTGCATCTGCAGCCACTGCAGTTCCAGCTCGGCGGCTTGTGCCGGCACCTCGCGCCAGGTGCGCCAGGCCGGCTGCACGGCGATCAGCCAGACCAGCAGCACCGCCAGCGCAATGCCCATCACCAGCACCAGCTGGCGCTCGCGGGCAGACAGCGCCACCCAGCGGGCCTGCAGCGGCGCCAGGCGGGCCTGCAGGGCGGCGTTGGTCGAAACGCTGCGGTTCATTCTTCGTCCTCGTCGTCACCGGGCTTGGGTTCGGGGCCGCCCATCGGGCGCATCACCGGGCCGGCCGGCTTGCCGCCGGGCTGCGGCAGCATGCCCACCGGCTGGCGCATCTGCATCGGGCCGCTCTCGCCAACGCCTGCCGGGCGCTGAGCGTTCGGGGCTGCGCCCGGTGGCAGGCCGGGCGAGCCGCCAGCCGCGCCGGTGGCGCCGCCAGGGCGTGCGCCCGCTGTGCCGGTGGCGCCCGTTACGCCGCCAGCGCTGGCCGGCGGCCGGCTGCCAGGTTTGGCGCGGGTCACGATGGGGCCGTTGGCGCTGGTTTCGGCGTCCAGCCCCATGGCCAGCAACTGGTTGCGGAAGGTTTCGGTTTCCGGCGGGCTCCAGCCCGGGCTCTCCAGCGTCAGCCGGCCGTTTTCGAACTGCAGCCCGTTGGCCGGGCCGCGCGAGGCCGGCCAGGCGGCCTGCGCGGCGTACATCAGGGTTTCCAGGTCGCCATCACCCGGCTTGCCGGAGGCGGTGCGCAGCAGGTCGATTTCCTTTTGCATCTGCAGCGGCGCGTCGATCACGCCGCGCACCTGCGGGAAAGTGGTCTGCAGCAGCGTGTTCATGGCCTGCTTGCGCTGCGCCAGCGCGCTGCGCTGCTGCCAGGCCCAGACGTTGGCGCCCACCAGTTGCAGCACCAGCAGCAGCACCAGCCCGCCGCGCACCCAGCGCCAGCTCGGGTCGTGCAGCGCGTTGGCCAGCGCCTCGTTGAAGGCGCGCTGGCCGCGGCGCTGGGCCGCCAGGTCGAACTGGCGCAGGTTCCAGCCGCTGCGCGCGGCCTGCTGCAGGAATTCGGTGTCGCTTTGCGAGGCCACCGGCGCACCCGCCAGCCGGGCCGCTTCGGCCGCGCCACCGGGGCTGGCCGACCAGGCAATGCTGACGTCGGCCGGCTGGCGCGCCAGCAGCGCGCGCGTGGCCGGGCTGTCCAGCGGCAGGCACAGGGGGCCTTGCTCGTCGCGCCAGGCCAGTTGCAGGCCCTTGTCGTCTTCGTAGACGTGGCCGGCCGGCGGGCCTTCGGGCACCCAGGCGGGCACCACGCGGTCCACCGTCAGGCCGCTGGCTTCCAGCCGGGCCAGCTGGCCGGCCAGCCAGGGCTTGTTCAGCGCGGCAATCCAGCCGAGGCTGCCGGCGCTGGCACCCGGGGCGAGCGCCAGGTGCAGTTCGGATTCATCTTCCAGCAGCGCCTCTTCCAGCACGCCGGCCAGGGCCTGGCGCATGCGGCTGGCGGGGGCCTTGGGCAGCATCGCGTGGTGCCAGCCAACGTCGGCCGGTGCCAGCACGGCCACCACCTGCTGTGCCTGCGGCAGCTCGGCGACCGCGGCGCGGCCCTGGCGGGTCACGTGGCTGCCGTCGGCGCTGAAGGCAAACGCGACGTCCGCGGGCTCACCCAGCGTCGCCGGCTCGGCTTGCTGGGCGGCCAGCCGGGGCTGGGCTGGCAACTGGACGATCAGAGTGGACATGGACGGCGGAAACTCGACGCGGAAGGCATGGGGGTATCAGGCAACAGGCATGGCGAGCCGCCGGGCAGGCTGATGGCCGTCCGGCGTGGGCACGCCGGTGCCCTGCAACCCGCTATTGTGGCGCGAGCCGGAGCGGCGTCGGCCCACGTTTGTGGGGAGTGGGTCTGGCGCTTCATTTGGACAGGCGCTCGCGCCACAGCACGCGCACCTCGGCCCCCTGCCGCTGGACCAGCGAAATCTCGCGCAGCACCGAGTCTTCGTAGCGCAGCTGGCCGGTGACTTCGAAGTACTGGCTGGCGATGCCGGCCACCTTGCCCCATGCGGTGGCATTGGTGCTGAACTTGTCGCCCAGCGCCTTGGCCGCTGAGCCGACCGAATCGAACCCCTTTTTCAGCTGCGCGCGCTGCTGCACGAGGCGCTGCGCGCTGGAGCGGTCCAACCCTTCCATCACCGACATCAGCACCTCGGGTGAGGCGGTATTGAGGTTCACCGTGGTTGTGTTTGGCAGGATGGTCACGTAGGGCGTCAGCCTGTCGATGGTGGCTTGATCCAGCCCCAGCCAGCGCAGCTGGGCCACGCGTTGGGGCCGGATCGGCGCACTGGCCTGGGCCTTCTGACCACCATCGACCAGATCTTCCGCGTCGCTGGAGACCGCCATGGCTTCGGCGATGCGCTGCGCCACCCCCACGGGCAGCCCGAGCGTGTCGCAGAGCCGGGTGAAGGCCAGCAACTGAAGCTTGGCCTGTTCTTCGTCGTCGTTGGCCAGGTTGCGCAGGTTGTAGCGCGAGGTCGCATCGACGATGTCGCCGGACAGGAAGGCGTCGAGCCCGGTGTCCTGTGTGTTGTCCTTGTCGGCCGCCAGGAAGGTCGACAGCCGGATTTCCGCCAGGCCGGTGGCCCACGGCTCGGTCAAGGCATCGCCGCCGCCATCGCGCTGATCCTCGCGCAGGATCAGCCGCGCCCAGTCCAGCGCACCACCCAGCAGCCAGGCCGACTGCGCCCTCGCGCGCTCCGCGCTCTCGACCTCGATGGCCCGCCACTGCTGCCAGACCATGCCCGCCGCCAACGTGGCCACCAGCGTGACGATCAGCATCGCCAGCAGCAGGGCCGCACCGCGTTGCGTGTGGCGGTTGAGGTGTTGGGCGGTCATCCGCCGCTTCCTTGTGTGCCTTGCAACTGAAGGTCGCGGGTCAGCACGCCTGCCGGCAGGCTCAGAACCAGGCGCACGCCTTGCGGCAGGTCATCGTCGTCGCTGCTGGCGTTTGCCGCTGCGGCAGCCGCAGCCGCAGCCGCAGCTGCTGCATCACCAGTCCCGGTTCCCGCGCTCTTATCATCCATCGGTTGCGTGTTCGTCGTCGTGGTGGACTTCGTCGTGCGGTTGCCGCTGGACTGCGCATTGCTCCAGCTGTTG
Source organism: Ideonella azotifigens (assembly GCF_021043325.1). Classification (NCBI taxonomy): domain Bacteria; kingdom Pseudomonadati; phylum Pseudomonadota; class Betaproteobacteria; order Burkholderiales; family Sphaerotilaceae; genus Ideonella; species Ideonella azotifigens. The sequence continues at coordinate 812,912 of NZ_JAJNKD010000001.1, forward strand.
TCGCCCTGGCGGTAGTAGAAGACCTGCCAGTTGCTCAGCTCGGTCAGCATCGGCAGCGCGCCGTCGCGCAGGCTGCTCCATTGCTGGCTGCGCATCCACCATTCCTGCAGGTCCTGCAGCTTGGTCACCGGCGGCGAGGCCCAGCGGTACAGCGTGTTCTCCTGGCGCGTCCAGACGACCAGCATCAGGCCGTCCGGCGCACGCCGGGTCAGGCGCAGCGCGCTGCCGTCGAAGCGAAGCGGCGGCGCGCCGGGGCTGGCCTGCAGTTGCTGCAGGTCCTGCTCCCATTGCGAGATCACGGTGGCCATCTGCAGCGTGCGTTCGGTACTGCCCTGGGCGCCGTCGCGCACGCGCACCAGTCCGTCCATGCCTTGCCAGGCCATCGCGGCCAGGATGGCCATGATGAACAGCGCGACCATCACCTCGATCAGCGTGAAGCCAGGCGCGGCGCGGCCTTGCGGCGCAGAAGAAGGAGGGCGCGGGTACATCTGGAACATGCGCTCAGTAACGCGGCAGCACGGTGGACTGCGTCAGCAGCTGCTGGCCGCTGTCGTTGGCAATCACCACGTCGATGCGGCGGAAATTCGGGTTTGGCGTGGCCTGTACCCGCACCACGCTGCGGTAGGTGTGTGCCAGCTGCATGCACTCCCCCGTGCTCTCGCCAATGTCGGGGAAGCGGTGGGCCAGCTTCAGTGCGGTCAGCTCGTTGTCGGCGCACCACTGGGCCTCTGTGACCGAGGTCAGGCGCTGGGCGTTGTTCAGCAGCGAGCCGCCGGCCCGGCTGCCGGCTGCCAGCGCAATGGCCACGATGGCGACCGCCACCAGCACTTCAACCAGCGTGAAGCCGTGCGCTGCCCTGGGGTTCACGGCGTCACCGCCGCGTTGGCCGCATCCACCTGCACAAACGGGCCCAGCCCATTGGTGGCCAGCACCAGCCGGCGTGCTTCGAGCTGCAGCACCACCTGTTGCGCGCCGATGACCGGTTCCGGCCCCAGCCGCAGCGGGCCACCACCAACGACTTCGGCCCGGGTGCTTTCGTCCAGCCATTGGGTGGGCAACTGGATGCTGTCGGGCAGGCCGAGGAAGTTGAAGCCCGGGCCATCGCTGCGCGGCAGCCAGGTCACTTCCAGCCCCATCGAGCGCGAACGGGCGCGGGCGCCTTCGAGCAAGGCGCTCAGCCGAGCACCTTCTTCCTCCAGCTTGCTGGCCGCCCGGTCGCGCAGCGACAGCGAGGCAATGCCCATCGCGATGGCAATGATGGCGACCACGATCATCAGCTCCAGCAGCGTGAAACCGCGCTGGAGGCCGTGACGGCGATCAGGAGAGAAACGGGCAGGCCCGCGGGTCGAGGTCAATGCGGTGCCACGAGAGACGGTGCGACCGGCAGCCGGTGCAGCACCGCTTATTGCCAGGAGCCGATGTCGGCGTCGGTGCCTTCGCCGCCGTTCTGGCCGTCGGCGCCCAGGCTGAAGACGTCGATCTCGCCTTGCACGCCGGGGTTGGCATACAGGTACGGGCGGTGCCATGGGTCATCCGGCAGCTTGTCGACGTAGGGTCGCCAGTTCGGCGGGATCTGGCCGACGGTGGGCTTGTGCGCCAGCGCGTCCAGGCCTTGTTCGGCGGTCGGGTAGCGCTGGTTGTCCAGCTTGTAGAGCTTGAGCGCCTGCATCAGGGCGCCGATGTCGGTGCGGGCTGCCGTGACGCGGGCCTGGTCTGCGCGGTCCAGCACGTTGGGAACGATCAGCGCGGCCAGCACGCCGATGATGACCAGCACCACCATCAGCTCGATCAGCGTGAAACCCTTTTGCGCCGCTTGGCGCAGGCCTTTCAGGCCATTTGGGCGGAGGGGTGATCGGGGCATGGCAGACATGTCGGTAAAGAGGCCTCGTGGGCCGTCGGGCGAGGGGTGGGCTTGCATGATAATCGCCCGATGGCTTCGCGATTATTAACGTTTGTGGTGTGGGCGCTGGTGGCTGCCAGCGGGCTCTTCTGGGGCCTGAAACTGTTCACCCATGCCCGTGGTTTGCCCGACAACGCGCAGGCGACCCGGCAGGTCGTGTCCCAGGGCGGCGACCTGAGCCGGCTGCTGGGCACGGTGGTCGTGGCCGCGGCCGAAGAGGAGCCCGAAGACGCCAGCGACCGCTTCAAGCTGCTGGGCGTCGTGGCGCCCGCGGGCCATATCGGCCCCGGTGTGGCCCTGATCGCCGTGGGCGACCAGCCGGCCAGGGCCTGGCGCACCGGCGCGGTGGTCGATGGTGACACGGTGCTGCTGTCGGTTGGCAAGCGTTCGGCCCAGCTGGGCCCCAAGGGCGGCCCGGTCAGCGCCGAATTGAACCTGCCGGAGCCTGCCGTGGCCGCGGCCTCGCCGGCCCGGCCGGTGCTGTCGATTGGCGCCGGTGGCGTGCACGGCCCGCAGGGTCAGGGCCCATTGGCTCAACCCCGCCCGATGACCGCGCAGCCGGCCCCGCAGCCCGCCCAGAGCAACGACGACGACGAGTGAATGGGGCACCCGGTTCGGCGAATACGCCGAACCACCCTCCAAGATCGCGTCACTGATCCATGCGCCTGGGCGAGGACACCGATACCTGCGGCCAGCTCAGGCCGGCGATTCACTCGAATCGCGGTGAATTCGCGGGGCGCGGGTCCGGGGGTGGCGCGGTCTGCCGGGCCGACCAGAACGGGCTGTCCGGCCATCGGCGTTCGGCTGCGTAGTGCATGCGGCGCTGCTCGAGGTAGCGCCGCCAGCTGGTGTCGGCGCGCTGCGCCCAGGCCCGCCCCGATGGCACCATGGGCTGTCCTGCCAGCCAGGCGGCCAGCGTGTCGGCCGCGGCCAGGCCATCGGCCAGCGCGCCCGAGATGCCTGAAGATGTGAGCGGGTCGAAAGCCATCAGCGCATCGCCGACCGCCATCCAGCCCGGGCCTGTGGCGCGATCCAGGCAGGTGCTGTGGGCCGGGAAGCTGGCGATTCGCAGTGCATTTGCCGGCGGCGGCAGGCGGCGCACCAGCTCCTCGGTGTCGCACCAGGCCTGTCGGAAGGGGTCGCCGGAGCGCAGGCGATGCGCTTGGGCGAGATCGCGGTCCGTCATCAGGCAGACCACGGCGCGTTCACCGGCCAATGGCGCGGCGTACCACCAGCCGAAAGAGACGGGCTCGATGAGCGACAGGCCCGCCAGGCCGCCTGCCGCCGGCCGCGGCACGATGGCGCCGAGCGCCACCAGCGCATCGACCTGCCTTCGCGTGGCACCCAGGCGCGTGGCCAACTCGGCACGCCGGCCGCTGGCGTCCACCAGCACCCGCGGGCGCCAGGTGCTGCCGTCGTTCAGGCGCAGCGCCCAGCTTGCGCCTTGCCAGGCCAGCTGGTCGATCTTGGCCGGCCGCATCAGGCGCACGCCCTGGGCCACGGCGGCTTCGCGCAGCATGGTGTCGAAGGCCTGGCGGTCCAGGTGCCAGCCGCTGCCTTGCCCGCGGTGGAGGAAGTCGTCGATCTGCCGCTGTTCCCCCCACAGCGACAGGTTGGCCTGGTAGGGGGCGTGCGCCTGCATCGCGCCGGGCAGACCCAGCCGCGAAAGCATGGTCCCCACGTCGGGCGTGGCCGACTCGCCGATGGCCCAAGGGCGCGCCAGCGGCCAGTCGACCAGGCCGACGTCTCGCACACCAGCCTGCCGCAGCGCCAGGGCCGTGGCGCAACCCGCCGGCCCCGCGCCGCAGATCAGCACGTCAAGCGGCGTCACCTGCGGCGGGCGGGAAGAAGGGTCGTGGCAGGGCGCGGGCGACCTCAACGAAGCGCAGTTCGCCCTGCACGGTCTTTTCCATCACGAAGCCCAGGCCTTGCCAGTACTTCACCATGTCCACATCGTCGGCGAAGGAGATGAAGTCGTCGCGCAGCTGGTCAAAGTCCGTGCCGACCCAGGCGACCTGCGCGCCGCTGTGCTGCCCTGGCGGAGGTGGGGCGGCGGCCAGGCCGGCAGCGCGCGGTGCGGGCGGCTCCAGGTAGACGAACTCCGGCCGCTGCGCTGGCCACCACCAGATGACCCGCCCGTCCATGGGCTGCGAGGAGCATTCGTTGAAGTCCGCCTGCCACGGCACGGCCATGTAGCGGCAGATGTCGCCGGGCTGCATGCGGGCCGGGTCGAAGCCGGCGCTCAGCGGGCCCTCGAGCACCGGGCAGGCGTTGATGCGCAGCGGGTCGTCGGCTTGGTAGATGGCCGTGTTGCGTGAGATCCAGCCCATCTCGATGCCCGGCGAGAAGGCACCGCCGACGCAGTTTTCCAGCACGTTGCGGGTCAGGCCGATGGGCGACTCGGGAGACGGTGCTTCGTTGGAGAACCATCCGGCCGCCCACTGCTGCAGGAAGAAGAACTGCGTGTCCGTCACCCGCAGGTACTTGGAGGTGAGCGTGCCGGGGATCAGGCAGTTGTCGCCCGCCAGGTACGGCATCATCGTGCGGCCACTGCTGCCGCTGCTGTTGCCGACGATGACGTTCTCCGAACTGGGTGGCCGCAGCACGTCGAGGATCCAGGTGCGCAGGCCCTTGTACTCATCGCTGTCCGGCGAGCTGGGCACGGTGCCCAGTTGCGCGAAGTTGAAGCTGTGCGGCTTGGGCGGGATGGCCGCCACCCAGGGGTAGAGCGTGCCGCGCTCCAGCAGCGGCTGGATCTCCGTCTGGAAGTTGGGCCGGTAGCCCGAGGGGCCGGACTTCCACAGGCCCTGGTCGAGGATTTGCGGCACCTTGCCCGCGCGCACGCCGGCGTCGAAGATGGTGTCCCACAGCGAGACCAGGTTGGGGATCTGCGGCGCGTACGAAGGCGGGCCCACCAGCACCCAGGAGGCATCGGCCTGGACCTCGGTGCCATCGGTCAGCCGGATCACCGCGAAGATGGGGCCGTCCGAGGTGTCGTCCCACCAGCCGTCGTTGTTGGCGTAGTCGTGGATCTTCGGATCGGGCGAGGGCGTGCCCGAGATGCCGAATCCGCCCAGCACCAGCAGGCGCCCGGCGTCATCCGTGCGCAATTCGCCCAGGCTGGCGATGGTCTCGCCGGTCGGGTTGAGCGGCCCGGGCGGGAAGTTCACGCCGCGGTAGTCCGGCGGTGCACTCGCCGCATCGAAATGCACGCCGGATTGCGCGGCCCCGGCGATCGTGCGCGGCCCGGCGTCGATCATCAGCTTGTTGCGGTCCGGCTCTGCGGCATTGCGCAGCGGGTGGTTGGGTGCGTAGCCCTGTTCGCCTTCGTTGGTCACGAAGGTGTACCAGCTCGCCTTCTTGTTCGCGATGTGGGCCGTCCAGGTGATGGCCGCAATGCCGGGCGTGCCGAGGGTGATCTCTTCGGCGCCGTCCGGACCTTCGCGGTAGATGCGAAAGCGCGCCGCCTGGCGGCACATGCGGCCCTGGTCGTCGCGGAAGTCGCGCTCGGTGAAGGGCGCGCCGTCGGGCAGCGTCGGCAGGCCCCGATAGGCCTCGGGGCCGATGTAGAACTTGGCCGGCGCATTGCCCACGCGTGCCACGCCAATGCTCGGGTAGATCTTGTAGTTGCTCATGGTCTTGCCTCCGGTTCAAAGCACATGGCCGGCGCCGGTGGCAGCCAGCTTGTCCAGGCCGCGCATCGCGCGCACCAGGTGCGCCGCGCGCACGCTGCCGCTGGGCGCCTTGAGGATTTCCTGCCGTAAGCCGTGCGCCAGCGTGCGCGTGTCGGCGCCTTCGTCCCAGCTCCAGGTCGGCGCGGCGTTGGGGCCGACCGCGCTGTCGCCATTGGCATGGGCCGGCGTGTTCATCAAGGAGATGGCCAGGTTCGGCAGCACCTCGTGCATCAGGTTGAGCACGACGCCGAAGAAGGGGTCGTGCTCGCCGCGCATGAAGGTTTTTTCGAAGCCGCGCAGCATCACGCTGTAGTGCTGGTTGAAGGTCTTGGCCAGGCTCAGCGCTTCGGGATTGGAGAAGTCCTCCAGCCGTGGGTTGGAGGTGGCGGGCAGGGTGGGCGGGAAGTTCGCCAGGTCCAGCGAAACCTCGCGGAACTTCATGAAGTGGCTCAGCTCCTCGGGCGTGCCCAGGATGGGCCCGTAGGTGCCATCGCTGCGCATGCCGTACTGGTTGTAGGCGCCATAGGGCTGGCGCGCCACCAGGGGCTGGTCGGCAGGTACCTTGCCTTCGCCCTGGCGCACGATCTGGTCGATGCCGGCCAGGGCGCTGGCCTTGTCGCGCACTTCGATCACCTTGCCGCCGAACTTGCCCAGGTAGATGTCGGTGCGCTGCCGGAACTCGGGCGTTTTGGCGCTGAATGGGTCGCCCGGAAACGCTTCGATCGCATTCACCAGCGACTGGTACAGCTGCGCGATCGTGTCGTAGTGGTCGCCCTGTGCTGGCGCATCCCAGGGCGCGGGCGTCTCGATGGCGGCATAGACGTTCGAGAACACGTCGATCGATGCGCGGTACAGCCCGAGCAAGGGCGTGGTGTTCTCGTTTGCGTGCGGCAGGTAGCCGGGATAGACGGGCGCGAACGCTTGCGTGAAGCGCGGCTGGCCGCCCAGTGCGACGACGAGGTTGGCGGCCTGGTTGACGTGGAACATCTCTTCCATGACCACGCTGCGCAGCGCCTGGTAGGCCTTCGAACCGGTGTCGGAAATCGAGTACAGGCCGCTGAGGTACACGGGTATGGTCGAAAACTCGACCTGCAGCGCCAGTTGTGCGGCGCTGCGCAGGTCATGGAGCTGATCGTTGGTGGTTCGGGCCTGCAGGCCATGGGGTGTGCGGGCCCCGGGCAGGCGATCAAAAAGATGACCGAATGGGCGTGGGCTTTGCAGGCCTCGGCCCGAGCGGGGGCGCGATGCTTCGGAGGGCATGGGTGGGGGCTCCCAACGAGTGTTGCGACATGGCGGGGCGCGATGAACAACAACTGTCCGTCGTGGCTGCCTTCGAAACTGCACACAACTTTCGGTGGTTCACCCCTGCGCACCGAGAGGTCCGCGCTGGCGAGGTGGTGTTGTGCGTGGCGGACTGTAGTGAGGTCGGCCTTCAGCGCCTATCTGCCAGAGTTGACAGGTCGGGTGATGTCGGGCTTTGGGCCGTTTTTGCGTTTTTGCGTTGTTGCCGAAGGGGCGGCGCTTGAGCGCGGTTGATGGACGCGCGAGCAAGGCTCAGTTGCGGTCCACCGGATTGTTGGCGCAGGCTGACGGTGGTTCAGGCAGGAAATCCCAGCCGTAGGGGCCGTCGCGCAGTTGCAGCGTGCCTTGTGCTGCGCCGGTGCAGTTCGGGCCGCTGCGTTGCCAATCCAGGCGCAGCGCGGCGCTGTCGGCGCGCCAGCTGCGGAAATAGAGGTGCGTGCTCGCGGCAGGCTCGTAGCGGAAAACCTGCGACCAGCGGGGGCCGGCCTTCTGCAGCAGCGTGACGCTGCCGGGCGCATGGCCGCCTTCCGGGCTGTCGACGACAACGATCAGGCGGCCGTTGGGCGCCACCCAGGGCCAGTCGGCCAGCAGCAGACCGGCGGGGTTGCCGGCGCTGAACAGCCGCAGCCGGGGTGCACGGGTGTCGTCCCCGGCGGCGACCTGGGCCACCAGCCAGGCGTCGGCATGTTCCAGCGGGCCCAGCAGGCGGTAGCGCAGGCCGCCGGCCGAGACGGCGGGGCTGCTCGCGGCACGCGGGGCGGCGGGCTGGTCGATCAGCACCAGCGCCGGCTCCCCAGGGCCGAACAGTTGCAATGTCAGCGTGTCGTCTTCGCGTTTGGCGCGCTGTTCGCCGGCCAGGGCCAGCGCGGCGGGTTCACGCGCGTCGGCGCAGCTCAGTGGCGGCTGGTGGGCGACGCAGTCTGACCAGCTGGAGGCCGCGGGCGGTGCGGCGGGTGTGTCCGCCGCAGGGATGACGGGGACGGCGGGGCCGGCGGCCAGCGCGGCGCCAGTGGTGCCCCAGCATGCCAGCAAGGCAAGGTCCCAACGGGTCATCCGCATCGTCGGTGGATCTCCTGTTCGGGCCATTCTGCATGGGCAGCGGCCCCAGGGGAAGCCGGAGCATCCCGTGCGTGGTTCAGCCTGCCACGAACAAGCCCTTGTGCTGTTCGCGCAGCAGGTTCTTCTGCACCTTGCCCATGGTGTTGCGCGGCAGCTCGGTCACGACGAAGACCTTCTTGGGCACCTTGAATGCCGCGATCTGGCCCTTCATCGCCGCGATCAGTGCCGCTGCGTCTGGTGCTTCGCCGGGCCGGGCCACGACCACGGCCACCACCGCCTCGCCGAAGTCCGGGTGCGGCACGCCGATCACCGCGCTCTCGGCCACGCCGGGCAGATCATTCAGGTAACCCTCGATCTCGGCCGGGTAGACGTTGTAGCCGCCGCTGATCACCAGGTCCTTGCTGCGGCCGACGATGTTGACATAGCCGGCAGCGTCCACCTTGCCGACATCGCCGGTCTTGAACCAGCCGTCGGCGGTGAACTCCTCGGCGGTTTTCTCCGGCATGCGCCAGTAGCCCTTGAAGACGTTGGGCCCCTTGACCTGGATGCCGCCGATCTCGCCAGCCGGCATGGGCTGGCCCGCATCGTCCAGCACGCGCAGGCCCACGCCGGGCAGCGGGAAGCCGACCGTGCCGCCGCGGCGCTCGCCGTCTTCGGCGCGGTAGGGGTTGGAGGTCAGCATCACGGTCTCGCTCATGCCGTAGCGCTCCAGAATGGTGTGGCCGGTGCGTTGCTGCCAGAGCTGGAAGGTCTCGATCAGCAAGGGCGCCGAGCCGCTGATGAACAGGCGCATGTGGCGACAGGCTTCCTTGTTGAGGCCGGCCTCGCCCAGCAGCCGCACATACAGCGTGGGCACGCCCATGAAGACGGTGGCCTCGGGCAGCTTGGCCAGCACGGCCTTGGGGTCGAACTTGTTCAGCCAGATCATCTTGCTGCCGTTCAGCAGCGCACCGTGGATGGCGACGAACAGGCCGTGCACGTGGAAGATGGGCAGCGCGTGGATCAGCACGTCGCCAGCCTGCCAACCCCAGTAGGCCTTCAGCGTCTGCGCGTTGGACAGCAGGTTACGCTGCGTCAGCATCGCGCCCTTGCTGCGGCCGGTCGTGCCGCTGGTGTAGAGGATGGCGGTCAGGTCGTCCTCGGCGGGCTGGGCTGGCGTGTGGCTGTCCAGGTGGAAGCTGGCGCGGTCCAGCAGCGTGCCGCTGCGGTTGTCGCCCAGTGTGTAGACATGGCTGCTGCCGCACTGGAAGGCCAGGCGGCTGACCCAGGTGAAGTTCTGCGGCGAGCAGACGACAACCGCCGGCTCGGCATTGCCCAGGAAGTATTCGATCTCGCCGGCTTGGTAGGCGGTGTTCAGCGGCAGGAAGACGTGGCCGGCGCGCAGCACGCCGAGGTAGAGCATCAGCGCCTCCACGCTTTTTTCGACCTGCACCGCCACGCGGCTGGCTGGCGGCAGGTCCAGAGAATCGAGCAGGTTGGCGATGCGCGCGCTGGCATGGTCCAGGTCGCGCCAGGTGTAGTGCAGTGGCGCGCCGGGGCCGTCCACGGTTTCGATGGCAATGCCGTCCAGGTCGGCGGGGAAGCCGGCGCGCAGCGCGGCAAAGAGGGTGTGCTGGCTCATGATGAGGATTCGCTGGAAGGTGGGGGTTCTTGGGCCGGAGCGTCGAAGCGCGCCGGTCGTTTTTCGTTGAATGCGGCCAGGCCCTCGCGGTGCTCGGCCGAGGGCGCGTAGGCGTAGTGCGGCTCGCGCTCCGCGCGCTGGCTGGGCGGGCCGCTGGCAAAGCGGCGCAGCGCCTGCTTGTTGAGCTTCATGGCCTGCGGCGAGAGGCGGGCGATCTGCCTGGCGCAGCGCAGCGCCTCGTCTGCCACCAGGGCGTCCGGCAGCACGCGGGTCACCAGGCCGCGCTCGCGGGCCTCCTGGGCGTTGAGCACGCGGGCTTCGAGCAGCAGCTCGCGCAGCACCGTCTCGCCGATCACGCGGGCGACGATCTCGATCTCGCGGGGCGCCATCGGAAAGCCCAGCTTGGCGATGGGCACGCCGAAGCGGCTGGCCTCGCCGCACAGGCGCAGGTCGCAGCAGGCGGCGATCTCCAGCCCGCCGCCCACGCAGGCGCCCTCGATCTGCGCGACCATCGGCAGGTCGCACCACCACATGGCCTCCAGCGCCGGTGCCACCAGCTCTTCGTGGAAGTGGGCCAGCGTGTCGGCCTGGAAGCGGAAGGCCGGGAACTCCTCGATGTCGCCGCCCGCCACGAAGGCGCCGCCCGCACCCTGCAGCAGCAGCACGCGCACCTGGGGCTGCGTGGCCAGCGCGTCGAATCCGGTGCGCAGCTCGCGCCACATCTGCGCGTTCAGCGCGTTGAGCTTGCCCGGGTGGTCGAACACCACGCGGGCCACGCCCTGTGCGTCGGCAGGCAGGAAGTGGACTTGGCCGGTCATGCAGAGAAGCGCATCAATCGAGCTTTGCGCCAGAAGCCTTGACGACCTCGCCCCAGCGCTTGGTTTCGGACGCGGCGAACTTGCCGAAGTCGTCGCCCCAGAGGTTGGGCATGTTGGCGCCCAGGCCGTTCCAGATGCCTTTCAGCTCGTCGCTGGCAAAGGCCTTCTTCAACTCGGCCTGCATCGCGGCGACGATTTCCTTGGGCGTTCCCTTGGGCGCCCACAGGCCGTACCAGGTGGCGACCTGGTAGCTCGGCACGCCGGCTTCGATGGAGGTGGGCACGTCCGGGAAACCCGGCGCGCGCTTGTCTGAGGCGACGGCCAGCGCCTTGATGCGGCCGCTCTTGATGTGGGTAGCCGAAGAGGCCAGGCCGTCGAACATCAGGTCGACCTGGCCGGCCATCAAGTCCTGCAGCGCCGGGCCGGCGCCGCGGTACGGGATGTGGGTGATGAAGGTCTTGGTCTGCAGCTTGAACAGCTCGCCGGCCAGGTGGTGCGAGGTGCCGTTGCCGGCAGAGCCGTAGTTCAGCTTGCCCGGGTTCTTGCGCACATAGTCGAGCAGCCCGGCCAGGTCCTTGACCGGCACCTTCTGCGGGTTCACGACGATGACCTGCGGCACGCTGGAGATCAGGCCGACCGGCACGAAGTCGGTGTCCAGCTTGTAGTCCAGCTTCGGGTACATGGCCGGGGCGATGGCGTGGTGCACCGCGCCCATGAAGAAGGTGTAGCCGTCCGCCGCAGCATGGGCGGCAATGCTTGCGCCCACGGTGCCGCCGGCGCCGCCCTTGTTGTCGATCAGGAACTGCTTGCCGGTGTTGTGCGAGAGCACGGCCGACAGCGGGCGGGCGAAGGCGTCAGTGCCGCCGCCGGCCGGGAAGGGCACGATGATGGTGACGGGCTTGGCCGGCCAGGCGTCGGCCGCCAGCGCAGTGCCGGTCATGGCGGTGAGGCTGGCGAGGGTCAGGGCCGACAGCAGGCGGCGGCGGTGGAAGCTTGGGGTCACGCTGGGTTCCTTTGGGATGACTTGTTGGAATGGGTGCGGGGTCACAGCAGCGCGGCGATGGCGCGGGAATGCACCACCTCGCCGTTCACGAAACGCGCGTGGCAGGTGTCGATGCGCGCCAGGTCGTACAGGTAGTTCACCATCATGCCGGCCGATTGCTTCAAGCCTTTGGCAGCCAGGTTGGCATTCGGGTTCAGCCGCTCCAGGCGGGCGCCGTTGTCCAGGTGGAAACGGGCCACCGGGTCGCCGCCGGGCTGCGGCGAAAAATGGTTCAGGTAGAAGGCGGCCAGCTGCAGCAGCGCCTGCTGCACTTCCGGGCGCATTGCCTCGTGCGCGGCCGGGCGGGTGAGGGCGGCGAGGTCGCCGTCGCCCGCTGCAAGCAGGAGGGTGCGCGCGGCTTCCAGTTTCGCGGCGGCCGTGGTGCGCACGCCGGGCAGCTCGGCAAACGGCCCGGCCTTGCCCAGCCAGGCCATGAAGCCGGGAATGGGCGAGAGGGTGCAGAAAGTCTTGAGCTGCGGCAGCTCGTGCTTGAGCTGCTCGACCACGCGCTTGATCAGGAAGTTCCCCAGCGACACGCCGCGCAGCCCCGGCTGGCAGTTGCTGATCGAATAGAACACGGCAACCTTCCAGTCGCCCGGCGGCAGCGGCTCGGCGCGCTTGGCGATCAGCGGCGCGATCGCGTCGGCCATCGCCGGCACCAGCGCCACTTCCACGAAGATCAACGGCTCGTTGGGCAGCTGCGGGTGGAAAAACGCGAAGCAGCGGCGGTCGGGCTGCAGGCGGCGGCGCAGGTCGTCCCAGCCGTCGATTTCGTGCACCGCCTCGTGGCGGATCAGCTGCTCCAGCAACTGCGCTGGCGACTGCCAGCTGACTTCGCGCATCTCCAGGAAGCCGGGGTTGAACCAGCTGCCCAGCAGGTGCAGCAGGTCGGCTTCCACCGCCTTCAGCGCCGGCCGCTTGGGCAGCCGCTCCAGCAGCGCATGGCGCAGCGCGATCAAGGCCGCGGTGCCGCCAGGCGCACGGTTGATGCGACGGAACAGCTCCTGGCGCGGCGGCTCGACCAGCTCGCTGAGTCGGATCAGCGCTTCGGCATCGGGCTTTGCCGCGTAGGCTTGGGCGCCTTCGAGCACCGCCGCCGGGTTGGGGCTGAAGTCGGCCAGCAGCAGTTCGAAGAAGTCGTCCAGCCTGCGCACCGGGCCGTCGTCTCTCAAGATCGCCAGCTGTTCGATGACGCGCCTGGCGATCACCGGGCTGCTGGCTTCGCCGCGCAGCGAGAGCAGGTCATGGCAGTCCTGGCGCAGCTGGCGCACCGCGCGTTCGTGGCTGCGCGCCTGGGCTTTCTGAAGCAGTCCGTCAAGCATTCGGGTGGGCCTTGGCGTAGGTCTCTTGGGCTTCCTGGTCCCGAAGCGCCTTCAGCGCGACGAGCTGGGCCATCAGGTGGTCGTGCATCGCGCGTTCGGCGCGTTCGGCGTCGCTGGCCAGCAGCGCGGCCAGCAGCTCGCGGTGCTCGCCAATCGAGGCCTGCATGCGGCCCGGCATCAGCAGCTGGCGGCCGCGCATCAGGCGCACGAAGCGGCGCAGGTCGCCGGTGCAGCGGGCCAGCCAGCGGTTGCCGGCCAGGCGTTGCACCAGGCTGTGGAATTCGTGGTTGGCACGGTAGTAGCCATCGCGGTCGCCGGCCTCGGCGTGGCGCTCCAGCTCCTCGTGCCAGTGGCGCAGCTCGGCGCGGCTGGCGTCGTTCATCTGGCGCGTGGCCTCGCCGGCGCAGCGGCCTTCCAGCATGGCCATCACCGGGAACAGCTGCTCGGCGTCGTGGTCGTCCAGCTCGACGACGCGGCAGCCGCGCTGCGGCACCAGCTCGACCAGCCCCTCGGCCGCCAGCACCTTCAGCGCCTCGCGCAGAGGGGTGCGGCTGATCTGCCATTCGGTGGCCAGCGCCTTCTCGTCGATCCACTGGCCCGGCAGCAATTCCTGCTCGAACATCATCATGCGCAGCCGCGTGGCCACGCCGTCGTGCAGGGAAGCGCCGCGCAGCGAGGGGGCGACGGGAGGGGCAAGGGCCATGGGCTGCATCGTAATTTTGTAATTACGGCGACGGACCTGGGGTCAACCCGCAGCCGCCCACAGGCTGTTTCAAGCGGACAAACCTGGCCCGGACAAACCCGAGCCCCGCCCGCGCCAGCAGTCCGTGCTCCGTAAACTGGCCCGATGCCTGTTCCCGCTGCCGCCATGGCCCTGCCGCAAGATGCCGATGAAGTGCTGAAGCTGGCCGCGCGCAGCATGTTCGACGTTTTCGCGAACACGGCGCAAGGCATGCTGGTGGTGGACAAGCACCACCGCATCGTCTGGATCAGCGAAGGCTACAAGCGTTTCCTGCCGGCGCTGGGTTTCAGCGACGAGCACGACTTCGTCGGCCAGCCGGTGGAGCAGGTGGTGCCCAACACGCTGATGGCCGAGGTCATCGACAGCGGCCAGCCGATGCTGGTGGACCTGCTGACCAACAAGGCCGGCACCTTCCTGGTCAGCCGATTGCCGCTGCGCAATGATGCAGGCGAGGTCATTGGCGCACTGGGCATGGTGCTGCTGGACCACCCCGGCGCCGGCCTGCAGCCGCTGATGGCCAAGTTCGTGCGCCTGCAGCGCGAGCTGGACGACGCGCGCCGCGAGCTGGCGGTGCACCGCCGCACCCGCTACACGATTGCCAGCTTCATCGGCAACAGCCCGGCCGCCATCGAAGTGAAGCGCCAGGCCCGCCGCGCAGCGGGCACGTCCAGCACCGTGCTGCTGCTGGGCGAGACCGGCACCGGCAAGGAGCTGCTGGCCCAGGCCATCCATGCCGACAGCGCGCGCGCCGCGCGGCCGTTCGTGGGGGTGAACATTGCCGCGGTGCCGGACACCTTGCTCGAAGCTGAGTTCTTCGGCGTGGCAGCTGGCGCCTACACCGGCGCCGAGCGCAAGGGCCGCGAAGGCAAGTTCAAGCTGGCCGACGGCGGCACGCTGTTCCTGGACGAGATTGGCGACATGCCGCTGGCGCTGCAGGCCAAGCTGCTGCGCGTGCTGCAGGAACAGGAAGTGGAGCCGCTGGGCAGCAACAAGGTCGAGAAGCTGGACCTGCGGGTGATTGCCGCGACCAGCCGCGACCTGGCGGTGATGGTCACCGAAGGCAGCTTCCGGGCGGACCTTTACTACCGCCTCAACGTGCTGCCGATCCGCCTGCCCGCGCTGCGCGAGCGCATGCCGGACCTGGACGCCTTGTCCGACCACCTGCTGGCCGACATTGCCCGCCGCAACAGCCAGCCGCACAAAAGCCTCAGCGCCGACGCGATGGACCTGCTGGCCGCGCAACGCTGGCCCGGCAACATCCGCGAACTGGGTAACGCGCTGGAACGCGCCTGCCTGATGACCGACGACCTGCGCCTCGCCGCCCGGCATTTCGGCGACCTGCTGCCCGTGCCGATGGACATGCCGACGCGGGCCCGCATGCCGCTGCGAGACGAGCCTTCCGAGGCTTTGCTGCAGGGCGCCCGGCCGCTGGGCGAAGCCTTGATGCAAAGCCTGTTGAAGCCGCTGCCGGTCGCAGTGGCCGAACTGGAAGCGAGTTCGATCCGCGCTGCACTCAGCGCCACCAAGGGCAACAAGCTGGCCGCTGCGCGTCTGCTGGGCATTGCCCGGGCCACGCTGTACGAGAAGCTGGGCCAGCTGGGTTGAAACCCTGTCTGGTGGCCATGCACATGCGGCGATGGGTGTCTGGAAAACAGACGCTGTCTGCCGGACGGACAACCCTGAAGCTTTCGCACGACACCGCCGGCGGCCGCTGACGCCACGTGCCTTCGGTGTTTTCCCGGCCCTGCCCGCTTGCGGCACGGGCTTTGCGGTGTTGCAGGCACACAAGAACACGCAGGAGACACACGGCATGCCGCTCAAGGCTTTTTGCAAGCAGGTTCTCGCCGCTGCGGCCGCACTGGTCACCTTGGCCGCCGCTGCCGCGGACGGCGAGATCCGCATCGCCCATGTCTACAGCCGCACCGGCCCGCTGGAGGCCTACGGCAAGCAGACGGCGATCGGCCTGCAGATGGGGCTGGACTACGCGACCGGTGGCACGATGACCGTGGCCGGCAAGAAGCTGGTCCTGATCGAGAAAGATGACCAGGGCAAGCCGGACCTGGGCAAGAGCCTGCTGGCTGCCGCCTATGGCGACGACAAGGCCGACGTCGCCATCGGCCCCACGTCTTCCGGCGTGGCGCTGGCGATGCTGCCGGTCGCCGAGGAGTACAAGAAGATCCTGCTGGTGGAGCCGGCGGTGGCCGACAGCATCACCGGCGACAAGTGGAACAAGTACATCTTCCGCACCGGCCGCAACAGCAGCCAGGACGCGATCTCCAACGCGGTGGCGCTGGACAAGCCCGGCACCGTGATCGCCACGCTGGCGCAGGACTATGCGTTTGGCCGTGACGGCGTGAAGGCCTTCAAGGAAGCGATCAAGAAGGCCAAGGTCGTGCACGAGGAATACCTGCCGACCAGCACCACCGACTTCACCGCCGGCGCCCAGCGCCTGATCGACAAGCTCAAGGACCTGCCGGGCCGCAAGCTGATCTGGATCGTCTGGGCCGGCGCCGGCAACCCGTTCAAGATCGCCGACCTGGACCTGAAGCGCTACGGCATCGAGATCGCCACCGGCGGCAACATCCTGCCCGCGATGGCCGCCTACAAGAACTTCCCCGGCATGGAAGGCGCCACCTACTACTACTTCGGCATTCCGAAGAACCCCGTCAACGAGTGGCTGGTGGCCAACCACTACAAGCAGTACAAGGCGCCGCCGGACTTCTTCACCGCCGGCGGCATGACGGCCGGCATCGCCATCGTCGAGGCGCTGAAGAAGACCGGCGGTGATGCTTCGGCCAACAAGCTGATTGCCACCATGGAAGGCCTGCGCTTCGAGTCGCCCAAAGGCCCGATGACCTTCCGCAAGCAGGACCACCAGGCCCTGCAAAGCATGTATCACTTCAAGATCAAGGTGGACCCGGCCTTCCCTTGGGGCGTGCCTGAGCTGGTGCGCGAGATCAAGGCCGAAGAAATGGACGTGCCGGTGCGCAACACGCGCTGAGCCGCCTGGGCGCGGCGCAGGCCTCCCGCTTGCCGCTGCGAAGTTCCGAGACCAACGGAGACAAAGCCATGAGATTTTCTGCCCGCAGCGCGGGTGCCGTCGCGGCGTTCGCCGCGATCACACTCGCCAGCCTTTCCACCGTTCCAGCCCAGGCCGCCGTCGCGCTGCCCGCGCTGAACGTCGACACCAGCCAGACGACGGTTTCCGGCCTTTCGTCCGGTGGCTTCATGGCCAACCAGCTGGGCTACGCTTATTCAGGCACCTTCAAGGGCGTGGGCGTTTTCGCCGGCGGGCCTTACATGTGCGCCGGCCACAGCAACTACACGGCCTGCATGTACAACGCCAGCATCAGCGCCAGCATGCTGAGCACCATGCAGGCCGACCTGAACAACTGGAGCGGTTCGCTGAACGATGCGCTGGCCAATGTCGCCAGCCAGAAGATATTCCTGTTCGTCGGCACCAGTGACTACACCGTCGGCCCGAACCCGATGAACGCCGTCAACACCCAGTACGGCAACAACGGCGTGCCGGCCGGCAACCTCAGCTACGTGCAGCGCGCCAGCACCGCGCACGTCTTCCCGACCGACTTCGCCGGCACGGGAGACAACGCCTGCAACAGCAGCAGCTCGCCCTACATCGCCAACTGCGGTTACGACGGCGCCAAGGCCGCACTCACGCAGTTCTACGGCACCTTGGCGGCCCGCAACGATTCGCCGGCAGCCGCCAACTACATCGAGTTCGACCAGACCGCCTACAGCAACGGCAACCCGGGCATGGCCGCGACCGGCTGGCTCTACGTGCCGGCCGATTGCGCCGCCGGCACCCAGTGCAAGCTGCACGTGGCGCTGCACGGCTGCCAACAGAACTACGCGACCATCGGCGACAAGTTCCTGAAGAACACCGGCTACACCCGCTGGGCCGACACCAACCACATCATCGTGCTGTTCCCGCAGACCAAGGTCGACAGCACGAGCCACAGCACGTCCGCCAGCGGCTCGCTGGGCAACCCCAACGGCTGCTGGGACTGGATCGGCTGGTACGGCAGCGACTTCGCACGCAAGTCCGGTACGCAGATGGCCGCGCTCAAGGCCATGGTCGACCACGTGGCGTCCGGCTCGGGCAGCGGTGGTGGCGGCGGCGGCGGTGCGTTGCCCGCGCCGACCGGCGTGGCCACGTCCAATGCCACCAACACCAGCATGAGCATTGCCTGGGGGGCCGTGACCGGGGCGGCTGGCTACCGGGTCTTCCGCGGCGGCGCGCTGGTCAGCGGCAGCGGCCTGGTCACCGGCACCAGCTACAGCGACACCGGGCTGACGGCCGCCACCACCTACAGCTGGACCGTGGCTGCGGTCGATGCAAGCAATGTGCAGGGCGCCATGTCCAGCCCCGCCAGCGGCACCACCACCGGCGCCGCGGCCACCTGCACCACCGCGAGCAACTACGCGCACGTCTCGGCTGGTCGCGCCCACCAGAGTGGTGGCTACGCGCTGGCGAATGGTTCCAATCAGAACATGGGGTTGTGGAATGTCTTCGTCACGACCACGCTGAAGAACACGGCCCCGAACTACTATGTGATCGGCACCTGCCCATGAGCAAGAAAGCCCATGCTTGAGACACGCCACTTGAGCATCCGCTTCGGCGGCCACGTCGCGGTCAACCGTGTGTCCTGCGTCTTCACGCCGGGCACGCTGACCGCGATCGTTGGCCCCAATGGCGCGGGCAAGACGACCTACTTCAACCTGATCTCGGGCCAGCTGCCGGCCAGCGAAGGCCAGGTGCTGCTGGACGGCATGGACATCACACGCCTCGGCGCGCCGCAGCGCACGCGGCGCGGCCTGGGCCGGGCCTTCCAGCTGACGCAGCTGTTCGCGCAGCTCTCGGTGCAGGAAAACGTGCGGCTGGCGGTGCAGGCGCGGCATGGGGGCGGGCTGAACTGCTGGCGCGTGTGGCTGGACCGCCAGGACTGGCTGGAGGAAACCCGCGAGATCCTGGCCGAGACGCAGCTCTGGCCGCAGCGCGACGCGCTGGCCGCCAGCCTGCCGCATGGCGACCAGCGCAAGCTGGAGGTGGCGATGCTGATGGCGCTGGACCCGCGCGTCTACCTGTTCGACGAGCCGACCGCCGGCATGAGCGCTGACGATGCGCCTGTGGTGCTGGACCTGATCCGCCGGTTGAAGACCAGGCGCGACCGCACCATCCTGTTGGTCGAGCACAAGATGGACGTGCTGCGCGAGCTGGCGGACCGCATCGTGGTGCTGCACCAGGGCGCGCTGGTGGCCGATGGCGAGCCTGCCTCTGTGATGGCCTCGCCTTTGGTGCAGCAGGCCTACCTGGGCGTGGCGCCGGTGCAGGAGGCGGCATGACGAATGCGTTGTCGCTGGAAGGCGTTCACACTCACGTCGGCCCGTACCACATCTTGCATGGTGTGGACCTCCATGTGCCCGCCGGCCAGGTCACGATGCTGCTGGGCCGCAATGGCGCCGGCAAGACGAGCACGTTGCGCACGGTGATGGGTTTGTGGCCCGCCTCGGCTGGCGTGCTGCGCTTCAAAGGGCAGGCGATCACCGCGATGACCACGCCAGAGATTGCGCGCCTCGGCATCGCCTACGTGCCCGAGACCATGGGCATCTTCAGCGAGCTGACGGTGCGCGACCACCTTGTGCTGGGCGCTCGCGCCGCGCGGCGCGCCGAGGACCTGGACCGCACGCGGCTGGACTGGCTGTTCGGCCTGTTCCCGGCGCTGCACAAGTTCTGGCTGCATCCGGCGGGCAAGCTCAGCGGCGGCCAGAAGCAGATGCTGGCGATTGCCCGCGCGCTGATAGCACCGTGCGAACTGCTGCTGGTCGACGAGCCCAGCAAGGGCCTGGCGCCGGCGATGGTGATGAAGTTGATCGAGGCCTTTACCGAACTCAAGCGCCAGCGCTGCACCGTGCTGATGGTGGAGCAGAACCTGGCGATGGCCAAGGCGCTGGGCGACCGCGTGGCGGTGATGGACAACGGCCGCATCGTGCACACCGGCGCGATGGCGGAACTCGCGGACGACGAGGTACTGCAGCAGCGCTTGCTGGGGCTGTCGTTGGGAGTGGCGGCATGACCGATTCGCCTTTGCCCACCGGCAGCTTGCCGACGCAGCCGGGCGAAGTGGCCTTGCCCGGCGCGCGATTCGACGCGAAGCCGCTGTGGCTGCTGGCCGCGCTGGCGCTGCTGGCCTTCCCGTTGATCGGCAATGGCGCGAGCTGGCTGACGCTGACCGCGGCCGGCCTGGCGATGGGCTTGATCGTCTTCATCATGGCCTCGGGGCTGACGCTGGTCTTTGGCCTGATGGACGTGCTGAACTTTGGCCACGGCGTGTTCATTGCCGCGGGCGCTTTTGTCGGCACCAGCGTGCTGGCTGGCATGGCCGGCTGGGTGGGCAGTGCCTCGGCGCTGCAGAACCTGGGCGCGGTGGCGCTGGCGATGCTGGCCGCGATGGCGGTGGCCGCGGCGCTGGGCGCGGCTTTTGAGCGCGTGATCGTGCGGCCGGTCTACGGCCAGCACCTGAAGCAGATCCTGATCACCATGGGCGGCATGACGGTGGGCGAGGAGCTGATCAAGCTGATCTGGGGCCCGCAGCAACTGCCGATGCCCATGCCCGAAGCGCTGCGCGGCGCGGTGCTGGTTCCCTGGTTCGGCGGCGAGGCGGCTGCGGTCGAGAAGTACCGGCTGTTTGCGGTGGTGCTGGGCCTGGCGGTGTTCGCCGGCCTGCTGTGGCTGCTGAACCGCACCAAGCTCGGCCTCTTGGTGCGCGCCGGCGTGCAGGACCGCGAGATGGTCGAGGCGCTGGGCTACCGGGTGAGGCGGCTGTTCGTGGGCGTGTTTGTCGCCGGCTCGGCGCTGGCCGGGCTGGGCGGCGTGCTGTGGGGGCTGTACCAGCAAAGCGTGGTGCCGCAGATCGGCGCGCAGCTGAACACGCTGCTGTTCATCGTCATCATCATGGGCGGGCTGGGCTCCACGCTGGGCTGCTTCGTCGGCGCGCTGGCGGTGGGGCTGATGGCCAACTACACCGGCTTCCTGGCGCCCAAGCTGGCGCTGTTCTCCAACATCGGCCTGATGGTGGCGGTGCTGCTGTGGCGGCCGCAAGGCCTGTATCCGGTGCGGTGAACACGATGCTGAACCGCCTGCTTTCGCACGACCTGCCGCGCAGCCGCTGGCTGGCTGCGGCGTTGCTGCTCATTGCCGCGGCGCTGCTGCTGGCGCCCTTCCTGTTCCATGGCGCGAAGGCGCTGAACGTGGCGGCCAAGGTGCTGGTCTTCATCCTGCTGGTGGCGAGCTACGACCTGCTGCTGGGCTATGCCGGCATCGTCAGCTTCGCGCACACGATGTTTTTCGGCATCGGGGCGTATGGCGTGGCCATTGCCTGTGCGCGTGCCGGCAGCGGCGTGGGCTGGGGCCATGTGGCGCTGGGCCTGGGCGGCGCGCTGCTGCTGTCGCTGCTGCTCAGCCTCGTCATCGGCCTGTTCTCGCTGCGCGTGAAAGCCATCTTCTTCGCGATGATCACGCTGGCCGTGGCCTCGGCCTTCCAGACGCTGGCCTCGCAGCTCTCGGAGCTGACCGGTGGCGAGGACGGCCTGAGCTACAAGGTGCCGGCGCTGCTGTCGCCGTCGTTCGAGCCGTTAGCCGAGCCGGTCTTCGGGCTGATGATCGACGGCAAGGTCATCGCGTACTACGGCCTGTTCATCGTCGTGGCGCTGGGCTTCCTGGCGCTGCTGCGGGTCGTGAACTCGCCGTTCGGCCGCGTGCTGCAGGCGATCCGTGAAAACGATTTCCGGGCCGAAGCCATCGGCTACCGCGTGGTGGTCTGGCGCACGCTGGCCAACGTGCTGGCCGCGGCAGTGGCGACGGTCGCCGGTGGGCTGCTGGCGCTGTGGCTGCGCTACACCGGCCCGGACACCACGCTGAGCTTCGAGGTGATGCTGGACATCCTGCTGATTGTCGTGATCGGCGGCATGGGCACGCTCTACGGCGCGGTGCTGGGCGCTGCGCTGTTCGTGCTGGCGCAGAACTATCTGCAGGACCTGTTGGCGCTGGGTGCGCGGGCGCTCGAAGGCGTGCCAGTGCTCTCGGCCCTGGTCTCGCCAGACCGCTGGCTGTTCTGGCTGGGCCTGGGTTTTGTGCTGTGCGTGTACCACTTCCCGAGTGGCGTGGTGGGCCGGTTGCGGGCAAAGCCCGGCCGGCCTGCGACGTCTGAATGAAACGTCGATCAAGGAGACCATGATGAAGACTCGCTCGAATCTGTTCCCTGTGTTGTCGGTGCTGGGCGCCGCGTTGGCCTCGGCCCTGGCCTCACCCGCCTGGGCCGCGGCGGTCAACCAACCGCCCACCGCGCTGCGCGGCCCCATCGTCGAGAAGGCGTACGACGGCAGCAGCGACGACCTGCTGACCGGTGGCCTGGGCAAGACCGGGCTGATGGGTGCCACGCCCGTCTTCGTCAACCCGGCCGCGCCCACCCCGGCCGAATTGCGCCGCAATGCGATCTACACCAACTACCGTGCGCTGGTGGACTACACCGCGCTGGGCGGCATGGGCGTGTTCTACGGACCGAACATCGACGTGAACGGCAACGACACGCTTGGCGAAGGCAAGATCGCCGGCCGCGAATCCATTGCCTGGGCCGACGACGGCAGCGGCCAGCAGAACGTCGCGATGATGGTGCAGGTGCCCGACAGTTTCGACACCAGCAAGCCCTGCATCGTCAGCGCCACTTCGTCCGGCTCGCGCGGCATCTATGGCGCCATTGCCACCGCTGGCGAGTGGGGCCTGAAGCACGGCTGCGCGGTGGCCTACACCGACAAGGGCGGCGGCAACGGCCTGTTCGACCCGATGACCGGCACCGTCATCGCGCGCGACGGCACGCTGACGACGGCCACTGCTGCCGGCATCGAATCGCCCTTCACGCCGGCGCTCACGCCAGAGCAACTGGCCGCCTTCAATACCGCGCTGCCCAACCGCGTGGCCTACAAGCACGCGCACTCGCAGCAGAACCCCGAGAAGGACTGGGGCAAGCACACGCTGGATGCGATCCGCTTCGCCTTCTACGTGCTGAACGAACGCTACGGCCCGGTGGACCCGAACAACCCGAACCAGCACCTGGTGGCCTTCAAGCCCAAGAACACGCTGGTGATTGCCTCCAGCGTGTCCAACGGCGCGGGCGCTGCCTTGGCCGCGGCCGAGCAGGACACCGAGAAACTGATCGACGGCGTGGCCGTCAGCGAGCCCAACGCGCAGCCCAACGGCGTCAAGGGCCTGACGATCCGCCAGGGCAGCCAGACCGTGCCGCTGATCGGCAAGCCGCTGGCCGAGTACTTCACCTTCGCAGACGTCTACCAACCCTGCGCGCTGCTGGCGCCGGGGCTGTCCCTGAATGCCGCTTTCTGGCCGACAACGTACACCGATGCTGCGACGCAGCGCTGCGCAGCCCTCGCCGCGCGTGGCCTCGTCACCGGCGCCACCACGGCCGACCAGGCGAACGACGCGCTGGCCCAGCTGCACGCCCACGGCTACACGCCCGAGGCGGATTTCCTGCACCAGTCGCACTTCCGCTTCGCGACCAATTCGATCGCGATGACCTACGTCAACGCGGCCGGCCGCTTCAGCGTGGCCGACAGCGTCTGCGGCTTCAGCTTCGCCAACACCGACGCCGCCGGCAGCGTGGCGGCGCAGAACCCGCTGCTGCAGGCGGGGCTGTTCTCGACCGGCAACGGCGTGCCGCCCACCAGCGGCGTTAACATCGTCTACAACAGCTCGGTGGGCGGCGGCAAGCTCGACTTCATGGCCGTGTCGCCGACCAGCGGCCAGGCCGACTTCGCGCTGGACGGCGCGCTGTGCCTGCGCTCGCTGGTCACCGGCAAGGACCCAGTGACCGGCGCGCCGCTGACGGGCACGCTGGCGGCGCAGTCGCAGCGCGTGAAGGCCGGCATCAACGAGGTGCAGCGCACGGCCAAGCTGGGCAAGCTGCCGGTGATCATCGTGGCCGGCCGCAGCGATGCGCTGCTGCCGATCAACCACGCTGCGCGCGCCTACTTCGGCAAGACCCAGATGGCCGACGCCAAGGGCCCGAACGTGCGCTACATCGAGGTCACCAACGCCCAGCACTTCGACGGCTTCATCGCCTTCGGCGCGCTGATGGGCTACGACACCCGCTTCATCCCGCTGCACGTCTACTTCAACCGGGCGATGGATGCGATGTACGCCAAGCTCAGCACCGGCGCCGCGCTGCCGCCCAGCCAGGTCGTGCACACGACGCCACGCGCCAGCGGCGCCGCCGCGCTGGCCGCCAGCAACGTGCCGCCGATCAGCACAGCGCCGGATGGCGACGCGATCACCATGGATGGCGGCACGCTCGTGATCCCCGATTGAGCATGCACCCAGCCCAAACCATGCGTTCGCACTACCTCCGCTGCGCTGGCCGCGAGCTGCACTTCACCGAGTGGGGCGCAGGCAACCCGGAGGTGCTGATCGCCTGGCACGGGTTGGCCCGCACCGGGCGGGACATGGACGACATTGCTGCCCACCTGGCCGATCGCTATCGGGTCATCTGCCCGGACACCGTCGGCCGGGGTCTCAGCGAATGGAGCCCGGTGCCTGATGCTGAATACTGCCTGGACTTCTACGTGAAGCAGGCGGTCGACCTGCTCGATCAGTTCGGGCTGCAGCAGGTGCACTGGCTGGGCACGTCCATGGGCGGCGCCATCGGCTTGCGGGCGGCCGCGGGCGTGCTGAAGGGCCGCATCCGCAGCCTGGTGCTGAACGACATCGGCCCCGAGTTGGCGGGGCCCGCGGTGGCGCGCATCCGTGCCTATGCCGGCCAGCCGGCCGCATTCCGCACCGTCAGTGAACTCGAAGCCTATTTGCGGCAGGTCTACAGGCCCTATGGTGAGCTGAGCGATGCCCAATGGCGCCGCATGACCGAAACCTCGGCGCGCCGCCTGCCGGACGGGAGTGTCACGCCGCATTACGACCCGGCGATGGCGCAGCAGTTCGAGCACCACCCGGACGACTACACGCAGTGGACCGCCTGGGACCAGCTGCATCTGCCGGTGCTGTGCCTGCGCGGAGAAACCTCAGACCTGCTGACCCCCGAAGTCGCCGAGGCCATGACGCGCACCGGCCCCTGCGCCGAACTGGCCACGATTGCCAACTGCGGCCATGCCCCGGCGCTGAACGTGCCGGCGCAGTGGGCGCTGGTGGAAGACTTCCTGAGCCGCCACTGCTGAAGCCTGCGCAGGCAAAAAAAGGCCGCCTGTTGAGGCGGCCTTTTTACCGGGTGCGATCTGGCTCAGGGCGTGATCGGCAGGTTGATCGTGATGATCTTGGTGGGATCGGCCACTGAGGCGGCGTGCAGCACAAGCGTGGTCGCTGCGCTGGTGTTGAACTTGCCGTAGTAGGTGGTGGATTCCACGCTGGTGTCCATCAAGGTGATGGCCGCGTTCGCGTCCTGGGTCACGCTCATGGCGATCGAGCCGTTGAACCGCAACACCACGCCGGCGCCGCTGTTGGCCGAGGTCGTCGGCAGGGTCAGCGTGGTGCCGGACTGCACGTTGCTGGCCTTGGCCACGCCGTTCACCGATACCGTGCTCAGTGTCAGGATGGTGGGCGTGATGTTGAAGTTCAGCGTGATGACTGGCGTGGTCTCGCCTTGCGGTGTCACCGTCAGCACCGTGGTGGTCGGCGTGCGGCTGGTCAGCACCGCGCCCCACAGCGTGCTGCTGGTCGTCAGGCTGTTGGCCGTCGCCGAGCCCAGGTCCGGGCTGAAGTCCATCGGCAGTCCGGAGGCCGAGCCAATGACGACCTTCTGCCCGGAGTTGATTGCGTAGGTCTGGGTGCTGCCTGAAGGGATAGGCGAGGGTGACTGCGCCACTTCGTCGATGTTCAGGTTGACCGCAAACGGCAGCTGGTCGAGCACCACGTTGATGGTCACGACCTGGCTGCTGTCGGCGTTCGACGTGACCAGCAGTTGCACCGTGGTGGGCGCGTTGCTGGCCAGGGTCGAGACCCAGGTGGTCGAAGTCGTGTTGAGGTGATCCTGCGTGACGCCGCCCAGCGCGGCACTGAAGACTGCGTTGGTGCCGGTCTGCACGAACAGCTTCTGGTTCGACTTCATGTTGACCGTGACGGCCTGGCCTGCTGGCACGTCGGTCAGGACCGGGAGGTCGGCCACGGAAATGGTGGAGACCACCAGCGGTGTGGCGGCGACCTGCAGCGTGATGGTGGCGAAGCGGCTGCTGTCGCCCTTGGCGCTGACCGTGAGCACCACCTGGGTGGCGACACCGGAATTCAGCGTGGCCTGCCAGTTCGTGTTCGAGCGGCTGACGGCGGACTTGTAGGCGTTGCCCAGCGACTCGGCGACGCTGATGGCCGCGCCATCTGCCGAGGCGATCGTCACGGTCTGGCCAGAGCTCACCGCCAGCGTTGGGCTTTCACCCTGGTTGACGGTCGCGGTGGAAATCGTGGTGGTGCCGGAAGAGAGCGTGAGGGTCAGCACGACCGGATTCGGGTCCACCGTCACCAGCAGCGTGGCGAAGACGGTGTTGTCTGCCTGGGAGCGCACGATCAGTGTCGCGGTGGCAGCGGCTGCCCCGCTCAGCTTGGCGGACCAGGAGGTCGATGTGGTCGCGCTGTTGCTCTTGGTGATCTCGCCCAGCGTCTGCTCCACCGTCACCGGCACCGTGGTCGAGAACGACAGTGTCTGCCCGGAATGGATGCTGATGGCGCGGATTTCGCCGGCAAGAACCGAAGGAAGCGATGCGCCGTTGGCCGTGAGGTCGGTCACCGTCAATGGCGTGGGCGTCACGGTGATGTTCACTGTCGCGGTGCGGCTGGTGTCACCTTGCGGCGAGACCGTCAGCGACGCGGAGCTGCCGGATGCGCTGCTGACCAACTGTGCTTGCCAGGTGGTCGTGTTGGTGAAGATGCGGCTGGCGCGGGTGTTGGTCAGCGTCGGGCCGAAGTTGGCTTTCGTGTTGGAAGTCACCGTCACCAGCTGGCCGGAGTTGACGGTCAGCGCATAGGTACCGCCTGCGCCCACTGGCGTGGCGGTCACCGGGCTGCCGTCGACCTGCACGGTCACCGCCAATGCCGTCGGCACCACGTTCACGGTCAGCGTGCGGCTGATCTCCGGATAGTCGCTGGAACTGAGCGTCATGGTCATCGTCGTCGCGACGTCGCTCTTGACCGTGCCGATCCAACTGGTGCCGGTGCGGGTCAGCGGGCTGACGGTGGCGCCGGCGGGGGAGTTGACGACGTCCATCGTCAGGTTCGAGCTGATGCTCAGGCTCTGGCCAGACTGGAGGGTGATCGTCGTGCTGCCGCTGTTCGAGAGCGGGGAGCCGTCGATGGCAGTGCCGTCCACCGTCACGCTGAGGTTCAGCGTGGGGTCGGTGCGACCGCCGCCGCAGCCTGCCAGCAGGCCCATCAACATCAGGGCCGCGAAGGCCGCCTGGAGCACGCGGCCCCCGAACAAACGCAATAGCATGATCATCCTGCACGAGGTTGAGAAGACACCGGGCGGCGCGCCTGTGGGGCGCGCACCAGGATGCCCAGGAGCGGCCATGCTCCCAAACCCTAGTGTAGGGGGGACAGCCGGCGCTGACTGTCCCTACCTCTGCAGACGTGTTGCGCTGCCTGTTCTAGGGGGTCACGCTGAAGTGCTGACCAGGCCGGTGGTCGAGCCTGCGCTGTCGGCCGCCATGCTGGCGTAGCGCGCGGCCAGTTGCTCGATGAAGGCGTGCACGTCGATCTTCGGCTTGGCTGCGCTGCTGCTGGTCGAATCGGTGCTGCTGTCGCTGGCGCCGCTGGCCGAGGACGATTCGCCCGGCGGCGGGCCGGGTGGCGGGCCCATCGGGGGCATGCCCGTGCCGGACATGCCGGCGCCGCTTTCGCTGCCCTGCCGCTCTCGGGCCTGGTCCATTGCAGCGGTCATCTTGTCGCGGAAGGCACTCATTTCCTTGGCAGACATCGCGCCGTCGCCGTCGCTGTCGATGGCCTTGAACAAGGCCTGCGCGGCGTCGCTGGATTTGTCCAGGCCGAATTCGTCGGACGAGACGCTGCCGTCACCGTCGCTGTCCAGCGAGGCCATCGGGTCCTCGTGCCTGCCCTGGCCGCCTGGGGGCATGCCACCCATGCCGGCGAACTGGGCCGTGCTCATCATCGCCATGTCGAACTGCGAGGGCGGCGGTGGCGGGCCGTCCGGCCGGCTGGTGGTCGTGCTGCTGGTCGCGTCAGCGGTGCCGGTGTTGGTGCTGCCGCCTGCGCTGCCGGTGCTGCTGGTCGCGCTGCTGCGGGCGTTGGCCTGTGCGCGGGCGGTGAGCATCTGCCAGATGCTGTTGTTCGACGTGGCCGATGAGACGTTCATGACGAGGGGCTTTCCAGGGATGAAGAGAAGCGGGGGCGGGCGGGGTGGGCCGCCGGATCGCTGTCAAAGACGCTTCGGCGGTGTGCGCATGTTCGGGCGGGTGCGTCAGCGGCGTTTGTCGACTTGGTTGCCGGCGTGACACAAAGAAGTGAGCGCCAGCCTTCCGGGGCCCCCAGTCAGCTCTTGGCCTTGTGGGGCTCGTCCAGCGCGGCAAACAGGTAGCCCACGCCGCGCACGGTGCGGATGATCTGCGGCGAACGCGGGTCGTCGTCCAGCTTGTGGCGCAGCCGCGAAACCAGCAGGTCGATGCTGCGGTCCAGCTGTTCCACGCCTTCGCCGCGCGCCAGGTCCAGCAGTTGCTGCCGGTCCAGCGTGCAGTGCGGGTGGGCGATGAAGGTCTTGAGCAGGCGGAATTCGGCCTGCGACAGCGGCACCCGCAAGCCGGTGGGCGCTTCCAAGCTGCGGGTGGCCGGGTCCAGCCGCCACTGACCAAAGCGCAGCGCCGAGGTGGCCTTGGCGGCCGCCGCGGTGGTCGCCGCGGCCGGTGGCGGCCCGCCCACGTCGTCCCGCGAGCGGCGCAGCAGCGCACCGACGCGGGCCCGCAGCTCACCGGGGTGGAAGGGCTTGTCCAGCACCGCGTCGGCGCCGAGTTCCAGCGCCACGGCGCGGTCGGCCGCGTGGCTGGCGGCCTGCAGCACCAGCACCGGCATGTGGCTGCCCAGCTCGCGCAGGTTGCGCAGCTGTTGCCAAGCATCGGGCCGGTGGCCGCTGCGCGACGGGCTGGGGTCCATCACCAGCAGCTCGAAGCCTCGCCGGCCGGCGTGCTCGATGAGCTGGGTGTCGTCGGTGGCCTGCACCTGGTGGCCGTGCGGCTCCAGGCACATGCTCAGCCATTGGCGGCTGTCGGCGTCGGGGTCCACCACCAGCACGCGGGCAGCAGGGTGGGGGCGCCGGTCGGCGGGTGGCAGGGCAGTCGGGGTGGGGTGGTCGGACATGGCATTCAGGCAAAGCAATCCATGCCTGAGAGCCTACGGACATCCCCTTGATCGCAGCCGGGGATCAGTCCGGTGGACAGCCCCCTATTCACCTGCGCTTAACCTTGCAGCAACACAGCGAGGCCGGTCGTGACAAAAGCCCGCTGGCCGTGCTCAACGATGAAAGTGGCCGTCCTCGCCGACGATGGAGAGGTCCGAATAGTCCAGGCCGCTGTGGTCGGTGCTGGAGAAGCTCACTTCCAGGCCGCCGAGGTCGTAGCGCTTGAAGCTTTCGAGCGAGGACCTGATGCGCTCGCGGGTGATGTTTGGCCCGGCGCGACGCAGGGCTTCGACCAGCACCTTGGCACCGGCAAAGCCTTCCAGCATCGCCGGCGTCAGCTCCACGCCCTTGCCCTGCGCGGCCACCAGGCCCATGGCTTCCTTGACCATGCCGTTGTTCATCGAGCGCTCGTACGGGAAGACCTGGGTGATGATGGTGCCGCGGGCGTTGTCGCCCAGGGTCTTGATGAAGCCTTGCGAGGCATTGTTCGACAGCGTGACCAGTTGCGCTTTCGAGCCTGCGGCGCGCAGTTTGCCCAGCGTGTCGGCCACCACGGTGCCGCTGCCGACCACGATCACCGCCTGCACGTCGGCTTTGACCAGCTTGGCGATCACGGGCGCCAGGTCGGGTTTCTCGCGGTCGAACTTCTCGTCCACTGCCGGTTCGCGTCCCACCGCCTTGAAGCCGGTCATCGCGCCCTTGGCGCCGTCTTCGCCAAACGAATCGTTGACGTGGACCAGGCCGATGCGCGACATGCCGATCAGGCTCAGGTGGCGCACCGCGCGCTCGGCTTCGCGCTGGTACGAGGCGCGCACGTTGAAAACCCAGGGCTGCACCGGCTGGTGCATCACCATCGAGCCGGTGGACGGCGCGATCAGCGGCACGCGGGCGGCCGTCACCAGCGGGATGATGGCCTGGTTGTGCGGCGTGCCGCGGGTCAGGAACAGCGCCAGCACGCCGTCGTCGATCAGCTTTTTGGCGTTTTCGGCGGCCAGCGGTGGCTCGAACTTGTCGTCCAGCGAGATCAGCTCGATGGTCTGGCCGTTGATGCCGCCGTTCTTGTTGACGCTGTCGAGGTAGAGCTTGGCGCCCTCGGTCGTCTCTTTGACGCCAGCCGCCACCGGGCCGGTGAAGCCGGCCGTCTGGCCGATCTTGATCTGGGCCCAGGCGGGGCACAGGGCGAGGCATGCCAGGGTCGCAACAACCCATCCGCGGCAGTGACGGTTCAATTTCATGTGATTCCCAACGACAACGACAAGAAAAAAGGTGGCTGGTCTGGCAGCTCTTCCGCGCTGCAGTGCCGGTTGACCGGCCCGCAGCAAGCGCGGGGATTGTCTCGCCTGCCCATGACGCGAGCATGAGCGTTGCACGCAAGGTTGCACCTTGGCAACAACCCTGGCCGCCGCGAGGCCCCCGGGGCGTGACAACATATCGGGTTCTGCCTGCCTCGCACCCCTTCCATGTCCTCTGGCCTGATCCAAATCCGCGGCGCCCGCCAGCACAACCTGAAGAACCTGGACCTGGACATCCGCACCGGCGAGATGACGGTGGTCACCGGTCCCAGCGGCTCGGGCAAGTCCAGCCTGGTGTTCGACACGTTGTATGCCGAGGGCCAGCGCCGCTACGTCGAGACCTTCTCGGCCTATGCCCGCCAGTTCCTGGACCGCATGGACAGGCCGGCGGTGGACAGGGTGGACGGCGTGCCGCCGGCGATTGCCATCGACCAGACCAACCCGGTGCGCACCAGCCGCAGCACGGTCGGCACGATGACCGAGCTGAACGACCACCTGAAGCTGCTGTTCGCCCGCGCCGGCCAGCTGTTCGACCGCAAGACCGCGCTGCCGGTGCGCCACGACACGCCGGAAACCATCTACGAGGACCTGAAGGCCAGGGCCGAGGCGGCGGGTGACCCGCGCCTGGTCGTCACCTTCCCTGTGCAACTGCCGGCGAACACCAGCGCCGAGCAGCTCGAACAGTGGCTGGCCGCCAGCGGTTTCAACCGCGTGCAAGCCGAGCGCACGGTGGACGACAAGAAGCAACTCGACGTGGTGGCCGACCGCTTCCGCTTCTCGAACACCGAGCGTGTGCGGGTGATGGAAGCCATCGAGCTGGGCCTCAAGCGTGGCACGGGCCGCCTGGCCGTCTATGCGCTCAAGGAGGAGGGCGAGCAGGACCTTTGGAAATACTCCACCGGCCTGCACTGCCCCGAGAGCGACCTGCGCTACGGCGAGCCGCAGCCGGCGCTGTTCTCGTTCAACTCCGCCTACGGCGCCTGCGAGACCTGCCGCGGCTTTGGCCGGGTGATCGGCGTGGACCTGGGGCTGGTGATCCCGGACGAGCGCAAGACGCTGCGCAACGGCGCGATCAAGCCGATGCAGACGCCGGCCTGGAAGGAGAGCCAGGACGACATGATCACCTACGCCGGCGAGGCCGGCATCCCGCGCGACACGCCCTGGGGCCAGCTCACGCAAGGCCAGCGCGACTGGGTCATCAACGGCTCGCCGAACTGGACCGGCAACTGGAACAAGCAGTGGTACGGCGTGCGCCGCTTCTTCGAGTACCTGGAGAGCAAGGCCTACAAGATGCACATCCGCGTGCTCTTGTCCAAGTACCGCAGCTACACGCCGTGCCCCACCTGCGGCGGCGCGCGGCTGAAGCTGGAATCGCTGCTGTGGCGCGTGGGCACCAAGGCCAATGCGGACGCGCAGCTGCCGGCCGAGCGGCGCTTCATGCCGGTCGGCGTGGATTGGACCCGCGAGCAGCTGGAGGCGCTGCCCGGCTTGGCGCTGCACGACCTGATGCAGCTGCCGATCGACCGGCTGCGCGGCTTCTTCGACAAGCTGAGCTTGCCGGACGCGTTGCGCGACGAAGCGCTGAAGCTGCTGCTCGAAGAAGTGCAGCACCGGCTGAAATACCTCAGCGACGTGGGCCTGGGTTATCTCACGCTGGACCGCCAGAGCCGCACGCTGTCCGGCGGCGAGGTGCAGCGCATCAACCTGACGACCGCGCTCGGCACCTCGCTGGTCAACACGCTGTTTGTGCTGGACGAGCCCAGCATCGGCCTGCATCCGCGCGACATGAACCGCATCGTGCAGGCCATGCACAGGCTGCGCGACGCAGGCAACACGCTGGTCGTCGTCGAGCACGACCCGGCGGTGATGCTGGCGGCGGACCGCCTGATCGACATGGGCCCCGGCCCCGGCGAGCGCGGCGGGCAGATCGTGTTCGACGGTGTGCCCGAGCAGGCCCGCAATGCCGACACGCTGACCGGCGCCTACCTGGGCGCACGCAAGAGCGTGGGCATGGGCTTCCGGCGTTTCGTGGACGCCAACACGCCCAAGCTGATCCTGGAGGGCGTGCGCGAGCACAACCTGAAGAACCTGCACATCGAATTCCCGCTGCAGCGGCTCACCGTCGTCACCGGCGTCTCGGGTTCCGGCAAGAGCACGCTGGTGCAGGACGTGCTGGTGCCGGCGCTGCAGCGCCACTTCGGCAAGGCGACCGAATCGCCTGGTGCCTTCGACCTCCTGCTGGGTGCGGACTGGCTGTCGGACACGGTGTTCGTGGACCAGTCGCCCATCGGCAAGACGGCGCGGTCCAACCCAGCCAGCTACGTCGGAGCGTTCGACGAGATCCGCAAGCTGTTTGCGGTCGCCCCGCTGGCGCAGGAGCGCAAGTACACCGCCGGCATGTTCAGCTTCAACGCCGGCGACGGGCGCTGCCCGACCTGCGGCGGCTCGGGCTTCGAGCACGTGGAGATGCAGTTCCTGTCGGACGTCTACCTGCGCTGCCCGGACTGTGACGGCCGCCGCTACCGCAACGAGATCCTCGACGTGAAGATCCAGCGTGGCGGGCGGGACCTGTCGATTGCTGACACGCTGGAACTCACTGTCCATGAAGCCGTCACGCTGTTCGCCAATGACCGCGAAGTCGTGCGCACGCTGCAGCCCATCGTCGACGTGGGCCTGGACTACGTGCGCCTGGGCCAGCCGGTGCCCACGCTGTCCGGCGGCGAAGCCCAGCGCCTGAAGCTGGCCGGCCACCTGGCCGAAGCGGCCGGCGCGCCGCGCCAGCCCGTGGCGAAGAAGGGCACGCTGTTCGTCTTCGACGAGCCGACCACCGGCCTGCACTTCGACGACATTGCCAAGCTGATGCGCGCGCTGCGCAAGCTGCTGGATGCCGGCCACTCGCTGCTGGTGATCGAGCACAACCTGGACGTGATCCGCGCCGCGGACTGGCTGGTGGACCTGGGGCCGGAAGGCGGCGAGTCCGGCGGCGAGCTGGTCGCGACCGGCACGCCGGAAGACCTGCGTGCCCACCCCACCTCGCACACCGGCCAGGCGCTGCGCGAGTACGACGGTGCGCTGCATGCCGGCGAGGTCTCGGCCGGGGCTTACCTGGGCAAGGCGGTGAAGGCCAAGCGGCAAGGCGAGGACGCGATCCGCATCATCAATGCCCGTGAGCACAACCTGAAGTCGCTGAACGTGGACATTCCGCGCGGCAAGTTCACGGTGGTCACCGGCGTCTCGGGTTCGGGCAAGTCCACGCTGGCCTTCGACATCCTGTTCAACGAAGGCCAGCGCCGCTACCTCGAATCGCTGAACGCCTACGCGCGCTCCATCGTGCAGCCGGCCGGCCGGCCAGAGGTGGACGCGGTGTGGGGCATTCCGCCGACGGTCGCCATCGAGCAGCGCCTGTCGCGCGGCGGCCGCAAGAGCACGGTGGCCACCACCACCGAGGTCTGGCACTTCCTGCGCCTCTTGTGGGTCAAACTGGGCCTGCAGCACTGCACCAAGGACGGCGCGCCGGTGATGCCGCAGAGCGCCGAGAGCATTGCCGCCCAGCTGCTGCGCGACCACAAGGGCCAGCACGTGGGCCTGCTGGCGCCGCTGGTGGTCAACCGCAAGGGCGTGTACACCGACCTGGCCAAATGGGCCAAGGGCAAGGGCCACAGCCACCTGCGGGTGGACGGCGAGTTCGTGCGCGTGGACCCGTGGCCGCGGCTGGACCGCTTCAAGGAACACACGCTGGAGCTGCCGGTCGGCGACCTGGTACTGAGCGCGGACAACGAACCCGAGCTGCGCCGCCTGCTGGCCGAGGCGCTGGACGTGGGCAAGGGCGTGATGCACCTGCTGTTCCCGCTGGACGGACTGGCCGAGCGCATCGAGGAAGGTGACAGCACCGTGGGCATCGGCCAGGTGCAGGTCTTCTCCACCCAGCGCGCCTGCCCTGTCTGCGGCACCAGCTATCCCGAGCTGGACCCGCGCATGTTCAGCTACAACAGCAAGCACGGCTGGTGCACCGGCTGCGTGGGCACAGGCCTGGCGCTGACGCGCGAGCAGCGCAAGGCCTTCGACGACAGCGTGCGCGACGACGACAACAAGGGCCGCGAGCAAAGCTTCCCCAGCGAGGAGCCGGAAGTCGAGGGCCTGGAAGACCAGTCCTGCCCGGACTGCCACGGCGCACGCCTGAATCCGGTGTCCCGCGCGGTCACCTTCAGCGGCCTGGGCATCCAGAACGTGGCCGAATGGTCAGTGCGCGACACGCATGCCTGGATCGCCGGGCTGCAGCTCGAAGGCCGCGAGGCCGGCATTTCGCGCGACGTGATCACCGAGATCCGCAACCGCCTGGAGTTCCTGTCCGAGGTCGGCCTGGGTTACCTGACGCTGGACCGTGCCGCGCCAACCCTCTCCGGCGGCGAGGCGCAGCGCATTCGCCTGGCCGCCCAGCTGGGCAGCAACCTGCAAGGCGTGTGTTACGTGCTGGACGAGCCGACCATTGGCCTGCACCCGCGCGACAACGGCATCCTCTTGAATGCGCTGCAGAAGCTGGGCGACAAGGGCAACACGCTGGTCGTCGTGGAACATGACGAGGACACGATTCGCCGTGCCGACCATGTGATCGACATCGGCCCCGGCGCCGGCAAGCGCGGTGGCCGCCTGGTGGCCGAAGGCTCGCCGGCGGCGCTGGCCGCGAACCCGGATTCCATCACCGGCCGTTTCCTGGCCAACCCGCTGAAGCACCCGCTGCACGAGCGGCGCGTGCTCAGCGGCGCCACGCCCTCGCTCGCGCTGCGCGGCGCCAAGCTGCACAACCTGCAGGACGTGGATGTGGACGTGCCGCTGCACCGGCTGGTCGCCGTCACGGGCGTTTCAGGCTCCGGCAAGAGCACGCTGGCGCGTGACGTGCTGCTGACCAACGTCGCCGCGCTGGTCATCGCCAAGGGCCGCAAGCCGGACGAGGCGGCCGCGTCATCCGTCATCCTGAGCGGCTGCGCGTCCCTCACTGGCTGGGGCGCGGTGGACCGCGTGCTGGAAGTCGACCAGACGCCCATCGGCAAGACGCCGCGCTCCTGCCCTGCGACCTACATCGGCTTCTGGGACGCGATCCGCAAGCTGTTCGCCGAGACGCTGGAAGCCAAGGCGCGGGGCTATGCGCCCAACCGTTTCAGCTTCAACACCGGCGAAGGCCGCTGCCCCGGCTGCGAAGGGCAGGGCATGCGCACGGTGGAAATGAGCTTCCTGCCGGACGTGAAGGTGCCCTGCGACCTGTGCCACGGCCAGCGCTTCAACGCCGAAACCCTGGCCGTCTCCTGGCGCGGCAAGAGCATTGGCGACGTGCTGCAGATGGAAGTGGACGAGGCGGTGGAATTCTTCGCCTCGATGCCGGCCATTGGCCACCCGCTGCAGTTGCTGAAGGACGTGGGCCTGGGCTACCTGACGCTGGGGCAACCGTCGCCCACGCTGTCCGGCGGCGAGGCCCAGCGCATCAAGCTGGTGACCGAACTCAGCAAGGTGCGCGACGACGTGACCCGCCGCGGCCAGAAGCCGCCGCACACGCTGTACGTGCTGGACGAGCCCACGGTGGGCCTGCACATGGCCGACGTCGAACGGCTCATCCACGTGCTGCACCGCCTGGTCAACGGCGGCCACAGCGTGGTGGTGATCGAGCACGACCTGGACGTGATCGCCGAAGCCGACTGGGTCATCGACCTGGGCCCGGATGGCGGCAACGCGGGTGGCCGCATCGTCTGCGCTGGCACGCCCGAAACCCTGGTGGCGACCGGCACGGCGACTGGTGTGGCATTGGCGCCAGTGCTAGGCCGCTGACGGTGCCCGCCCGAGCCCTCTGACGATGCGTTTGCGCGGCTCAGCGCTCTTCCAAAGTCCAGCGGTAGTTGATGGTCAGCGTGGCACCTTGGTCGCCTCCGAAAAGGTTCCGACCAGGGGCGAATTTGCACCTGGTCGCCACCTTCAGTGACGCTTCATCCAATCTCGGGTACCCGCTGGAGTCTCGGATCACGGCCTTCTCCAGTTTGCCTTCTGCGGACACCGTGATCGTCACATTCGCCGTCCCCCTCTCGTCAAGTGAGGCTGACTCGGGTGGGTATTCGGCACCGGTCGGTGCGCACGTTGCT
Source organism: Ideonella azotifigens (assembly GCF_021043325.1). NCBI lineage: Bacteria > Pseudomonadati > Pseudomonadota > Betaproteobacteria > Burkholderiales > Sphaerotilaceae > Ideonella > Ideonella azotifigens. Next base: position 849,234 of record NZ_JAJNKD010000001.1, read on the forward strand.
ACGTCGACTCTCATGCGCTGTTCCTGCGCCATGTTGGTGTCCCCGATCTTGTTAGGCGACACATAGTCCGCAAAGATCTGGCCAACGCTTTCCGCGGGCTTGCCTTCGACAGTCCCAGGTTGGAATCGGCATGTCTTCAGCGCAGCGAGCATGGCATTGTCAAAGTCCGGATAGCGGGTCTGGCCGACCTGCTCAACCTGGAGCAATTCGCCTGCGGCGGATACCCTGAATCGGATGTCCAAGCGGCCTAAACGAGCCCCACTTAGCGTGCTGGGAAGAGGCGCGCACGATCCTTGGACGAAAGACGCTGTGAAGGGCGCCACGAGCGAGGCCTCTGCCTGTCGCTCTACCGCATGCGCATGAGTGACCATCGTCAGCCATGCGAGGGATGCACTGAGACAGGCCTTGAAGAAGGGTGGGAACATTTGCATGGATTGGTCGATGGCCGATCTTCGGCGGGCGACATGCTGAATCGCTCTGGGTTTCGTGAAGTCGGTGGGGGCCGCCTAAGGTCGTGGCAGGTCTGGCGAGCTCGCAGCATCGTCCGTGATGCATGCGGCTGCGAGGTGTTCACCGGGTCACCCAACCAACAGTCAGCACGGCGCAGGTGTTGGGAAGAAACGGGTTCAGCGCTCGGCGGCGCCGGTCTTGCAATCGGCGGCGCCCGCTTGCAGTGGCAGCACGTGCAACTGCAGCCGGTAGCTCGCGGGCGCCACCTCCTGACCGGCGCTGGGCCGCGGGCTGAGGTCCAGGAAGCAGAACTGGCGGCCTGCGGCCTGCGACGGTGCGGTTGCCGCTTGCCGACCGTCACCCCAGCCGACGGTGACCGGCTGCGGCGGCTGGCCGGCGGGTGTGACCTGCAGGTCGGCCTGCACGTCGCCAGCACGAATGCAGTTGACGCCTGTTGGGCAGCGGCTGTCGCGCACCGCGACCAGGCTGACGACGGTGCCGTCACCGTTCAGCGTCACCGGCGTGTTCAGCTTCAAGGTCAGCACCTGCGGCGTCGCTGGCGGCGTGGCGGCAGGGGCAGCGCAGGCGGCCAGCGCGACGACTTGCAGCAGGACGGCGGGCAAGGGTGAGCGAGGTTTGCGCATGGCTGTGTTCAGGGTTTGGGGGCATGGGCGGCGGCACGCATCGCGGTGAGCTGCGTGCGCAGCCAGGCCCCGCTGTCGACCGGCGCCGCGTTGCCGCACTTCACGAGGTAAGGCTTGCCGCTGGAACTGCTGGTGCTGGCGCCCAGCTCGATGAACTTCTCGGTCGTGGGCACGGCGTCCTTGTCTTCCAGGTAGCCCAGCTTGCGCTGCAGGTGCGTTCTGGCCTCGGCGCCCGGGTACCAGCTGCCATTGCGGTTGAACTCACAACCGGAACTGGCCAGCCGGCCAAGCAGGGCGTCGATCTCGGCGTGGGCAGGGGAAGGTGCGGCCAGCGCGCCTTGGGCCAGGGCGGCCAGCAACGCGGCGATGCCCAGTGCGGGCAAGCCAGGAAGGTGAAAAGTGAAGCTCATGACTGCGGATCTTAGGCCCGCTTCGGTGCGCGTCAGTGCGCCACGCTCTTCGAGAACAGGTTGATCACCAGCACGCCGGCCAGGATCAGCGCCATGCCGACGACGGCCGGCAGGTCCAGCGACTGGCGGTAGACCAGCCAACTGATCAGCGAGATCAGCACGATGCCCGCACCGGACCAGATCGCATAGGCGATGCCGGTGGGAAGTGCGCGCAAGGACAGCGACAGGCAGTAGAACGCCAGTGCGTACCCCGCCACGGTCAGGGCACTCGGCCCCAGCCGCGTGAAACTTTCCGAGGCCTTCAACGCAGTCGTCGCGACGACCTCGCCAACGATGGCGATGCCCAGGCAAAGGTATGTCATGGCCGTTGTCGTCCGGTGGCTTCCTGATGAGGAGTGTCAAGACGTGCGCCTGATCCCCGGGTGCCCTTGGGATCAGGATTTTTCGGCGGGGTGAGGCGCATCGACGTGCGGCGGGGACTCGCTGGATGGGACCTGCTGCCTGGCTCGTGACGACTTGGACTGGTGCAGCATGACCAACAGGAAAACGGCCCCGACAGGCAAGCTGAGCTGGAAACACCAAGGTGATCCCTGCCCGGCTTTCAAGGCGCCGAGCGTGGGCAAGCCGAGGTAGAGCAGTTGGATGCTGTAGGCGCCCGTGTGCCAGTCCAGCGTGAATCGGCCAATGCCAAACAGCGCGATCAGCAGGCACACCCACTTGCGGCGCAAGCCCTCGGCGCAAAGGCAACTGATCATGGCGAACAGCACTAGACCCAGCTCAGCGACCCAGATGGCAAGCAGGGCCCATTGAGTTGCCGGTTTGCCCGACCAGGCGAAACGGTTCTGCACCTCAAGGGGTTCGACCTGCGGTGTGAGATGAAGACCTGTCAGTTGCAGGGGACCTCCCGGTTCACGTTGCAAGGACACGCTCGCGACGAGCCATGCGTGCTCGTAGGCATACTCAAAGCCGAAGGTGTAGTAGGTGGAACCGTCCTGGCGATGGATGGCCCAGGAAAAAACATCTGTTTGCTTGGGTTGGCCGCTGGGCAGGAGCGCGGTCATGGCGCCGAAATGGTCGTGCACGTCCTTGCGCAGTTCGGGCCGGAAGGCCTCCGCAAGCTTGTCTTCCTGGCCTTCCCACAACGCTGAAACGAGTCGCTGACTGAAGGCGATCTCGGCATCCGGCCTCAGTCCGCTGAACGGCCATTGCACGGTGCCGAAAGTACCTCCGAACACGGACAAGAAGGCCAGCAGAAGCACCAGCAGCGTGCCAATCGTCAGCGGGGAACGGTCTTGTGACATGAGAGGGGCAGCGTGTGTGATGGCGGCTTGCAGCTGCTGCATGAAAAAGGCCCGCCGAAGCGGGCCTTGCACAGCGGTGAGGCAGTGAGAGCTTACGGCGTCGGGGTGGCGACGATGTAGCTTTCGACCACGCCGGAGTTGGTGGTGCTGTTGCGCGCCGGGGCGACAGCGCCCACGCCCATGCCGCGCTTGGCGAAGGCGGTGGCCCAGATCATGAAGTCGGCGTCGTCGGTGGCGTCCGCTGCTGCCAGGATGGCGTCGCGTGCTTCGACCAGGGTCGGGGCGTTCGGCGTCATCTTCAGGCCGGCGATCACGTAGTCCTGCACCTTGGCCTTGGCTTGCTTGAAGTTGTAGCGGCCATCCTTCAGGAAGCCGGCATACGCTTCCCACAGCATGTTGGCCCAGACTTCACCGGTGTTGTGCACCTCGGCGTTGCTGGCGCCGTCCTGGCCGAAGGCCAGCGGTGCGGTGGTGGGCAGGGCCACGCCGTTTTCAATGTGCTTGAAGGTCAGCGGGTTCTTCGCGAAGTCGGTCGAGTACGGGGCGCGGCGGATGCCGTAGTACATCTCGCCGGTCACGTAGCCGCCCATCGCGTAGGCACCTTGCCAGTCGCTGTTGTTGGCGACGTCGGTGTCCTTCTTGCGCACGCTCAGGATCAACGCGGCGACATCGCTCCAGCCTTCGCCCATGCCGCCACCCTGGTTGTTCGACAGGCCGCTGGCGTTGCCGACCAGGCGGTTCGAGACATGGTGGAAGTATTCGTGGGCGATCACGCTTTCGTCGAGCGTGCCGTCCAGGTCCAGCGCGGCTTCCTTCACCATGTGAACGGTGACCGGCGAGCCGGAGGCCTTGATCTTCGCGCCGTCTTCCATCGTGATCATCACGGCGGGGATGGTCACGGTGGTGTCGTCGCCGCCCATCGTGATCGCCGAGCCGGTCACGTTGTTGGCGACGATGACGGCGGTGGCGCCAGCGTTCTGTGCGAACTTGACCTTGACGTCGAAGTCGCAGGAGCCGCGGTCGATCAGCGCGATGTTGCCGGCCAGGGCTGCTGCGTTGACCGGGGCGGTGCAGGTATCGCCGGTCGGCGCGGTGCCGTCGTCTGACAGGACCACGGTGCCGGTCACGTCGAACGCCGAGGCGCCGAAGCCGGCGGTGCCGAAGGTGAGCTTGCCTGCCAGCGAGGCCGGGGCGGTGATGGAGACATCACCCTTGACCAGGCCGTCGAACAGGTACATCTGCATGCGCGGCGAGCCACCGTCGGCCGGGGTGCTCATGTTGGCGTTGTTTCGGCCCGAATAGTCCTGGCCTTCGGCCAGGATCGGGTCGCCTTCGACGCCGCCGCGGCCGAAGTTGCTCGTCTGCGCATTGCCGGCGGCTTCGTTGAAGCCGTGGTCGTACCACAGGTCGTGCAGGTAGTTGTTCATGTAGAACAGGTTCACTACGGCCGACTTCTTGGCGTCGTCGGTGCTCGGGTCCACGTCGCCAGCCAGCGGGTAGTCGAAGGTGGCGGTGCTGGTGGTCGTGGGCTGCACGTCGCCACGGCGGGCCTGGAAGCCGTTCGGCGAGGCCAGGTCCAGGTAGGCGCTGACGTTGTTGCCGACCGGGGTGGTGGCGCCTGCGGCCAGCCAGGGGTCGTTGGTCGAGATGCCAACGCTGTTGACGGTCACCAGGTTGGACGCTGCGTCGGTGCGCTTGACGGTTTGCGTCGGCAGGTCCTTCTTGAACGGCACCATGCCGTTGCCCATCGGGGAGTCGAAGGGCACGCCGTTCTTGTCGGCGAACATGCGGTAGGTGACCGCGCTGTCGTGCGCTTCCTGGTTCATGCGGAAGAGCACCGAGCCATCGGCGGCCGAGACCACGTAGGCATAGTCGGCCTGGGTCGCGCCGTCACGGGTCGCGGCCGAGAGTTCGACGTAGTAGGCGGGCACCAGCGAGCTGCCCAGCGCATACATCACCTTCTTGACGCGCGGATCGCTTTGCAGCTGCAGGTCGCCCTGGCTGGCGGGACGCTTCCAGGTGCTGTACGCGCCCTTGGTGGCGCCAGCGGCGAAGCTGTCGGCGACGCTGCCGCCCAGGTCCGCGAAGGCCTTGGTGATGGCGGTCGATTCCTTCAGCGAGAAGCTGGCGGCGCGGGCCGAGGCGGCATCGCTCTGCTGTGCGAAGTAGCCCGAGATCGCGACCAGGCGGCCGCTTCGGTCGGTCATCACGTTGATGTCGCGGTTGAACACCTCGACACCGCCCACATGCTGGCGGAAGCGGCTGATGACAGGGCCGTTGCCCAGATCCTGGGTGTCGAACAGCTTGGCATTGCTGATCGCGGCGGCGCTCAGGCCCAGGGCGCTGGCGTTGCGGCTCAGGAAGTGACGGGCGGTGGCTTCACGCAGGGCCGCGCCGGTCAGGCTGGTCTTCAGCGTGGACTGGCTGCTGCCCTTTTGCGCCCACAGGAAGGTGGTGCCGAGCTGGGCGTCGTAGTGGCTGGCAAAGCCGAAGCGCGACTTGCGGGCTTCGACGTTCTGGCGCAGGGAGGTTGTGGCGACGGCCGCGGCTTGCGCGTTGGCATCGAAGTTGGGCTTGTCAGCCGAGACGAAGCGGCCGGAGATCGGCGACGCCGCAGGTGCTGCAAAGCTGCTGGCAGCAAACAGGGCGGCGACCGCCCCCAAAGCAAATTGACGCATGGTCGAGAGTTCCTACAGGGAAGGCCTTGGCACCCGCGGCGGCAGGGCGTTTGGCAACAACACCGCCCCGGGCGCTTGTGGCGCGAGGGGCGAACGAAGAGAAAACATTTTGCAATCTCCGTGCCATCGTTGACATGCCAGACATCGCGGGCTAACCCTGTGCTCATTCGAACTAGGGGGTAGACAAAAACCCAGTGCCGTACGGGGCTGTAGCGTCCCCGTTATAGTAATTAGCAAGCTAACTATCTATTGGCCCGTGCCGCTTCCGGCCCGGCGCCTTGCTTGCCATGACTGCTGCACCGACGCGCGCTGCCTCACAGATGAAGTTCGGCATTGCGCTGGGTGTGCTCCAGCGGAGCTACCGCGCTGCGGCCGACAAGGCGGTGGCGCACGTTGGCCTGTCGCATGCGATGGCCTGGCCGCTGATGATCATTGGGCGGCTCGGGGGCCATGTGCGGCCTGGCGTGGTGGCCGACATGCTGGGCATCGAGGCGCCTTCGCTGGCGCGTTCCGTGGACCAGTTGGTGGAGGCCGGGCTGGCGGAGCGCCACAGCGACCCGGCCGACGGCCGGGCCAGGACACTGCATCTCACGGCCGCCGGGCATGCTGCCTGGGAGCAGATCGAAGCGGCGCTGACCACGTTTCGTGGCGAGCTGTTTGCCGGGCTGTCCGAAGAGGACCTCTCCGCCTGCCTTCGGGTCTTCGACACCCTGGGCGAGCGCCTGGGCTGCAGCGTGCCGGTGATGCCAGGCAAGCCGCGCGCGCGGCGCAAGGACGACGCGGCATGACGGCCTCGGTGCCCGAGCCACGTTGGCGTGGCACGCTGCTGTGGTGGCCGCGGCTGCTGGGTTCGATCACGCGGGCCGAGCTGGTCTTCTCGCTGAAGTGTTTTGCCGCCGCGATGCTGGCGATGTATGTGGCCAGCCGGGCCGGGCTGCCGCGGCCGTTCTGGTCCATGCTGACGGCCTATGTGGTGGCCAACCCGATGGCTGGCGCGGTGCGCTCGAAGGCGCTGTACCGCTTCTGCGGCACCTTGATCGGCAGCACTGCAACGGTGTTGATCGTGCCGGCGCTGTCGAACACGCCGGAGCTGACCGCACTGGCGCTGGCGCTGTGGGTGGCGTTGTGCCTGTACGTTTCGCTGCTGGATCGCACGCCCCGCGCTTATCTTTTCATGCTGGCGGGCTACACCGCGGCCTTGATCGGCTTCCCGTCGGTCGAGACGCCCACCGCCATCTTCGACACCGCGCTGGCCCGCGTCGAGGAGATCGGCCTGGGCATTCTCTGCGCGTCGCTGGTGCACAGCCTGTTGCTGCCGACCGGCCTGGCGCCGGCCGTGCTGGGCCTGCTGGACCGCACCGCGCGCGACAGCCGGCAGTGGCTGCACGACGTGCTGCGGGCTGACGCAGGCGAGGGCGCCGCGCGCCAGACCTTCGACGCCGACCGCCGCCGGCTGGCAGCCGATGTGACGCAGCTGCGCATGCTGTCCACCCACGTGCCTTTCGACACCTCGCACCTGCGCTGGACCAGCGGCGCGCTGGCCGCGATGCAGCACGCCACCGCGGCGCTGACCTCGCTGCTGGCGGCGGTGGACGACCGGCTGCAGGCATTGCGCGAGGCCGAAGGCGACCTGGCGCCGGACGTGCAGGCGATGACCGCGCGGGTGGACGCCTGGGTGCAAACACTGCCGTCGCGCATCTCCGAGACCGCCTCGCCGGTGGACGAAGCGCAGGTGCAGGCGCTGCTGGCCGACGTGCGGGCACTGGGGGTCTTGGCGGGCGAGACGCCTTTGCCAGCCTGGTCGCATGCCCTGCGCCTGGCGCTGGCGAGCCGGCTGGAGGAACTGGTGCTGGCCTGGCAGCGCTGCGCCGAGCTGCGCGACGAGATTGGCCGAGGCCTGGGGGGTGCGCCGGTGCCCACGCGGCGCCTGCCGGCGCTGGGCGCACAGGCCTTGCACCGCGACCGCGGGCTTGCGCTGCTGTCTGCCACCGCCGCGGCGCTGGCGGTGCTGGCCTGCTGCGCGATCTGGATCGCCACCGGCTGGCGCAGCGGCTCGGCGATGGCGATGATGGCCGCGGTCTTCTGCAGCTTCTTCGCGACCATGGACGACCCGGTGCCGATGATCCACGGCTTCCTCAAAGGCACGCTGTGGTCGGTGCCGTTGGCGGCGGCCTATGTGCTGGCCATGCCGCTGGTGCAGGACTTCGGCATGCTAGTGCTGCTGTGCGCGCCGGTGTTCCTGCTGCTGGGCTGCTTCATCCCGCGGGCCACGCCGGGCAACCTGGCGATGCCCATCCTGTTTGGCGTGGCTGGCGCCTTGTCGATGCACGACACCGCCACCGCCGATCTGGTGAACTTCGCGAATTCGATGCTGGCCCAGGTATTGGGTGTGGTGGCCGCGGCGCGCATGACCGCGCTGGTGCGCTCGATTGGCGCCGACGTGGTGGCCCGCCGCATCCAGCGCGCCAGCTGGCGCGAACTGGCCGAGCTGAGCGCACCGGCCGGCGCGGGCAGGCGCCAGTTGCGCGAAGACAGCTACGCGGCGCGTCTGCTGGACCGCATCGGCCTCTTGGCGCCGCGCATTGCGCAGGCCGGTGGCCGCATCGAGGGTGTGGTGACAGACGACGCGCTGCGCGACCTGCGCGCCGGGGCCGACATCGTCGCGCTGCAGCGCGCCCGCTCGGCGCTGCCCAAAGGGGCTCGCGCCGCGGTGCTGGCCCAGGTGGCGGCGTTTTTCGAGGCGCTGCAGGCGGGCCGGCGCGAGCGACCGGCTGCGCTGCAGCAGCAGCTGGACGCGGCGCTGCAAGGTGTGTTGGCCGAACCAACCCGCTTGCCCGGCGAACAGGCGCGCGCGGTGGCCGCGCTGGTCGGCCTGCGGCGCAACCTTTGCCCGGGTGCGCCGCCGCCCCAAGGTTTGACGATGGAGATGTCCCGATGATTGGCGAGGCGCATGTCTACGGGCTTTACCTGCCCTGGCTGATGCTGCTGTGCGGCGCCGCGCTGGGCGCCCTGTGGGGCGTGCGGCGGGTGCTGGCGGCCACGGGGCTGTACCGCTGGGTTTGGCACCCCGCCTTGTTTGACCTGGCGCTGTATGCGCTGCTGGTGTGGGCGCTCAGCCGTCTCACCGTCTTGATGCAATGAACGAGGCTTTGATGAACAAGCACTGGCTTTCTTCCCGCGTGGCCGTGCCGGTGTTGCGCGTTGGCGTCACGCTCGCCGCGGTGGCCGCCGCGAGCTGGGCGGTGCTGCAGCTGTGGGACCACTACGAGCTGGCACCCTGGACCCGGGATGGGCGCGTGCGGGCCAATGTGGTGCAGATTGCACCAGATGTGTCCGGCCTGGTGACCGCGGTGCCGGTGCAGGACAACCAGGCGGTGAAGGCCGGCCAGTTGCTGTTCGACGTGGACCCGGTGCGCTATGAGCTGGCGCTGAAGCAGGCGCGCTCGGCGCTGGCCGCGCAGCGCGTCGTGCTGGCCCAGGCCGGCCGCGAGGACCAGCGCAACGCCGGGCTGGCCTTGTTGATCTCGCAGGAGCAGCGCGAGCAGACGCGCATGCGCGTGGAGCAGGCGCAGGCCGCGGTGGCCCAGGCCGAGCTGGCCGTCAGCGCGGCGCAGCTGAACCTGGAACGCGCGGCGGTGCGCGCGCCGGTGGACGGGCTGGTCACCAACCTGGACCTGCGCGCCGGCGCCTATGCCTCGGCCGGCCACGCCGCGCTGGCGCTGGTGGACCAGCGTTCGCTGTACGTCGAAGGGTATTTCGAGGAGACGCAGCTGCCACGCATCCACGTGGGCGACCGCGTGCGCGTCACGGCCATGGGTGGCAGCCGCGCGCTGCCCGGCGTGGTTGACAGCATTGCCGCCGGCATTGCCGACCACGACCGCTCGACCAGCGCCAACCTGCTGTCCAGCGTGAACCCCAGCTTCAACTGGGTGCGGCTGGCGCAGCGCATTCCGGTCAAGGTCAAGCTGGACCCGTTGCCTGCCGACGTGCGGCTGGTCGCAGGGCAGACCGTCACGGTGCAGGTGCTGGAAGTGGCGCCGGTTGCTGCGCCAGCGCGCACCGCCAATGCTGGCCCGGCGGATTCGCGGAGCTGAACCCATGCGCAGCTTGTTGATCCCCTTTTTGCTGTCAGCCTTGCTGGCCGCCTGCAGCCACACGCCGGTCGGGCCGGACTACGTGCTGCCCGCGCAGTCGCTGGCTGCGCAACCCGCGGCGGCGGCGCAGTTCAACGAGGCGGCCAAAACCGCCGGTGCGTCGTTCACGACGACGCCGCTGCCGCCGCACTGGTGGCGGCTGTACGACGATGCGCGGCTCGACGAACTGGTGCAGCGTGCACTGGCCCACAACACCGACCTGCGCCAGGCCACGGCCAACCTGGAGAAGGTGCAGGCGCAGGCCGATGAAGCGGGTGCCGCGCGGGGCGTGAGTGCGGCGCTGAGCGGTGGCCCGTCGTTTGGCCACGCCTCGGGCCTGTCCTACCTGCAGAAGGGCTACGTGCCGCCCAACCACTTCAGCGCGAGTGCGGGCGTCGCGCTGTCCTACCAGCTGGACCTGGTGGGCCAGTTGCAGCGCAGCATCGAGGCCGCGGAGGCGAACACCGGCGCGGCAGAGGCCGGGCTGGACCTGGCGCGCGTCAGCGTGGTGGGCGCGACCACGCGGGCCTATGCGCAGGCCTGCTCGGCCGGGCTGCGCTGGCAGACTGCGCAGCACTCGGTGCAGCTGCAGCGCGAGGCCTTGGACGTGGCTGGCCAGTTGCAGCGCGCCGGCCGTGTCGGCATGCTGGACCTGAACCGCGCGAAGGCGCAGCTGGAACAGCTCAACGCTGCGATGCCGCCGCTGCAGGCCGAGCGCGAAGCGGCCTTGCTGCGGCTGGCGACGCTGACCGGTGCGCTGCCGGGCGACCTGCCGGCCGGCGTGGCCGACTGCGCCGCGCCGCCGCAGGTCATGCAGGCGCTGCCCGTGGGCGACGGCGCCGCGCTGCTGCGCCGCCGGCCCGATGTGCGCCAGGCCGAGCGTGAACTCGCCGCGGCGACCGCGCGCATTGGCGTCGCCACCGGCGAGCTGTACCCGCACATCACGCTGGGCCTGTCGGCCTCGTCGGCGGGCCCGGCGCCGGACTTCGGCCACAGCGATTCGCTGGCCTGGGGCCTGGGCCCGCTGATCTCGTGGACGGTTCCGAACACCGGCGCGGTGCAGGCCCGCATCGCGCAGGCCGAGGCCGGCACGCGCGGTGCGCTGGCGAAATTCGACGGCACCGTGCTGACGGCCTTGCGCGAAACCGAAACCGCGCTGAACGCCTATGCCCGCGAGCTGGATCGTCGTGCGGCCTTGACGGCTGCGCGCGAGGCCGCAGCCAAGGTGGCACAGCAGTCCGCCCAGCTTTACCGCGGTGGCAAGACCGGTTACCTCGATGCGCTGGACGCAGACCGTTCGCTGGCCAGTGCGGACGCAGCGCTGGCCGCGTCCGAATCGCAGTTGGCCGACGACCAGGTGCAACTGTTCATGGCCCTCGGTGGCGGCTGGGAGGCTTTGCCTGCCTCGCCAGTCGCCAGCGTCAAGCCATGACCGGCCGGCGGCTGCGCAGCCAGCGCCACACGCGCCAGCCCAGAAGGAAGAAGATGACCGTGGCGTAGACCGCGACTTCTGCGAAGTTGTGCTTGCTGGCGCGCAGCCAGAAGAAGTGCAGCAGGCCGCCCAGCGCAATCGCGTACATGGTCTTGTGCAGCGCCTGCCAGCGTTTGCCGCCCAGGCGCTTGATGGCTGCGTTGAACGAGGTCAGCGCCAGCGGCAGCATCGCCAGCCAGGCGGCAGTGCCAACGAGGATGAAGGGCCGCTTGGCCACGTCGTGCAGCAGCGCCTGCAGGTCCAGGTTCTGGTCGAACCAGGCGTATGAAAGCCAGTGCAGCGTGCCGTAGAGAAAGGTCGCGACACCCAGGTTGCGGCGCCAGCGCACGATGCTGTTGAGGCCTGTCCATTGGCGCAGCGGGGTGATGGCCAGCGTGACGCAGAGCAAACGCAGCGTCCAGTCACCCAGGCCGCGGATCAGCGCCTCGGTGGGGTTCGGTCCCAATTGGTTCTGGATGGCGCCCCAGAGCAGCAGCCCGGCCGGCATGGCCAGCAACAGCCACAGCAGCGGCTTGACGACCGGGTGCAGCAACCAGCCATTGAGCCGCGGCACCAGGCCCTTAGGCGGCGCGCGGCGCGCGGCCGTAGAAACGCCTGTCGCCGCCATCAGAAGTTCTTCTTCAGGTCCATGCCGGCGTACAGCGATGCCACCTGGGCTTCGTAGCCGTTGAACATCAGCGTGGCGCGCTTCTTCGCGAACAGCCCGTCTTCGCCAATGCGGCGCTCGGTGGCCTGGCTCCAGCGCGGGTGGTCGACCTGTGGATTGACGTTGGAGTAGAAGCCGTATTCGGATGGCGCCGAGCCTTCCCAGCTGGTGGTGGGTGCCTTGTCCATGAAACGGATCCTGACGATGGACTTGGCACTCTTGAAGCCGTATTTCCAGGGCACGGCCAGCCGCAGCGGCGCGCCGTTCTGGTTCGGCAGCACTTCGCCGTAGAGGCCGAAGACCATCATCGCCAGCGGGTGCATCGCTTCGTCCATGCGCAGGGCTTCGACGTAAGGCCAGTCCAGCACGCCAGCGCGCAGGGCGGGCATCTGCTTCGGGTCTGCCAGGCTGGTGAATTCCACGAACTTGGCGCTGCCCAGCGGCTGGGCTTTCTTGATGATCTCGGACAGCGAATAGCCGACCCACGGAATGACCATGGACCAGCCTTCCACGCAGCGCAGCCGGTAGACCCGCTCTTCCATTGGCGCCAGTTTCAGCAGCGCATCCAGGTCCAGCGTCAGCGGCTTGGCGACCATGCCTTCGATGCTCACCGTCCACGGCCGCGGCTTCAGGCTGCCGGCGTTGCGGTTCGGGTCGGACTTGTCGGTGCCGAACTCGTAGAAGTTGTTGTAGGTGGTGACGTCGCCATAAGCCGTCAGCTTGTCGTTGACCAGCGCGCCTGCGACACCGCTGCGTGCACCGGGCAGCTTGGCCAGCTTGCCCGGCGGCGTGGCGGGCATGCCTTGCGCGAAGGCTTCGCGCTGCGCCCAGCTGGCCAGGCCCAGGCCGGCGGCCCCCGCGGCCGTGCGCTGCAGCCAGGCCCGGCGCGAGTGGTAGAGCTCGGGAGAGGTGATTTCCGAGGGCAGCGGGTCGTGCGGGCCGCGGGTACGGATCAAGGGCATGGCGAACTTCCGAAAGCGAGTGCGAGGTCAGCATCAGTCGGGATGACTGCGCCGGACCTTACAGCTTTCGGATGGATCGTGCTGCGGGCGGGTGGTTCCCCTCAGCCAGTCGCCACGTTCACAACTCTCCGTAGGAGTGCAGGCCGCTGAGGAACATGTTCACGCCGAGGAAGGCGAAGGTCGTGACGACCAGGCCGCCCAGCGCCCACCAGGCCGAGCCGGCGCCGCGCAGGCCCTTCATCAGCCGCATGTGCAGCCAGGCGGCGTAGTTCAGCCAGACGATCAGGGCCCAGGTTTCCTTCGGGTCCCAGCTCCAGTAGCCGCCCCAGGCTTCTGCGGCCCAGAAGGCGCCCAGCACGGTTGCAATGGTGAAAAACGCGAAGCCGACTGCGATGGCCTTGTACATCAGGTCGTCCATCAGCAGCACGCTGGGCGTGCGGGCGTTGATGGGCCGGCGCAGTGCGACCATGATGGCGAAGAACAGGCCGGTGCCGCCGATCAAGCGTGCCGCCTTGGCGGCGGCGCCGGCTGCGGCCGGGTCACTGCCGCCCACCGCGTAGCCGGCGACCAGCACCAGCACCGCAGCCGGCAGCGCCACCAGGCCAAGCCACAAAGCCTTGGCGCTGGCTTCCTTCAGCACGCAGGCCAGGGCCACCATGGCCGACAGCGAGAAGGTGCCGTAGCCGATGAAGTTGGCCGGCACGTGCAGCTTCATCCACCAGCTTTGCAGCGCGGGCACCAGCGGCTGGATTTCCTGCGCTTCGCGCGCCACCGTGTACCAGAGCAGGAAGCCGACCGCGGCACTCACCACCAGCATCACGAAGCCACCCAGCGCGCGCACCTGGGCGTGCAGCTTGTAGTGGGCTTCGAAGTAGAGGTAGAACAGCGTGGTCAGCCAGCAGAACAGCACGAAGACTTCGTACAGGTTGCTCACCGGGATGTGGCCGATGTCCGGGCCGATCTGGTGGCTCTCGAACCAGCGCACCATGGTGCCGGTCAAGGCCATGAAGACAGCGGCCCAGGCCAGGCCGGAGCCGATGCGCTGGCCCACGGCGTTGCCGCCTTCTGCCTTGCCCAGGAAGCCCAGCCAGTAGAAGATCGTGCTCATGAAAAAGAGCACGCTCATCCACAGGATGGCGCTCTGGCTGGAGAGGAAATACTTGAGCCAGAAGACTTGGTCGGCGGCGGCCAGGTCGGCGCCGAAGCCGTCGGTGTGGCGGTTGTAGAGCGAGATGGCCAGCAGGCTGGCCAGGCCCACGGCCAGCGCCAGCGCGCGCAGCGGGCGCCAGAACCAGCCCAGCGCGATCAGCGCCGGTGTGGCGCCAGCCAGGATGCCACGTTCGTAGCCGTCCATTGACGCGCCGTAGCGCTGGAACGCATAGCCTGCGCCGCCCAGCACCAGCAGCGCATAGAGCCAGTCCAGCAAGCTGCGGCCGGCGAGCCAGCCGGACTTGCCCATGGGCAGCGACGCCAGGGGCGCATTGCCGGTCGTGGTGGTGTTCATGGCGTGTCTCCAATGACAGCGGGTTCGGCGGCGGCGGATGCGCCGAGCAAGTCCTGGCGCAAGGCAGTGAATTCTGCATCCACGTCCAGTGTGCGCCTTGGCGTGGACAGGGCAATCAGCATGCGGCTGCCAGGGTTGGCTTCGCCAGCGCCGTGCAGCCAGACCCAGAGCCGGCGTTCGCGCACGTAGAGCATCGCAAACACGCCGATGATCAGCAAGACTGCGCCGAGGTAGACAAGGGTCTTGCCGGGTGCGCGGGCGACCTGGAACACGCTGGCCTGGCGCTGCTGGAAGTCCTGCAGCTCCAGCAGCACCGGGGCCGGGTAGAAAAAGCTGTCGGACAGCGAGATGACGGCCAGGGCCATGAAGCTTTGTGCCGCCGCTTCGCTGCCCAGCGGTTTCAAGCCTGCCTGTTCGCGGGCGATGTCGTTGAGTTCGTACAGCGCGCTGTTGAGGATGCGCAGCAGCACGTCGGCCACGCGGGCGCGCTCGGCCTGGGGCACGCTGTCGTCAATGAACTGGCTCAGCGCGACCAAGCCGGCGCTGGGCTGGGCGCCGGGTGTGCTCTTCTTGCTGGCGGGCTCTACGCCAGCGAACAGGGCCAGCGCGCGTGCGCTGGTCACGCGCAGCTGCTCGATCATTTCGGGCTTGTCGGCCGGTGCGGCCTGCCTGGCGTAGCGGCTTGCCGCCTGTTCGCGCAATGCCGTGTCGCCCAGCGCCTGGCGCAGCCGCAGCCAGCCGTCCAGGCTGCCTTGTTCGTCGACCGGCAGGCGCAGGTAGCGGAAACTGTCGGCCGGCGTGTCGCGCACGCCGACGACAAACACCCGCTGGCCGTCCAGCTCGATGGGCACCATGTAGTTGCTGAACTCGCGTGCCTGGCCGCTGGCGTCGCGCAGCTTGTAGGTGATGGACGGGCCGACGTTGTGCAGCTGCTTGGCCTTGTCGGGGCTGACGCCACTGCCCAGATGCTTGTTCAAGGTGCTGCCCAGGTCAACCTTGCGCACATCAGTGCCGGCACCTTCTGCGGCGCCGAGGTTTTCGACGTTGATGACGCGCAGCCCGGTGACTTCCAGCGTCAGCGGGGACTTGCCCTGCTGCAGCGGCACGCTGTCGCCGACGCGGGTGTTGATCTCGAAGGGCTGGCCGCCGGCCTGCAGCGGCAAGGCCTTGAGCTTCAGCGTCGAGCCTCCGTCCTCGAAACTGCTCTGGTAGATCGCCACGCCGTGGTGGGTGACGGGTTCGTTGACCTTGACCGTGGCCTCGACCGGCGGGCTGCCGTCGTGGTCGTGCAGCACGATCTGGCTGGCGAACAGCCGCGGCATGCCGGTCTCGTAGTACTCGACCATGAAGCGCTTGAGCTCGACGTCGAAGTCCAGGTCCTGCAGCACGATGCCGTCCGGCATCTGCAGGATGGCGGTGCCGCTGCGTGCGCCCTCGGGCACCATCAGGTTGCCGCGGAAGGTCGGGTTGCCGGCGGGCAAGCGGTGCTCGGGCGGCACGTCGCGGATCAGCCCACCGCCTTCGAAGGTGCTTTTGCCGGTCAGCGCCATCTGCGCCTTGACCACCAGGTCACCGTCGAAAAGGCCACCCAGGCAGATCAGCACGATGGCCGAATGGGCCGACAGGTAGCCCAGCTTGTTGACCCGGCCCTTGCGCGCCGCGACCATGGTGCCGCCGGCACGCACCTGGGCCTTGGCCTGCCAGCCGTGGCGGGCCAGCACGGCCGACACATGGTCCAGCGCTGCCTGGCCTTGCAGCGCGATGCCGCCTTCGGCCTTGTGATGGAAGGCTTTGAGCGACTGCTCGCGCACGCCTTCCTTGAAGCTGCGCAGGTCGGCCAGGATCTTGGGTGCGTTGCGCGCGATGCACAGGCTGGTGGAGGTGACCAGGAAGGCCAGGATCAGCAGGAACCAGGGCGCGCTGTAGACGGTGAACAGGCTGACATGGCCGAACAGCTCGGCCCAGAAGGGACCGAACTTGTTGACATAGTCCGGCAGCTGCTCGCCCTGCTTGACCACGGTGCCAATGACCGAGGCAATGCAGATCACGCACAGCAAGGTGATGGCAAAGCGCATCGAGGCCAGCAGAGCCAGCGTTTCGCGGCGCGTGGTGGCGAAGCGGCTGTTGGCAGCGTCGGGAGAGGGAACGGTGGCGTTCATCGGGAAAGGTGCTGCGAAAGAGGTCTGGCTCGCCGATGTGAAAAGGGCCGGTCATGGACCGGCCCGGGCGACGGGGTCGTTGCGGGCCGGCGCGTGCGGGTCTGCTCGCGCCTGGGGCCCGGCTTCAGCGCAGGCCGGCGATGTAGTCTGACACGGCCTTGATTTCCTTGTCGCTCATTCGAGAGGCCACGCCGGCCATCGGCACGCTGTTGGGCCGCGCGCCGCTGCGGAAGTTGTTCATCTGGATTTCGACATAGTCGGCATGCTGGCCGGCCAGGCGGGGGTATTGGGCCGGGATGCCGGCGCCATTCGGGCTGTGGCAGCCGGCACAGGCGGGCACGTTCTTCTCGGCAATGCCGCCGCGGTAGATCTTCTGGCCCAGTTGGACCGTGTCCGGATTCTTCGCGGCGCCTGGCTTGGCGGTCTTGCCGGCGTAGAACGCGGCGACGTTGCGCATGTCCGACTCGCTGAGCGTGGCGGCCATGCCGTTCATCACCGCGCTGGGCCGCTTGCCGGCCTTGAACTCGGTCAGCTGCTTGTAGAGGTAGTCGGCATGCTGGCCCTGCAGGATCGGATTCGCGGGGCTGCCGCGCGACCCGTCTGCCGTGTGGCAGGCGGCGCAAACCGTGGACGAGATTTCCGAGCCTCGCACCAGATCGATCTTGGCTGGTGCCGCACTGGCCTCAGCAGCGAACGCAGGGGCCGCGAGCAAGGCGGCGAGCACGACGGAGCTGGCGACGGCGACGGAAGTCTTCATCGGAAAGGGCCTCGGGTTTGGGTTGTCTCGGATTTTGATTCTTCGTGCAGGTTCCAGGCATGACGCCCGGCAACAAAACCAATGAATCTTACAATGCTCCATGACTGCTTCCCTCCGCAAAGACGCGAAGCCGCCCAGTGCGGAAGCCCTCGCTGCACTGGCATGGGCCCACAGCGCCCGCTTCCTGACCACCGCCAGCCAGCTTGACCAGTTGCCGCAGGGCGACCTGGGCGAAATCGCCTTCGTCGGCCGCAGCAATGCCGGCAAGTCGACCTCGATCAACGCGCTGGCACAGCGACGGCAATTGGCCTTCGCATCCAAAACCCCGGGCCGTACCCAGCACATCAACCTGTTTGCGCTCGGCCCCAAGGACGAACCCGACGCCTACCTGGCCGACTTGCCAGGCTACGGCTACGCAACGGTGAACCGGGAGGCCAAGGTCCGCTGGCAGCGGGTGATGGCCGACTACCTGGAGGTGCGACGGAACCTGACCGGCGTGGTGCTGCTGGTCGACAGCCGGCTGGGGCTGACGCCGCTGGACGAAAGGCTGCTGAATTTCATCTCGCCGCGTGTCGTGAACGGTGCGGTGAAGCTGCTGGTGGTCCTGACCAAGGCCGACAAGCTCAACCGCAAGGAGCAGCAGGCTTCGCTGGCCAAGGTGCAGGACGCGCTGGCCTCGGTCGTGACCGACGCGTCGGACGTCGGCATCCTGCTGTTCTCGGCGCCCAAGCACATCGGCCTGCACGATCTGGCCGAGACGCTGCACGGCTGGATGCATCCGGTGGGCGATGCGGATGCCGTTGACAAGACCGATGCATCCAGCACCGCAGCCGAAACGACCGCCGAACCGGCACCGCCGTCCGACGAGGCCTGAGCCAAGCAGCCGGCGCCGGGCCGCACCAAGGCGGCTGCGCGACCCGCTAGGCGGGTGGTCCATGTCTAGGGCCGGCCGACGAACAGCACCAGGCCGGCCTCGCCGCGTGGCGCCCAGGTGAGGCCCAGGTACATCGGCCCCAGGCCGGTGTCGGCACCAAGGTACAGGCTGCCGCCCTGACGCAGGCCGCCTTTGCGCATCTCGTGGGTGTCCAGCCAGGCATTGCCGGTTTCCAGCGAGGCGCCGACGAAAAATCCGCGGGCGAACACCGGCGTTTCGGCCAGCCGCATGTACCAGCCCAGCCGGCCGAGCAGCACCACGTTGCCGGTCAGCTGGCCGACCTGGTAGCCCGAGAGCTGCTGGAAGCCGCCCAGCGAATAGCGGCCAACCGGCGACAGCCGGTCCTCGTTCGAGCCGCGCGCCATCAGGTGCAGGTTCAGCGTCTGGTTACCCCAGGTGCTGGCCGTGGTGGCCTGGGTTTCCAGGCGCAGCAGCTTGCGCGTGCCGTCGTCATGCCGCTTGCCAACAAAGGCCTCGGCCTCGGCGCGGTAGCCGCGCTGCGGGAAGTTGGCGAAGTCCAGCTGGTCCATCACCACCCGCAGCCGCAGGCCGGCTTCCTGCCAGGCCTGGGGTGTGTAGAGCGTGTCGGCCAGGTCGTTGCGCAGCAGCAGCTGGTTGCGGCCTGCGCGGTAGTCCAGCCCGAAGCGCAACTCGCCCAGGCTGCCCCAGGGCTGGCCCAGGTCCAGCCCGGCGCGCGCCACCGAACGCTGCACTTCGCCGATCTTCTCGCCGCCGTTGTCCTCGAACAGCGAGAGGTTGCGGCGCTCGGCGCTGGCCGAGGCGGCCACGAACCAGTCGTTCGACAGGCCCAGCGTCCATTTCAGTGGGTGGTACAGCTCGGTGGACACCTGTGGCACCTCGCCGATCTGCAGCCGGTTGCGCCATTCGGTGCCGTTGTCGGTCAGCCAGTGGCGGTTGTGGCTGACCTTGACGTTGAAGGCGCTGCGGCCATCGAAGTCGGTCGACAGGTCCAGGCCGATGTTCAGGTAGTTCGGGCCCCAGGGCTTGTCTTCGAGGTCGAAGACCAGGCCGTCGCCGCGCTCGTTGCTGTGCACCAGCCGGTAGTCGGCGCGCACATAGTCGCCGCTGGCGGCCAGGTACTGGGTGTCGGCCTCGGCCTTTTGCGGGTCGAAGGCCTCGCCCTGGTGCGACTGGAGCTGGGGCTCAAGGCGCTGCGGGTTGGTGGCGGTGGTGCCTTCGAAGGCGACGAACTGCAGGGTGCTGGGCGGCTGCGCAGCGGGGCTGCGGTGCGCGCGCCAGTCGGCATATTGTTCGGCCGTCAGCGCGAGGGCCCGCAGCGGTTCGGCCAGCGCTTCGGTGGCGCCGTCGCCCAGCGTGATCAGCGCCTTGGCGCTGTCGAAGTCGCCCGAGCTCAGTTTGCCCAGGTCCGGCGCGATCAGCAGGTCCTGCTTGCCCAGCGTGGCCAGGCTGCGGTGCACGTTCTGCTCGGTCAGGATGTTGATCATCTGCGCCGTCAGGCCGATGGCCGAGTTCAGCGTTTCGCGGCCGGCCAGCGGCGTGCCGATGTTGACGGCGATCACCACGTCCACGCCCATCGCCCGCACCACGTCGACCGGCAGGTTGTTGACCAGGCCGCCATCGCCCAGCACGCGGCCTTCCACCTCGCTGGGCGGGAACAGGCCGGGCACGCTCATGCTGGCGCGCAGCGCCATCGCCAGGTCGCCCTGGTCCAGGATGACCAGCGCGCCGGTTTCCATGTCGGTGGCGACCGCGCGGAACGGGATCGGCAGCTGGTCGAAGTCCTGCACCGCGCGCACCGGCAAGGTGTAGCGGCGCAGCAGGGTTTCCAGGCCGCGGCTGGAGACGGCGCCTTGCGGCGCACGGAACTCTCCGTCGCGGTAGCCCAGCTCGATGGCAGTCGAGAGGTCGAAGTCCTCTTCCTTGCGCCGCTGGGAGAGCTGCTGGCGGCCCACGCGCTGGGCGAACAGCCGGCTCCAGTTGACCTTGTTGAATTCGGCTTCGATGGTGTCCGCCGGCATGCCGCTGGCATACAGCCCGCCGACCACCGCGCCCATCGAGGTGCCGGCAATCGCATCGATGGGCACCTGCGCGCGCTCCAGCGCCTTCAGCACGCCAACGTGGGCCAGCCCGCGCGCGCCGCCGCCCGAAAGCACCAGGCCGATGCGCAACCGTGGCAGGGCGGCGGGGGCTTGCGCTGCCGGCACGCCCTGGGCCAGCGTTCGGGCTTCGGCCGGTGTGCCCGGCGAACCGCTTGCCGTGCTGGCGCTGCGCGTTGGCTCGGGCTGCACTGCCTGCGCTGCGGCGAGGGCTGCAGACGAGGCGCCAATCACACCGACCAAGGGCAACAGCAGGGACAACAGCGCACGCGTCATGCGGCGGATTGTGGCGTGGTGCGCCGTGTGTCCGGGCGGCACCGGGTGCGGCGACACAACAAAAAAGGCCACCCGAAGGTGGCCTTGCATGCTTGCGAGAGCGGGGACGCTCAGGCAGGACAGCTTACATGTCCATGCCCATGCCGCCCATGCCGCCCATGCCGCCGCCGGGCATCGAAGGCGCGTCGTCCTTCGGGGCTTCGGCGACCATGCATTCGGTGGTCAGCATCAGCGAAGCGACCGAAGCGGCGTTTTGCAGCGCGGTCCGGGTCACCTTGGTCGGGTCCAGGATGCCCATTTCGATCATGTCGCCATAGGTGTCGTTCGCGGCGTTGAAGCCGTGATTGCCACTGCCAGCCAACACGGCGTTGATCACCACGCTGGGTTCGCCACCGGCGTTCGACACGATTTCGCGCAGCGGGGCTTCGATCGCCTTCAGGATCAGCTTGATGCCGGCGTCCTGGTCAGCGTTGTCACCCTTGATGGTGCCTGCCGTCTGGCGGGCGCGCAGCAGGGCCACGCCGCCACCGGCGACGATGCCTTCTTCAACGGCGGCACGGGTCGCGTGCAGCGCGTCTTCCACGCGGGCCTTCTTTTCCTTCATCTCGACTTCGGTGGCAGCACCGACCTTGATGACGGCAACACCGCCGGCCAGCTTGGCCACGCGTTCTTGCAGCTTTTCACGGTCGTAGTCGCTCGAAGCTTCTTCGATCTGCACGCGCACTTGCTTGACGCGGGCTTCGATGTCGGCAGCGGCACCGGCACCATCGATGATGATGGTGTTTTCCTTGCCCACTTCGACGCGCTTGGCCTGGCCCAGGTCGGCCAGCGTGACCTTCTCGAGCGACAGGCCGACTTCTTCGGCGATGACCTTGCCACCGGTCAGGATGGCGATGTCTTCCAGCATGGCCTTGCGACGGTCGCCAAAGCCCGGGGCCTTGACGGCGACGACCTTCAGGATGCCGCGGATGGTGTTGACCACCAGGGTCGCCAGCGCTTCGCCATCGACTTCTTCAGCGATGATCAGCAGCGGACGGCCAGCCTTGGCCACTTGTTCCAGGGTCGGCAGCAGATCGCGGATGTTCGAGATCTTCTTGTCGAACAGCAGGACAAACGGGTTGTCCAGCAGTGCGGCTTGCTTTTCCGGGTTGTTGATGAAGTAGGGCGACAGGTAGCCGCGGTCGAACTGCATGCCTTCGACGACGTCGAGTTCGCTGTCCAGCGACTTGCCGTCTTCGACGGTGATGACGCCTTCCTTGCCGACCTTGTCCATCGCTTCAGCGATGATGCGGCCGACTTCGGAATCGCTGTTGGCCGAGATGGTGCCGACTTGCGCGATTTCCTTGGAGGTCGTGGTGGCCTTGGAGGCCGCCTTCAGCTGGGCGACCAGGGCGGTGACCGCCTTGTCGATGCCACGCTTCAGGTCCATCGGGTTCATGCCGGCGGCCACGTACTTCATGCCTTCGCGCACGATGGCTTGCGCCAGCACGGTGGCGGTGGTGGTGCCGTCACCGGCGTTGTCAGAAGTCTTGGAAGCAACTTCCTTGACCATCTGCGCGCCCATGTTCTGCAGCTTGTCCTTCAGCTCGATTTCCTTGGCCACCGAGACACCGTCCTTGGTGACGGTGGGGGCGCCGAAAGAGCGCTCCAGGACCACGTTGCGGCCCTTGGGGCCCAGCGTGACCTTGACCGCATTGGCCAGGATGTTCACGCCTTCAACCATGCGGGTGCGGGCGTCAGAGCCAAAGATCACGTCTTTTGCTGCCATTTGTATTCTCCGAATTCAGTTCAGTAAGAGGTGTGTGCAGAGGGAGAAGGATTACTTCTCGACGACGGCAAACAGGTCTTCTTCGCGCATGACCATCAGCTCTTCGCCGTCGACCTTGACCGACTGGCCAGAGTACTTGCCGAACAGCACGCGGTCACCGACCTTGACGTTCAGGACGATGAAGTCGCCCTTGTCGTTGCGCTTGCCCGGGCCAACGGCCAGGACTTCGCCTTGATCAGGCTTCTCGGCGGCGTTGTCAGGGATGACGATGCCGGAGGCGGTCTTGGTTTCTTGTTCCAGGCGCTTGACGATCACGCGATCGTGCAACGGACGAAGTTTCATGGCATCTCCTAAATGCAGTGGCTTTGAGCGAGGAAGGCAACACCGGCAAAGGGCGCTGCATCACATCAGGTGCTCAGGAACGCCGGCCAGGAAGGCCGGCGCCAGAACTGTTAGCACTCGACTTGGTTGAGTGCTAATCCCATTATAGGCACCGTCTGCCGGGTTTCAAGAGCAGGCGAGTGCCCGGGTGTGACGAAAACCGGCCTGAGGTCGGTGCGTGGCCGGCTCAGGGCTCCGGCTCTTCGCTGCTGGGCTTGGTCGGCACCCTGTAGCCTTCATTGGCCCAGGCGCCGAAATCATGGCCCTGGCAGCGGGCGCTGCAGAAGGGCCGGAAGGCGTTCGCAGGCGAATACAGCGTGCGCTCGCCGCAGGCCGGGCAGTTGACCTCGATGGCCTTGGCGGCAACGGAGGATGGGGGGCTGGATTTGGGCTGGTTCACGGCAGGCGCCGGCGGTGCTTGCAAGTGCAAGGGCGAGGCGGAAACGAATGACGAAGCGATGGGACTCAGGCGCAGAGCGAGAGTTCAAACGCGGTGTCCTGCGCGGCGGGGCGCAGGCGGCCCTCGGCGTCGGCCCGCATCAGCCGCACCGAGACCATCAGGCGGTGGCCGCTGATCTCTGGCACCAGGTCCACCCCGTCGTCCAGCCGCACTCGCAGCAGCTGGTAGGTGCGGCCCTGGGGCAGGGTTTGCTGGTACTGGCCGCCCTGGGCCACGACCTTGTGCGGCATGCCGGCGTCCCGCAGCAGGCCCAGCAACACGTGCAGCGCTTCGCCCAGCGGCCACAGGTGGCTGAGCCACTGGGCGAGGTCGGCGCGGCGTCGATCAGGGCTGTGCTGCTGCCAGGCGAAGTAGGCCGGCAGGTCGAACTCGCAAGTGCCACCAGGAATGCTGATGCGGCTGCGGATGCTCATCAGCCACTCGTTGGTGGTCAGCGCTTGCCCCGCCTTGCCCGCGAACTGGTTCAGGCCGTTGAAGGCATGGTCGATGCGAGCCACGACTTCGTCCAGCGCGGCTTCCGACACATGCGGGTTGCCGCGATAACTTTGCAGCTGCGCCTTGTGGCGCTCCAGTTCCTTGAGCAGGTCGGATTTCAGGTCGGCCCGCGAGGCCACGTCCATGATCTCGAACAGCGTGACCAGGGAGAAATGATGGTCGACCGCTTCGTCACGCGGCACCAGGGTGTTCAGTCGGCCGAACAGGTGTTCGAGCCGCAGCATCGTGCGGATGCTTTCGTTGAACGGGTATTCGTAGAGGACCAAAAGGCGCTTTCCGGGCGGTTGGCTGGCGGCGATTGTTTCACACCCCGGGCGCAGCGGCCGGACCGAAAAAACCTTGCTGCCAGAGTGCGTCCAGCTCGGCCTGCAATTGCGCCAGGCTCAGCCCGTCGTTGAGGATCACGGCATCGGCGATGGCGCGGCGCTCTGCCCGCGTGGCCTGCAGCGCGATCACGCGCTGCACCTCCTGCGCAGGCCAGCCGGAACGGGCCATGACGCGTCGGATTTGTGTCGCCTCGCTGCAGTCGATGACCAGCACCTTGTCCACCCGGCCACGCCAATGGGCCGACTCGGCCAGCAGCGGCACGTCGAACACCAGTGGCTGGCCAGGTTCTGCCTGCGCGGCCTGGCGTGCCGTCTCGGCCTGGATCAATGGGTGCAGGATGTGCTCAAGCGTCTGCTTGGCTTGCAGCGCTTCCGGGGCCTGGCCAAAGGCCAGCTGGCGCATGCGGGCGCGGTCCAATGCGCCATGTTCATCGACCATGTCGGCACCAAATGCCGCGGCGATGGCGGGCAGCGCAGCGCCTTGTGGCGCGGTCAACGCGCGCGAGATTGCATCGGTGTCGATGACCTTGGCGCCGCGGGCCGAAAGCAGCGCGGCAACGGTGCTCTTGCCGCTGCCGATGCCGCCGGTCAAGCCCACGCGCACAGCGCTCACTGGCGCACCCTGCGGCCTGCGGCCGGTCCCGCCGGGCGGGAATGAGACCCTTCGGGCGGCCGTGCGGGGCTCACTGCCCTATCCAACCCAATACCGTTTCGGTGCCCGCCAGCATCAGCACCAGTCCGCCACCGGCGAGGAACGGGCCGAACGGCACGTAGCGCCCTTCGCGCAAGGTGTCGCTGAGCTTCATGCCGATGCCGACCACCGCGCCGATCACCGAAGCCATCAGCACGATGGGCAGGATGGCTTTCCAGCCCAGCCAGGCCCCCAGCGCGGCCAGCAGCTTGAAGTCGCCGTGGCCCATGCCTTCCTTGCCTGTCGTCAGCTTGAACAGCCAGTACACCGACCACAGCGACAGGTAGCCCACGACGGCACCCCAGAGTGAGGTGCTGAGCGGCAGCGTCCACTCCAGCGCTGCGGCGCACAGACCGGCCCACAGCAGCGGCAGCGTCAGCGCGTCCGGCAGCAAGGTGGTGTCCCAGTCGATGGCAGTCAGCGCGACCAGCGTGGCGGCCACGCCGCACCAGGCCAGCGCCACCGGTTGCGGGCCCACGCGCCAGGCAATGCCGGCGAACAGCAGGCCGGTGGCCAGTTCCAGCAGCGGATAGCGCACCGAAATGCGGGTGCCGCATGCGGAGCAGCGGCCTCGCAGCCGCAACCAGCTCACCAGCGGAATGTTCTCGTGCCAGCGGATCCTGTGCTGGCAGGCCGGGCAGCGTGAGGCGGGCTTGGAAAGCGTCAACCGGCCGAGCTTGTCCAGTTCCTGCTCAAGCTCACCCGATGTGGCGGCGAGTGGCTTGGGCGCGCCCCGTCCAAAAGTCCGCTGGAAAGACTCGCTGTCGCTCAGCTGCTGGGCCACGTCCCGCCACCATTGCCGCTCCATCATGCGCGGCAGGCGGTGCGCCACCACGTTCAGGAAACTGCCAATGCAAAGGCCCAACGCGCCCAGCACCCAGGGCGACAACCAGATCGCCCACTCTCCGGTCTGCGCCATGCGTCAGACCACCTGACCGAGCTTGAAGATGGGCAAGTACATCGACACGACGATGCCGCCAATGATGGTGCCAAGGAACACGATGATGATGGGCTCCATCAAGGTTGACAGCCCCTTCACCATCTCGTCGACTTCTTCTTCGTAGAACTCCGCGGCGCGTGCAAGCATGTCGTCTAGCGCGCCCGATTCTTCGCCGATGCCAGCCATCTGCAACACCATGTTCGGGAACACGCCGGTTGCGGTCATGGCCGAAGTCAGTGCGGTGCCGGAGGCGACGTCACGCTGAATCGCTTCGGTGGCGATGGCATAGACCTTGTTGCCTGCGGTGCCGCCAACCGAGTCCAGCGCCTCCACCAACGGGACACCCGCACCAAACAATGTCGAAAGGGTCCGGGTCCATCGCGCGATGATGGATTTCCGAACCAGCTCACCGAAGACCGGCATGCGCAGGAACAGGCGGTCCATGAAAAACTGGATTCTTTCCGAACGCCGCCAGGTGCGCACGAACATGTAGCCGCCGCCGAAGATGCTGCCGAAAATGGCCCACCAATAGGAGACGAAAAACTTGCTCATGGCGATCACCAACAGCGTGGGCGTGGGCAAGTCGGCGCCGAAGTTCTTGAACACGTCCTCGAAGGCCGGGATCACGAAAATCATGATCACCGTGACCACGATGAAGGCGACCACCAGCACCGACATCGGGTAGATCAGCGCTGACTTGACCTTCTGCTTCAGTGCCAGCGTCTTTTCCTGGTAAAGCGCCAGACGACCGAGCAGCAATTCCAGAATACCGCCAGCTTCGCCGGCCTCGACCAGGTTGCAGTACAGGGCATCGAAGTATTTCGGATGCCGGCGGAACGCAGCAGACAGGCTGGTACCTGTCTCGATGTCCGCACGGATGTCCATCAGCAGCCGGGTCAGCGTGGCATTGGTGCTGCCGCGGGCGACGATGTCGAAGGCTTGCAGCAAGGGCACCCCGGCCTTCATCATCGTCGCCAACTGGCGCGTGAAGATGGCAATGTCCTTGGGCTTGATGCTCTTGCCGCCGGAACTGCGGCGCTTCTTCACCTTGGTGACCAGCACGCCTTGCCGGCGCAGGCTGGCACTCACGGCGGCTTCTCCGCCGGCGCGCAATTCCCCGCGCACGACCTTGCCGTTGCGGTCCTTGCCTTCCCATTCGAAGGTGAAATCCTTGGCGCTTCTTGCTGCCGCTGCTGTAGCCATAAAGCCTCCGGCCGCTCCCGACGGTGTGATCAGTTGTAGTCGACGCCCGCAACGCGGGTGGATTCTCAGGACCCTGGCTTCGCCCGGTGCAAACCGGTGTTGCCTTGATTGTTTCGCGTGCCGCTATTCGTTGGTCGCGGCGATGACTTCTTCCAGCGAGGTTGCGCCCAACCTGACCTTCAGCAAGCCGGACTGGCGCAAATCGCGCACCCCATCTTCGCGAGCCTGTATCGCCAGATCGTTGGCCGAACCATTGGCCAGGATCAGCCGCTGAATCGCGTCAGTGATCGGCATGGCCTGGTAAATGCCCAGACGACCACGATAGCCATTGTTGCAGGCAGAGCAGCCCACGGCGCGGTAAGGGCGCCAAGTGCCGTCGAGTTCGCTTTCGGTGAAGCCTGCACGCAACAGCGCCGGCCTGGGGTAGTCGGCAGGCGCCTTGCAGCTTTCGCACAAGCGGCGTACCAGGCGCTGGGCGGTGATCAGCAACAGGCTGGACGCGATGTTGAAAGGCGCCACGCCCATGTTCAACAACCGGGTCAAGGTGGACGGTGCGTCGTTGGTATGCAGCGTGGACAGCACCAAGTGGCCGGTCTGCGCGGCCTTGATCGCAATGTCCGCAGTGTCCAGGTCGCGGATTTCGCCGACCATGATCACGTCCGGATCCTGGCGCAGGAAGGACTTCAGTGCCGAGGCGAAGTTCAGGCCAGCCTTGTCGTTGACATTGACCTGATTGATGCCGGGCAGGTTGATTTCCGCCGGGTCTTCCACGGTCGAGATGTTCACGCCCGGCTGGTTCAGGATGTTCAGGCAGGTGTAGAGCGACACTGTCTTGCCCGAGCCGGTTGGCCCGGTCACCAGCACCATGCCATAGGGCCGGTGCACCGCGTGCATCAGCCGCTCCTTTTCCTCCGGTTCATAACCGAGCGCCTCGATGCCCATCTTCGCGCTGGAAGAGTCGAGAATACGGATGACGATCTTCTCGCCGAACAGTGTGGGCAGCGTGCTGACCCGGAAGTCGATTGACTTGCTGCCAAAGCGCAGCTTCATCCGGCCATCCTGCGGCACGCGCTTTTCCGAGATGTCCAGCCGTGAAATGACCTTGATGCGGGACGCCAGCTTTTCCTTGATCGCAATCGGTGGTTGCGTGATCTCGCGCAACTCGCCGTCCACCCGGAAGCGCACGCGGTAATGGAATTCGTAGGGCTCAAAGTGCAGGTCGGAAGCGCGGAGATTGATCGCGTCGATCAACATCTTCTGCAGGAAGCGCACGACGGGCGCATCTTCGACCTCCGCGACTGCCTCCGGCGACGGCGAAGCGCCGCCCACCTCTTCTTCAGTGACATCGAATTCGAAGTCGGCAGAAGCAATCGTCTCCAGCGCCTGATTGGCCGAGGTGGTCTGCCCGTCCACCAGCTTGATCAGCTTGTCGTATTCGACGACCACCCATTCAGGCGAAAGCTGGGTCGCAAACTTGATGCGCTCGCTGGCTTCCTGGTCGGTCGGGTCGGCGCAGGCAAGGAACAGGCGACTGCCGCGCTTGCCCAGCGGCAAGATCTTGTACTGGCCAATCAGCTTGCTGTCGATGAAGGACTTTGGCAGCTTTTGCGTGTCAACTGCGTCCAGATCCAGCAGAGGCGCTGCAAGAGCCTGGGACAGCGACTGCGCCAGTGCCAGTGGCGTCATCGTGTTGCTGCCGATCAGTTCAGCGATGAATGAAAGCTTCTTTTCCTTGGCGCTGCGAACCAGTTCCTCGGCTTTGGCTGGCTGAAGCTTGCCGCCATGGACCAGTACACGTGCCACTCCTGACAAGAAGGCTTTGGAGGCGTCGGCAACAGTATCCACGGCTGAACGGCAAGAGGGCTACAACAAGAATGGGCCGGGCATCAACGCCCTTTGGCACGGTACTGTATATCGGCGGCTTTGCTGGTCAATGCAGCGAGAAAACCGGGCTCCAGTGGTCACAAGTTGTGACTGAACGCACGCAGGCGGCGAAGCGCTGCAACGGCAATGTGGGTCGGCAACGGGAATTGCCTCTTCGAGAGGGGGCATGATGCGGGCGCTCAAATGCAAAAAGCGCAGAAAGCTTGAACTTCCTGCGCTTTGGCAATGATTCACAGTGATTTGGTCGGGGTGAGAGGATTCGAACCTCCGGCCTCTACGTCCCGAACGTAGCGCTCTACCAGGCTAAGCTACACCCCGAAATGACCTGCTGCCAAAGCATTCCCTGTTGGCATCCGGGTTCGCAGCGCTTGGCATGCTGACCCTGATCGCCTCGTGCATCTCTGGTGATGCCTGCAGTTTCTGCCTGGTTCGCTCAAGAAGAGCGCTCAACCGATCGAGCAGATAATTCTAGCAGCAAATTCAGCGAGTTGGAAAGAGGCAGGGAAGAAAGGCTCAGGCGGGCCGCTTCGGCTTCGGTGCGGGCGGCGTCGCGCGTGGCTTCCAGTGCGCCAGTGCGGTGCACGATGCCGATGATGTCTTGCAGCCGTTCGACCTCGCCCTGTTCGATGGCGTGGCGGATCAAGTCGCGTTCTGCGGCGGAGCCTCGGCTCATGGCGATCAGCAACGGCAGTGTGGGTTTGCCTTCGCGCAAGTCGTCGCCCACATTCTTGCCGAGTGCAGTGGTCGTGCCTTGGTAGTCCAGCAGGTCGTCGACCAGCTGGAAGGCCGTACCCAGCGAGCGCCCGTAGTCGGCGCAGGCTTCTTCGATCTCGCGGGGTGCCTGGGCAATCACGGCGCCCAGGCGCGCGCTGGCCTCGAACAGCTTGGCGGTCTTGTAGCGGATCACGCGCAGATAGTCTTCGATTGCAACGTCTGGCTCATGCATGTTCATCAGCTGCAGCACCTCGCCTTCGGCGATGACGTTGGTCGCATCGGCCAGCACGTCGAGCACACGCATGCTGTTCACCGAAACCATCATCTGGAAGGCGCGTGAGTACAGGAAGTCGCCTACCAGCACGCTGGCGGCATTGCCGAACACCGCATTGGCAGTGTCCCGGCCGCGCCGCAGCGAAGATTCATCGACCACATCGTCGTGCAGCAGCGTGGCGGTGTGGATGAACTCGACTGTGGCCGCCAGTTCGTATTTGTGTGGGCCCTTGTAGCCCAGGGCGTCCGCGAACAGCAGCACCAGTCGGGGGCGGATGCGCTTGCCGCCGGCGCC
The DNA here is from genome assembly GCF_021043325.1 of Ideonella azotifigens. Classification (NCBI taxonomy): domain Bacteria; kingdom Pseudomonadati; phylum Pseudomonadota; class Betaproteobacteria; order Burkholderiales; family Sphaerotilaceae; genus Ideonella; species Ideonella azotifigens. The sequence goes on from NZ_JAJNKD010000001.1 coordinate 879,088, forward strand.
GATGATGTAGTGGGAAATCTGTTCGATCAGCGCGACGTCCGAGGACAGCCGCTGCCGGATTACCTCGTCGACTTGGCGCATGTCATCGGCCATCGGGTCGAAGTCGATGTTGGGGGTGGGCAGCGTCGTGGAGGAGGGCGACATGAGGCGGGGGAGCGAACCCGATGACGGCAAAACCCGTCGATTATAGGAAGCGACCGGCGCAGCGTTGGCGGCCTCTGCCATTCGCGTGTCGGGCCCTTGGCAGCTTGGTGCTCGCTATGCTATGATCCCAAGCTTCGCCTCGGAATGGTCCGTGGCGATTGATGAGATGCGTTTGGCGGGTGTGGCGCCTCCTGGATTTGAGGCCTGTTGAGTTAACGGGTCTGATGTTCAGGGCATGCCAACAGGTCTTGCGCACTTCAAGCAAAGGGCACATATGTACGCGGTCGTAAAAACCGGTGGCAAGCAATACAAGGTTGCAGCCGGCGAAAAGATCAAGGTAGAACAGATTGCTGCGGACGTTGGCCAGGAAATCGTGATTGACCAGGTTTTGGCTGTCGGTAGCGGCGCAGATCTGAAGGTCGGGACTCCCCTGGTGAGCGGTGCAACAGTGGTGGCAACCGTGGTGGCCCATGGCCGTCACGACAAGGTTCGCATCTTCAAGATGCGCCGCCGCAAGCACTACCAGAAGCATGGCGGTCATCGCCAGAACTACACCGAGCTGGAAATCAGCGCGGTCAACGGCTGATTCAGCGCCTCAACAGGAGTTCTGAACCATGGCACAGAAAAAAGGCGGCGGTTCCACCCGGAACGGCCGCGACTCTCAACCCAAGATGCTGGGTGTCAAGGCCTTCGGTGGCCAAGTCATCTCGGCGGGCTCGATCATCGTGCGCCAGCGTGGCACCAAGTTCCATGCCGGCACCAATGTCGCGATGGGCCGTGACCACACGCTGTTCGCATTGGTCGACGGTACCGTTTCGTTCGCCGTCAAGGGCGCGCTGAACCGGCACACCGTGATCATCACGCCGCTGTAATCGCGCCACAGCCTTCGCCTTGGTCTGCCTCTGGCTGGACCAAGCGTCCAAAGCCCCGGCTTGCCGGGGCTTTTGTCTTGATGGGCCGGCGCGGGCACAGTGCCCGACATCGCTGGCGGCGAACCCAAGACACTCGGGCCGGTTTCGGCCCTCCGATACCATCCGAACACCATGAAATTCGTTGACGAAGCCACCATCGACATCGCCGCGGGCAACGGCGGCGCGGGCTGCGCGAGTTTTCGGCGCGAGAAATTCATCCCCTTTGGTGGACCAGACGGTGGCAACGGCGGCAAGGGCGGCAGCGTCTATGCCGTGGCCGACCGCAACCTGAACACGCTGATCGACTACCGCTATGCCCGCCGCCACGAAGCGCGCAATGGCGAGGCCGGCCGTGGCGCAGACTGCTTTGGCGCTGCTGCGGACGACATCATGCTGCGCATGCCCGTCGGCACCATCATCACCGACGTCGAAACCGGCCGCGTGATGGCCGAGCTGATCGACCCCGAAGAGCCGGTGCTGCTGGCCAAGGGTGGCGATGGCGGCTTCGGCAACCTGCACTACAAGACTAGCACCAATCGCGCCCCGCGCCAGCACACGCCGGGCTGGCCGGGTGAAGGCTTCAAGGTCAAGCTGGAACTGCGCGTGCTGGCCGACGTGGGCCTGCTGGGCATGCCCAATGCCGGCAAGAGCACGCTGATCACGGCAGTGTCGAACGCCAGGCCAAAGATTGCCGACTATCCGTTCACCACCTTGCACCCGAACCTGGGCGTGGTGCGCGTCGGCCCCGAGAAGAGCTTCGTGGTAGCCGACATTCCGGGCCTGATCGAAGGTGCTTCCGAAGGTGCCGGCCTGGGTCATCTGTTCCTGCGCCACTTGCAGCGCACGCGTTTGCTGCTGCATGTGGTCGACCTGGCGCCGTTCGACGACGAGGTCGATCCGGTCAAGCAGGCCAAGGCCATCGTCGAAGAGCTGCGCAAGTACGACCAGGCGCTGCACGACAAGCCGCGCTGGCTGGTGCTCAACAAGCTGGACATGGTGCCCGAAGACGAGCGTGCCAAGCGCGTGAAGGATTTCGTCAAGCGCTACAAGTGGAAGGGCCCCGTGTTCGAGATCTCGGCGCTGGCCCGTGACGGCCTGCAGCCGTTGATCCACGCCATCTGGGAGCATGTGGCCGCCGAACAGGTCAAGCCGCCGCCTGAGCCCGATCCGCGTTTCGACGCCGCTGCCGACACGACCGCTGCCGACGAGTGACCCCGCGATGAGTGCAGCACTTCTGGGCGCGCGGCGCATCGTCGTCAAGGTTGGCTCCAGCCTGGTGACCAACGAAGGCCGGGGCGTGGATGCCGAGGCGGTCGGCAACTGGTGCCGACAGATGGCCGGCCTGGCGGCGCAGGGCTGCGAAGTGGTGATGGTCTCCAGCGGCGCGATTGCCGAAGGCATGAAACGCCTGGGCTGGACGACCCGACCCAAGGAACTGCCGGAGTTGCAGGCTGCCGCTGCCGTCGGCCAGATGGGCCTGGCGCAGATGTACGAGAGCAAGCTCTCCGAGCACGGCATGGGCAGCGCCCAGGTGCTGCTCACGCATGCCGACCTGGCGGACCGCGAACGTTACCTGAATGCCCGCTCGACCCTGCTGACCCTGCTGGGCCTGAAGGTGCTGCCGGTCATCAACGAAAACGACACCGTCGTCAATGACGAGATCAAGTTCGGCGACAACGACACGCTGGGCGCGCTGGTCGCCAACCTGGTGGAAGCCGATGCGCTGATCATCCTGACCGACCAGAAGGGCCTGTACTCGGCCGACCCGCGCAAGGACCCGGACGCCCGTTTCATCGACGTGGCAGAGGCGGGCGACCCGGCGCTGGAACGCATGGCCGGCGGCGCTGGTTCCAGCATCGGCCGCGGCGGCATGATCACCAAGGTGCTGGCCGCCAAGCGCGCCGCAGGCAGCGGTGCCAGCACCGTGATCGCATGGGGCCGTGAGCCTGACGTGTTGCTGCGCCTGATGGCGGGCGAGGCCATTGGCACCGCCTTGCTGGCAGGCACGCCCAAGCTGGCCGCCCGCAAGCAGTGGATGGCCGATCACCTGCAGATGCGGGGCGCCGTGGTGATAGACGATGGCGCGGTCATCAAACTGCGCGAGGAAGGCAAGAGCCTGTTGCCCATTGGCGTGGTCGAGGTGCAGGGCGAGTTCCACCGCGGGGATGTCATTGCGGTGCGCAGCTCCGCTGGTGGAGAGGTTGCGCGTGGACTGGCCAACTACTCCAGCGCCGAGGCCCGGCTGATTGCCCGCAAGCCCTCGTCGCAGATCGCGGGCTTGCTCGGCTATGTCGCCGAGCCCGAACTGATCCATCGCGACAATCTGGTGCTGAGCTGAGCGCTTGCCGCCTGGTCGGCGTGACTGAAGGCTGGGCGACTTACTCTGGCGCGCCCGGCGGCGACATCAGCGGCAGTGCAGGCCCCATGGCCTCGTCCATGACCCCGTCCGGCGGCCTGCGGCCATCCCGATGCGGGCGCATGCCACCGCGCAGGTAGCGATTCTGGTAGGCCATGCGCGGCATGAAGCGCGCCAGTTCGGTCAGCGCCATCTGGTAGACGCCGCGCTTGAATTCGATCACCACGTCCAGCGGCACCCAATAGTCGTTCCAGCGCCAGGCGTCGAATTCCGGATGGTTGGTCGCGCGCAGGTTCATGTCGCTGTCGCGGCCCATCAGGCGCAACAGGAACCAGATCTGCTTTTGCCCCTTGTAGTGGCCGCGTGCATCCTTGCGGATGAAATGATCGGGCACGTCATAGCGCAGCCAATCGCGGGTGCGCGCCAGAATTTCCACGTGATCGGGAAGCAAACCGACTTCCTCGTGCAACTCGCGGAACATCGCCTGCTCAGGCGACTCGCCATACTTGATGCCCCCTTGCGGGAACTGCCAGGAGTGGGTGCGCAGCCGCTTGCCCCAAAACACCTGGTTGCGGGCGTTGAGCAGGATGATGCCGACGTTGGGCCTGTAGCCTTCCCGGTCGAGCATAATCGAACCCCAAATTTTGAACTGAAATCAATATAGCACCCACGGGGCTCCCCGCCCAGGCTCTCGCTAACCCGGAGCTTGCGCCGGGCGCCTCTGCAGGCTGTAACGTCGCGCCCATGAAAGCCTCCCAGTTCTTCATCTCCACCCTCAAAGAGGCTCCTGCAGACGCCGAAGTCGTGAGCCATCAGCTGATGATGCGCGCTGGCATGATCAAGCGCCTCGGCGCCGGCATCTACAACTACATGCCCATGGGCCTGCGGGTGATCCGCAAGGTCGAGGGCATCATTCGCGAAGAGATGAACCGTGCTGGCGCGGTTGAATTGCTGATGCCTGTGGTGCAGCCGGCCGAGCTGTGGCAGGAGACCGGCCGCTTCGACAAGATGGGCCCGGAACTGATGCGGGTGAAGGACCGGCATGACCGCGACTTCATCATCCAGCCGACCTCCGAAGAGGTGGTGACCGACATCGCCCGCCAGGAACTGCGCAGCTACAAGCAGTTGCCCAGGAATTTCTATCACATCCAGACGAAATTCCGCGACGAGCGCCGGCCGCGCTTTGGCGTGATGCGTGGCCGCGAGTTCACGATGAAGGACGCGTATTCCTTCGACCGTGACGAAGCCGGCGCGACCAGGAGCTACGAAGCCATGTTCGCCGCCTACAAGCGCATCTTCGACCGCTTTGGCCTCGAATACCGCGCCGTTGCGGCCGACACGGGCGCCATCGGCGGCGACCTGTCGCACGAATTCCAGGTGATTGCCGAGACCGGCGAAGATGCCATCGTCTACTGCCCGACCAGCGACTACGCCGCCAACATCGAACTGGCCGAAGGCGTGGCTTTGCTGTCCGTGCGCGCTGCCGCAGGTGCCGTCATGGCCAAGACGTCCACGCCTGGCAAGAGTACCTGTGCCGACGTGGCCGCGCTGCTGGGCTTGCCACTGGCGCAGACCGTCAAGTCACTGGTGCTGGCGACCGACGAACTGGACGAGCACGGCGACGTCAAGAAGACCACGGTCTGGCTGCTGCTGCTGCGCGGTGACCATGACATGAACGAAGTCAAGGCCGGCAAGGTCGAGGGCCTGAAAGGCGGTTTCCGCTTCGCGACCCTGGCCGAGATCGAGGAACACTTCGGCTGCAAGCCCGGTTACCTGGGGCCTGTCGGACTGAGGAAGCCGGTCAAAGTGATTGCCGACCGCACGGTGGCCAACATGGCCGACTTCGTCTGCGGTGCCAACGAACCCGACTTCCACCTCACCGGCGTCAACTGGGGCCGCGACCTGCCCGAGCCGGACGCTGTGGTCGACATCCGCAACGTCGTCGAAGGTGATCCTTCGCCGGACGGCAAGGGCGTGCTGGCAATCCAGCGCGGCATCGAGGTTGGCCACGTATTCTTCCTTGGCACCAAGTATTCCAAGGCGATGAACGCCAACTACCTGGACGAAACCGGCAAGCCGCAGCTGATGCAGATGGGCTGCTACGGCATTGGCGTGACCCGCATCCTCGGCGCGGCCATCGAGCAGAACCACGATGCCCGCGGCATCATCTGGCCGATCAGCATCGCGCCGTTCCAGGTCGTGCTCTGCCCCATCGGGTATGACCGCTCGGCCGACGTGAAGGTCGCGGCCGACGCGCTGCACGACGAACTGGCCGCCGCCGGCATCGACGTGCTGCTGGACGACCGCGGCGAGCGCCCCGGCGCGATGTTCGCCGACTGGGAGCTGATTGGTGTGCCCTTGCGCGTGGTGCTGTCAGATCGCGGGCTCAAGGAAGGCCTGCTCGAAATGCAGGGCCGGCGCGAGGCCGAGGCGCAGAAAATCGCCGTGGCCGAAGTGGGTGCCGTCGTGAAGGCGCGCCTGTCGGCATGAGCGCTGTTGGGGCAGGGCGGTCCGTCAGCCGGCGGGCCTGCCTGGCAGCCGGTGGTGCTGCGTTGCTCGCGCCCTGGGCCGCACCGGCCTGGGCTGGCAAACAAGCCGAGGAACCGCTGATCGACTCGGTGCGCAGCGCGCTGTCGTCTGCCATTGCCAACAAGGCGCCGCCCAAGCCCAGCTTTGCCAACTTCGATGACCGCCTGGTCTACCTGCGCTGGCTGGGCACCAACAGCGACCGGCTGAAGAAGCGCAAGTCCGAGGACCAGACGCGCATCGAGTTCCTCGAAACCATCTGGTACGAGGCCAAGCGGGCTGGGCTGGAGCCTTCTCTGGTGCTGGGTCTGGTGCAGGTGGAAAGCGGCTTTCGCAAGTACGCCATCAGCGTGGCCGGCGCGCGCGGCTACATGCAGGTCATGCCTTTCTGGTCCCGGCTGATCGGCGACGGTGACGCTTCGCGCCTGTTCCACATGCAGACCAACCTGCGCTTTGGCTGCGTCATCCTGCGCCACTACCTGGACCGCGAGCAGGGCGACCTGTTCCTCGCGCTGGGCCGCTACAACGGCAGCCGTGGCCAGCCCGAGTATCCGAACATGGTGTTCGGCGCCCGCAAGCAGTGGGTCGTCACCTGAGCTCCGGCCCAGGTTCAGAGGCCGTTCCAGTTCCTGGGCGTGGCATTGCCAACGCCGAGCAGCGCGATCACCCGCTCCACCGTGTCGTCCACCATTTCCGCGATCGACTGTGGCCGGTGGTAGAACGCCGGCAGCGGTGGGAACACGATGGCGCCCATTTCGGTCACTGCCGTCATGTTGCGCAAGTGGGCCAGGTTGAACGGCGTTTCGCGCACCATCAGCAGCAGCCGGCGGCGTTCCTTCAGCGTCACGTCGGCCGCGCGGGTCAGCAGGTTGTCGCCAAAACCGTGGGCCACGGAAGCCAGCGTCCTCATCGAGCAGGGCGCAATCACCATCGCGTCCACCGGGTGGCTGCCGCTGGCAATGCAGGCACCGATGTCGCCCAGCGGATGCGCCTCGTCCGCCAGGGCTTCCAGGGCGTTTCGGTCCAGGTCCAGCTCGTGGTGCGCGTTCAGCACACCGGCCGAGGTCACGACCAGGTGCGTGCGTGCACCCAGCGTGCGCAATCGCTGCAGCAGCCGCACGCCGTAGATCGCGCCCGAAGCGCCGGTGATGCCCACGACGATGCGCGGGACCACCGTGGCGGCCGGCTCGGCCAGCGTCACGCGGCTTCGATCATCGGCTGCAGTTCGCCGGACTGGTACATCTCCATCATGATGTCCGAGCCGCCGACGAATTCGCCGTTCACGTACAGCTGCGGAATCGTTGGCCAGTTGGCGTAATCCTTGATGCCCTGGCGGATCGCGTCGTCCTCCAGCACGTTGACCGTCGTCAGGTCACCCGCGCCGCAGGCTTTCAGGATCTGGATGGCGCGGCCGGAGAAGCCGCACATCGGGAACTGGGCCGTGCCCTTCATGAACAAGACCACCTTGTGGTTCTTGACGAGTTGGTCGATGCGTTGCTGAACGTCGCTCATGGCTGTGCTTTCGGGAAATATCGGGGGCGAATGTCGGGGCGGGAATAGGGTCGATGCCACCATCCAGCTTTATACGACAAGCCGGCAGGCAGGCGCAGCACAGGCTGGCGATGGCCTGACGTGGCGCCCTGGTAAAAGGCAACCATCCACGCCGGTGCCTGCGTGGTGTGATCGCGCGTGCGGGCCGGGGTTCCGGCCCGTGGCCGAATGGCAGCAGAAAGTTCAGAACGAGTAGGACAGCTGAACCTGCAGCACCGGCGCCAGCTGGTAGGGCCTGCTGGGGTCGTCCAGCCCGCTGTTGGGGTTGCCGGACAGCAAGCGGCGCGAGCCACCTGCATTGCGGGTGGCCAGCAAGCCCAGGTCGGCGCTCAGGCCGAGGCCGGAGCGGGCCCACCAGGCCGTGTAGCCCATGCCCAGGTAGGGCGTGGCGGTGGTGTCCAACGCGCTTTCGCTGGCTTGGCTGCTGCCGCCGAATGTGGCGCGGCTCATCAGCAGGCTGCCTGAACCGTAGGCGCCGGGCGCTCCCAAGGCCACCGAAGGCGAGCCGAACAGCAAGGCACCAGTGGCCCGCAGGCCGCCGCCGTCACCAATGCGGCCAATGTCGAAATAACGGTCGCCCGCCAGGCTGGCGCCCAGCGACAGGCGGCTGTCGAGCATGTTGGGTGCCGGGCCCAGCGGCTGGGCGCCAATGGACAGCCGGGTTTGCCACTGCGGCCAGGCAGCGCTGTCGCCGTTCAGGCGCAATCCGTCGCCCACGGTCGCGGCCGACGCCGCCGACGCCGCCGATGCGGCCAGCGTGGCTGCGCCCATCACGCCGGCCAGCAAGGCATGGCGAAATGTCTGGCGCGCGGAAAAGCGGCTGTCGACGGTGTGCATACGGCCCCCGGTGGTGTTGTCGCGCCTCGCCCGGTGGCTTCCGGATCTGCGCGTCCCAATGCAAAAGATGCTACTCCTTTGCCTATATTCAATGCCCGAAAAAAGGCGGGTTTTGCCGCTGTTGTGCGGACTGCACCACGCTATGGCGTGCCAGCTGGCTGACCGGTGGCTGGCCGCCGACCGCCGGTGCAGCGGCCGTGGCCGGCCAGGTCGTGCCGCGTCTGGATCTGGGCAAAACCGGCGCCTTGCAGCAGCGCCTGTACCGCCTCGGCCTGGTCCCAGCCGTGCTCGATCAGCAGCCACGCGCCGGGGCGAAGCTGCGGCGGCGCGTCAGCCACCAGCGAGCGGATCGCCGCCAGCCCGTCGCCTTCTGGCGTCAGCGCGCTGCGTGGCTCGTGTTGCAAGGCAGCGAGGTGCGGGTCGTCGCCGGCAATGTAGGGGGGGTTGCTCAGCGCCAGGTCGAAGGTGCTGCCGGCGACGGCCTGCCACCAGTTGCTGTGCAGCAGGCGAACGGCCAGGCCCAGCCGCTGGGCATTGGCGCTCGCCACCGCCAGCGCCGCCTCGCTGGCGTCCAGCGCGGTCAGCGCCGCCGCCGGCCAGCGGTGCTTGACCGCCAGCGCAATCGCGCCGCTGCCGGTGCCCAGGTCGACGACCTGTGGCACCGGGCGGTCTGCCAGCTCGCCGGCAAGCAGTTCGAGCGCCCAGTCGACCAGGGTTTCAGTGTCCGGCCGCGGCACCAGCACCGCGGGGCTCACCTGCAGCGTCAGGCCATGGAACTCCCGCTCGCCCAGCAGGTAGGCGGTCGGCTCGCCGGCGGCGCTGCGCTGCCACAAGGCCTGGAAGCCGGCCAGCGCGTCGGGCGGCAGCTCGTCCTGATCATGGGCCACCAGCCAGCCGCGGTCTTTCTGCAGCACGTGGCCCAGCAGCAGTTGCGCGTCCAGCCGGTCCACGCCGGCAGCGCGGGCCGTGGCCAGGGCTTGCGTGACGGTGGTGCTCACGCGCCGGTCTCCAGCGCCGCCATCTGCTGCTGCGCCCGCGCCACCTGCAGCGCCTGGGTCACGTCGCCCAACTCGCCCTCCATCACCGCGCCCAGCTTGTACAGCGTCAGGTTGATGCGATGGTCCGTCAACCGGCCCTGCGGGAAGTTGTAGGTGCGGATGCGGTCGGAGCGGTCGCCGGAGCCGACCAGCGCCTTGCGCGTGGCGGCTTCCTTGGCGTCGCGCTCGCTGCGCTCCTTGTCCTGCAGCCGGGCCTGCAGCACGGCCAGCGCCTTGGCCTTGTTGCGGTGCTGCGAGCGGTCGTCCTGGCATTCGGCAACCAGCCCGGTGGGAATGTGCGTCACGCGGATCGCGCTGTCGGTCTTGTTGATGTGCTGGCCACCGGCGCCGCTGGCACGAAAGGTGTCGATGCGCAGGTCGGCCGGGTTCAGCGTCACCTCGGCCGCTTCGTCCGGCTCTGGCATCACGGCCACGGTGCAGGCGCTGGTGTGGATGCGGCCCTGGGTTTCGGTCGCCGGCACGCGCTGCACCCGGTGGCCGCCGGACTCGAACTTCATGCGCGCATAGACCTGCGGGCCTTCGAGCCGGATCACCACTTCTTTGTAGCCGCCCAGGTCCGAGCGGCTTTCGCTCATCAGCTCGCTGCGCCAGCCCTGCGCCTCGGCGTATCGCAGGTACATGCGCGCCAGGTCGGCCGCGAACAGGGCCGACTCTTCGCCGCCGGTGCCGGCGCGGATTTCGACAAACGCGTTGCGGTCGTCGTCCGGGTCCTTGGGCAGCAGGGCGGTTTGAAGCTCGGCCAGCAGTGCGGCCTGGTCGGCTGCGGCTGTGGCGGCCTCTTCGCGCGCCATCGCGGCCATCTCGCTGTCGCCCGCCTTGTCAGCCTCGGCCAGCAGCTCCTGCGCGCCGGCCTGGTCGGCCTCGCGCTGCTCGAAACGGCGGAACAGGCCGACGACGCTCGCCGCGTCCGACTGCTCGCGCGACAGCGTGCGGTAGCGCTTCATGTCCGCGGTGACCTGCGGGTCGGCGAGCAGCGCGTCGAGTTCGCTCAGGCGCATCGCGAGGCGTTGCAATTGCTGGCGCAGCGAGGGGTTCATGTGGGGAGGCGGCGCGGGGCCGGCAGCAGGGCGACGGCGAGGCGCCGTGCGGAGAAGCGGGGGGCTGGCGGTGATGCCAGCAGGCAGGCCGAAGGTTCGGCCGTCACGCGGCGAGCGCCGCTAGCGCCCGTTGTCGTCGCCGTCCGAAGGGCCGCGCGCCGCCTGTCTCAGGAACAGGCGCGAGACCATCTCGGCCGTCTGGTGGCGCTGTTCGCCTTCGCTGCCATGCAGCTCGGCCAGCGCGCCATGCAGCATCTTCTGGGTCAGGCCGCGGCTCAGCGCTTCCAGCACCGTGTCCACATCGGTGCCACGGGCCAGCAGCTTGCGGGCACGGCCAATTTCCGCCGCGCGCCAGTCGTCGGCCTGGCGGTTCAGCGCCTGGATCAGTGGCACGCTGGCGCGCTGGTCCAGCCAATGGGCAAAGCTCTGCACGCCGGCATCGATGATGGCCTCGGCCTGCTCGACGGCAGCCAGCCGCTTCTGGCTGGCGGTCTGCACCGCGGCGGTCAGGTCGTCCACGGTGTAGAGATACACGTCTGACAGCCGCGCCACTTCGGGTTCGATGTCGCGCGGCACGGCCAGGTCCACCATGAACATCGGCCGGCGGCGGCGCGCCTTCAGTGCCCGCTCCACCGCGCCCAGCCCGATGATGGGCAGCGAGCTGGCGGTGCAGGAGATCACCGCGTCGAATTCATGCAGCCGCGCCGGCAGGTCGGCCAGGCGCATGGCCTGCGCGCCGAAGCGGGTGGCCAGTTTCTCGCCGCGCTCCAGCGTGCGGTTGGCCACCGCCATCATCTGCGGCTCCTTGGCCGAGAAATGGGTGGCCACCAGCTCGATCATTTCGCCAGCGCCGACAAACAGCACCTTGATCTTCTGCAGGTCCTCGAACAGCTGCGAGGCCAGGCGCACCGTGGCTGCGGCCATGCTGATCGAATGCGTGCCAATTTCGGTGGAAGTGCGCACTTCCTTGGCGACCGAAAACGAGCGCTGGAACAGCTGGTGCAGCGTGGTGCCCAGCGTGCCGGCTTCGTCGGCGCCGCGCACCGCCTGCTTCATCTGGCCGAGGATCTGCGGCTCGCCCAGCACCATCGAGTCCAGCCCGGAGGCCACGCGGAAGGCATGCCGGGCCGCTTCTCGGTTTTCCAGCACATAGGTGTGCTGCTGCAAATGCTGCTCGGCCACGCCACCTTGGCGGGCCAGCCAGTCCAGCGCCGGGCGTACCAGTTCGCGGGCGCGCTCGGGCCCGCTGGCCACATAGATTTCAGTGCGGTTGCAGGTCGACAGGATCGCCGTTTCCGGCGCGGAGCGCTGCAACTGGTCGCGCAGCGCCTGCAGCGCGGGTGTCAGCTGCTCGGGCGCGAACGCAAATCGGCCCCGCAAATCCAGCGGGGCCGTGTGATGGTTCAAGCCGAGCGCAAATACACTCATGACCGAATTATAAAATCCTTACCTTGCCCTCAGCATACGGTCGGTTGCTGACGCTGTGGCGCAATTGACGGGAATCAAAGCAGGACGTCGTCACCATGGGCCCTCTGGATGCCATCTGGCACTTGCTGAATTTCTTCGGTCCCGCGCTGGGCGTGGGGCTGATCGCCACCGGGCTGGCCAAGCTGATGTGGCACCGGCCGCTCAGGCGGGTGCCGTTTGCCCGGCTGGCGCTCTGGACCATGGGCGCAGGCGCCCTGGTGCTGCTGTTTGGCCTGGTGCTGTTCGGTCGGGATGGCCGCATGGCGACCTATGCGATGCTGGTCGCCGCCACCGCGCTGGCACTGTGGTGGCGCGGCTGGGTCCGCCCCCATTGAACCACTCCCCAGCGACAGCCGCTCAGGCCGTCACGCTGTCCTGCGTCACCACCTCGGCGCGCAGCGAGTGCGGCATCGCCTGCGTGATGCGCACGTCGATCAGCTGGCCGATCAAGCGTGGCGTGCCGGGGAAGTTGACGATGCGGTTGCACTCGGTGCGGCCCATCAGTTCGGCCGCGCTCTTGCGCGAGCGGCCTTCGACGAGGATGCGCTGTACGGTGTCCTGCATTGCCAAACTGTAGCGGCGCACGTTGTCTTCCAGCCTGGCCTGCAGCGCCTGCAGCCGGGCCAGCTTCACTTCGTGCGGGGTGTCGTCGTGCAGCGCCGCAGCCGGGGTGCCGGGGCGGGCGCTGAAGATGAAGCTGAATGAAGCGTCGAAACCGATGTCGTCAATCAGCTTCATCGACTTGGCATGGTCTTCCTCGGTTTCGCCGGGGAAGCCGACGATGAAGTCGGTCGACAGCTGGATGTCCGGCCGCACCAGGCGCAGCCGGCGGATCACGCTCTTGTATTCCAGCGAGGTGTAGCCGCGCTTCATCGCAGAGAGGATGCGGTCCGAGCCATGCTGCACCGGCAGGTGCAGGTGGTTCACCAACTGCGGCACCTTGGCGTAGACGTCGATCAGCCGCTGGCTGAACTCGTTCGGGTGGCTGGTGGTGTAGCGGATGCGCGCTATGCCGGGGATCTCGCCCACGTATTCCAGCAGCAGCGCGAAGTCGGCGATCTCGCTGGTGCCGCCCATGGTGCCGCGGTAACCGTTGACGTTCTGGCCCAGCAGCGTCACTTCCTTGACGCCCTGGTCCGCCAGCCCGGCGATCTCGGTCAGCACGTCCTCGAACGGCCGCGAGACTTCCTCGCCGCGGGTGTAGGGCACCACGCAGTAGGTGCAGTACTTCGAGCAGCCTTCCATGATGGAGACAAAGGCGGTCGCGCCGTCGACCCGTGCCGGCGGCAGGTGGTCGAACTTCTCGATCTCGGGGAAGCTGATGTCGACCTGCGAGCGCTTCTGCGCCTTTTGCTGGGCAATCATCTGCGGCAGCCGGTGCAGCGTCTGCGGGCCGAACACCAGGTCCACATACGGCGCGCGGTCAATGATGGCCGCGCCTTCCTGGCTGGCCACGCAGCCGCCCACGCCGATCAGCACGCCTTTCTCCTTCAGGTGCTTCACGCGGCCCAGGTCGGAGAACACCTTTTCGGCCGCCTTCTCGCGGATCGAGCAGGTGTTGAACAGCACCAGATCGGCCTCTTCGACGTCCTGCGTCGGCTCGTAACCGTCGGCGGCGCGCAGCACGTCGGCCATCTTGTCCGAGTCGTACTCGTTCATCTGGCAGCCGAAGGTTCTGATGAAAACCTTCTTCGTCATGACAACCCCTCGTCCGCAGGGTACTGCGACCGGTCCCCCGAGGGGACGCGGGCCGGCTTGGGAGCGGCCCGGCGCTCGGCCCGCACGACATTGGCGGTAGTGACAGCGTTCATGGTTTCGTCCAGGTCTGCGCAGCAGCGTCGAAACTCCAGCTCTGCGCCTGCCCCAGCGTGCGCGGCCACGGGCTTACCTTGGCTTCGTCGTCGCGCAGCACCCAGATTTCCAGCGGCTGGCCCATCGCGTCCAGCGTGAAGTTGACGACCAGCTTCTGGCCCACGAGGGCACCGGACATCTGCAGCAGGTTGTCCGCGCCGTGGATGCGGGCGCCGGGAGCCAGCCGCGTGGCCTGGCCGTTCAGCGTGGCTTCCGGCGGGGCGGTGACCACCAGCACGCCGCGCAGGGCCGTGGCGGGGAAATTGCGGGCTTGCCAGGCGGCTGCCGGCGCACTGAGCGTGGCCAGGGCGGAAAAGGCGAGCAGGGCCGGCGCGGCGGCCAGCAGGGCGCGCGCCAGCAAGCGGCGCGTCGTCACACAGCGGTGCATGGTGTGTATCCAGGGGCTGTGAAAGGAAGCGGCCCGAGCGCTGCAAGCCTCGGGCCGTGCGGTGCCGCGCGCAGCGCGCCACCCACGGGGGCTTCGCTGCAGCCGGCGAGTCGCCGATTGTAGCGAGCCGGGTGCCGCCCGGTCTGCCCCGGGGGCATTGCAGATGCCTCAGGCCGCTGCGAGCGTGCCCTTGGGCAGGCCGCTGCTCAGCGAGGCGCTGTGCTGGCGGGCCAGTTGCCGGGCGGTGGCCACGTCGCGCTTCTGCACTGCCGCTGCCAGTTGCTGCTGGTATTCGGCATGCGCCCGGGCCCGGGCCGGCGTGACGCGGAACAGGCCGTGCTCCGGGTCGCGCACCAGGCCGTGCAGCAGGTTCAGCATCAGCGCCAGCGCGGGGTTGCCGCTCAGTTGGCCGACCAGCGCGTCGAAGGCCAGCACCGCTTGCACGCGGTGGCCCTCGTCGGGTGAAGCCTCGAAGCCTGCATGTTGCTTCACATGCTCAGCCAGGCGTCGGCGCACCGAAGCGTCGGACGTGCCAGCCAGCGCGCCGGCGGCTTCTTCGATCACCGGCGCGGTGGCATTGGCAATCTGCTGCAGCGTGGCACCTTGCGAGCTCAGGAAGATTGCCGCCATGCGGGACACGGCCTGCACCGATGGTGGCTGGGCGAAAAAGCCGCCCCCAATGCCGCGCTTGATCTTCAGCAGCGCCTCGTGCTCCAGCAGGCGTGCGGCCTGCCGAAAGGTCGGCCGGCTGACGCCCAAGGTGGCGATCAACTGCTCTTCCGAGCCAAGGAACGCATCGTCCGGACCGGTGACGGCCAGGATGCGCTGGCGCAGTGCGTCGACCGCCCGCTTGACCAGCGACGTGCTGGCCCGGCCTTCGGCCTGGGTCGTCGGCAAGCCAGTGGTGCGTGGCTTGGCGGCGGGCTTTGCCGCCGCTTTCACCAGCGCCTTGGGCACAGGCTTGGCGACTCGCTTCGGCGCAGGCCGGGCCGCGGCCTTGGGACTGGGCTTGGGGGCAGCTGCGGCGGCTTGCTTCGCTGCGGCAGGCTTGGATTTCTTTTCGGCCACTGACTTTTTGGCAGTGGTGGCGCGAGCGCCGGGCTTGGGTACAGCCATTCAGGTGCCTTTGTGGGGTGGTAAAGACGGCGCGGCGATTATGTCCCAGCAAGAGCAGGCTTTCGGCCCGGGTTGACCACCATGTGGCGTGGCTTCCCCCAACTTGAACCACCCGTGAAACTCCGCCGCGCGTCGGCCGTCAGGCTTTCGGTGCCGCGGCCAGCCGGCCCGCCGCCCTGCCGCGCCGCTGCACCACCAGCAGCACCAGCGCGGCCAGCGCGCCCGGCAGCCACTGGTAGACCGCACGGTAGACCATCACCGCGGCAATGATTTGCTGCACCGGCCATTGGTCGCTCAGTAACGCGACGAACACCGCTTCCAGCACGCCAACGCCCGCCGGCACGTGCGCCAGCGCGCCGGCCACCGCGGCCAGCAGCAGTGCGGTGGCCACGGCCGTGAAGTTGGCCCCCGCTGGCAGGGCGACCCAGACGATGGCTGCCGTGAAGCCCCAGTGCAGCGCGCCCAGTGCCAGCTGCAGCAGCGCCATGCGGCCGTTTGGCAGGTCCAGTTCCAGCGAACGCCAGCGCCACTGCCGGCGCTTGAATGCCACGCAGGCCCACACATAAGCAACCACAAGGGCCAGCGCCACGCCGCCCGCGATCTGCCAGACCCCCGACG
This sequence comes from Ideonella azotifigens, assembly GCF_021043325.1. NCBI lineage: Bacteria > Pseudomonadati > Pseudomonadota > Betaproteobacteria > Burkholderiales > Sphaerotilaceae > Ideonella > Ideonella azotifigens. Next base: position 894,948 of record NZ_JAJNKD010000001.1, read on the forward strand.
CCACGCCCCACAGGCGCGGCAGCGCTTGCGTGCCGAACACCAGCAAGGCGCCGAACAGTGCGAAGTGGCTCAGCCAGTTGGTCAGCGCGCTGGTGCCGGCCACGGCGGCAATCACGGCTGGTCGCAGGCCCAGCGCGGTGTATTGATTCAACCTCAGTCCCAGCCCACCGACCATGTAGCCCAGGTTCTGGTTGATCGCAAAGCTGACGGCCGCGACGCGCAACACCGCCAGGCGGCTGACCTTGTGGCCTGTGACCTGCTGACCCAGGATGTCGAATCCGGCATAGGCCAAATAGCTGAGAACGGAGAACAACAGCGCCGCCGCCAGCTGCCACGCCGGTGTCTCCTGCAAGGCCTTGCCAACCTCGGCCCAAGGCACTTTGCGCCCTGCATGCACCAGCAACACCGCCACCCCGACAAGGAACAGCACCACCAGGGCCTGGCGCAACCAGCGCGCCTGGTACCAGGGCACAACAAGCGGCGTCGCTGGGCGTGCCGGCATCGGCGCAGCCACGGTCATGGCGAAACCTGCGCCCGGGCCATGGCCCCGTCACCACAGTCGCCGCTGCTGCAAGACGCACTGGGCCGCGCCGGCTGGATCGCCGGCACGGCGGCCGGCACGTTGCGCAGCCAGCCCGGAAAGCGCCGCAGTGCGAAGAACACCACCGCGCCGCGCAGCTGCGCCCAGGCGGAACCCCAGGCAGAGAGTTGCACCTGTGGCACCTCGTGGCAGGCTTCTGCCATCAGGTGGGTGAGCCGCTCGCTGAGCGTGGCATTGAAGTCGCGGTCCATCACGACCACATTGGCCTCCAGGTTCAGCGCCAGGCTGGTCGGGTCCAGGTTGCTGGAGCCGACGGTGGCCCATTCGTCGTCCACCACGGCCACCTTGCCGTGCAGTGGCCGCTCGCAGTATTCGAAGATGCGCACGCCGGCGCGTTGCAGGTGCCCGTGCAGCAGCGAGGCGGCCGTCTTGACGATGGGCATGTCCGGCTTGCCCTGCAGGATCAGCCGTACGTCCACGCCACGCTGCGCGGCACGGCGCAACTCGCGCAGCAGGCGGTAGCCGGGGAAGAAGTAGGCGTTGGCGATCACGATTCGGTGGCGGGCCTGGCGGATGGCCAGACGGTACTGGCGTTCGATGTCAGTGCGGTGGTGATGGTTGTCGCGCACCACCACCGCCGCCTTCGCGCCGGCTTGCTCGGCCGGCTCTGCCGCCTGGCCCACGCGGCGCAGCAGGCGCTGCCAGCGCTGCGCCACCGCAGGCGGCTTCAGGCTGGCGCGCGTCAGCTCGCGCAGCTTCTCGACCAGCGGCCCACGGATCTCCACCGCATAGTCCTGCTTGGCCTGCTGGCCGAATTCGGCCAGGTGGTCCAGCGAAAAGTTGATGCCGCCAATGAAGCCAATGCGGCCGTCGACGACGACGATCTTGCGGTGCATGCGCCGGAACAGGTTCAGGCGCTGGCCCAGCAAGCGTTTGACGGGCTTGAAGAAGTGCAGCTGCACGCCAGCCGTGACCAGCGAGTCGACGTAGTTGGGCGACAGGTCCGGCGAGCCCCAGCCGTCGATCAGCAGGTTCACTTTCACACCGCGGTTGGCCGCAGCGACCAAGGCTTCTCGCAACTGCAGGCCCACCTTGTCCTCGAACAGGATGAAGGTCTCCAGCCGCACCTCCTGTTGCGCCTGGGCAATCGCCTCGAAGACGGCCGGGTAATACGCTTCGCCGTTTTCCAGCAGGCGGATCTGGTTGCCGTCGGTCCAGTCCAGGCGGTGCATGGCAGCCCCTCGTCCGGCGAGTGTGTCGACCGATCCCCCAACGGGGTCAAGAAGCCTTGGGGGCGGCCCGTCGACTTCTTGGCCCCCATGGATGTGGTCGGAGGTGTTCATGGCTCGATGTGCGCCGCCAAGGGCGCATGGTCGGAAAGGTGGGCCCAGGGCCGGCGCGGCAGCCGCAGCGGCGCCTGCCTGCGCATGCCGCGCACGTAGATGCGGTCCAGCCGCAGCAGCGGCAGGCGGGCAGGGAAGGTGCGTGGCATGCCGCCGGGCACGTTGGCATGCACCTCGCGCAGGCCCAGCTTCATCAGCGGCGCATGCGCCAGGCCGCGCCAGTCGTTGAAGTCGCCGGCCACGATCAGCGGTGCGCCTTCGGGTACCTGCTGCGACATGACCTGGCCCAGGCGCTGGATCTGCTGCTGGCGCTCGCGCTCGCGCAAGCCCAGGTGCACGCAGATCACGTGCACCTGCGTCTGGCCGGGCAAGTCCAGCACGCAGTGCAGCAGGCCACGCGCCTCGGGCGCCTGCGTTGCGCCTTCGTGCGGCATGTCATGGTTGTGCCAGCGCACGATGGGGAACTTGGACAGCACCGCGTTGCCGTGGTCGCCCTCGGTGTAGACCGCGTTGCGGCCATAGGCATGCTGGTGCCACACGGTGTCGGCCAGGAATTCATAGTGCGGCGCGCTGGGCCAGTCGGCCACGCGGGCGCCGTGGCCGGCATGCCGGCCATGCACCTCTTGTAACAGCACCACGTCGGCCCCCACCGCGCGCATCGCGTCGCGCAGCGCGGGCAGCACGAAGCGGCGGTTCAGGCTGCTGAAACCCTTGTGGATGTTGATCGTCAGCACGCAAAAACCACGCGGGCCGAACGGAGCCGAGTTCGAGGCAAGCATGCAGCCAGTCTCACCGGGGCGCCAGCGCGGCTGCGTCGTCCGTCGCAGCACCAGGTTGTAGGACGGCGCCTCGGTAAAAACTGCGCGATGCCATGCTAGGGTCGTGCCATGCGTAATTCCGGCCGGGCGATGCATGCTCGGTCGGCTTCAATCAGGAGAGCCCAGCATGACCTTGTTCCATGACCACCGCCGTGCGCTGCTGGCCGCGACCGCTGCCGCCTGCCTGCTCGCCGCCGGCGGTGCACTGGCCCAGGCCAGCGTGCCGGTGCGCGTGGCCTCGAAGATCGACACCGAAGGTTCTCTGCTTGGCAGCCTGATCCTGCAGGTGCTGGAAGCAGGTGGCATCAAGACCCAGAACAAGCTGCAGCTGGGGGCGACCAAGATCGTGCGTGGCGCGCTGGTGGCTGGCGAGGTCGACATCTACCCCGAGTACACCGGCAACGGCGCCTTCTTCTTTTCCGACGAAAAGAACCCGGCCTGGAAAAACGCCAAGGCTGGCTACGAGCAGGTCAAGGCGCTGGACCAGCAGAAGAACAAGCTGGTCTGGCTCACGCCGGCGCCGGCCAACAACACCTGGGCGATCGCCATCCGCAAGGATGTGGCCGCGGCGAACAAGCTGAAGTCGCTGGAGGACTTCGGCAAGTGGGTGGCCGGCGGCGGCAAAGTCAAGCTGGCCGCATCGGCCGAGTTCGTCGAGCGGCCCGATGCGCTGCCGGCCTTCCAGGGCACCTACGGCTTCAAGCTCTCGCAGGACCAGATCCTGACGCTGGCCGGCGGCGACACCACCGTCACCATCAAGGCCGCCGCCGAGCAGACCTCGGGCGTCAACGCTGCAATGGCCTATGGCACCGACGGGCCGGTTGCTGCGCTGGGCCTGCAGATCCTCGAAGACACGAAGTCGGCGCAGCCAATCTATGCGCCGGCGCCTGTCATCCGCGCCGAAGTGCTGGCCCGCCAGCCGCAGATCGCCCAGCTGCTGGCTCCGGTCTTCCAGTCGCTGGACAGTGCCACGCTGCAGGCGCTGAACGCCAAGATCGCGCTCGACGGCCAGGACGCGAAGAAGGTAGCCGCCACCTACCTGAAGGCCAAGGGCTTCATCAAGTGAGCGTGGCCCTGCGCCCGGCCAATCGGGTGCTGCTGGTGTTGGTGCTGGCGGGTCTGGTTGCGGCACTCTCTTTGGCGTTCGTGACGCAGGCACCGAACCGGCTGGTGTCGGGCGTGGGCGTGCCGTTGCGCACGCTGTTGCATGGCGCGAACTGGGCGCTGGTCGGGGGGCCTTTTGCGTTGCTGGCGCTGGCCGTCTTTTGGCAGCCTTCGGTGGCCACGCAGGGCCTGGTGACGGCCGCTGCCGCGACGCTGTTGGCCGTGCTGGTCTGGCTGGCCGGCGCACATGCGACGCAAATGGCCGACGCCGCGGAAGCGGCCGGCAACAGCGCCGGGCGCACCTCGTTTGGCGGCGGCTTCTGGGTGTTGACGGTGCTGTGCTGGCTGGCCGCGGCGGATGCGGTGCAGCGGCTGAAGCTCGCCCCACTGGGCCGCACGTTGGCGCTGGCTGCGGTGCTGGCGCCAGTGGTCGTGTTGGCGGCATCGGGCGAGTTGGCTGCGCTGTCGCTGTTCAAGGAATACGACAACCGGCAGGACGTGTTCGACGCAGCGCTGTGGCGGCATGCGCAGATCGTCGGCGTCACCTTGTTGCCCACCTTGCTGCTCGGCGTGCCGCTGGGCGTGGCGGCGCATCGGCATCCGCGTTTTGGCGCACCGCTGTTTGCGCTGTTGAACGTGATCCAGACGGTGCCGTCCATCGCGCTGTTCGGCCTGCTGATGGCGCCGCTGGCCGCGCTGGCTTTGGCGCTGCCAGCGCTGGGCATCGGCGGCATCGGCCTGGCGCCGGCGGTCATTGCGCTGACGCTTTATTCGCTGCTGCCCATCGTGCAAAGCACCTTGACGGGGCTGCGCGAGGTGCCGGCAGCGGTGGTCGAAGCAGCGACCGGCATGGGGCTTACGCCGCGCCAGGTGTTCTGGCGCGTGCAGGTGCCGCTGGCGCTGCCGCTGCTGCTCTCGGGCTTGCGGCTGACGACGGTGCAGGCCATCGGCCTGGCCGTGGTCGCCGCGCTGATCGGCGCCGGCGGGCTGGGCGCCATCATGTTCCAGGGCCTGCTCAGCAGCGCGCTGGACCTGGTGCTGCTGGGCGTACTGCCGGTGGTGGCAATGGCTGTTGCGGTGGACGCGCTGTTCGCGGTGTTGACCCAATGGGCACAAAGGCACCAGCCATGATCGAGTTCCTCGGGGTCAGCAAGTCCTTTGGCGACGCGGCGGCAGTGCGCGACCTGTCGCTGAGCATTGAACGCGGTGAGTTCACGGTGCTGATCGGCGGCTCGGGTTCGGGCAAGTCGACCACGCTGAAGATGATCAACCGGTTGATCGAACACGATGCCGGCCGCATCCTGTTCCAGGGCCAGGAGATCCGCAGCTTCAAGCCCGAGGACATCCGCCGCCGCATGGGCTATGCGATCCAGTCCACCGGGCTGTTCCCGCACTGGACCGTGGCGCAGAACATCGCCACCGTGCCGCAGTTGTTGAAGTGGCCGGCGGCGCGCATCGCCCAGCGGGTGGCCGAACTGCTGGGCCTGCTGGGCCTGCCGCCCGATCAGTACCAGGGGCGCTACCCGCACCAACTCTCCGGCGGCCAGCAGCAGCGCGTGGGCGTGGCTCGCGCGCTGGCGGCAGACCCGGAAGTGCTGCTGATGGACGAGCCGTTTGGCGCGCTGGACCCGATCACCCGCGGCGCACTGCAGCAGGAAATGGCGCGCATCCACCGCGCCTCCGGCAAGACCATCGTGCTGGTGACGCACGACATCGACGAAGCGCTGGGCCTGGCCACGCGCATCGTGCTGCTGGACCAGGGCCGCATCGTGCAGGCCGGCACGCCAACCGAACTGCTGCGCCGCCCCGCCAACGATTTCGTGCGCGACTTCCTCGGCCGCGGCGAGATCGGCATCAAGCTGCTGGGCCTGGAAACCGTGGCCGCTCGTGTGCGACCCAACGAGCTCGCCGAGGGCGAGCCGATCGCGGCCACCTTGAGCCTGCGCGACGCCCTGTCGGTTTTCGTCGCCCGGAGTGTCGAGCGGCTGCCGGTGGTGGACGCACAAGGCCGTCCGCTCGGCACGCTGCATTTCGCCGACCTGCTGCACAGCGCCGTCTGAGCACAATGGTCCGCCTGTTGCGCCAACCCTTGCCCTGGGCGCTGGCCGCACTGCTCGCGCTGACCTGGGGCATGCCGCTGCTCAAGCCGCTGTTCGCTGCCGCCTTCCCCGCGCTGGACCGGCCGCTGTACGAGCAGGACACGTTCGCCCAGCTGGTCTGGGCGCACCTGCAGGTCGTCGGCCTGTCCAGCGGCATCGCGGTGCTGCTGGGCGTGTCCGCCGGCCTGTTCGTCACCCGCCAGGCCGGGCGCGAATTTCGCCCATTGGTCGAGACCGTGGTCGCGATGGGCCAGACCTTCCCGCCGGTCGCGGTGCTGGCCGTGGCCGCCCCGCTGATCGGCTTCGGCGAGGCACCCGCGCTGATCGCGCTGACCCTCTACGGCCTGCTGCCCATCGTGCGCAACACCATCGCCGGCATCGAAGCCGTGCCCGCCAGCGCCCATGAAGCCGCCGAGGGCCTGGGCATGAGCAGCTGGCAGCGGCTGCGTCAGGTCGAACTCCCGCTCGCGCTCCCGGTCATGCTCGCCGGCATCCGCACCTCGGTCATCATCAACATCGGTACCGCCGCCATCGCCTCCACCGTCGGCGCCAAAAGCCTGGGCTCGCCGATCATCGTCGGCCTGAGCGGCTACAACACGGCGTATGTGATCCAGGGCGCGATGCTGGTCGGCCTGCTGGCCATCGTGGCGGATCTGGGGTTCTCGGCGCTGGCGCGGTGGGTGAGCCGTTGGCGCATGAGCGAGGCGGGCTGAGCGCGACCAACTTCAAGTTCGCGGACGTTTGGCGTGCAAATCAACGGCTTAGCCTCTCGGCCCTTCGACCTGCGCCCTGATTGAAGGCCGAGCAAGGCAAGGCCTGCAGTTGCGTCTGCCTGGGCTGCAGGCGACCACACCCCCCATTTGGGTTGTCCGATAGCGACCCGATGGCGCTCTTGGCTGCCGATGAATCAACTCCGACACTCCCCCAGTCGGTATGACGAACTGCGCTCACAGAGGAGTCGGGATATGTTGCATTCTCCAGGTCGCCTCAGTGTTGGCGTGCTTCACGAGTCCGAAGTGATTCGCCAGGGTCTTGCTGCCATGGTCAGCGGGCACCAAGGTCTTGACCTCAGGGGCCCTGGTGTGGGCCAGGGCACACCGGTGCCTGAGGAGCTCTTGTCTGCCCGCGTCTTGCTGACGAGCCAGGACCTCGCTTTGGAGCTCCTCGAGCAACTCCTGCCATGCCGGGAGGGGCCTGCAATCATCGTTGTGGCTTCCTCTTTTGGGGACCAGGCAGCGCGAGCCCTGATTCGAAAAGGCGCCCGCGGGCTGCTGCTTCTTTCGGTTGCTTGTGACGAACTCCAACAGGCGGTACTGCGTGTTGGTGCGGGGCGTCGCCATATCACTCCGCCAGTGGCGTCTGTGATGGCGGAGCACGTTGGAGCCCCAGGTTTGACTTGCCGAGAGGCCACGCTGCTGGAACTGCTCGCTAGAGGCATGTCAAACAAGGCCATTGCCAGGGTATTGGGCATTTCAGACGGCACGGTGAAGACGCATGCAAGGTCGATCTTCTCGAAGCTTGGTGCCAGCAACCGGACGCAGGCTGTCGCCATGGCGGGCAAGCGCGGCATCCTCAAGTTGGGCGCCGACTTGCTGGACGCTCAGCCGGACGGTGACCCGTCCCTGGTGTCAGACGTGTTCTCGTGGGCGAACAGAGTGACTCGGGGCCGTCAATTGGCAGGGGCTCCGTCGGTGGCCGCCTGACTCCTCCCGCAATGAAGACTTTTCACAACGCGGCATCTCGCCGCAATTTTTTCAGGAGTGCCGCATGGCCAAGGTTCTGGTTCTTTACTACTCGTCCTATGGACACGTTGAACAACTGGCCCAAGCGGTCGCCGAAGGGGCCCGCGCTGGCGGAGCTTCCGTCGTGGACGTCAAGCGTGTTCCCGAAACGGTCCCTGAGCAAATCGCAAAGGGCGCGCACTTCAAGCTGAAGCAAGCCGCTGCTGTGGCAACGGTGGCTGAGCTGGAGCAGTACGACGCCATCATCGTTGGAACGCCAACTCGCTACGGCCGCATGGCTTCGCAGATGGCTGCGTTCCTTGACCAAACCGGTGGCCTGTGGGCCCGCGGCGCGCTGAACGGCAAGGTGGGTGGTGCGTTCACCTCGACAGCCACTCAGCACGGTGGGCAAGAACAAACGCTGTTCTCGGTCATCACGAACCTCTTGCACTTTGGCATGGTCATCGTTGGCTTGCCCTACAGCCACGCCGGGCAGATGACCGTGAGCGAAATCGTTGGCGGCTCACCATACGGTGCTTCGACGGTGGCTGCCGGCGACGGCTCCCGTCAGCCCACGGAGATCGACTTGGCAGGCGCGCGTCACCAGGGCGAGCAGGTGGCCAAGACTGCCGTCAAGCTCTTCGGCTAATCGACAGACGGCACATCGGCCAGCCACGCTGCAGCTGGCAGCTGCCTGACAGACTGGCCGATGGCCGGGGCACCACTGAAGGAAAAGCTGACCGCCAGAAGGACAGCTGCGCTCAAGCCAGCGATACAACGCCAGCCCGGGCTGGCGCACCGTGGCTTCGGCCAAAAGTGATGAACGGTCTCGGGGTGGGCTGGGTTGGCAGCGACGTGAGCTTTCACAATCTCCCAGATGAAGAGGTTGAAGCTTCCGACCTTGCTGCCGTCGTGCAGCTTGCACTCGAAGTTGGCATATGCCTCCCCGATGAGTGGTGCATCGACATCGTCGGCACTCTGGGCCGTGAGTCCAAAATGCTCGAACTTATCGAGTCCTTGCCGGTCGTGTTTCCGATGCCAGCTTCCTGCGATTACCAGGGTTGGTCGGTAGGCAGCACGAACAGCTCGGCCACGTCGACGTGCGCCGGAGCCTGCAGGGCGAACAGCACCGTATCGGCGATGTTGTCGCTGCTCAGGAAAGACATCTGCTCGCGCAGGCCCTCCATCTGGTCGCGGTAGCCCTTGTCAGTGATGTGATTGAACAGCTCGGTGTCCACGGCGCCGGGCTGGATGCTGGTGACGCGGATGTTGTGCTTCTTGCCAACTTCCAGGCGCAATGCCTCGGTGAAGGCAGACACGGCGTGCTTCGTCGCACAGTACACAGCCAGACCCGGGAACACCTTGCGGCCGGCGATGGACGACGTGTTCACGAAGTGACCAGAGCCGCGCTTGATGAGCTGCGGCAGTGTCGCCGCGGTGCTGTTCATCAGACCCTTGACGTTGACGTCGACCATGCGGTGCCACTCGTCGACCTTCAGTGTCTCGACGTCGGAGATGGGCATCAGGCCAGCGTTGTTGAAGACGATGTCCAGACCGCCATAGGTCTCGACCAGCTTGTTGACGCCTGCTTCAACGGACCCACGGTCCACCACGTCCATCTGGATGGCGATGGCTTCGCCGCCGGCGGTCTTGATTTGGTCGACCAGCTTGTTCAGCCGGTCCAGGCGACGGGCGGCCAGGCCGACCTTGGCGCCAGCGGCAGCCAGCTTCAGAGCCGTTGCAGCGCCGATGCCACTCGAAGCACCGGTGACCAGAGCGACTTTTCCATTGAGTGTCATGACAGTTCCTTTCGGCAGTTGGGTTGGAGGTCGCGGTGGCTACGAATCGCTTGTCTTCCGTAGCTGCCACGGTTCCCATGGTGCCGATGGATGTTTGCTTGGTCGCTCGTGGTTTTGCTCTCGATATCGAAGTTTTGCTGCCGGCTCTCGGGGGGGGCTCAGCGAACGCTTCGATAGTCGCTTGGAAGCACGCCAACCTCCTTGCGAAACACCTGCGCAAAATGGCTTGGACTGGCGTACCCCACCTCCAAGCCCACTTCCACGATTGGCATGTCCGTTTCTCTCAAGAGACGACGTGCGCGTTCCATGCGCAATCGGGTGAGGTACTGCGACGGTGAGAAGCCAGTGCTCTTTTTGAAGGCGCGAGAGAAGTGCGAGTCGCTCAGCTGAACCTCACGCGCCAGACGGCTCAGGTCAAGCTCTTGGTCAAGACGCTCCTGCATTGCGTGAAGAACGCGGTGCATCTTGAATGCCGGGAGGCCCCCATGCGGTGTCGCCGGAACCTGCGCCTCGCTCGCATAAGAGCGAACCAGGTGAACAGCCAGGCTGCTCGCCAGGCCCTGGACCAGCATCGTGCTGGGCGTGCGCCTGTCAACAAGCTCGTCGCGAAGCATGCGCAATTGATTGCTGATGATGGCATCGCTGCCGCCGGAGATTTCGCGTAGCTGCACGGTCCCAGCCTCTGGCCCGAGGACGTCGATGACGGCCCGGCGAACGAGTGGCAGACCGAGGTAGACGTGCATCACCCGGAACGGCTCATGGGTGAGCGTTCGCCAGCGCAGCTCGCACGGGCGGGGAGACGTTTGAAGGAAGAAGTCGCCCTCCCTGACCTCATTGGCCATCCATTCGCCCTGCAGTGGTCGCTCCTCTACCAGCGCGGTTCCCGACACGACCCACACGATGAGTGGCTCCGGAACAGCCGGTATCAGGAGACTGTCCTGAACAGGCCTGCGGGTGTACATCTGGACAAGGAGGTCACGCCATGGCGTTCCCTTGCTGGTCGCAATCAGTTCGCCGGGAACACGTTCGTCGAGTGCCTCGGCGGTGCCAAGTTCGAAGTCCATGGTTCCTCGCACTTCAGTTTTCGGTCAGTTTGCGCGGCGGGGCACGGGCGCCGCGTCAGGCATTTCCATGTCGGCGCCAATTGGCCGTGGCTCGGAAATATCCCAGGCGCGCTGCCCGCGCCATGCGCAACGGAATGGCATCGTCCTGCAGGTGCCTCTATACAGGGAGCGGCGTGAAAGGGAAACGCGCTTGCTCCTCGCCGCGATTCAGTGAACCCCGCCCTTTCGCTCCGCCAGCACCTCTTGGACGGCCAGTGCTGCGTTGATGGCTCGCGGAAAGCCGGCGTACGGGGCGGTGTGGATGACCAGTTCCACAAGCTCCTCTCTGCTGCCCCCGACGTTAAGAAAACCGTGGGTGTGCACTTTCAGCTGGGGCCTGGCGTTGCCCATCGCCGCCAACGCTGCAACCGTTACCAGCTCACGTGTGTGCAGGTCCAGGGCCTGACGCGTGTAGATGTCGCCGAAGGCGAACTCGATGATGAATCGTCCTAGGTCGGGCGCAATCGCGGCAAGAGACGCGATGACTTTCTCTCCCGCTGAGCCGTCAATCGCTCCCAACGCTGCCAGGCCGGCTTGGTAGCGCGTGTCACTCGGCGCCTTGGAAGCATCGGGAACAGTTGGCAGTTAAGCCGGCTGGAGGATGTCGCGGAGCGCAGCCACGCCGTTCAGCGCAGCGGGAAAGCCGGCGTAGACCACGAGATGGGTCATGACCTCCACCAACTGCGCCGCCGAAGCCCCGACGTTCAGAGCGCCCCGCAGGTGGAACTTGAGCTGCGGTTCAAGGCCGCCCACGGCTGCGAGCATGGCGACCGTTGCCATCTGGCGCTGCAGGAGCGTCAGGCCAGGCCTCGCGTAAACCTGCCCATATGCAAACGAGATGGCCAAGTCGGCGAGGTCCGGCGCCACGTCGCGCAGCGAGGCGATGATGCTTGGCGTATCTGTTGCCTCGATTGTCTTGAGAATTTTCAGGCCAGCGTCTCTTGTTGTGTCCGATGACATGAATTGCTCCTTGTCCCTGTGCGAGTTCATTGGCCACCTGCATCGCGCAGGCGAGAGACGTCCTTGGATGGAGGAACGCCAAATAGCCGGCTGTACTCACGACTGAATTGGGAGGCGCTCTCGTAGCCAACCGTGTAGCCTGCGCGCGAGACTTCAATCCCTTCGCTCAGGAGCAGACGCCTTGCTTCCTGCAAACGAAGCTGCTTCTGGTACTGAAGTGGGCTCATCGACGTCACTGCACGAAAATGGTGGTGCAGCGACGATGTGCTCATGCAGCAATCACGCGCCAGTTCATCTACCTTCAGCGGTTCGGCGAAGTTGGATTTGAGCCAGGAAACGGCGCGCAACACCCGGCTGGCGTGGCTGTCGGTTCTTGCCACTTGGGCCAGTCGTTCGCCCTGTTCGCTGCGCAGCAGTCGGTACACCAGTTCACGGGCCGCCAGCGGCGCCAGCATGGCAGCATCTTCCGGCGAGTCGAGCAGCCGCATGAGGCGTATGGCTGCGTCCAACATGCCGTCCGTGACCTTGCTCAGGAACAGACCCCGCGAGGTTTTGGCTCGGGGAACCGCCGGAGGGCCGAGTTGCAGTACCAGCTCTGATACTTCTGCTGGGTCCAGGTCCAGACGGAAGCACAGGTACGGCGCATTGAACGTTGCGTGGGTGACCTGGGCGCTGATGGGCAGGTCCGTGGAGAACACCAGGAATCTGGATGCATCGTAGGTGTAGACCTCATCGCGCAACATGACGCGCTTGCCACCCTGGGCGATGATGCAGACAGCGGGCTGGTGCAATGCGTGGACCAGTTCCTCGCTGGGAGCGGACAGCTTGATGGCCGACAGTCTCGGAATGGATGTCGGGCAGATTCCTTCTTGAGGGGCATGTCGCTCGACCAACCCGGCGAGCTCGCGAATGCGGCCCGCGTCGGGCGGCGGGAGGTTCGGCACGGCGGCGAATCGAGGCGCCGCAGCGGTTGAAGCGATGTCTTGAGTAGCCATGGCTGAACGTTGCTGTGTAGGAGACTTTCAGGGATGGGCGACGACTGGAATGGGCAAGCCAAACTCGGCAAGCCGGCCTGGCGACATTAGCAGGACGACGCGCTCTCATCCAAAAGGGGTAGGGAGGCCTTGGTGTTCCCGAAAGCGCCTGACGTCCCTGGCTGGTGGTGCGCCGAACATGCGGGCGTATTCGCGGCTGAATTGAGAAGCGCTCTCGTAGCCGACGCGATGACCTGCACTTGCCGCGTCCAGTCGCTCGGCGATGAGCATGCGTCGGGCTTCTTGCAGTCTCAGGTTCTTCTGATACTGCAGCGGGCTCATCGCGGTGGCTGCCTTGAAATGGGTGCGAAGCGCGGAAACACTTAGATGGGCCATCTCGGCCATCCTGTCCAGTTCCAGCGGTCCGTGGTAGTTCTCGCGGAGCCAATCGATCGCCCTGGCTACGCGATGGCTCGCGCTGTCCGTCAGCGCCAGCTGTGCGAGTTGGTGGCCACAAGGGCCTCTGAGCAGCCGATACAAGATTTCGCGAATGGTCAGCGGAGCCAACGGCTTAATGTCCTCCGGCGTATCCAGTAGCCTCACCAGTCGCACCATGGCGTCGAGCAGCGAGGGGGTGACGTCGGCGGTCACGATGCCGCGAGAGGCGCCTTGCTTGAGGGTCTGGCTCTTCATGCCCATGCCAAGCATCAGCGAGGCCAGTTCCTTGGTGTCGTATTCCAACCGGATGGCGAGATACGGCAACTCGGGTGTCGCGTCGATGACTTGACCGGAGACCGGCAAATGCTGAGACACGACGAGGTACGTGTTCGGGTCGTAGACGTAGGCCTCGCCGCCGAGCAGGAGCCGCTTGCTGCCCTGAGCGAGCATGCACACAGCAGGTTCATGGACAGCGTGAACCGGGTGGTCGACTCGGTGCACGCGTATCAGCGTCAGGCGAGGGACTTTCGTGAAGAAGACGCCTTCACGAGGTGCGTGCCGCTTGATGCACGCTGCAAGTTCCGCCCTGCGCAACATGACCTGCAGGACCGAATCTTGGCGTTCCTGGCGCATGGAAGTTGCGGTGTTGCTGGACATGGCGCCAGCTTAGAACTCTGCGCACTGATTTGGGCGCATCGTGGGTCTTCGCAAGCGCCGAGTGCAAGCATCCGCGAGAAATAGACAAGTGACCTTTTGGGCCCGTCATCGCAAAGCCACGCAGTTTGCAGGAACAGGCAAATTGGCAAGCCAATCCGGCCAATGTCATCGTGCCTCGCTTCCTAGACTTCTTCTCATCCCACGCAACGAATCGTTGGAGAGATGCGATGAAGCGAGAAACCTCAACTTACGGAATCACGGTCCTGCTTTCCGTTGCTTCGGCGGTGATGTGGGCCGCACCGGATGCCGCATGGGCCGCCCGGGGCAACAGTTCTGAACCCCAAAGCACAGGATCAACCATGAGCACGACAGCCACGCAAAGCCATTCCGCCAAGACCGAGCGTCACGACAGCCACCCCTACGCGGGCATGTGGGTCACCGCGGACGGCTACATCCGGCATGAACTTCTTTCGAATGGTCGTTACGACGAGGCCCGTGGAAAGAGGCAGAGCGCGTACCAAGGTCGCTACCGCGTCACGGGCAACCACATCGACTACGTCGACGACACCGGCTTCACCGCCGACGGGGAGTTCCGCGATGGCGTTCTTCACCACGCAGGGATGGTCTTGTACCGCGAGGACAAGCGCGATTGACCCGGACTCTCGGCTCGATTCGGGCGCTTCAGGTCGCTGGAGCGCCCGAAGTCGTTTCGGGCGCCCGAGCGGCCATGTGGAAGCGGTAGTAGCCCACGCAATTGCTGAGCAGGAAACCTGCCTCGGCCAGAACACTCACCCAAGCGTCGATGTGCACGTTATGCGCAATCCAAAGTCCCGACCCGAGCATCATCTGTAGTCGCATCCGGCGGTCCGATGCGTTGAAAGCCGCATGCGTTTGGATGCAGTTTCCAAGCCATGCCAAGCAGCTCGCTGAGGAGAGGGGAAGCGCAACGAATACCGCTGTGGCGGTGAAAAGAAAGATCTGCTCGACGCGTGGTGAGCGGGTTACGCTGCTCACGAGGAATCGCAGGCTTGCCAACAGCATCATGGCCGCCGACGCCCAGGCATCGAGCAACGCATACTGAGCGGCAAGCAGACATGTCGAAGCGCTCAGAGCCGCGAGTACCAGTTCCTTTCGGCGAATCTGGAACGACGCAAGGTCCAGCAGAAACGAAACCGCCGCAAGGCCTTGAGCAAGAATGAAATACAGCTTCACGGACAGCGCCAATGGCAGGTTGGGGAGCCTCATCCTCGTTGCATCGACGGAGGCTGCCATTAACGTTTGTTAAGTCTGCCGCGTATCCGCGACAGCGACACTTCGGTGATGCCGATGTAGGCCGCGAGCTGTTTTTGGCTCAGCAGGCTCGTCCACACGGGGAAGTGCTTGAGGACATATTGGTAGCGCTGCGCGGGGGAATGGAGGAGGAACATCTCCTCCTTGCGTTCCTTGAAAGCGAGCTGCATGCGAAGCAACCGCAGTACTGTGGCCTCTGCGTCCCTGGTATCGAGCCAGCTCAGCGGAATTTCGGTGACAACCGAGTCCTCCGCCGCCTCGATCTGGTAGCTGGCAGGCTGGCCGGTGAGCCAGGACAGATAGAGGAAGCAGAACTCACCGGGGAAGTAGAACTCCTTCACCCTTTCGCTGCCGCTCTCTGTGTAATGGCAGGCCTTCAAGATGCCGCCGTGAACAAACCAGATGCTGTGTTGGTGCTGCCCCTGATGTTGCAAAACGCTGGCTGACCGTATTTCAATCGGCTCGGCCACAAGCGGTGCGGGGAGGTCAGCCCAACCAGGCGCAGATGTAGAAGAGGGACTTCTGCTCACGGCATTTCCTAGACACTGGCGATGCGGGCCTGTGCCGCAGCTGATGCGTTCAGCTCGGCCCAATCGAGCTCCTCCTCGATGACGTGGAAAACGTCGTCCTCGATTTCCCCAGAGGCCCTGAGCTCGTGTAGCAAACGCCTCTGGGACCGTAGCGCTTGTAGCCGGGCTTCGTCCAATTCTGTGACGGTGGAGGCCTCAGCAGGGTTGCTCAGAGCGCGGCGGTCGGCCCGGAGCTCTTGAATGACTTCTGCTACGCCCGGTTTGTGGGTCTCTTGCCCTTCGAGCACTTGGAGAGCGGCGTCGACCAGCCTTGTCCTGGCAGAAGCGAGCTCGTGCTCAAGCGAATGATCGGGCTGTATGCCCAGCCGCTTGATGAGCGGGCCCAGGGTCAGACCCTGCAAGACGAGAGTTCCCAACACCACCGCGAAGGCCGCGAGCACGATGGTGTCGCGACCTGGGAAGTCCGCGGGGAGGGCAAAAGCTGTCGCTAGCGTGACCAAGCCACGCATGCCGGACCACCCGACCAGCACGCCCACTCGTTTGGGCGCCACCGGGACTTCAACGCCCAGGCGTTCGAACGCAGGATGGAGCGCGCGGATGACGGTCCCATAGGCGAGCACCCAGGCCAGACGCACGACGATGACGGTGCCAAGCACGGCCCCAGCGAAGGCAAGTGCATCCATGCGCGCTTGACCGGACAGTTGGGCAATGATGTTGCGCGCTTGGAGTCCCATCAGCAGGAATGCCAAAACATTCAGCGCGAACACTGCGGCGCCCCATACGGCGTACGAGTGGACGCGGTCGCGGGCGTTGCTCCGGGAGGGGAAGTAGCGGGCGACGGTCATGCCGAACACGACGACGGCAATGATTGGGGAAATCTTCAGATGTTCTGCAATGAGCCATGCGCCGAAGGTCATCACGAACTCGACGATGGTGGCCGACATCGTGCCGGCCACGATAGGGGCCAGATGCACGAAGGCTTTGCCGAGCAAGTACCCCAGCAGGGCGCCAGCTGGTACCGACGCGGCCAGAATAGGTAGCTGAGATGAGATGGCCAGGTGCGGGGTCATGGCTGCCGCGGCGGCCGCGCCGAAGATGAGTAGCGCCACGGCATCATTGAGCAGGCTCTCGCCGTTGATGATGGACAGTGTCCTGCGTGGGATACGGAAGTTCTGCATCACGGTCGTTCCAGCCACCGCATCAGGCGGAGCGACGATGGCTCCAAGGGTGATGGCCGCAGCCAAAGGCAGGCCTCCGTGAGCCCATCCCACCCAAGCAACAGCCGCCGTGGTGAGAAGCACCGCCACCACGACGAGCGCGGTCAACGGCAACCAGTTTCTGACAAGTTCCCGCGGCGAGGTGTCGTAAGCCGCATCGAGAAGCGCCGGGGCGATGAAGAGGACCAGTGCCAGATGAGGCTCGATGCTCACTTGCGGCGCCCATGGCAGCAGCCCCGCCACCGCGCCCGCGAGCGCGAGCATGGAGGGATAAGGCAAGGACATGCGTCGTGATACCTGTAGCAGCAAGACCGCCAGGGCAAGGAGAAGAAGCATGTTTTCGAAGAGTTGCATGGCCGCCACCGTGTTGTTCCGCAAGCACGCGGGCTCATGGGCAATGTCCGCGCTTTGTCGTCACTCTACAAAGCGGGGCCATGTTCGACTTGCCCGTTCGACCAAGCTACTTGTCGCTTCGTGCAAGCATTGGTGGCGCCTTGCCAGTCTGCAGATGGTGAGGGTCGCTTGAGCTGTTTGCAGAAATTGGCAAGCGGATGCAGCGTTTTAGGCAGGTGCCGGTCGGCGGTGATTCCTAGACTTTCTTCACCTCATCAGCGAGGTTCAACTGAAAGGAACCACCATGAACACCCAACAGAACGTCGACCGCATCCGCGCCTTGTATGAAGCCGTGAACACCAAGGACTTGGAGACCATCGCTGGCTTCGGTGCTCCCGAGAGTGAATGGCTGGATGTCCCGTTCAACTTCACCTCTACCGGTGTCAATGCCATCATTGACCCGTGGAAGAGCTGGTTCAATATCTTCCCGGATGCGACCTGCGAAGTGCGCAGCCTGACGGCCCTTGGGGACCACGTCGTCGCACAGGGCATCGGCCGCGGTACCCACGAAGGTGTCTTTCACTCACCGGCCGGCACCATCGAACCGACAGGCCGCAAGATGCAGGTGAACTTCTGCGATGTCTACCAACTCAAGGACGGGAAGATTGTCCGTGCTGACAGTTACTTCGACTTCTATGGCCTGCACAAGCAGCTGGTTCAGGACCTCGCCGTTGCCGCCTGATCACTGGCTGTTGAAAGCATCGCGGTTCTGAGCGGCTAGGCCGGGACATCGACTTGATGGTCGGTGCCCGGTCTTTTTCTCTGGGCGCTCATGGCGCTACGGAGCTGCGAAGCTTGCTGGCCGTGACGATGAGGTCAACCACTGCCTTCGGTTGAGACACGAGCACTGAATGGCTGGCCTTGACCTCGACCGTCTGAGCTTTCGCTCGTTCGTACATGAAGCGCTGCAGGTCTGGGCTCACAGTCTTGTCGTCGGTCGTGACGAGGGCGTAGGTCGGCTTCAGATGCCAAGCTGCGGTTTGCAGCTTCGCGCCGAACGCTTCGCCATTGGTCAGTACCTGGTTGGCGGCAGCGAAGTCGGAATAGGACTTGGGCGTGTCGGCACCGATGACCTCACGCCACTTCGACCGGTCGACGTAGATGTAGCCGTCTGGCGTGGCTTGCACCGCCTTCAGGCTTTCCATCGGGTATTTTCCGTTCAGGTCGGCGACGCTCTCTTCGGCGTCGGGAGCATGTGCCGCAACATAGACGAGCGCCTTGACCTTCTCGTCGCTTCCTGCGGCGGTGATGACGGCTCCGCCGTAGCTGTGACCGACAAGGACGACCGGACCGTCCTGCAGCGAAAGGACTCGTTGGGTGGCGGCGACGTCGGCGCCAAAGCTGGTCAGCGGGTGCTGGGCGATGGTGACGTGGTAACCCTTTTGAGATAACTCGCGATAGACCTGTTCCCAGTAGGAGCCGTCAACTGTGGCGCCATGGACCAGGACGACGTTTTTGATGACGGTGTCGGCATGCGCAGGCACAGCTGGCGCGGCGGTCACTGCGCTTGCGACCATGGTGGTGGCGCTGAGGATGGCGACGGCGAGGGCGGGAATTGGCTTCATGGCTTGAATCGGATTTGGTGAGGTGCGTCAGCGGTGGACCGCCCGTGATGGAAGGTCCACCCATCGGTTCAGCGTGCGGTGCTCAAAACGCCGGTCACTTCAGACTTGCGCTCGTCCAGACTCAGCGTGCCACCGCCAAAGGCGACGAACTGCAGCAGCCCGCCGGCCATGGCCAGGTTCTTCAGGAAGTGGAACATCTGGTTCTGGTCGCCCAGTGCGTTGTGGAACAGCACCGCAGAGACGACAGAGAACGCAGCAAGAGCAGCGGCGACCCAGCGGGTGCGATAGCCGAGCACCAGCAGCAGTCCGCCACCCAGCTCGGCGGCCAGAGCACCCGCGTATGCGAGCTCGGGCAGGGGCAGGCCGACCGACGCGATGTAGCCGATGGTGGCGCTCGGAGCCGTCAGCTTGCCGAAGCCACTGACCAAGAAGATGGTGGCGATGAGCAGGCGGCCGAGCAGCGGCAGCACGGACACGTTGACGGGAGTGGAGACGGTA
Source organism: Ideonella azotifigens (assembly GCF_021043325.1). NCBI lineage: Bacteria > Pseudomonadati > Pseudomonadota > Betaproteobacteria > Burkholderiales > Sphaerotilaceae > Ideonella > Ideonella azotifigens. The sequence goes on from NZ_JAJNKD010000001.1 coordinate 913,998, forward strand.
TTGGTCGATTGCATGATGAAACTCCTGAATGAAGCTTTGGATTGAAAGGACGTTGGTAAAGAGAAGGGGTAACTTGGGTGAGGTGGGTCTTAGATGGCCCGCCCGCTTGCGCGGAGTTGCTCGCCAAGCCGAGCAATTTCTTGTTCGCCGAGCCGAAGCGCAGCATGGGAGGTGTGAACCGAATACGAGCCCAGCACCAGGTCGTGCGGGTGTTTGCGCGCGGTGCCGAAGATGAAGTCGGAGGCGTGCTCAGCGGTAAGCCGAACCGCCTGGTCGCCTTCTTCGAAGACCACCAACTCATCGGCAATGCGTTCCATGCCGCTCAACAGGGAACCGCTGCCGACATGTAGCCAAGCCACCTGGTGGCTTGGAGGCGGCTGAAGCTCGATGCTTTCGCCTGCGTTCAGTGACACGTGCAGGTACTGGATGCCTTCGGGAGAGTTGACTTTGCTGTGCGCGCCCTGGTACTGGCCAAGGATGACGCGCACCTTGCCCACGACGGGGACTTCGGCAGGCTCGAGGTACTGGCTCTGGGCAGGGGCCAATTCAAGCGCCTCGGGCAAAGCCAGCCACAGCTGGTAGCCGCGCAGGCGCTGGCCGGGCAGCGGCACACCGTCATGCCATACGCCCTTTCCGGCCCGCATCCATTCCACGGAACCTGCCTTCAGCACGCCGCTGGCGCCAGTGGTGTCTTCGTAGCGCATGCCGCCCTCCAGCAGGACTGTCGTGGTTGCAATGCCCGAATGCGGATGCATCGGGAACATCGTCTCGCCGGTCGACTGGAAGTCGAAGTAGTCCAGGAAGACGAACGGCTTGAGATAGCTGCCCGCCATGCCGGGACTCACAAGGCGGTTCACTGGCCCGTGGATGCGACCGCTGGTGCGAGCGGCGATGCCGCGGTGAGAAGTGTGCGCATCGCTGGCCCGGTGCAAAGCCCGTTCAGAGGTACTGGTTTGATGCGGCATTTGGTAGATGGCTTTCATGTCTGTGCTCCGTCTAATGCGATGGAACGAAGCTTAAAAACTGGACAGCCAGCTGGGAAGCCTATATGTTTAGATGGAATCCATCATCGGGAGCGATAGATGCTCGACGGCGTCTCTCTGGACCAACTTCGCACCTTCATTGCTGCCGCCGAGGAGGGCAGCTTTTCCGCCGCAGGCCGCAAGCTCAGACGCGCCCAGTCCGTGGTGAGCCAGACGCTGGCCAATCTGGAGGGCCAACTCCGGGTGACTCTGTTCGACCGTTCAGCCCGGTATCCGGTGCTGACGGAGGAGGGCAAGGCACTGCTGGGCGAGGCCAAGGCCGTCATTCATGGCATGGACAGCTTCAAGGCTCGCGCGCGCACCCTGTCGGAAGGCCTGGAGCCGGAGTTGTCGGTTGCTGTGGACGTGATGTTCCCGATGAGCGCACTGACAGCGGCCGTAGGAGCCTTCAAGGAACAGTTCCCGACAACGCCGCTGCGGATGTACGTCGAAGCGCTCGGCGCCGTTGTGCAACCGGTGCTGGAAGGGACTTGTCAAATCGGCATCGTCGGCTCGCTTCCCGTCGTGCCGGAAGGGACGAGGTCAGAGGCCCTGGCGCAGGTGCCGATGGTGACCGTCGTCTCGCCATCGCACCCCCTTGCGTCCCTGCAGGGCCCACTCAGCTCCAGCGAGCTGGAGCGCCACGTTCAACTGGTCCTGACCGACCGGACCACGCTGAGCGCAGGTCGCAGCTACGGCGTCCTGGCGGCGCAGATCTGGCGACTGGCGGACCTGGGCGCCAAGCACGCCTTTCTGAAAGCGGGCTTCGGCTGGGGCCACATGCCACGCGAGATGGTGCAGCGAGACATCGACAGCGGCGAACTGGTGTCGCTCAGCCTGGAGGTGCACCAGCCGAGCACGCCCAGCATCGCCATGTACGCCGTTTATCGAGGGGACGCGCCACCCGGGCCAGCCGGGCGATGGTTCATCGCCCGGCTCAAGGAGGCTTGAGTCAATGTATCTGCATTGACGATAAATTCCATCGAAACAAAGAGGCTACCGCGATAGGTCCTGCGTCCCTACTGTCCCTACTCTTCGAACCATGCAGCAACGAGCTGCACCACTTCAAGGAGTAGCAAATGGCACCAAAGGATTTTGAGAACAAGGTGGCGCTGGTCACCGGGGCTGGTTCCGGGATTGGTCGCGAGGCCGCTCGGGCCTTCGCAAGCCGCGGCGCAATCGTCGTTGCGGCGGACCTGAACGAGGGCGGCCTTGCGGCCACCCGAGACCTCATTGCCGAGCTCGGCGGCCGCGTGCTGACGGCGCCGATGGACGTCTCCAGCGAGGCGCAGGTACGTGAGCTCATCGCTCGAATCGACAAGGACCTGGGTCGGTTGGACGTGGCGTTCAACAACGCCGGCATCACGGGTCAGGCACACCGCATCGAGGACTACCCCACGGAAGACTTTGACCGGGTCATTTCGGTCAACCTCAAAAGCGTCTTCCTGGGCATGAAGCACCAGATCCCGCTGCTGCGACGCACCGGCGGCGGCGCCATCGTCAACACCGCGTCGGTGGCGGCCTTGACCGGCCCGGGCGGCATGAGTGCCTATGCGGCGTCGAAGCATGGCGTCCACGGGCTCACTCGAGTCGCGGCCATGGAAAACGCCGCGCATGGCCTGCGCATCAATGCCTTGGCCCCTGGCTGGACCGAGACGCCCATGGTCAAGGAAGCCAGTGCCCAGAACCCCGGCTTCGCAGAGCTCGCTACCTCGGCCATCCCGGCCAAGCGCGGCGCCCTTCCCTCCGAGATTGCCGCTGCTGCAGTGTGGCTGGCCTCTGAGGCCTCTTCTTACGTCATGGGTCAGATGCTCGTCGTGGACGGCGGCATGACCATCGGCGGCTTCGAAATCTGAACCTCTCACTCGAAAGAATCAACATGACTGACACCACCAACATCAGCGAGGCCGCCAAGGCCGTCATTCGTCGAAACACCGCCGAAGTGCAAGGTGGCGGCAACTGGGCCCTGTTTGACGAGCTCTTCTCTGACGACTTCCTGGACCACACGCCGCAGCCGAACTGCACACCCGACAAGGCTGGCGCCCTCGGCCTCTACAAGAAGCTGCGCGAAGCATTCCCGGATTTCCATGCGGTCATCCACTGGCAGCGCTCCGACGGCGATGTCGTGACGACCTACAAGACGTATCACGGCACCCACAAGGGCGATTTCCTGGGCCTTCCCGCCAGCGGCAAACCCATCCACTTTGAAACAGTGGACGCCATGCGAGTGCAAGGCGGAAAGATTACCGAGCACTGGGGCGTCGCCAACCTGTACTCGGTCCTGAAGCAACTGAATGCACTGCCGCAATAAGGAGAGCGACATGAACACCAACATCCTGCAGAACAAAGTCGTCGTCGTCACTGGCGGCTCCAGCGGCATTGGCCGTGCCATCGCCATCAATGCGGCCAGGCATGGCGCCAAGGCGGTGGTGGTTTCAGACATCAGCCCGGACCCTCGCGAAGGCGGTGTGCCAACCACCGACGAAATCAAGGCGCTCGGCGTTGCGACGACCTTTGTGAAGGCGGACGTGAGCAAGAAGGAAGAGGTCGACGCGCTCGTTGAGGCGGCCTCCGAATTCGGTGGCGTGGACGTGATGGTGGCCAATGCCGGCATCAGCCTCAAGGCCGACGGCCCCGACGTTTCTGCTGACGACTTCCGCAAGCTTCTGGCCGTGAATCTGGACGGGACGCTCTTCAGCGCACAAGCCGCAGCCCGTCAGATGAAGGCCAACGGCAAGAAAGGCAGCATCGTGCTCATGGCCAGCATGGGCGGACTCTCCGGTGCAGGCATCACGGTCGCTTATTCGACCAGCAAGGGCGGCGTCGTGCTGATGGCCAAGTCGCTGGCTGACGCGCTGGGACCCGACGGCATTCGCGTGAACGCCGTGGCGCCAGGAACCATCGACACCCACCTGCTGCGCACGGCACCGGGCATTGCCGAGGCTGCAGAAGGTTTCCGCCTGCGCACCCCGCTGCGCCGCCTGGGCCAGCCTTCGGAAATCGGCGACGCCGTTGCATTCCTGGGCTCGGACCTGTCGAGCTACGTGACCGGTACTGCGCTGCTCGTGGATGGCGGCCTGCTCGCCGTCATCTGAGCCCGCCAACGCATTCAAAAACTGCGAAAGAAGTCATCATGAACACCACCATCCGTTACCATTCCTACGGCGGCCCTGAAGTCCTGGAGGTCGAGGACAACCCAGACATCGGCCTGCCCGGCGATGGCCAGGTCCGCCTGCGCCAGCTGGCCATCGGCGTGAATTTCATCGATACGATGTTCCGTCAGGGCGTCTTCCCCCTGCCTGTGCCCGCCATTCCCGGCGTCGAAGGCGTTGGTGTCATCGAGGCGATTGGCCATGGTGTCAACAACGTCCAGGTCGGGCAGCGCGTTGCCTACTACCTGGCCCCGGGCAGCTACACCCAAACGCGGCATGTGGACGCCAGTGCGCTGGTCGCAGTGCCCGATGACCTCGGCGCTGAGCAAGTTGCCGCTGTTCTGACCAAAGGCCTGACGGCCTGGGCCGGCCTCAACGGCTATCACAAGTTGCAGGCCGGGCAGACGGTCTTGGTGCAGGGGGCGTCCAGCGGCGTCGGCAGCCTGCTGGCACGTTGGGCCAAGGCGCGAGGTGCGACCGTCATCGGCACCGCGGGCAGCGAACCAAAGCGTGCCGCGCTCGTGGGTGCCATCGACCACGTCTTGGCCTCTGACGCACCCGACTTGGGAGCGCAGGTGCGTCAGCTCGTTCCGACCGGCGTGGACGTGGTCTACGAGTTCGTCGGCAAGGCGACGTTCGATGCGACGCTTGTGGCGGTGAAAGACGGTGGCACCATCGTCTCCATAGGTTCGGCGTCCGGTGCTCCGAATGTCGACAGGGACGCGGTGGCCAAGCGCGGTCTCAAGATGGTCGGCGGCCCAATGGCCACTTACCTGTCCGGCCGTGTCGAGCAGGCGACCAGTGACGTCTTCAGCGCCCTCAAGGCCGGTGTCTTCGGCGAAGTCGCCATCACCACGTACGCCCTGCGTGACGCCGCCAAGGCGCACGAAGACATCGCGGCTCGCGCCAAGACCGGCTCACTGGTACTGCTGCCTTAATTCTGTTGCTCAGCCTCGCTGCAGCTCATGCCTGTGCGTAGGCGGCGGCGGATGTCGACCGTGTTCTCTGGCGCGAGACCATGGCGCGGATGGCTTGGTGTTTTACCGCGGCATCTTTCGCCGGCGAAACGCCGAACCGGCGCGCGTGGTCCCTATTGAAGCGAGAGGCGTTCGCATGGCCCACACATGGCCCACAAGGTGGCCCGCTGGCCTATGCCAAATGGGGTATCTCACGTCGATGCGTTCGTAGGCTTGGTGCGTCCCGCTCGCGTTGGGGACACTGCGACCTTCGCCGCATGCGGAGGTTCAGCGATGTACGGGAGGCAGACCTCAGACCGAGGAATCTGGGTCGTCCATGAATGTGAAGTTGTTCGGAGGGGGCTCGGCGTCATGCTGAAGGCCATGGGCTGTCAAGTGGGCGAGTTCGAGCGTGACGACGAACTGCCACAGCTGCCAAACCGCGCACTCGTGGTTGCGAGCATGACCGTGGTGAAGCGGCTACTTGAAGATGCGGCGCCGACGCCGGTGGTGATAGCGGTCCTGGATGTTTTTGGTGACCTCTCTGCGCGGGAAATGCTGCGCATGGGGGTGAGAGGCCTGCTCCAGGTCGGGACCACCTCGGAAGAGTTGGCTGCGTGTCTGCTGAAGCTGCGTTCTGGCGGACGCTACATTCCTTTGGAACTCGCTGCGGCCATGGCGGAGAACGCGTACTCGCCGGAGCTCACCAGCAGAGAGTTTGAGGTCCTGCAGTGCCTGGCCGCTGGTTTGCCCAACAAGGCCGTGGGAGAGAAGGTGGGAATCACCGAAGGCACGGTCAAGAGTCATGTGACGTCGATCCTCTCGAAGCTGGGTGCTTCGGGTCGCACGGAAGCGGTGCAAATTTCCGTGCGCCGCGGTCTCATTGCAGTTCCTCATCCTGCACGCCTGGCGGCGCGCTCTGCCGGCCCATTGAGGGCTCTGAATACTCGGACTGCTGAGGAACCATCGCCGCCTGCAGCAGAGGCCCAAGGCGAGCGCGATGGCAAGGACGGTATCGGCCGACGCAGGTAGCGACGCCGCAGGCGCCTCGCGGTTCGCCGTCTGCGCGACAGGCTGCCATCGCGCTGCTCGCAAAGCATGGCGCCAAGCCCATAGCGTGCGGACCTGCAGCCTGTCAATTACGAAGGTATATGGCAGCCTAATTTTGTTGTGGTGCTGGAGTTTCCGAGCAAAGAAGCAGTGAAGCGCTTCCATGACTCACCAGAGTACGAACCTTTGAAGAAAATGCGCTTCGGGGCTGCAAGATCCAACGGCATCGTGGTGGTGGAAACGCGGTTCGCATGACGGGCTGGTCTGGTGCCGGTCGCACCTGGGCGACCGTGCTGCCGAATTGACGGCGGCGGCTCGATTCATGCTTGTTCTCTCCCCCGCCCTGAATCCTCGTCCGCGCTGCCAATGGGAAGAAATCTCGTCCGAGTTTTGCTGGTTGGAATTTTTTGGCTTGGCCCCATTCCGGTCTTGGCAGACCCGTCTCCCATTCCACTCATCAGGCAGTTCCAACACTCAGCTTGGCGCCAAGCCGACGGGGCTCCGTCGAGCATTGCTGGCATCACGGAGGACCGTGAGGGCTTCCTCTGGCTGGGCGCCAAAAGTGGCCTCTACCGTTTCGACGGAGCGACGTTCGAACGCTTCAATTCCCTGGGCGGAGTTCGCCTTCCCGCCAACAGTGTCCAATCCGTGCGCGCGTTCCCTGACGGGCGCTTGTTCATCGGATATCAGATGGGCGGCGTGAGCGTGTTCAAGGACGGGGCGCTGAAGACATACGAGCCTGCCGAGGGACTGCCTACCGGCACGGTCCAATTTTTTCGTCAGGCGCCCGACGGCGCAATTTGGGCTGGCTGTGGGCAGGGCATCGCGCGCTTCGACGGGAAAAGGTGGCAGCGGACCGAACGAAAGGACAAGGGGCACTTTGGCCTCCTGCTGGAGATAGACGCGCGCGGCACCATCTTCACTGACGACGCCAAAGGCGTTTGGTATAGGCGAGTCAACGACGAAGACTTCGTTTTCCTGCCGGGGTCTGAGGGTGAGCTCGCGATGGTCATGGCCGGCGCGGATGGTCGTCTATGGATGATGACGGCTGACAAGCGCAAGTTGCGCGAGGTCATGTACAGAGACGGCTCGTACAAGGTCGGCCAGTCTCAACTCGCACTGCCGGCTTCGGCGTACTCGGACCGACTGGTCGTTGATGCCGACGGGGCGGGGTGGGTTCTTTCCGACGAAGGGGTGACCAGAGTCGTTGACCGTTCTGGAGCCGGCGACCTTACACAAGGGACTTTTGAGAGCTTTCCACAGGCGCAGGGCATGTCAGGCGGCACGACGACCTACATGTTCGAGGATTCGAAGAGAAACATGTGGATTGCAACGACGGGAGGGCTGGACCGCTTTCGGCGCGGAGCGGTGCAGATGCAGTTCCCGGTTGCGAACATGCAGTACCCAGTGGTGGCTCGGTCCCAGGCCGGCGGTGCTTGGGTCGGCACTTCAGACGACGGACTGCTCAGGCTGAACAAGGAGAAGGCCGAACTTTTGAAAATCGGCCCGAAGGAGGAAATCTTCGCCATCGCATCGGCGAACGATGGGGGAGCTTGGGCGGCCTCGTATGACCGGCTTTGGCACGTCACCGACGGTCAACGACTCGAGCTCATGCCGCCTGACGGCGTTGGGCCAAGACGAGGCGGCGCGAATCACGACCGCTATCAGGCGATAGTCGAGGATGCTCAAGGGATTCTCTGGGCCTCAATCACCCGCGCGGGCGTGTTCCGGCGAGTGGGAGACCAGTGGCGTCATGCGTCAGAGTTCCAGGGTGTGCCCAAAGGCACGGCGATAGCCATGGCGGCGGAGACGGACGGCGGCGTTTGGTTGACCTACATGGCGGGGCGAGCACGGCGTGTGGGCGCTGACGGGCAAGTTTTATCTGTAGAGGAAGAAGACGGCTTGACGGTCGGGAACGTCCTTTCCGTCCACGCAAGCAGCGCTGGAACCTGGTTTGGGGGGGAGCGAGGCCTGGTCCTGCGAACGCCCGATGGACACATGTTGCCAATTCGCCTGGAAGCGGCGCAGCCGGAGCTCTCGGGCGTGACCGGCATCGCGCTGTCTCCTTCGGGCGACCTGTGGCTCGCTGAGGTCAACGGCGTCGTCAGAATCTCTCAGGCCGAATGGATGCGTGCAGCGACAGAGAAGAACTACGCGGTGAAGGCGCGTCGCTACGACTTCAGGGATGGATTGGAAGGTGCCATCCCGCAGTTGCAGAAGACGCCGACGCTTGTCGTATCGAATGACGGGGTGGTCTGGGTTGCCACCCAGGCGGGACTGGGCCGCATCGACCCCGCCGAGGAGCTTGCATCGAACCAGGCTCCGAAGGCATTTGTCCGGCAGGTGCTCGCCGACGATGCCGAATTGATTCGGCAGCCCGGCCTGCAGGCCCCGGCGGGCGTCTCGCTGCTCCAAATTGGCTACACGGCACCTCAGCTGTCAGACGCAACTCGTCTGCGCTTTGCCTACCGTTTGGTCGGCTACGACAATGACTGGCACGAGGCAGGCAATCGACGTCAGGCCATCTATACGCATCTGCCCCCAGGCAACTACGAGTTCCTGGTGAGGACGACAACGAATGAAGGTTTGGAGGCGGCAGAGCCAGCTTCGCTGAAGATATCCGTGCTTCCGTTCTATTGGCAGACGCGATGGTTCTACGTCTTGGCTGGTGCTGTGCTTTTGGCCTTGCTGCATCTTGCGTATCGACTGCGGCTGCGTGCCGTGGCCTCTTCAGTTCGAGCGAACATCGAAGCGCGGACCATCGAACGGGAGCGCATTGCGCGCGACCTGCACGATACGGTGCTGCAGGGCGTCACCGCGCTCACTTTGCAGGTGAGGGCGGCCGCGGAGCAGCTTCCAACCGAGAACCCGACAAAAGCTCGGCTGGAGGCGGCACTTCAAGGGGCACGCTCAGTGATGCGAGAGGGGCGCGAACGTTTGGAAGGCTTGCGTGGGGCGCCGAACCTGGAGCGCCTGGCCTCGGGCGCGCTTTCTGAGGCTGTGGCCGAAGCATGTGTCGAACTGGGCCGCCTGCATGTTGAGGCCTCTTATCAAGTCGCGGTTGAAGGCGACGAAGTGGGCATGGAGTTCGACAGGGCCGTTGAGGTCTACAGCATCGCGCGGGAGGCGTTGACCAACGCGTTCCGGCATTCGTCTGCGACACGCATTGAAGCTTTGCTCCTGTATACCCCGGGCGCCTTGCGATTGACGGTAAGCGACAACGGCATCGGACTGCCTTCCGACAGAGCAGATGAAGCACTGAAGGCTGGCCACTTCGGCCTCGTCGGCATGCGCGAGCGCGCCAAATCTCTGGGAGGTGCGCTCGAAATCTTGGGCGGCAGCCCTGGTACGACCGTGCAGCTCACCCTCCCTGTGGCTGAACGCTTGCACAAGCCGAGCCAGTTGGTTCAGCGCCGGCGCCGCATCGAAACCACAACAATCCTTCGGGCGGAGCGCCATGCGTCTACAGAGTAGCGACCGGGGCCGGTCAATGCCAACGCTGCGGCCACACAGCCTGAGAGAACGATGGCGTGGAACGGGGAGGCTTCGGTGTACCAAGCAATCGATAGCACAACTGTCGCAGTCACTGCTGCAGCGCGCGTTCGGTAACCTACCAACAGCAGAATTGCGGATAAAAAGCCGAAGAGTCCAACGACTTGGCCATCGCTCAGCTTCACCACAATCCAGATCAGGCAGCAGAACAGCGTGGCTCGTAGCACCAAAAGTCCAAGACTTTTCTCAGCGCCGAAGATGAGGAGGGACGGATGGGACATCCAAAGAGTATCTGCAACCAGGGCAGTGCGCGCATGCCTATTGATAGGCAAGAAATGGAGAGACCAAATGGTGATGCCCACTGATGACCGGGGCCATGCTTCCGCAATCGCACTGTTGGCCGTCGACGACCACCTGCTCATCCTGAATGGCATTGAGGCCGTGGTGCAACAAAGCCCGGACATCTGCTTCGTAGGTGGAGCGACGACGGCGACAGAAGCGGTGGAGCAGCATCGGAAACTGCGCCCTGACGTGACCTTGATGGACGTGAGTCTGCCCGACATCAATGGAATCGAGGCGCTGAAGCGCATACGCGAAGCGGATCCGCAGGCCAAGGTCATCATCCTCACGACCTATCGCGGTGACATGCTGGCAGTCCAGGCGCTCAAGGCTGGCGCATCAGGATTCATCTTGAAAAGTGCTTTGGAGATGGAACTGGTGGACGCAGTGCGTCGAGTCCACGCCGGCGAGAAATTCATCTCCGCCGAAGTGGCTCGCGATATCGCACTTCGTGTGGACGAGCCTGGCCTGTCCGCGCGCGAAGTCGATGTCCTCAAGCGCGTCGCCGCGGGCGGTTCGAACAAGGCCATCGGACGTCAGCTCGAGATCTCCGAGCAAACTGTCAAGGGCCATCTCTGCCGCATCCTCGCGAAGTTGGGGGCCGCCGACCGTGCCCATGCCGTGGCAATCGCCGTGCAGAGAGGTGTTTTGTGCCTATAGCAACCGCTTTCCCGGCACATTGCTTTCCTTCGTCTTCGCTGCGACCTTTCACAGCGCCCTGAAATCTTCTTCGTCAGCGTGCGCGGCGCCGCCGCCTCGTCGGTGGCTGCCCCGTCCGTGTCGGTCACCCTGGACACCGAGTCCAGGAAGCGCGAAAGGTGGTGCGCGCCAATGTCATGAACGCGGAAATGCCGCCTGGTCCGATGGTCCGGGTGCGGATGTTGTTACCCCGGGGCTCTGAGAATTTCGTCGCGGTCGCTCATCGTGAGAGCCAGCGCCAACCTTGCGTTGGCCCAGGCCGTGATGGCGCGTGCCTGGCCGGGATTCCTGGTCCGCAACGAGCAGCGACCTCACGACGTTTTCGGCTGGCCTGGCCGGGGCCTGAAGGCCCGGCGCTCAAGAGGACGCGAAGAAAGTAGGTACCGCACGGTTTGCGGTACAGCCTTGGTGTCGAAATGGAGCCCAAGTGGCACCCCTGGAAAAGAAAAAGGCTTGTAAGTCGTCGACTCACAAGCCTTCCAGATTTTGGTGGCGCTTCAGGGATTCGAACCCCGGACCTGCGGATTATGATTCCGTCGCTCTAACCGGCTGAGCTAAAGCGCCAACAGCCTTCTATTCTAGGGTGGGAAAAGCGAATTGGGCAAGACTTTTGGGAAAAAAGTTTGCCGGGCGGGTTGGCGCAGGGCGCGCTGCAGCGGCGCATCCTGGGAGCGTGGAAGGGGGAGGGAAGTGCGAGCCTGTTGTGGTGACCGGTGACAATAGGCGGATGTTCAGTTTTTTCCGCAAGAAGCCGGCCGCGCAAGATGCCGCCTCGCCGGCCGAGGCCAGCGCCCCTGCCGCTCCGGCGCCTGCCGTTGAAGCGCCGCCAGCGCCATCGGCACCGTCTGCCTGGAACACCTTGGCCTCGTGGGTCACCGGAGCGCCGGTCAAGGCGCCGGAGCCTGCGGTGCCACCGCCTGTGGTGGCCGCGCCTGTGCCGGCGCGAGAGGCGGTCGCGCCGCCGCCTGCCGCGCCGCGTGCTGTGCCCATCATTGCGAAGGCGCCTGTGGTGCCAGCGCCGCCGCCGGTCGCTGCCCTGGCACCGGCGACACCGCCGGCCGAGCCCACGCGGGCCAACTGGCTGAAGAAGCTCACGCAAGGGCTGTCGCGCACCGGCTCCAGCATTGCCCAGGTCTTCACCGGCACGCGCATTGACGACGAGCTCTACGAAGAACTGGAAGCGGCGCTGCTGATGGCCGACACCGGCGTGAAGGCGACCGAGGCCTTGCTGCTGGACCTGAAGCGGCGCGTGAAGGACGCGAAGGCGACCGAGCCGTCGCAGGTCAAGGCGCTGCTGGCCGAGGCGGTGACGGCGCTGCTGAAGCCGCTGGAGGGCGCGCTGGTGGTGGGCGAGCACCAGCCGACCGTGATCATGGTGGTGGGCGTCAACGGTGCCGGCAAGACGACCAGCATCGGCAAGCTGACGCGCCACCTGGCGGATGCTGACCAGAAGGTGCTGCTGGCCGCGGCCGACACGTTCCGGGCGGCGGCGCGTGAGCAGCTGGCGGTGTGGGCCGACCGCACGCAGGTCGAAATCATCAGCCAGGAGAGTGGCGACCCTTCGGCGGTGACTTTCGATGCCGTCAGCGCGGGCAGGGCGCGTGGCTGCGATGTGGTGATTGCCGACACGGCCGGTCGGCTGCCCACGCAGCTCCACCTGATGGAAGAGCTGAGGAAGATCAAGCGCGTGATCGGCAAGGCCCAGCCGGACGCGCCGCACGAGGTGCTGCTGGTGGTGGATGGCAACACCGGCCAGAACGCGCTGACCCAGGTCAAGGCCTTTGACGATGCGCTGGGGCTGACCGGGTTGATCGTCACCAAGCTGGACGGCACGGCCAAGGGCGGCGTGCTGGCGGCGATTGCCCGCGAACGGCCGCTGCCTGTCTACTTCATCGGCGTGGGCGAGAAGCTGGAAGACCTGCAGATGTTCCGCGCGAGCGAGTTCGCGCAGGCTTTGCTCAGCTGAGTGGGCACGGCGCCGCCCGGGAGGGCTGGCGCTACAGCAGGGCCAGCGCCTCGGCGATGGCGTCTTGCTCGCCGGGCCGCACCACGCGGGCGAGTTCCTGGCCGTCGCGCAGCAAGATCAGCGTGGGCCAGAGCTTGACCTTGAACGAGCGGCCCAGCGCACGGCCCGGGCCGTCCTCGATCTTCAGGTGGCGCAGGCCGGGATGGGCCGCCAAGGCTGCATCGATGAAGGGCTGTGCGCCGCGGCACCAGCCGCACCAGTCGGTGCCGAACTCCAGCAGCGTGGCGCCGCTCAGCGCATCGACTTCGGCCCGGCTGGGCGCTTCGGGTTCATAGGGCACGGAGGTGGGCATGGCGAGGTCTCCAGGCAGTGTTCACGTCATGGATGGACCCTGGAGACACGCCAGGGTTCAGCGGGTTCAGAAACCCATGCCACCGCCCATGCCACCCATGCCACCGGGGCCACCCATGCCTTTCATGCCGCCCATGCGCTTCATCATCTTCATCAGGCCGCCGCCCTTCATCTTTTTCATCATGCCCTGCATCTGGTCGAACTGATTCAGCAGGCGGTTGACGTCCTGGATCTGCACGCCGGCGCCGGTGGCAATGCGGCGCTTGCGGCTGGCCTTGCTCTTGCCATCCATCAGCAGGCTGGGTTGGCGGCGCTCCTTGGCGGTCATCGCGTTGAGGATGCCTTCCATGCGCTTCATGTCGCGCTCGGCCTTGTCCATGTCGGGCTGGCCGGCCTTGGCGGTCATCTGCGTGGGCAGCTTGTCCATCAGGCTGGACAGGCCGCCCATCTTCTTCATCTGGCTGATCTGGGCCAGGAAGTCGTTCAGGTCGAAGCCGCTGCCGCTCTTGAGCTTTTCAGCGAGCTTCTGCGCTGCCTCGACGTCCACGCCCTTCTGCACTTCCTCGACCAGCGCGACGATGTCGCCCATGCCGAGGATGCGGCCGGCGTGGCGCTGGGCGTCGAAGACTTCCAGGCCGTCGATCTTCTCGGAGGTGCCGGCGAACTTGATCGGCGCGCCGGTGATCTGCCGCACTGACAAAGCCGCGCCGCCGCGCGAATCGCCGTCCAGCTTGGTCAGCACGATGCCGGTCAGCGGCAGTGCTTCCTTGAAGGCCTTGGCGGTGTTGATCGCGTCCTGGCCCTGCATCGCGTCGACGACGAACAGCGTCTCGACCGGGTTCAGCGTGGCATGCAGGTCGCGGATCTCGGCCATCAGCGCTTCGTCGATGGCCAGCCGGCCGGCGGTGTCGACCAGCAGCACGTCGAAGTAATGGCGCCTGGCGTAGTCGATCGCGGCCAGCGCGATGTCATGCGGCTTCTGGTTCGGCTCGGACGGGAACCATTCGGCACCGGCCTGCTTGGTCACCATCTTCAGCTGCTCGATGGCGGCCGGGCGGTAAACGTCGGCCGAGACCGTGAGCACCTTTTTCTTGCGCTTCTCGATCAGGTGCTTGGCCAGCTTGCCGGTGGTGGTGGTCTTGCCGGCGCCCTGCAGGCCGGCCATCAGGATGACGGCGGGCGGTTGCGCGTTCAGGTTGATGTCGGCCACGCCTTCGCCCATGGTCGCGGCGAGTTCCTTGTTGACCACCGAAACCAGCACCTGGCCTGGGTTCAGCGAGCCGACCACTTCCTGGCCCAGCGCTTTTTCCTTCACGCGGGCGATGAAGTCGCGCACCACGGGCAGCGCGACGTCGGCTTCCAGCAAGGCCATGCGCACTTCGCGCATCATCTCTTGTACGTTGTCTTCGGTGATGCGGGCCTGGCCGCGCATGGTCTTGACCAGGCGTGACAGGCGATCGGTGAGGGTAGTGGCCATGCGTGCGGGGCAGTGCGCTCCTTTGCGCCAGCACGGAGGGGCTGGCCGCAGGGCGCCGGTAAACTGTGAGGATGATTTTATCCGCCGCCCCCGCTGACCCCCTGGCCTGGTTGGCCATCGTCGGCTACCTGGCGGCGGCCTGGCCCGCGGCACCCGGCCAGCGCTGGCCGCTGCGGGTGTTGGTGGCGGCATGGTGCCTGCATGCGCTCGCCCTGTTGGCAGGCACCGGCATCTGGGCGCCCGACGTGCCCGGCGAGCCGGAGCGAGGCCTCTTGATCGGCTTTGCGCCGGTGCTGTCGTTCACGCTGTGGCTGGTGCTGGCGGTGCACGTGATCGAGAGCCGCCTGTTGCCGGTGGTGGGCATGCGGCGTGTGCTGGCCTTGTTCAGCGCGGCTGCAATGCTGCTGGCCTGGCTGTTCCCCGGTGAGCTGCGCGCGGTGGCGCATTCGCGCTGGGCGCCGCTGCATTGGGTGCTGGGCCTGGCGTCCTACGGTCTGTTCGGCACCGCGGTGCTGCACGGCATGATGCTGGACTCGGCCGAGCAGCGGCTGCGCAGCGGCGGGCCGGCGACCGCCGCTTTTGGCATGCCGCTGCTGCGACTGGAGCGGCTGACCTTCCGCTTCGTCGAGGCCGGCTTCGCGGTGCTGACGCTGGCGCTTGCGCTGGGCCTGAGTTTTCCAGGCTACTGGCGCTGGGACCACAAGACGGTGCTGTCGCTGCTCGGCTGGGCCACGTTCGCGGCGCTGATTGCCGGCCGGCAGTGGCGCGGCTGGCGCGGCCGGCAGGCCACGCGCTGGCTGTATGCCGGAGCTTTGCTGCTGCTGCTGGCTTACGTGGGTTCGCGCTTCGTGATGGAAGTGGTCCTGCAGCGCCAGCTGACCTGAAGGCCGCGGAGTGCCATGTCACGTGTCGTGTTGCTGATCTTGTTGGTGCTGGCGGCGATCTGGTGGGTCGGGCGTCGGCGCCGGCCGCCGCCCGATGCCGGTCAGGCGCCTGTCGCGCCGCCGGTTACCCGGCCTGTCGCGCCGCCGGTTACCCGGCCTGTCGCCACCGCCAAACCCATGCTGCGCTGCGCGCAGTGTGGGCTGCACCTGCCGCAGGACGACGTGTTGACTGATTCGCAAGGCCTGGCTTATTGCAGCGAGGCGCACCGCGCGCTGGGCCCGGCGGGCCATTCGTCATGAGTCTCTGGTCCCAGGGCGCGGACCGGCGTGCCAAGCACCGCAACGATGAGAAGCCTGACGGCGGCTCGTGGTTCGGCGGGCTGGGTGGCGACCACAGCAGCCTGGACAGCACCGGTGGCGTGGCCACCAGCCTGGGCGGGCGCTGGGGCGACACGCATTCGGCGTCGGAAGACAGCCATTTCCTGACCCGCCAGGTGCAGCGCCTGCTGCAGAGCGGCGACACCACGCACCGCCGCATCTTCCTCACCTACCTGCTGGTGCGCGCCGGCCTGGGCTTTGCGCTGGTGCTGGCGCAGGCGGTGATGGGCTGGCTGGCTGGCCGCGGGCCGAGCTGGATGCTGATCGTCTGCAGCGTGCATGCCACGCAGGCCATCATCTGGTGGCTGTGGCTGGGCCGTGCAGCAGCGCGCGCGCCGCGGCTGTCGACCTTGCACTGGTGGGCGACCATTGGCTTCGACGTCGCGGCCTTTGGTGCCATGCACTGGCTGGACACTTCGGCAGCGCTGAACTATGGCGCGCTGCTGGTGCTGCCGGTGCTGATGTCCGGCGTGCTCAGTGCCCGTGTGCCGGCGCTGGCCACCGCGGCGGCCGTCACGCTGCTGCTGCTGGCCACCGCGGTGCACAAGATCCTGCTGGGCGGCGACATGGGCAACCTGCTGTCGCAGGCTGGCATGGCAGGCGCGGGCGTGTTCGTGATTGCGCTGGTGGCCGGACAGATGGCGGGCCGGCTGGCGCGCGAGGAGCGCGCCGCGCGTGGCAGCCTGGCGCTGGCGCACCAGCAGGCCGAGCTGAACCGGCTGGTGATCGACGAGATGGGCGACGGCGTGCTGGTGGTGGACCGGCGCGGCCGGGTGCGCGCCGCGAACCCGGCCGCGCGCCAGCTGCTGGCCGAGGACGGCAGCTGCCCGAAAGCGCCGTTCCACCTGGGCGAACAGCCGGGCTGGCGCAGCCTGCTGGACCTGGTGACGCAGGCCTTCGAGACCGGCGAATGGCCAGGCGGCACGCAGGACCTGACCATCAGCGCCAATGGCGAGGTGCCGCGTTCGATCCGCCTGCGGGCTCGTTTCACGCGTGGCGCGCGGCTGCTGGTGGCCGGCCAGGTGCGGGGCCGGCAAGAGGTGCTGGCGGTGCTGTTTGCCGAAGAGCTGCGCACGGTGCTGGCGCGCCAGCGGCAGGAGCGGCTGGTGGCCATGGGCCGCATCTCGGCCGGCATCGCGCACGAGATCCGCAACCCGCTGGCCGCCGTGGCGCAGGCCAATGCGCTGCTGCAGGAAGACGTGCTGCGGCCGGACCAGCAGCGGCTGGTGGGCATCGTGGCCGACAACGTCGAGCGGCTCAAGCGCATCGTCAATGACGTGCTGGAAGCCGCACCCGGCGGCAGCGCGCCGTCGCGCACGCTGGACGGCAGTGCCGAAGTCGGCGCCATCATTGCCGACTGGGCCCAGACCGAGCGCTTGCCGCTGGGCGCCGGCAGCCGGTTGCAGGTGCAGTTGCCGGCCGAGACGCTGGGCGTGTCTTTCGACGTGGACCACCTGCGCCGCGTGCTGGTGAACCTGCTGGACAACGCGCTGCGCCATGCCACTGACCAACCCGGCGCGGTGGTGGTCACGCTGGAGGCGCTGGAAGGTGCGTTTGCGCGGCTGGCCGTGGCCAGTGACGGTGAGCTGATCGCGCCCGAGGTCGAGCCGCACCTGTTCGAGCCGTTTCACTCGACGCGCAGCCGCGGCACCGGGCTGGGCTTGTACATTTGCCGCGAGCTGTGCGCGCGCCATGGGGCCATCATCGACTATGTGCGCCATGAAGGCGTGCGCCACGGCAATGTGTTCCTGATCGTGATGCGCCGCGACAGCCTCGCGGCGGAAGGCCGGCTGCACCTATGAATGAATCGCTGAGCGCCGGGAATGGCGTGCTGGTCGTCGACGACGAACCGGACCTGCTGACCCTGTATGAGCTGACCCTGCTGCGCGAGGGCCTGGAGGTAGAGACCGCGGCCAGCGTGGCCGAGGCCTGGGCGCTGCTGCAGCAGCGCGTGTTCCGCCTGGTCATCACCGACATGCGGCTGCCCGACGGCTTTGGCATGACGCTGCTGCACAGGCTGGAAGAGCAGAACCGCAGCGAGAAGGTCATCGTCATCACCGCTTATGGCTCGGCCGAGAACGCGGTGGAGGCGCTGAAGGCTGGCGCGTTCGACTACCTGACCAAGCCGGTCGACCTGAAGCAGTTCCGCGGCGTGGTGGCTGCGGCCATGGGGCGGGTGGTGTCGCAACCCGCGGTGGCAGCGCCGGGCGCGGTGGCGCCGCCGGTGTCGGCCGCGCCGCTGGCCAAACTGGTCGGTCGCTCGGATGCGATGCTGCAGGTGCGCAACCTGATCGAGAAGGTCGCGCGCAGCATGGCGCCGGTGCTGGTCGAAGGCGAATCCGGCACCGGCAAGGAGCTGGTCGCGCGGGCCATCCATGAGGTCAGCGCGCGTGCGGGCCAGCCCTTCATTGCGGTCAACTGCGGCGCCATTCCGGAGAACCTGCTGGAGTCCGAATTCTTCGGCTACAAGAAAGGCGCGTTCACCGGTGCCAACGAGGACCGCAGCGGCTTCTTCCAGGCGGCCAATGGCGGCACCTTGTTCCTGGACGAGATTGGCGAGCTGCCGCTGGCCATGCAGTCCAAGCTGTTGCGCGTGGTGCAGGAGCGCGCGGTGCGGCCCATCGGCGCGGTCAACGAACTGCCGCTGAACGTGCGCATCGTCAGCGCCACGCACAAGGACCTGGCCGCGGAAGTGGCGGCCAGCCGCTTCCGGCAGGACTTGTATTACCGGCTCAACGTGATCCGCATTCCGGTGCCGCCGCTGCGCGAGCGGCTGGACGACCTGGACAGCATCAGCAGCGCCTTGCTGGACCGCATCACGCGGGACGCGGGCGTCTCGCCGGTGCCGAGGTTGTCGGCCGGCGCCAGGCGCCTGCTGGCGGCCTACAGCTTCCCGGGCAATGTGCGCGAGCTGGAGAACCTGCTGCACCGCGCGCTGGCGATGAGCAGCAGCGAGCTGATCGAGGCGGCCGACCTGGGCCTGCCGGACACGCTCTTCGAGGACAGCGCGGGCGACGAGGAGCCTGCCGACAAGGCTGCGGCGCTGGCGGTCGAAAGCTTGGTGCCGGTCGAAGCGCTGGCGGCGCCCCGCGTTGCCAGCGGCCCGCCGCCGTTGCCGGACGACCTGGCGCTGTACCTGGATGAGGTCGAGCGCGGCATCCTGGTGCGGGCGCTGCAGCAGCACAACTTCAACCGCACGGCGGCCGGCGCGCGCATGGGCCTGTCGCTGCGGCAGATGCGCTACCGCATGGCGCGTCTGGGCATCACCGAGGCGGCGCAGGACGCTGGCGGTGACGACCTGTCGTGAGCGTCCCGCAAACGGGTGACGCAATGTGGCGTGACGGTTGGTGGTCCGGTGCGCGGGCTGTGCCGTCCCCCAACTTCGGTCCTCGCCCGGCGGGCACGTGCATCGACCTGGCGCTGATCCATTCGATCAGCCTGCCCCCAGGCCAATACGGTGGTGACGAGATCGAGCGCCTGTTCACCAACACGCTGGACTGGGATGCGCACCCGTATTTCCAGGGCATCCGCGGCTTGAAAGTCTCAGCCCATTTTCTGATCCGGCGGACTGGCGAGCCGCTGCAATTCGTCTCGTGTGACCAGCGGGCCTGGCATGCCGGCCGCTCGGCCTGGCAGGGCCGCGAAGGCTGCAACGATTTTTCGATCGGCATCGAGCTGGAAGGCCTGGAGGGCGAGACCTTCGAGCAGGCCCAGTACGACACGCTGGCGGGCTTGCTGCCGGCCCTGGCGGCTGCCTATCCGCTGCAGGGAGTGGTCGGCCACGAGCATGTGGCACCGGGCCGCAAGCAGGACCCAGGCCCCGGCTTCGACTGGGCCGCATTGCGCGTCCGGCTGGGCTGGCCGGTGAGCTGTTTTCCCGCGGCCGGTTGAGCCGCACAGCCCTTCCGAGCAGCTCGCGGCTGGCGCATTTCCGAAGGCGAGTCAAGCCCTTCCGGGCTTGGCTTGGTGGAAAAATAGACGCTACCGGTAGTGTCCGACAGGGTTTCCCAGCCTACATCTAGCGTCCGCTGTGATAACCTCGGGTTTCGGAAATTCGCCATGTTCAAGCACGTCGACATGCCTTTGCTTGACCCCGCCAGCCATGTGTTGGCGGGCTGCCAGCAGCACCTCTTCGCTTCTCCCTGGGGGTGGAGATGCAGCAGTCGACGAACGCCAGGCGCCGCGCCCACCTCAGGGCCGTGACGCCTGGCGATTGCCTTGCCACAGCCGGCCACGTCTGACCTGACGTTTGGCCTGACAGGCGCGGACCCGAAGCGGCCGCAGCGCCCGCACTTCTTTCGTCTTCACCGAATCCACACAGGGGAATCCATGCAAGCTGTTTCCAGCACCGTCGACGCCGCCATTGCGCGTCCCAGCGCCGCCTCCACTGCCAGCGCCGCCGCGCCGGCCAGTGCCTTCCACGCCTACCAGATCATTCGCCGCAACGGCGCGGTCGTCTCGTTCGAGCCGAACAAGATCGCCGTCGCGCTGATGAAGGCCTTCCTGGCGGTGCATGGCACGCAAGGCGCGGCCTCGGCCAGCGTGCGCGAGACGGTCGACGTGCTGACCGAGAGCGTGGTTCGTGCGCTGATGCGCTCGCGTCCGGGCGGCGGCACCTTCCACATCGAAGACGTGCAGGACCAGGTCGAGCTGGGCCTGATGCGCGGCAGCCACCATGAAGTGGCGCGTGCCTATGTGCTCTACCGCGAGCGCCGGTCGCAGGAGCGTGCGCGCCAGGGCGTGGAGGCGGCGCCGGTGGCCGTGACCACCTTGACGGTGATCGACAAGGGCCAGCGCGTGCCGCTGGACGAGGCCAAGCTGCAGGCCCTGATCGTGTCGGCCTGTGCCGACCTGGGTGCTGACGTGAAGCCGGACCCGATCCTGGCCGAGACCCGCCGCAACCTGTACGACGGCGTGCCGATCGACGAGGTCTACAAGGCCGCCATCCTGGCCTCGCGCACGCTGATCGAGAGCGACCCCGGCTACACCCGCGCCACCGCCCGCCTGCTGCTGCACACGATCCGCCGCGAGATCCTCGGCGAGGAGCTGACGCAGGCCGACATGCACACCCGCTACGCCGAGTACTTCCCGAAGTTCATCAAGAAGGGCGTTCAGGCCGAGTTGCTGGACGAGAAGCTGCTGCAGTTCGACCTGGCCAAGCTGGGCGCCGCACTGAAGGCCGACCGCGACTTCCAGTTCGACTACCTGGGCCTGCAGACCCTGTTCGACCGCTACTTCCTGCACATCGAAGAGCAGCGCATCGAAATGCCGCAGGCCTTCTTCATGCGCGTGGCCATGGGCCTGGCGCTGAACGAGATCAACCGCGAAGCGCGCGCCATCGAGTTCTACAACGTGTTGTCGAGCTTCGACTTCATGTCCTCGACCCCCACGCTGTTCAACGCCGGCACCCGCCGCTCGCAGCTCTCGTCCTGCTACCTGACGACGGTGGCCGACGACCTGGACGGCATCTATGAAGCGCTGAAGGAAAACGCGCTGCTGTCGAAGTTTGCCGGCGGCCTGGGCAATGACTGGACCAACGTGCGTGCGCTGGGTTCCTACATCAAGGGCACCAACGGCAAGTCGCAAGGCGTGGTGCCGTTCCTGAAGGTGGTCAACGACACGGCCGTGGCGGTCAACCAGGGCGGCAAGCGCAAGGGCGCTGTCTGCGCCTACCTGGAAACCTGGCACCTGGACATCGAAGAGTTCCTGGAACTGCGCAAGAACACCGGCGACGACCGCCGCCGCACGCACGACATGAACACCGCGAACTGGGTGCCTGACCTGTTCATGCGCCGCGTGATGGACGGTGGCGACTGGACGCTGTTCAGCCCGTCCACCTGCCCGGACCTGCATGACCTGTTCGGCACCGCCTTCGAGAAGGCCTACGTGGCCTACGAGGCCAAGGCCGACCGTGGCGAGATCAAGCTCTTCAAGCGCATGGCCGCCCGCGACCTGTGGCGCAAGATGCTCTCGATGCTGTTCGAGACCGGCCACCCCTGGATCACCTTCAAGGACGCCTGCAACGTGCGCTCGCCGCAGCAGCACGTGGGCGTGGTGCACTCGTCCAACCTGTGCACCGAGATCACGCTGAACACCAATGAAGACGAGATCGCCGTCTGCAACCTGGGCTCGGTCAACCTGGCCCAGCACTTGAAGGATGGCAAGGTCGACCAGGAGAAGCTGAAGAAGACCGTGTCGACGGCGATGCGCATGCTCGACAACGTCATCGACATCAACTACTACGCGGTCAAGAAGGCGCGTGACTCCAACCTGCGTCACCGCCCGGTCGGCCTGGGCCTGATGGGCTTCCAGGACGCGCTGTACGAACTGCGCCTGCCCTACGCCAGCCAGGAAGCGGTCGAGTTTGCCGACCAGTCGATGGAAGCCATCTGCTACCACGCCTATTGGGCGTCGACCGACCTGGCGGCAGAGCGTGGCCGCTACTCGACCTACCACGGCTCGCTGTGGGACCGGGGCATCCTGCCGCTGGACTCGCTGAACCTGCTGGCCGAGCAGCGTGGCGGCTACGTCGAAGTGGACCGCAGCATGACGCTGGACTGGGACGCGCTGCGCCAGCGCATTGCCACCCACGGCATGCGCAACAGCAACTGCGTGGCCATCGCACCGACCGCGACCATCTCCAACATCATTGGCGTGGACGCGTCGATCGAACCCTGCTTCGGCAACCTGTCGGTCAAGTCCAACCTGTCTGGCGAGTTCACCGTGGTCAACGAGTACCTGGTGCGCGACCTGAAGCAGCTCGGCCTGTGGGACAACGTGATGGTCATGGACCTCAAGCACTACGATGGTTCGCTGCGCCGCATCGACCGCGTGCCCGAGGACATCAAGCGCCTCTATGCCACCGCCTTCGAAGTGGAAACGCAGTGGCTGGTCGAGGCCGCGGCGCGTCGCCAGAAGTGGATCGACCAGGCCCAGTCGCTGAACATCTACATCGCCGGCGCATCGGGCAAGAAGCTGGACGACACCTACAAGCTCGCATGGTTGCGTGGCCTCAAGACCACCTACTACCTGCGCACCGTGGGTGCCACGCACGCAGAGAAGAGCACGGTCGCAGCGGGTGCGATGAACAGCGTGCCCTCGTCCGGCGGCATCGGTGGTTCGCATGCCGCGCCAGTGATGTCGGCGCTCGACGCAGCGGCCGCACAAGCCCAGGCCATGATGGCCGCGCAGCAGGCCACGCCTGCGACTGACATCAAGTTCTGCGGCGTCGACGACCCGACCTGCGAAGCCTGCCAGTGAGCTTGAAGTGAACGTGAAGCGCACCGCATGCAAGGCCTGCGATGCGCTTCTCTTCATCGGCTCATCGAGTGTTCACACCACGCGCTGCGTGAAGCCTGCCGCATCGCTCGCATCGAGACGATGTTGAGAGGCAACACGCAGGCGTTTGCGCTGTCAAGAAGTGCTTGGTGTTTGAACACAACACTCTGATAATTCCACCCCAAGGAAACACGCCATGCTGGTCTGGGAAGACGACGCTCGTACCCCGCCGAATCCTGTTCAACGTACCGCGCCCGAGCCGACTGCCGGCGCACGGACAGCCGACCTGTCGCCGTCTGCGTTGACCCCTTCTTCATCGTCCGCCGCATCGGCGATGTCCACTGCGCAAGCCACTGTCCAAGCTGCCGCCGCTCGCGCTGCGGTGGTCACAGCCTCGCATGCGACCCCCGTCTCCAGTGGCCGCGTCAACGCTGCCGACAAGCGCATCATCAACGGCCAGACCGACGTCAACCAGCTGGTGCCGTTCAAGTACAAGTGGGCCTGGGAGAAATACCTCGCCACCTGTGCAAACCACTGGATGCCGCAAGAGGTCAACATGTCGCGCGACATCGCGACCTGGAAGGATCCCAACGGCCTGACCGAAGACGAGCGCCGCATCGTCAAGCGCAACCTCGGCTTCTTCGTCACTGCCGACTCGCTGGCCGCCAACAACATCGTGCTGGGAACCTACCGCCACATCACGGCGCCCGAGGCTCGCCAGTTCCTGTTGCGTCAGGCCTTCGAAGAAGCGATCCACACCCACGCCTACCAGTACATCGTCGAGTCGCTGGGCCTGGATGAATCGGAGATCTTCAACGCCTACAACGAGGTCAAGTCCATCCGCGACAAGGACGAGTTCCTGATCCCGTTCATCGGCGCGATCATGGACCCGAACTTCAAGACCGGCACGCTGGAAAACGACCGCACGCTGCTGAAGAGCCTGATCGTTTTTGCCTGCCTGATGGAAGGCCTGTTCTTCTACGTCGGCTTCACGCAGATCCTTGCGCTGGGCCGCCAGAACAAGATGACCGGTGCCGCAGAGCAGTACCAGTACATCCTGCGTGACGAGTCCATGCACTGCAACTTCGGCATCGACCTGATCAACCAGATCAAGCTCGAGAACCCGCAGCTGTGGACCGCGGACTTCAAGGCCGAGATCACCGCGCTGTTCCTGAAGGCGGTGGACCTGGAGTACGCCTATGCCGAAGACACCATGCCGCGTGGCGTGCTGGGCATGAACGCTTCGATGTTCAAGGGCTACCTGCGCTACATCGCCAACCGGCGGGCCACGCAGATCGGCCTGGATGCGCTCTTCCCGAACGAGGAAAACCCGTTCCCGTGGATGAGCGAAATGATTGACCTGAAAAAGGAACGCAACTTTTTTGAAACCCGCGTCATCGAGTATCAATCCGGTGGCGCATTGAGCTGGGATTGAAGGTGAACAAGAGGCCGGTCCTGTACCGGCCTCTTGTCGCATTCAAGAGGCTTGCCAGAGAGCAGTCCTTCCCAGCATGTTGAGAGATCAAGATCCGCGACGCGTGCAGCACGGGCATCAGAAACCATGCGGCGAGTCGTCTCCCCATTCACCGCACCGAGGGGGCACCCGGCTTTGGCCGGGACAACACCGCGGGCGGTGAATTGCCGGGCTGTATCGAGCGGCCCGGTATTTTTGCAACTTGATCAAGGAGTTTGAAATGGCAACTGCGAAGAAGGCCGCTCCGGCCAAAAAGGCGGCTCCGGCCAAGAAGGCTGCAGCTCCGGCAAAGAAGGCCGCTCCGGCCAAGAAGGCGGCAGCACCGGCGAAGAAGGCCGCTGCACCGGCGAAGAAGGCTGCGCCGGCCAAGAAGGCAGCAGCTCCGGCGAAGAAGGCTGCACCGGCCAAGAAGGCGGCAGCTCCGGCGAAGAAGGCTGCACCGGCCAAGAAGGCGGCGGCTCCGGCGAAGAAGGCTGCACCGGCCAAGAAGGCGGCAGCTCCGGCGAAGAAGGCTCCGGCCAAGAAGACGCTTGCACCGGTGAAGCCGGCAACCAAGGCCGTGGCGCCGGTGAAGCCGGCGACCAAGGCAGTGTCTTCGAAGCCTGTGGCCAAGAAGGCTGCGCCCGCCAAGAAGGTCGCCGACGCGCCTGCGAAGACCGCCACGGCCAAGGCCCCCGCCAAGAAGGCTGCAAAGAAGGCCGCTGCCAAGAAGGCTGCGCCCACCCCTGCGCCTGCGCCTGCGGCTTCTGCCCCCGCCGCGCCTGCAGCCAAGACTGCGCTGAGCCCCGCGGCCGCCTGGCCGTTCCCTACGGGCAACAAGCCCTGAGCCTTTGGGCCGGCGTGAAGCCGGCCCTTGGCTCAACTCCCAAAGCCCGGCCTTGCGCCGGGCTTTTCTTTGAGTGCCCTGCCGGCCCTGCGTCGGGCTTTTCTTTGGGCATCCTGCCGGCCTTGCGCCGGGCTTTCTTCCTCGATCGGGCGTCGCCGCTCTGGCATCCCCCCGTCGTCAGCCGAGGCCGAGCGCCGTGCGGTCCACCACGTGGTTCTGGCCGCCTCGCTGCGCGATCTTCAGCGCGCCCATCTGGTTGCCCAGTGCCACGCAACGTGCCAGCGGCCAGCCCTGCTCCAGGCCGAACAGCAGCGCGGCGCGGAAGGCGTCGCCACAGCCGGTCGGGTCCACCACTTCGGTGGCCTTCACGCCTGGCACCAGTGTGCGCTCGCCCTGGATCCACAGCTCGCAGCCTTCGGCGGCCAGCGTCACGATGATGCCGGCCAGGTGCGAGCGCGACATCTCTGCCAGGCTTTGCCCGGTGCGCTCGCTGAGCATGCGGCCTTCGTAGTCGTTGACGGCCACCCAGGTGGCTTGCGCGACGAAGGCGCGCAACTCTTCGCCGTTGAACATGGGCAGGCCCTGGCCCGGGTCGAACACGAACGGGATGCCGGCGGCATGCAGGTCTCGGGCGCGACGCAGCATCGCGTCGCGGCCGTCCGGGCCGATCAGCGCCAGCTTGATGTCGTCGCGCGCCGGCAGGCCGATCTCGTGCGCCTGCTGCATCGCGCCGGGGTGGAAGGCGGTGATCTGGTTGTTGTCCCGGTCGGTGATGATGATGGCCTGGGCGGTGTAGTTGTCAGGCACCTGCAGCAGGCTGCTGGTGTCGATGCCCAGTTGCTGGAAGCGCGCCAGGTAGTCGCCGCCGTCATTGCCCAGCGCGGCCAGCACGACAGGCTCGCCGCCCAGGGCCTTCAGCGTGTAGGCGATGTTGCCGGCGCAGCCGCCGTATTCGCGCCGCAGCGTGGGCACCAGGAACGAGACGTTCAGGATGTGGACCTGCTCGGGCAGGATCTGCTCGGCGAAGCGGCCCGGGAAGGTGGTGATGGTGTCGAAGGCGAGGGAACCGCAGACGAGGCTGGCCATGGTGTGTTGTCGGATGGAGGAAGGGCGGCGCAGCGGCTTGGGGCCGGCGCCGGGCATCAGGAAACGATGGGGCTCAGGGGTAGAAGACTTCCAGCGTGTAGCCGGCCACGTGAAGCTCGCCAATGTCCAGCCGCAGGTCCAGGTGCCAGGCGCCGTCGGCTTCCAGCGTGTCGCCGTGGCCCAGCTCGGCTGGCAGCAGTACCTTGCGCAACAGCACGCTGCCGCTGTCAGAAGAAATGCTCAACTCAAGCGCCGGAGTGCGCACCGGGTGCTCGGCGCGATTGTGCAGGTCGGCGTCCAGCCGCAGCACGCCAGGCTTGTCGGTGGCGCTGAGGTGGCTGGCATCCAGCACGATCTGGTCGAGCGCGTAAGGGCTGGCCACGCGGCAGCGCAGGGTCTGGCAGGCGGCGTTGAGGGCGGGCCGCAGGCTGGGCCAGCGGGCGGCCAGCACGTCGCGCTGGTAGAGCGCCAGTTGGCCCAGCAGCAGCAGGCCCAGCAGGCCGCATGCGCTGGCCAGCACCGCGCGCACGGCGGGATGCCGCCAGCGGGCCGCGCGCTCGGCCTGGCGAATGAACTCGGGCTGGCGCGGCAGGTGCGGGTCGCGCTGCCGTCCGGGTGCAAAGCTGCTGTCCGGGGTCTCGCTGGCGTCGAAAGGCGCGGCCAGGGCGTCGGTGTCCAGCAACCTCGCTTCGTCTTCCAGGGCAGACGGGCTTTCCGCGACGAAGGACGAAACCGGCTCTGTGGCGACGGGGGGAACTGGCGGCGGTGGTGGTGGTGGCAGCGCCTCGGCCGCTTCGCGTTCGGAGGGGCTGCGCGTGAAGGTGAAGTCGGGCCGCTCGCCGCGTGTTGGGCGTTCGGCCAGGGCATCCAGCGCGGCTGGCTCGGTGGCTTCGAAGGCACGTTGCGCGGCCTCGTCGTCGTCCAGGTCGGAAAACACCACCGAGGACGATTGCGGCATCGGCGCCTGGGCGCTTGTTGCGCTGGCGGTGTTGACTGCCTGCGTCGCCGCGGAGGTGGCGCCGAATGTCGACCGGTCGACGATGGACGGCCCGAAGCCGTGCGCCGGCACGGGCGGTGGCGCGACGGGCGGCTGTGGAGGCAGCTCGAACAGCCCCTCCAGCGCGTTGAAGACCTCGTGGCACTGGCCGCAGCGCACCCAGCCCTGCGAGACCTTCAACTGGTCTTGCACCACACGGAAAACCGTGCCACAGGCAGGACAACGGGTGGCCAGACTCATGCGGGGAATGATGCCATGACGGCAGGGGGATTCCGGGCCGTGGCCGGTTGAGCAGTGCCCATCGCGCTGGCCCGTGCTGCGACGGCACAACGCGTTGCGCAGCCGCGCTGCGCAAGGTCCGGGCGGGTCACAAGCGCTGGCCGCCCATCAGGATCCATCCGTCGTCCTGGTTCAGCACTTCCAGCTTGACCCAGGGTGCGTAGGCGGCCTGCAACTCGGCGGCCTGTCGGTCCAGGATGCCGGCCAGCACCAGGTGCGCGCCGGGCGCCAGGTGGGTGCTGAGCAGCGGTGCCAGCAGCTTCAGCGGCGTGGCCAGGATGTTGGCCAGCACCAGCGGGTATTTGCCCTGCGCGAGTTCCGGCAGGCCACAGCGCAGCGTCACGCCATTGGCTGCCGCGTTGTGCTCGGACGAGGTCACCGCGGCCGGGTCGATGTCGACCGCGTCGACCTGCTTTGCGCCATGCAGCGCCGCGCCGATGGCCAGGATGCCGGAGCCGCAGCCGTAGTCCAGCACCCTGTCCCAGCTGGCCGACAGCGCCGGTGCGTGCTCGGCGATCCAGCGCAGGCACATGCGGGTGGTCGGGTGGGTGCCGGTGCCAAAGGCCAGGCCCGGATCCAGGCGGATCACCCGACTCGCCGCAGCGGGGGGTTCATGCCAGCTCGGCACGATCCAGAACGCCGGCGTGATCTCGACCGGCTCGAACTGCGACTGCGTCAGCCGCACCCAGTCCTGTTCGGGCACTTCACCCAGGCTCTTCACGCCCAGGCCGGCCGCCCAGTCCTGGGCCAGCAGCAGCGTGCTGGCCTGCACGGCGAGGTCCTCGGTGTCGAACAAGGCCTTCAGCGTGGAGCGGTCCCAGCCGGGCTTGGGCGCCGGCATGCCCGGTTCGCCAAACAGCGCATGCTCGGCTTCGGTGTCCGCGTCGGCATCCTCGACCGACACGGCCAGGGCGTCCAGCTCGTTCATCAAGGCCTCGGACACCGGTTCGACCAAAGTCTGCGGCGCGCTCAGCACCAACTCGAACAAAGCCACTTCGGCATTCCTTTTTTCCAAGGGGCAACGGCCAGGCGTGCGGGTGCGCGCCTGGCCGTTGTCGGGGTCACAAGAAGGTGGCGTTGCGCCTTTAGCGCGTGTGCTCGCTCATCCAGTGTTCCAGGTAGTGGATGCTGGTGCCACCCTGGATGAACTTGGCATCGGCCATCAACTCGCGGTGCAGCGGGATGTTGGTCTGGATGCCCTCGACCACCATCTCGCTGAGAGCGGTGCGCATGCGGGCCAGCGCCTGCTCGCGGGTGTCGCCGTGCACGATGATCTTGCCGATCATCGAGTCGTAGTTCGGCGGCACGTAATAGTTGGTGTACGCATGCGAATCCACGCGCACGCCCGGGCCGCCCGGCGGATGCCACATCGTGATGCGGCCTGGCGACGGCGTGAACTTGTACGCGTCCTCGGCATTGATGCGGCATTCGATGGCATGGCCGCGCATCTCGATCTGGCGCTGCAGGAAAGGCAGCTTCTCGCCAGCGGCCACGCGGATCTGCATCTGCACGATGTCGATGCCGGTGACCAGTTCCGTCACCGGATGCTCCACCTGCACGCGGGTGTTCATCTCGATGAAATAGAACTCGCCGTTCTCGAACAGGAACTCGAAAGTGCCTGCGCCGCGGTAGCCCATCTTCTTGCAGGCCGCTGCGCAGCGGTCGCCGATCTTTTCGATCACGCGGCGTGGAATGCCTGGTGCCGGCGCTTCCTCGATGATCTTCTGGTGGCGGCGCTGCATCGAGCAGTCGCGCTCGCCCAGCCAGACGGCGTTCTTGTGCTCGTCGGCCAGGATCTGGATTTCCACATGGCGTGGGTTCTCCAGGAACTTCTCCATGTAGACCTGCGGATTGCCGAAGGCCGCGCCCGCTTCTGTGCGCGTCATCTGCACGGCGTTCACCAGCGCTGCTTCGGTGTGCACCACGCGCATGCCGCGGCCACCGCCGCCGCCTGCTGCCTTGATGATGACCGGATAGCCCACGGTGCGGGCGATCTTGATGATCTCCTTCGGGTCTTCAGGCAGCGCGCCTTCCGAGCCCGGCACGCAAGGCACACCGGCCTTGATCATGGCCTGCTTGGCCGAGACCTTGTCGCCCATCAGGCGGATCGATTCGGGCGTCGGGCCAATGAAGACAAAACCGCTTTGCTGCACCCGCTCGGCGAAGTCGGCGTTTTCCGACAGGAAGCCGTAGCCTGGGTGGATTGCTTCGGCATCGGTCACTTCCGCGGTGGAAATGATGGCCGGCATGTTCAGGTAGCTCAGCGACGAGGCCGCCGGGCCGATGCAGACGGCTTCCTCAGCCAGCCTGACGTACTTGGCGTCGCGGTCGGCCTCGGAATAGACCACCACCGCCTTGATGCCCATTTCCCTGCACGCGCGCTGGATGCGCAGCGCGATTTCGCCTCGATTGGCGATCAGTATTTTTTTGAACATGGTGCGATCACTCGACCATGAACATCGGCTGGCCGAATTCGACAGCCTGGCCGTTCTGCACCAGCACCTGGGTCACCGTGCCGGTGATTTCGGCTTCGATCTCGTTCATGATCTTCATCGCTTCGATGATGCAGACCGGCTGACCGAGCTTGATGACGCTGCCCACTTCGACCAGGGGCTTGCCACCCGGGGTGGACGAAGCGTAGAAAGTGCCGACCATTGGCGACTTGATGGCCACGCCGGTCGCGGCGGCCGGCGCAACCGGTGCGGCGTCGGCGGCTGGCAGCGCCGGGGCAGGCGCCATGGGGGCGCTGGCCATCGGCATCGGCATCATCGGCGCAGCAAAGGCGGCGCCGCCCGATTTCACGATGCGCACCTTGCCTTCGTTCTCGGTGATTTCCAGCTCGGCGATGTTCGACTCTGACACCAGATCGATCAGGGTCTTGAGTTTGCGCAGGTCCATGGGAATTTTTTCTCCTGTCAGGAAGAAGGGAAGGGCCCCGGTCACGGCCGGGTGGCACGTCTTGGAAGGTGCTAGCACATGCAAGCGCCGTGCCGTCACCAAATCGACTGCACGCTACGTGCAGCAAAGCGCTGGATTATGCGGAATCTGGCGCTAACTGGAAGTTACGCCCCCTATCTTTAGGAGGCATCTTGCTCGCTCCAGCAGCTGTCAGGCCACGCTGGCTTGACTGAGGAAGCGCGGACTTTACGCGCTTTGGTCGGTTTTTGCGATGAATTGGACCAAAATAATGTAGATGAGCGCTTGGTCCTCAGCGCTTGCGCAGCGCAGCTGCCCAGCCGAGCAGCTCAGCTTCCGTGGTCGCTCCCAACTTTCGGCCGTGCACTTCACCTTCGGCGGAGATGAGCACAGTAAAGGGCAGGCCGCCGGCGCTGTTGCCCAGATCCCGCACCAGATTCAGGCCCGTGGCGCCGGCCAGCGCAATCGGAAAGCTTACAGGAGTTTGCGTCAGAAAATGCTTGACGGGCTCCGCCTGATCGATGGCCAGGCCCAGTACCTGACCGCCCTGCAACTGCCAGGTCGCCGCAAAACGGTCCAGCTCCGGCATTTCGGCCACGCAGGGCTGGCACCAGGCCGCCCAGAAATTGACCAGCAAAGGCCGGCCCTGGAAGGCCCGCAAGGCCAGTGGCGGACCGGCCGGCGTCGGCAGTTCGAGCTGCCACAGCCGTGCCAGCGCGGCGGCGGTGGGGTCTGGCGACGAGCCCCAGCGCTGCCAGCCCACGCTAGCGCCCAGCGCGCCCACGGCGGCCAGGCCCAGCAGCCAGCGGCGCGAGGCGGCGTCGCGAACCGTTCCGTCTTTGGCGTCCGCGCCAGCCGTGGCTTCGGCTTCAGTGCGCATGGTCTTGCGCCTCGCTGGCCAGCAGGCGGCGCAAGGCGTTGGCGTCGCCGCGCCAGCTGCGGCCTTGGGTGTCGGGTTTCAGCGCGCCGCGCAGTGCCAGGTACTCGTGCACGACAAAGTGCAGTGTCACCGGCTCGGCCAGCCCGGGCGTGCGGTCGACAGTGCTCAGCACCAGCGCTTCGTGTTCGCCTGCGCCGCCGCTGTCGAAATCCAGGCCGGCGTTCAGGAAGGCAATTTCGGCGGCTTTTTCATCGTCGCAATACAGGTCGAGGATGAGGTTGGACAGCCGGGTGGCCGTGCCGCGCCAAACGGCGCCGCCCAGGTGCGGGCGGAATTCGCCAAGCTGGTCCAGCCGTGTCATCCAGCGCAAAGCCAATTCGCGCAGCGCACGCAACTCGGCCGGCTGGGTGTCGGCGCAGAACAGCGCGAGGTAGTCGCGCACCTCGTCTTCGACCTGCTCGTTGGACGGCAGCTCGCCCTGGCGGCTGCTGCGGCGGCCCAGGTCACGCGCCGCCTTGCGCTTGGCGGCGCTGTATTCCATCCCTTCTTCGACCACCAGTCTGGCGGCGGTCGCGGCAATCTGGGCAGTGGCTTCCGTTTGGCTCATGCAGCGCTCCTGGGCAAAGGGTTCACGGCGGCGCGGCCGCAGGCACCGATCAGGGCAGTTCGACCGCGCCCATGCGGGCGACGATGGTGCCCGATCGGCCGAGCACATACGCCGAGCCGGGTTGTTTCTCGAAGCGCTTGGGGGCTGGCAGCATCACCGCCAGCCGGGCTGCAGCCGGGGCCGACAGCTTGCTGGCGTCCACATGGAAGTAGTGGCGCGCGGCAGCCTCGGCGCCAAACACGCCTTCGCCCCACTCGACGCTGTTGAGGTAGATGGCCAGGATGCGGCGCTTGCCCAGCAGGCCTTCGAGCATGAAGGTGATGACGAACTCCTGCGCCTTGCGCAGCGTCGTGCGTTCGCCTGAGAGGAACAGGTTCTTGGCCAACTGCTGGGAGATGGTCGAGCCGCCGACGACCTTGGGCACCGCACGCGTGGGCGGCTTGGCAGGTGCCGTCTTGCGCGTGGCCTCGCGCTGCTCGATGCGCTCGTTGACCTTCTCGGCCCGCACCTCGGCCTTCTGGTTGCGGTCCCAGGCCTTCTCGATCGCGTCCCACTCCACGCCCGCATGTTCGACAAAGCCGGCGTCTTCGCTGGCGATCACCGCACGCTTGAGGTTGGGCGAGATCTCTTCATCGGCCACCCAGTCCTGCGACCAGCTCAGCTGGTGCGTCTCGCGCAGCAGCCGCCAGGCTTCGCTGCGCTGGAAGCTGGTGGACTGCGGGTCTATCACCAGCATCAGCGCCACGCGCAGCAGGAAATACAGCTGCAGCGCGACCGTGCTCAGCACCAGCAGTGCGAGCAAGCGGGCGAGCTGGCCCCAAGCGGCCTTCATGCCGCGCTTCTCGATCCGGCGGCCTTCATGCCGCTGCATCCACCTCGGCGCGCAGCCGGGCCAGCACGTCGCCAGTCTCGGGTCGCATGCCGCGCCACAGCGCAAACGCTTCGGCTGCCTGTTCGACCAGCATGCCCAAGCCGTCGCGGCCACGCGCGCCGTGCTGGGCCGCCCAACCGAGGAAGGGTCGCGCGGCGGGGCCGTACATCAGGTCGACCGCCAGGCAATCCGAGCCCAGCACCTTGGCTGGCACCGGCGAGGCCTGGCCGGCCAGGCTGCTGGCGCTGGCGTTCAGCACCAGGTCAAACGCGCTGCCTGGCTCGTCCAGGCCGTCGGCCTGCAGCGCCACGCCGTGTTCGGCTGCCAGCGCACGGTGGCTTGCCGCCAGGCGCAGCGCCTTGTCCGGGCTGCGGTTGACGATGCGCAGCTCGGCCGGCGCTTCGGCCAGCAGCGGTCCCAGCACGCCGGCTGCGGCACCGCCGGCGCCGATCAGCAGCACGCGGCTGCCGGCAATGGTTTGCTGCGCGTTATGCACCAGGTCGCGCACCAGGCCGGCACCGTCGGTGTTGTCGGCCCACCAGCCCTGGCCTTCTCGACGCAGGAAATTGGCAGCGCTGGCCAGGCGGGCGCGTGGCGAAGCCTGGTGCGCCAGCGCAAAAGCCTCGAACTTGAACGGCACCGTGACATTGCAGCCCAGGCCGCCAGCGTCGGCAAAAGCCTGCAGCGATGCGGCAAAGCCATCCACCGGCGCCAGCAGCGCTTCGTAGCGCAGCGCCTGGCCGGTGGCCTCGGCGAACCAGCCGTGGATGCGCGGCGAGCGGCTGTGCGAGATCGGATTGCCGAAGACGGCGTAGCGGGCCAAGGATTCGGGCATCGGTGCAAAGGCGGTCGGGGAAGTCACTGGCGAATCGTCGCTTCGGCAGTCGCTTCCAGCCCGTCGGTGCGGGTGAAGCGAAAGCGGGAGGTGACGACGATCTGGTCGGCCTGGCGGCGCATCGCGTCGGTGAACTTGCCGAAGGGCCCGGCGGCATGCACGATGGCCACCGCGCGGCGGTTCAGCTCGGCTGACTTCGAGGGGCGCACCACGTCGGCGTCTATCACCTGGCCGGCGGCGTCAATGGTCAGGTTCATCGTCAGCTCGCCGTACAGCTTCTGGCCCTTGTACTGCGGGAAGTCGCGCGTGCCACGTTCCTCGATCTTGCGGCGCAGGCTGTCGTAGTAGATCGCGTAGACCTCCTCGCGCGTGGCCGGGCTGATGTAGCGCTTCTTCGGCCGCGCGTTTTCTTCGTTGATGCGCTTCTCGATCTCGGCGAGCGTTCTCAGCATCTGGCGCCGACGCTCTTCGCGCTCGGCTTCTTCGCGCGACATCACCGGCTTGCTGGGGTCCGGTGGCGGCAGCAGCGCGAGTTCACGGCGGATGTCGGCCAGCAGCTGTTGCTGCACGTCCTGCATCTGCTTGATCTGGCGCTGTGCATCATCCAGCGCCTCGCCGGGCAGCGAGAAAGGCGAGGGCGGCAGCGGCGAGGTGGCGCGGCCGGTTTCGGCTTCGCCACCACCGGCCAGGCTGGCCTGGGCGATCGCCTGCGCCTTCTCAGGCCGCTCATCGCTGCGTGCATTGACCAGCACCACCTCCAGCGGCGTGTCCTCGAAGATGCGGTTGAAGCGCTCCGGGTCCACGAAGCGCAGGCTCAGCAGCACGGCATGCACCGCGACCGAGACCAGCAGCGCGGTCTGCAGCACCGAGGGGCGCCATGAAGTGCGGGGCGGTGGGGCGGCAGCGGCAGGCGAACTCATCGTCGGCAGGCGAGGTGGGCGGTGGCGGGGTGGAACTGCGAAGGTCGGGCTCAGCCGGCGTCGGCAGCCGGCGCCGGTGGCGCAGCATCGCCATCGCTGAGGTCGATGGCCAGCGTCAGACCACCAGTGGCCGGCGCCTCGTCCTGGTCGTCCATGGGCTCGTCGGCGCCTTCGGTCGGTGCTGCACCTGGGTCGTCCAGGCGCACCAGCAGGTTGGCGTGCAGGTCCAGCGTCAGCAGGTCCAGGCCGGTGATGCGCACGCGCACGCGGGCATTGCGCGGCATGGCCTCGGTGCCCAGCGCGCGGAAGACCAGCGGCAGCGTCTCGGCCCGTACCAGGCCGTCCTTCATCACGCTGGCATCCAGCTCGGTCACCTCGTTCTGCTCCAGCCAGCGCAGCGTCCAGAAGCGCTCGATGGCCTGCTGGAAACCGTTGTACGCGCTGTAGGCGCCGTCGAAGGCCGAGATGACCGAGAACAGCGTGGCGTCCTTGGGCTTGAACGGCGCGACCAGTGCGGCGGTGCGGCCATGGCGCGCGCAGGCAATGATCTGCCACTGGTTCACCAGGTCCACGTAGCGGCGCAGCGGCGAGGTGGCCCAGCTGTACTGCGCCACGCCCATGCCGGCATGCGGGGCGGGGCGCACGCCCATGCGCACTTTCACGCCCGGCGCCATGCTGGCCTGGCTGCGGTAGATGCCGGGCACGCCCACATCGCCCATCAGCCCGCCCCAGGTGCTGTTGGCCAGGATCATCGCCTCGGAGACGATCAGGTCCAGCGGCGCACCGCGCTTGCGCTCGGTGATGATGACCTTCTCGCTGCCGGCGGGCTCGCTGCCGCTGCCGTCGAGCTTGAAGTTGTAGTCGGGGCGGTTGAAGTTCTCCGGCTTGCCGCGCACCACTTCGCGCGCCGCCTTCAGGTGCCGCGCCAGGCGGAAGCAGAAGGCCAGCTCGGGCGCAAACGCATAGTCGGCCGGCGCCTCGCCGGTCAGCGAGGCTTCGGTGATCACCGCGTCCAGCTGGTCATGGCGCAGGTTGGCCGCAATCGGCACGCGCTCCAGCCTGGTCTCGGTGCTTTTCACTTCCAGCGTGGCTTCGTCGAAGCGCACGTACAGGCTCACCGCCGGGCAGTCGCGGCCTTCGATCAGCGTGTAGGCCTGCACCACCTCGTCGGGCAGCATGGTCAGCTTCCAGCCCGGCATGTAGACCGTGGACAGGCGCTCGCGGGCCACTTTGTCGACCGGCGAATCGGGTTGAATGGCCAGGCCGGGTGCGGCGATGTGCACGCCGAAGGTGATCTCGCCCGAGCCCAGGCCGGTGACGGACAGCGCGTCGTCGATCTCGGTGGTCTGCGAATCGTCGATGGAGAAGGCCTGCACGGCGGCCAGCGGCAGTTCGTCGGCAATCTGCGGCGCCTGCAGCGCGGGAAAGCCGGTGCCCTTGGGAAACTGCTCGAACAGGAAGCGCTGCCAGTGGAACTGGTAGGGGCTGTTGATCGCGCCCGCCTCCTTCAGCAGGTCCAGCGGCGCCCGCTGGCTGCGCTTGGCGGCCTCGACCACGGCCTTGTACTCGGGCGCATTCTTGTCCGGCTTGAAAAGGATCTTGTAGAGCTGATCGCGGATCGGCGCGGGCGTGCTGCCTGCCGCCAGTTCGGCCGCCCAGGTGTCGATCTGC
The DNA here is from genome assembly GCF_021043325.1 of Ideonella azotifigens. Lineage (NCBI taxonomy): Bacteria > Pseudomonadati > Pseudomonadota > Betaproteobacteria > Burkholderiales > Sphaerotilaceae > Ideonella > Ideonella azotifigens. The sequence continues at coordinate 950,404 of NZ_JAJNKD010000001.1, forward strand.
GCGGCCTGCTGCGCCTTGCGCTCGATGGCCAGCAGCGCGGCCTTGACGATCTCCTCCGGCGCCTTCTTGAACTGGCCCTTCCCGGCGCGGCGGAAGTAGTGCGGCGCCTCGAACAGGCGGAACAGCGCGGCGGCCTGCAGTTCGAGGCCGGCCTGGGCCGAGAAGTAGTCCTTCGCGAACTCGGCAAAGCCGAACTCGCCTTCGGGCGCAAATTCCCAGGCCAGGTCCAGGTCGATCTCGGCGGCCTTGGCCTGCGCGGACGCAATCAGTTCTGCCGGCTGCGGCTTCTCGAAGCGCAGCAGCACATTGGCGGTTTTCACTTTGACGCGCTTGCCCGATTCCAGCTCGATCTGCATCGAACTGTCGGCCTCGGACATCACACGGCCGGCGAGGAATTTGCCAGCATCATCAAACAGGGCGTAAGTCACCGGCGGATTGTCGCTGAAGGCATGGGACGCGCCGCTGGCGCGTCCGACAAGCCCAGAAAGTCCAGCACAAAGGCCAGCGGGCCGGCGAATTCGCTCAGTGCATGGTCACTGCCTTCCAGCAGCAGGGTGCTGGCACCTGTGTGGCGGGCGCTCATCTCCTGCCAGTCCAGCACCTCGTCGCCTTTGGCGATCACCGCCGCGTAGCGCTCGGGCCGGGTCAGTGAGACTGGCTTCATCGCCTCCAGCTCCGGGATGAACTCGGCGCGGAAATAAAAGCGTTGCTCCGGCGTCTGCCAGGTGCTTTGTTCGCCGATGTGCTTGGCCAGGTCGCGCGCCGGGTTGACCGCAGGGTTCAGCAGCACCGCCGGGCAGCCCAGTCGCTCGGCCAGCACGCTGGCGTAGAAGCCGCCCAGTGAGCTGCCGATGATGGCCATGCGCGCCTTCGGCCAGTCGGCCACGCCCTGCAGCGCCAGCGCGATGGCCTCGGCCGGCGAGGGCGGCAGCTGCGGGCACCAGAACTGCAGCTCGGGCCGGTGCTCGGCCAGCCAGCGGCCCACCACCTGGGCCTTCATCGACTGCGGGGAAGAGCGGAAACCGTGCAGGTAGAGCAAATGGCTGGGCGGGGCGGGCATCACGCCAGTGTAGGTTGCAGCCCTGGGCATGGGCCTTGCTGAGGAAACTGGGCATTGACGGCGTTGGCCGGCCCCTACAAAGTGCGCGGTTTTGCAACCGGGCGGGCCAGCAGGCTGCCGACTTGCCGGAACTTGACTTCAGGCCAACGGTCCACAAGATCGCGGCCTCCTTTTGGCGGTTGTTCCGCTTTCTTCCTGCCAGCCAGAACCCGGCTGGCTTCGTTCATCGCCTTCATGCCCATCCAACACCTTGCCTTGTCCCGCCGGCTGCGCCCGGCGCGTTCTGTTCTGACCGTGGCCGCGCTGTTGGCGCTGAACGGTGCCGCGCTGGCCATGGTGCCGCCACAAGCCGTGGCCCAGGCGGCCTCCGGCGCCGCAGCCGCACCGCCCGCTGCAGCTGCCAGCGCGCCAGCCGGCGCCAAGCCTGTGGACCCGGCGGCGCCCAAGCCCTTTGCCGACGTCAGCCGTGACGCCACCCGCACCGACGGTTTCCTGCCGTTCTGGCGCAAGGAAGAGAAGGTCTGGCTGGAAATCTCGCCCGAGCAGCTGAACAAGCCCTTCCTGCTGACGGCCAACATCGCCCAGTCGGTTGGCGAGCGTGGCCTGTATGCCAGCCAGATGGGGCCGGACTGGATGGTCGAGTGGCGGCGCATCGGCAACCTGGTGCAGCTGGTCGCGCTGAACAATGAATTCCGCCCGGGCGCCGACACGGCATCGCGCGAAAGCGTGCGCCAGGCCTTCTCCGAAAGCCTGATCGGCTCGGCGGCGGTGGCCAGCGCGCCGCACCCCGAGCGCAAGAGCTTCCTGATCGACGCCAGCTTCCTGCTGGCCGACCTGGTGGGCTACTCCACCCGGCTGGAAGCCGCCTTCCGCCTGCCTTATGGCCTGGACCGTGGCAATTCCTCGTTCGACCAGTTGCGCGCCGATGCCAGCCTGACCTCGCTGAGCGCCAAGCTGCACTTCAGTACCCCGCGCCTGCCGGCCCCGCCGATGACGCCGCCGCCGGTACCGATGCCGCCGCCGCCGACCACCACGCCGGACCCGCGCAGCCTGTTCGTCACGGTGGTCTACAGCATGGCCAAGCTGCCCGAGCAGCCGATGGCCGCGCGCCTGGCCGATCCGCGGCTGGGTCACTTCACCGAAGACTTCACCGACTTCAGCGGCGACTTCAAGCCCAACCAGCGGGTGCACTACATCACCCGCTGGCGGCTGGAGAAGAAGGATCCGAACGCGGCGCTGTCCGAGCCGGTCAAGCCCATCACCTACTGGCTGGACCGCAACATTCCCGAGCGCTACCGCGGCGCGGTCACGGCTGGCATCCTGGAGTGGAACAAGGCCTTCGAGAAGATTGGCTACAAGGACGCGGTGGTTGTCAAGCAGCAGCCGGACGATGCCGACTTCGACACGATGGATGCCGAGCATGCGTCCATCCGCTGGTTTGTCGGCTCCGACGTGGGCTTTGCCATTGGCCCGAGCAAGCACGACCCGCGCAGTGGCGAGATCCTGGACGCCGACATTGGCATGAGCGATGTGTTCGGCCGCGGTGCGCGCCGCCTGATCGTCGAAGACCTGGGTGGCAGCAGCGCGAACAGTGCCGCGCGCGCTTCCGTGCTGTCAGCCCGTGAAGCCGCCGAGCGTTGCGACTACGAACACGAGTCTGCCGCCGAAATGAGCTTCGCGATGGACCTGCTGGAATCGCGTGGCGACATCGCGCCCGACAGCCCCGAGGCCGATGCCTTCGTGCAGGCCGTGATCAAGGACACCATCATGCACGAGGTGGGTCACACGCTGGGCCTGAAGCACAACTTCAAGGCCTCCACCACCATCAGCCAGGCGCAGCTGAAGGACAAGGCCTGGACCGAGGCGCACGGGGTCTCCGGCTCGGTGATGGACTACAACGCCTACAACCTGCCGCTGCGCGGCGAGACCGCCGCCGCGCCCAACAACAGCACGCTGGGCCCGTACGACTACTGGGCGATCGAATACGCCTACAAGACCATCCCGGCCGAGCAGGAGGCCGCCGAGCTGGGCCGCATTGCCGGCCGCAGCACCGAGCCGGCGCTGGCCTATGCTGACGACGCCGATGCCGAAGGCGGCCCGATCGGCGGGCTGGACCCGTTGGCCAACCGTTTTGACCTTGGCGACGATCCGTTGGCGTATTACAAGAAGCGCTTGACGCTGTCCAGGGAGCTGTGGGAACGCGTGCAGGCCCGCACGCCGCATGCGGGCGACGACCCGTTGCGCGCGCGCCGTTCGCTGGCCAGCGGTTTCCGCCAGCTGCGCAACCTGCCGGAGATGACGGCCAAGTACGTGGGCGGCATGGAAACCGTGCGCGACCTGCCCGGCACCACCGGCCGGCCGGCCTACAAGCCGGTGGCCCCGGCGCGCCAGCGCGAGGCGCTGAAGTTTCTGGCCGACGGTGTGTTCAGCGTCGACAGCTTCCAGTTCCGCCCCGAGTTCCTGGCCTCGCTGAGCCCGGACTACACCGAGTGGGAGCGCGACAAGCCGGTGCCCATCCCGGCCATCGTGCTGGCGCTGCAAAGCCAGGCACTGGACCGGCTGATGGCTGCCAGCACCGCGCAGCGTGTGCTGGACCTGCCGGCCTACCTGAGCCCGGCAGAACGCAAGGGCACGCTGACGCTGGACGAGGTCTACGGCACGCTGCAGTCTGCCGTGTGGAGCGAGCTCAAGAGCGGCAAGGAGATCGACAGCATGCGCCGCAACCTGCAGCGCGAGCACCTGAAGCGGGTGGTCACCGTGCTGACGCGCGGCGGCGCCGGCTTGCCGGCGGATGCGGTCAGCCTGGTGCGCTGGCAGGCCGTCAAGCTGCAGACCGAGCTGCGCACGGCGGCCAACAAGCCGACGCTGTCGGTCGACAGCCGCGCCCACCTGGCCGAAAGCCTGTCCAGCCTGAACGAGGCGCTGAAGGCCACGATGAACCGAAGCTGAGCCGCAGTCCTGGGTCTTTCAGGCCCTGACGGCCAGCGCGGCGAGCAGCTTCTCGTGCACGCCGCCAAAGCCGCCGTTGCTCATGCACAGCACATGGTCGCCCGGTTTGACCGCGGCCACCACGGCCTTGACGGTGGCTTCGATGGTCGGGCAGACGACGGCCTGCTCGCCCATTGGCGCCAGCGCCTCGGCGGCGTCCCAGCCCAGGCCGCCGCTGTGGCAGAAGGCCAGGTCGGCTTCTTCCAGTGCCCAGGGCAGCTGGGCCTTCATCGAACCGAGCTTCATGGTGTTCGAGCGCGGCTCGAAGACGGCCAGGATGCGGTCCAGGCCGACCTTGCGGCGCAGGCCGTTGATGGTGGTGCGGATGGCGGTGGGGTGGTGCGCGAAGTCGTCGTAGACCTGCACGCCGCCGGCCTCGCCGCGCAGTTCCAGCCGGCGGCGCACGTTCTGGAAGCTGCCCAGGGCTGACGCGGCGGCTTCGGGCGCCACGCCCACATGCTCGGCCGCGGCAATCGTCGCCAGCGCGTTGAGCTGGTTGTGCTCGCCCAGCAGCGGCCATTCGACGTGGGCGATCTTCATCGAGCCGCGCAACACGTCGAAGCTCTGCGGCTCGCCGCGCGCGCGCAGCGTGCCGGGCTCTTCCTTGCGCGCGCCAAAGCGCTGCACCGCGCTCCAGCAGCCGCGCTCCAGCACACGCTGCAGCGCGTCTTCGCGGGCGTTGACCACCAGCCGACCCTGGGCCGGCACGGTGCGCACCAAGTGGTGGAACTGGGTTTCGATGGCGGCCAGGTCGGCAAAGATGTCGGCGTGGTCGAACTCGAGGTTGTTCAGGATCGCGGTGCGCGGCCGGTAGTGCACGAACTTGCTGCGCTTGTCGAAAAAAGCGGTGTCGTATTCGTCCGCCTCGATGACAAATGGTGCGCCGGGCGCGGTGCTGCCCAGCCGCGCCGAGAGGCCGAAGTTCTGCGGCACGCCGCCGACCAGGAAGCCCGGCTGCAGCCCGGCCTGATCCAGCACCCAGGCCAGCATGGAGGTCGTGGTGGTCTTGCCGTGCGTGCCGGCCACGGCCAGCACATGCCGGCCCTGCAGCACGTTTTCCGCCAGCCATTGCGGGCCGCTGGTGTAGGGCGCACCGGCGTCGAGGATGGCTTCCATCAGCGGGTTGCCACGGGTCACGACGTTGCCGATGACAAACATGTCCGGCTTGAGTGCCAGCTGCTCGGCGCCATAGCCTTCGATCAGCTCGATGCCCAGCGCGCGCAGCTGGTCGCTCATTGGCGGGTAGACATTGGCGTCGCAGCCAGTCACGCGGTGGCCGGCCTCGCGCGCCAGTGCCGCCAGGCCGCCCATGAAGGTGCCGCAGATGCCGAGGATGTGAAGGTGCATGTTGGAGAGGGGCAGGGCCGAGGCGTCATCGCCTCGGCCAGGCGGAAATCTTAGGCGCGCAAATGCTGCATGCCGGCCCATTCTTCACCGGGCGCCAGTTGCACCGGCTCGGCAATGCGGGCGGCCTCGATGCAGAGGAAATGCTGCCAGTCGTCGTCGGGCAGGTCCGCGATCTTCGCAGCACCGCTCTCGCCGGGGTTCCAGATGACCACGTCGTCGAAACCCTGCATCGCAATCGAAGCCTTGCGGCCGATCTCGCGCAGCGTCAGCGCCCGGTTCACCTGGCGGTAGACGCGGTCGATGGGGCCGGCGAGCGTCAGCACGTCGCCCCATTGCTGGCCGGTCTTGTGCGTCGCGTCAGGGGCGTTGTCCTCGAAGTCGCAGCCTTGCAGGCCTTCGACCTGCAGCTTGGTGGGGTCGATGCAGCGCAGGTAGGTGTGCAGCGCGGCCTGGAAGGAGAAGGGCTTGTCGCCGGTGTTGGTCACCGCCAGCTCCAGGTCCAGCTCCTTGCCGGCCAGGCTCACCGTGAGTTCCAGCTCGAAGCGGTACGGCCAGTGCACGCGGGTTGCGATGTCGTCAGTGAAGCGCAGCACGCCGATGGCGTGGCCCGCGCGCAGCACCGATTCCGTGGCCTGCCAGGAGCGTGTGCGCACCAGGCCGTGGCGCGGCAGCGGGCCGCGTTCGTTGAATTGCGGGAAGATGACCGGCACGCCACCGCGGATCGCGGCCCCGGCGCCGTAGTTGGCGCTGGGCGACAGGTAGAGCTGCTCCTCGCCGCCGGCCGGGATCCACGAAACCACGTGGCCGCCGTGCAGCAGCACCGTGGCGCTGGCGCCGTCCGGCGCACGCAAACGCAGCGCGGGCTGGCCGAGGAAGCTGCCGAGCACGACCGCAGGATTCAGGTCTTCACTCATGCTGGGGCAAACGCGCTGCGGGCCGCGGCCACGGTGTCGGCCAGGTCGGCCTCGCTGTGGGCGGCGCTGACAAAGCCGGCTTCGTACAGCGCGGGCGCGAAGTACACGCCGCGGTCCAGCATCTGGTGGAAGAAGCGGTTGAAGCGGGGCTGGTCGGTGGCCAGCACTTCGGGATAGTTCTGCGGCAGCTGGCTGCCGAAGAAGAAGCCGAACATGCCACCTTCGCTGTCCACCGCAAACGGCACGCCGGCCGCTTCGGCCGCGCCGGCCAGGCCTCGTACCAGGCGCTGGGTCTTGTCGGCCAAGGCTTCGTAGAAGCCGGGCTTGGCAATTTCCTTCAGCGTGGCCAGGCCGCAGGCAGTGGCCACCGGGTTGCCGCTCAAGGTGCCGGCCTGGTAGACCGGGCCCAGTGGCGCGAGCTGCTGCATCACCTTGCGGCCGGCGCCAAACGCGGCCAGCGGCATGCCTCCGCCAATGACCTTGCCAAACACCGAGATGTCCGGCCGGAAGCCGGGGATGGCCTTGGCGTACAGGCTTTGCGCCGAGCCGAGGGCCACGCGGAAGCCGGTCATCACCTCGTCGAACACGAACAGCGCGCCGTACTGGTCGCACAGTTCGCGGATGCGCTTCACAAACGGCACGCTGGCGCGCACGAAGTTCATGTTGCCGGCAATCGGCTCGATCATCACGCAGGCGATCTCGTTGCCCTGCGTGCGGAAGGCTTCCTCGATCTGCGCGACGTCGTTGTAGGCCAGCACGAGGGTGTGCTGCACCACTTCCTGCGGCACGCCGGCGGAGGTCGGGTGGCCGAAGGTGGCCAGGCCCGAGCCGGCCTTGACCAGCAGCGCATCGGCATGGCCGTGGTAGCAGCCTTCGAACTTGACGATCTTGCTGCGGCCGGTGGCGCCGCGCGCCAGGCGGATCGCGCTCATGCCGGCTTCGGTGCCGGAGCTGACCAGGCGCACCTGCTCGATGCTGGGCACGTGGCGGATGATTTCCTCGGCCAGTTCGACTTCGCGCTCGGTCGGCGCGCCGAAGCTGAAGCCGTCATGCGCGGCCTTCAGCACGGCGTCCAGCACGGCCGGGTGGCCATGACCCAGGATCATCGGGCCCCAGGAGCCGATGTAGTCGATGTAGCGCGTGCCCTCGGCGTCCCACATGTAGGCGCCTTCGGCTCGGGCGATGAAGCGCGGCGTGCCGCCGACGGCGCGGAAGGCGCGCACCGGCGAATTGACGCCGCCGGGAATGGATTGCTGGGCGCGCTCGAACAGGCCGGCGTTGCGGCGGTTTTGGCTGGGATTCTCAGTGGACACGGCGCGAGCCTCCCGGCGGCAGTGTGGCATCGTCCGGCGTCACCGCGCCAGGCTCGCCTGGCAGGACGGGCGGCTCTTCCTCGTCGGGCGGCAAGGCCCAGAAAAAGCGGTCCGGCACCACATGGCCCATGCCGGGGCGGAAACCCGCGTCCAGGCTCTGGTCCAGGAACTGCAGTGCTTCGCCGACGGCGGCCTGCAGTTCGCTGTTGACCGCCAGCAGCGAGGCCAGCGCGGCGGACAAGGTGTCGCCAGCACCGACAAACGAGACTTCGAACAGCTCGAACTTCTCGCCGGTCAGGGCGCCCTGGGCCGAAGCCAGAACGTTGTCGATGAACTGACCTGCCTTGGCCGGCAGCATCACGCCGGTCACCAGCACGAAGCGCGTGCCGTGTTCGGCCGCGGCCACGGCCAGCTCGCGCGGCGAGGCCGGCCGCTCGTTGTCCCATTCGGGCAGCAGGAAGTCGGTCAGCGTCTTGTGGTTGCCCACCAGCACCTCGGTGGCCGGCAGGATCAGCTCGCGGAAGGCGTCCAGGTAGCTCTGCTGCTCGTCCTCGTCGACCCAGGACAGGTTGGGCAGGTAGGAAACCAGCGGCACCTCGGCATAGTCGGACAGGATCTCGGCCACGGCGCTGACGTTTTCGGCCGAGCCGAGGAAGCCGACCTTGAAGCCGGTGACGGTCACGTCTTCCAGGATGCTGCGGGCCTGCTCGACGATGGCGTCGCCCTCGATCACGTGCTGGTCGAAGATCTCGGCGGTGTCGCGCATGATGATGGTGGTCACCACCGGCAGTGCGTGGGCGCCCATCGCGGCGATGGTGGCGATGTCGCCGCCCAGGCCGCTGGCGCCGCTGGGGTCGCTGGCGTTGAAGCTCATCACGCAGGCCGGCGACGGCGCTTCCTGCAAGGCGTCGTCGGCGGTGCCGGCGTCGGAGGGAATGTCTGTGGTCATGGTGATGGCCTGGCGCAAGGCGTTCGGCGGAAGGCGCGAACCGGCGGGCCGGCACGATGTGTGGATTGTTGGAGCTTTGTTTGAGCTGTGTTGTGTATGTGCCGACAAACCCTTGGGATTTCGCCTCGGGCCGTCGCTATACTCCGGGCCGATTGTAGTGATCTGGCATCGAACCCGTGAGCGAAAACCGAACCTGGATGTGCCTCATCTGCGGATGGCTTTATGACGAGGCGGCCGGGGATCCTGAGCACGGCCTCGCCCCTGGCACCGCATGGGCCGATGTGCCCATGAACTGGACCTGCCCGGAGTGCGGCGCACGCAAGGAAGATTTCGAAATGGTTCAGATCTGAAGACCGCGCACATGCACGCTGCATGGCACGACGCGGGCTCGCCAGGCGCACAAAGACGCTATTCGTTGAGGGGCGCAAGGTGACCACATTAGGTCTGACGGAAACGCCGTCGGCAGTGACCAAGGTATTGGTCATCGATGACAGCAACACGATTCGCCGCAGCGCGGAGATTTTCCTGCGCCAGGGCGGCTATGAAGTCTTGCTGGCAGAGGACGGCTTCGATGCGCTCGCGAAGGTCAATGACCACGAGCCGCACATCATCTTCTGCGACATCCTGATGCCGCGGCTCGATGGCTACCAGACCTGCGCCATCATCAAGCGCAACCCCCGTTTTGCCGATGTGCCGGTGATCATGCTGTCCTCGAAGGATGGCGTGTTCGACAAGGCGCGCGGCCGGATGGTGGGTTCCGACGATTACCTCACCAAGCCTTTCACCAAGGATCAACTGCTGCAGGCAGTGGCGCAGTTCCGCGCCCTCGCCACGCAGCGTTGAAACCGTGGCGGGCCCGCCTCTTGCTGGCGGGTATCCGCGGCCGCCTGCTTTTTGGGTAGTCCCATGACCATTCAGAACATTCTCCTCGTTGACGACTCGAAGACCGAGTTGCACTTCCTGACCGAGCTTTTGACCAAGCGCGGCTTCTCGGTGCGCACTGCCGAGAGTGGTGAAGAGGCCATGCGTCGGCTGGCCGAGGCCAAGCCGGACCTGATCTTGATGGACGTCGTGATGCCCGGCACCAACGGCTTTCAGCTGACGCGGGCCATCACCCGCGACCCGCGCTTCTCCGACGTGCCGGTGATCATGTGCACCAGCAAGGGGCAGGAGACCGATCGGGTCTGGGGCCTGCGCCAAGGCGCACGCGATTACGTCGTCAAGCCGGTGAATGCCGATGACTTGATGGCCAAGATCCAGGCCCTGGGCTGAGCCCCCCGGCCCGCTCGCGACAACGATGTCCAACAAGGAAGCCCTCAGGGAATTGCAACTCCGGCTTGCCAGCCGCTTGCAGGCGGCGCGTGAGCAGCCGCGTGAAGCCGGGTGGCTGGCGGTGGAATGCGGCTCCGCTGGCCTGCTGCTGCCGCTGGGCCAGGCGGGCGAGATCCAGTCTGCCAGCGTCGTGACGCCGGTGCCGCACGCGGTGCCCTGGCTGGCCGGCGTTGCGAATGTGCGCGGCCAGCTGCATGCCGTGCTGGACCTGGCCGTCTTCCTGGGCCTGCGCGAGCCGCAGCCGGGTGTCGCGCCGCGTACCGGCGGCCAGCTGGTGGTGCTGAATCAGTCGATGCGCGTGAACTGCGCGCTGTTGATCGACCGTCTGGCGGGCTTGCGTGACAGCGAACAGCTGCAGCGCCTGCCGGAGGGCGACACGCCGAGGCCGGCCTTTGCGCCGCGCCAGTGGCGGGGCGCCCAAGACCGCGTGTGGGATGAGCTGGACCTGTCTGCGCTGGTCCACGATCCGTTGTTTCTGGATGTGGCCGCCTGACGATGGCGGTCCCCTGCTGCCGCTTGCTGCGGCAACCCCTGTGAGGAAGACATGAGCCTGCTCGATCAGTTCAAGGACAAGTTTGGTGCCCGCCCGACCGAGGAGGAGACGTCCCGAGCCGAGTCCGTGCCTCAGCCGGCCGCAACGCCTGCCGTGGCTGCCCATGCCGACCAGGAAGTCGACCTGCTGCTGAGCCAGATCGACCAGCGCCTGGGCCAGCAGGCCCAGGCGGCGATCGAGCCCGATGTTGCACTGGCCGCGGCCGCTGCTCCGGCTGCGCCCGTTGCCGAGGTGAGCGAAGAAGAGGCTGCCGCTTCGCGCCTGGCGCCCGAGCTGTCAACCTTCGGCGAGGCCAGCACCGGCTTGCCGTTGATCGGCCGGCGTCCGGCGCTGGAGCAGCAGCGGCTGCTGCTGGGCTTGATCGGCGGTGGTGCGGCGGTGTTCGTGATCACCGGCGCGCTGGCGCTGGGCGCCGCGAACCGCCAGGCCAGCCAGCTGTCCGCCACCGGCCAGGCGCTGATGCAGTCGCAGCGGCTCGCGAAATCGGTCTCGCAGGCGCTGATCGGCAGCCCGGCGGCCTTCCCCGAAGTGCGCGAGAGCGGCGAGGTGCTGGCGCGCAACGTGCGCGGCCTGAGCGCCGGCAGCGAAACGCTGGCCGCCGCGCCCGCGGCCACGCAGGAAGTGGTCTCGCCGCTGCTGCCGCTGGTGGACCGCGCCGAGAAGAACGCCGGCATCGTGCTGGCCCAGCAGACGGTGCTGACGCAGGTCGGCCAGGCGCTGCGCCTGATCAACCGCCAGTCGTCCGACCTGCTGGAAACCGCTGAAACGGTGTCCTCGCTGAAGCTGCAGACCAACGCTTCGGCGGCCGAGCTGTCCGCCGTCGGCCAGTTGGTGATGTTGACCCAGCGGATTGGCAAGAGCGCCAACGAATTCCTGACGCTGGAGGGCGTGAGCCCCGAGGCCGTGTTCCTGCTCGGCAAGGACTTGAACTCGTTCCGCGAAATCGCCGACGGCCTGTTGCACGGCAACCCCGAGCTGCGCCTGCCTGGCACCAAGGACCCGCAGACCAAGGAACGGCTGGAACAGCTGGTCGCCCAGTACGAGCAGACGCGGGCGCAGGCCAGCGCCATTCTGGGCAACCTGCAAGGCCTGGTTTCGGCACGTGAAGCCCAGACCGTGATCGTGGCCGACTCCGAGCCGCTGCGAAAAGGCCTGGAGCAGGTCCAGTCCAGCCTGGAAGGCCAGGGCGGCCTGAGCGCTGGCTACCTGCTGGCCCTGCTGCTGTCGGCTGCGGCCATCATTGCCGGCGGTGTCGGCTTCCTGCGCTTGTATGTGCGCAATCAGGCCTTGCGTGCCCAGCAGGCCGAAGGCCAGCGTCTTGCGGCCGAGGAGCAGGAGCGTGAAGCCAAGCGCGTCAACGATGCGAACCAGGCCGCGATTTTGCGTTTGATGAACGAACTGCAGACGGTGGCTGAAGGCGACCTGACGCAGCAGGCCACGGTGACGGAAGACATCACCGGCGCCATCGCCGACTCGGTGAACTACACGGTGGAAGAACTGCGCAGCCTGGTGGCCTCGGTGCAGGGCACGGCGGCCCGGGTGACGGACACCACGCAGCAGGTTGAACAGACCTCGACCGAGCTGCTGGCCGCTTCGACCGAACAGCTGCGCGAGATTCGCGAAACCGGCGAGTCGGTGCTGCAGATGGCATCGCGGATTAACCAGGTGTCCGCGCAGGCGCAGGAAACCGCGGCGGTGGCGCGCCAGTCGCTGGACGCGGCGACCACCGGCCGCAAGGCGGTGGCCGACACGATTGGCGGCATGAACACGCTGCGCGAACAGATCCAGGAGACCTCCAAGCGCATCAAGCGGCTGGGTGAGTCCTCGCAGGAGATTGGCGAAATCACCGAGCTGATTTCCGACATTACCGAGCAGACCAACGTGCTGGCCCTGAACGCCGCCATCCAGGCCGCTTCGGCCGGTGAAGCGGGCCGGGGCTTCTCGGTGGTTGCCGAAGAAGTGCAGCGGCTGGCCGAACGCTCGGCTGATGCGACGCGGCAGATCGCGGCACTGGTGAAGACCATTCAGACCGACACCCAGGACGCCGTGGCCGCCATGGAACAGTCCACGCAAGGTGTGGTGCAGAACGCCCAGCTGTCCGACGCGGCCGGTAGCGCACTGACCGACATCGACCGTGTGACGCGCGAACTGTCGTCGCTGATTGAAGGCATTTCCAGCGAAGCGCGCAGCGAAGCCGAGTCCGCCAACGTGGTGGCCGCCAATATCCAGCACATTTTCGCGGTGACCGAGCAGACCGGCGAGGGCACGCGCTCGACCGCTCAGATGGTCCATGACCTGTCGCGTTCGGCGGACGAATTGCGCCAGTCTGTGGACCGGTTCAAGATCGCCTGATGGATGCGCTGCACGGCCTGTTGGGGGTCGTGTTTTCGCGGGTCGGCGGTGCCGACGCGGTGACTCAAAGCCCGAGCCGGGCCTGACGCGAACACGCGGCGGGTCCGGCGGGCTCATTTCATGGACAGGAATTCCGGCAACACCATGGACCAAGCACAAGACCACGAACTGCCGGGTGACCTGAGCGCGCTGGCCTGGGTTCAGGATGAACTCCGCCGCACGCTGGACAACGCGCACAAGGCCTTGCGCCGCCATCTGCGCAGTCTTGAAAGCACGGCGGGCGACGAAGGCGGCGGCGCCCCGACCGCCTTGCTGCAGGCCCGCAGCCTGATCCACCAGGGCGTGGGCGCACTGGAACTGATCGGCGTGGCCGCACCGGCCCGCTTGCTGCGCGGCAGCGAGCAGGCCCTGCAACGGCTGAGCCTGGGCCAGGCGACCTTCGACCTAGCAGCGGTGCAGACGCTGGAGCGTGTCTCGTTTGCGGTGCTGGACTACCTGCGCCGCCAACTGGCCGGCAAGCCGGCCTCCGAGCTGAGCCTGTTCCCGCAGTACCGTGACGTGCTGGTGCTGGCCGGTGCCGAGCGGGTGCACCCGGCCGACCTGTGGAGCGACACGCCTGCGCTGCCGCTGCCTTCGGACAATGCGCCTTCGGCCCTGCCCGAGGCGCAGATCCGCCAGGCCATCGAGGCCAGGCTGCTGAAGTATTTCCGTGGCGACGCCGCAGCCTCGCGCCGCATTGGCGAGCGCTTTGGCCAGCTGGCGGATGCTGGCCACGGCCGGCTGGCCCAGCTGTGGGCGCTGGCCGCCGCTTTCTTCGAAGCCCAGGCCCAGGGCCTGCTGCCGGCCGACCTGTACGCCAAGCGCATGGCCTCGCGCCTGCTGGCCCAGCTGCGCGCTGCCGAGCGTGGCCAGACCGAGGTGCCGGATCGCCTGCTGCAGGATCTGCTGTTCTTCTGCGCCCGCGCCAAGCCGGCGGTCAATGCGCCGCGCCTGGCCGCGGTGGTCAATGGCCACCAACTGCAGCCGCTGCCCGAGGTGGACTACGAGCAGAGCCCGCTGGGCCGCTTCGACCCGGCGCTGGTGCCGGTGGCGCGCCGCCGCGTGGCCGCGCTGAAGGAAACCTGGTCGGCCGTGGCCGCGGGCGAGCTGGCGGCGATGCCTGGCATCCCGGAGCAGTCCACGCTGGTCGCCGACTCGATCCACCAGATCTACCCCGACGGCGCACGCCTCGCGCAGGCGCTGCAATCGGCGCTCGAAAGCACCGTGCGCCGTGGCGAGGCGCCGCGGCCCGAGCTGGCGATGGAAGTTGCCACCACGCTGCTGTGCCTGGACGCTTCGCTGGACGAAGTGGACCCCGACCAGCCCGAGCTGCAGCACCGCATCCAGCGCCTGGCCGACCGGCTGGAGGCCGCGTCCAAGGGCTTGCCGGCCGCGCCGCTGGAACCCTGGGTCGAAGACCTGTACCGCGACGTGTCGGACCGCCAGTCCATGGGCAGCGTGGTGCAGGAGCTGCGCGCCTCGCTGGCCGAGATTGAGCAGCAGCTGGACCGCTTCAACCGCGAGCCCGAACAGCGCGACGTGCTGCTGGGTGTGCCCGGCCAGCTGGGTGCGATGCGCGGCGTGCTGTCGGTGCTGGGCCTGGACCAGGCCGCGCAGGCGGTGCAGCGCATGCGCGACGACGTGCATGCCGTCATCGACCAGCATGCAGATGCCGCCAAGGCCACCGAAGAACTGGCCGACAACCTCGGCGCCTTGTCCTTCCTGATCGACATGCTGGGCGTTCAGCCGCAGCTGGCCAAGTCGCTGTTCCGCTTCGACGCCGACACCGGCCGCTTCTCGGCGCTGATGGGCCGGGCCCGCAGCGCCGCTGCCGAGCCGGCCGTCGAGCCGCGCCTGGCCGACCAGCTGCAGATCCTGGCCCGCGACGCGGCCAAGGACGAGCTGTCCAACGAGGACCTGGGCCGCCACCTCGAAGGCCTGGCCGACCAGGCCGTGGCTGCCGACCAGCCTTCGCTGGCCGTGGCCGCCACGCAGGCGCGCCAGGCCTTGGCCAAGGCCCAGGACGCGGTGGAGGAAGAGGCCGCACGGGCCGACGTGGTGCAAGCCTTGTCGGACCTGGCAGCTGCCAGCCAGCCGCCGGCCGAAGCGTCGGCCTCCAAGCAGATGCCGCTGGACGATGACGACGACATGCAGGCCGTCTTCATCGAAGAGGCACAGGAAGTCATCGAGCAGGCCGGCGAAGCGCTGGCCCGGCTGGCGCGCGAGCCGCAGGACCTCGAAGCGATGACGGCCGTGCGCCGCGCCTTCCACACCCTCAAGGGCAGCTCGCGCATGGTCGGGCTGAAGGCGTATGGCGATGCCGCCTGGGCCTGCGAACAGCTGTTCAATGCCCGCCTGGCCGACGCCGTCGTGCAGGCCGACCCGCCGCTGCAGAACTTCACCGCCCAGGCGCTGGCCGAGCTGCGCCAGTGGGTCGAGGCGATTGCCGCCGGCCAGGCGCCGGCCGACGTGGGCCCGGCCCTGATCGCTGCCGCACTGGCACTGCGCCAGCCGGCCGCAGTGGCGCTGCAATCCAGCGAGCCGCCAGCACCGGAATGGACAGCCCCTGCTTTCGACGAAGCGTTTGCCGAGCCCATGCCGGTGGCCGAGCTGCCGCCGGAACCGCTGTCCGACGAAGCCTTGCCGCCGCTGGCAGCAGGCGAAGTGTCCGGCTTCGAGCCGATCGACAGCCTGCCTGGCGAACTGCTGCCCGCTGGCGACGCCATGCCGGTGCCTGACCACGTGTGGGACGGCGACGTGCTGCCCGAAGCCCAGCCGCCCGCGCTGTCCGGAGCGCTGGCCGCTTCCGGCGACTGGCTGCCGGAAGCCGGGGCGGAGCCGGAACTGGATGCCGGCGACGACGCGCCGCTGCCGATGGGCGAGGGGCTCGCCCGTGGCCCTGCGGACCTGACCGAGCTCAATCTGCCGGACCTGAACCTGGACGCGCTGGAAGGCGATGCCGCGCCGGCCGACTGGGCCCAGCAAACCGCGCCGCTCGAACCACTGGCCAGCCTGCCTGAGACCTTCGAGCCGCAGGCCCCGGCCGATGTGCCGGAAGTCCTGGAACTGCCAGACCAGCCGGACTGGACGCCGGCCGAGCTGACCCAGCCTTTCGAGCCGATCGAGCTGCCGGTGTTGGACCAGGCACTGGACGCACCGCAGCTGGACGCCGGCCTGGACGCCGAGCACCTGGACCTGCCGTTGCCCGAGTTCGGCGAGCCGCAACAAGCGCCGCTGGTCGACACCGAAGCTGTGCAGGCGATCTCGCTGCTCGAAGGCGATGTGATCGAGCCGACGCAGCCATTGGTGACCGCCGAGGACGAGTACGCACCCAACGACTGGCCCGAAACCACGCACCAGGCGGGCGGCGACCTGCGCCTGCCCGAGGTCGACCTTGAGCTGGACCTGGAAGATGCGATGGTCACGGCGCAGCCGCTGGAAACGCAGCCTGAACCGGTGCCGCAAGCGCCCGCGCTGGACGCACCGGTCGACGATGCCGAGCGCTACAAGGTGGTTGGCCCGCTGCGCATCCAGATCACGCTGTTCAACATCTTCCTCAACGAGGCCGACGAACAGTCGCGCCGCCTGACGGTGGCGCTGTCCGAGTGGCAGCACGAACTGCACCGGCCGGTGGGCGACACCGCGGTGGCGCTGGCCCACTCGCTGGCCGGCAATTCGGCCACCGTGGGTTACCAGGACCTGTCTTCGCTGGCGCACCGGCTGGAACATGCGCTGGAGCGTTCCTGCGCCCGTGGCCTGGGCCAGGAGGCCGAGGCCGCCTTGTACCTGGACGTGGCCGACGAGATTCGCCGGCTGCTGCACCAGTTCGCTGCCGGCTTCCTGAAGCCGGTGCCGATCGAGCTGATCGAGCGCCTGGACCGCCACGAAGAAGCCGACGCCCTGCAGCACAACAGCCGCGCTGCCGAACTGGAAGGCCTGTCTGAGGCTGAGCACGACCTGGACCTGGACCAGGATCAGGACGAGCCGGACGACGGCTTTGGCGGTTCGGTCACGCAGATGGCGTCGCTGAACCCGCTGGGCGAGGTGCGTTTCAGCGCGCTGGAGCCGCTGGCCGCCGAACCTGCGCTGGAAACCCATGCCACGCCGTCGCGTGGCGACAGCGAGCGCCTGGGCGCCACGGCTTCTCTGGCCGAGGACCTGGAAGCGCGCGACGCGATCGACGACGAGCTTTTCGAGATCTTTGTCGAAGAAGGCGAAGAGCTGCTGCCGGTGCTGGCCGAACAGATCCGCCAGTGGGAACGTCTGCCGGACGACCTGGACGCGGGTGTTGGCGCCTTGCGCGCGCTGCACACCTTCAAGGGCGGCGCCCGGCTGGCTGGCGCGATGCGCCTGGGCGAGCTGGCGCACCGGCTGGAAACCGCCATTGAGCGCTTGACCGTGCGTGGTGGCGCGGATGCCGCCGTGCTGGCCCAGTTGCACCAGGGCGTGGACGCGCTGAACGAGGAGTTCCAGCGCCTGCGCCTGGGCGGTGGCTCGGCGGTGCCGGGCGACGGCATCTCACGCCACATGGGCGACACCGAAATGCAGGCCATGGGCTTCGCCAACACGACGGACCGGCCTCACGAACTGGCGCCGCTGCGAGGCGATGCGCTGACCTTCCAGGCACCGCAACAGCACTTCGTGTCCGAACAGCCGCTGCAGCCGGCCGAGGCTATTGCCGACGTGCCGGCCGAGCTGCCGGTCGTGGTGCAGGTGGACTGGCAGCGTCTGGCGCGCCGCACCGGCCTGCGCGAAGGCGTGCAGGCGGGCCTGCCGGTCGAGCAGGCGTCAGCCGGCTCGGTGCGCGTGCGTGCGCCGCTGCTGGACCGCATGGTCAGCCATGCCGGCGAGGTCGGCATTGCGCGTGCCCGCATCGAATCCGACATGGGCCAGATGCAGCTGGGCCTGAAGGAACTGACGGACAACCTGGAGCGGCTGCGCCGCCAGCTGCGCGACCTGGAACTGCAGGCCGAAACCCAGATGGCCACGCGCATGGAAGCGGCCCGCCACTCCAAGCAGGACTTCGATCCGCTGGAAATGGACCGTTTCACCCGCGTGCAGGAACTGACGCGCATGATGGCCGAGTCGGTCAACGACGTGGGCACCGTGCAGCGCGGCCTGCAGCAGACGCTGCAGGACACCGAAGACCAGCTGGCCGTGCAGGCACGGCTGAACCGCGACCTGCAGGACGACCTGCTGCGCGCGCGCATGGTGGAGTTCGACACCCTGTCTGACCGGCTCTACCGCGTGGTGCGCCAGGCGGCCAAGGAATCCGGCAAGCAGGTGCGCCTGAACCTGCAGGGCGGCGGCATCGAGCTGGACCGCGCGGTGCTGGACCGCATGGCGCCGCCGTTCGAGCACCTGCTGCGCAATGCGGTGGTGCACGGCATTGAAAGCGGCTCGCTGCGCGAGGCCATGGGCAAGTCGGCCAGCGGCACGATTGACGTGACGCTGCGCCAGGCTGGCAACGAAGTGCAGATCGAGGTGCGTGACGACGGTGCCGGCCTGAACCTGGCCCGCATTGCCGAACGCGCCACCGCGATGGGCCTGCTCAACGAACACAGCCGGCCGACCGAAGCAGAGTTGGCTGGCCTGATCTTCACGCCAGGCTTCTCGACTGCCGACCAGGTGACCGAGCTGGCTGGCCGTGGCATTGGCATGGACGTGGTGCGTTCCGAGGTGACCGCGATGGGCGGCCGGATCGAAACCGCCAGCTCGTCCGGCCAGGGCACGGCCTTCCGGATGGTGCTGCCGCTGACCACGGCGGTGACGCAGGTGGTGGTGGTGAATTCCGGCGCGCAGACCGTGGCGCTGCCGTCGACGCTGGTCGACATGGTGCGCCGCGTGCCGGCGGCCGAGGTCGAGGCGGCCTACCAGACGGGCCTGCTGCGCCATGGCGAGGTCGACGTGCCGTTCTTCTGGCTGGGCAGCCTGCTGCAGCAGTCGCTGCGCGGGCCGGTTGAAGGCAAGAGCCTGCCGGTGGTGGTCGTGCGCTCGGCGGCCCAGCTGGTTGCGGTGCACGTCAGCCAGGTCGTGGCCAACCAGGAAGTGGTGGTCAAGAACCTCGGGCCGCAGCTCTCGCGCCTGCCGGGTCTCGCCGGCATGTCGCTGCTCCCGACCGGTGACACGGTGCTGATCTACAACCCGGTGGCGCTGACGGCGGTGTACGGTGCCGAAGTGCGCCAGCGCCTGCTGGCTGCGCCGGTGGATGCCGCGACCCAAGCGGTGCTGCCGGAAGTGGTCGAGCCGGTGCGCCTGGCGCCGCTGGTGATGGTGGTCGACGATTCGCTGACGGTGCGCCGCGTGACGCAGCGCCTGCTGCAGCGCGAAGGCTACCGCGTGGTGCTGGCCAAGGACGGGCTGGACGCACTGGAAAAGCTGGCCGATGAAGCGCCGGCGGTGATGCTGTGCGACATCGAGATGCCGCGCATGGACGGTTTCGACCTGGTGCACAACGTGCGCAGCGATCCTCGCCTGGCCAAGCTGCCGGTCGTGATGATCACCTCGCGCATTGCCGAGAAGCACCAGGAGCATGCGCGTGAGCTGGGCGTGAACCACTACCTGGGCAAGCCCTATGACGAAGACTTGCTGCTCTCGCTCGTGCGCGACTATGCTGGCGAGACGGCTGCGGCCTGAGCGCAAGGGGCGCCAGGCATAGACGGTTGGAGCAGGGGGTTCATGCAACCGCGCTGTCGATGCGACCGATTGTCGAACGGCTCGCCGAACTGACCGGCCTTCGGGACCGGGACGCGCTCGATGTCAGCTTGCTCAGCGCGCTGGCCGAGCTCTCCGGTGCGCGCCGGGTCGCGCTGCACCGCCTGGTGGGCGAAGACCCGGGGCGGCGCTGGCTGATGCGGGCCCACGTCGAGGCTGCGGCAGCTGGCGGCCACACCGAGGTGCAGATCGAGCCACTGTGGGCCGACCTGCGTGGCCAGCCGCGTTTCGACGAGCGGCCCGATTGGTGTGACTGCCTGTTGTCGCAGCAGGCACGCGCCTGGCGGCCGACCGAGGCCACCAGCCTGTTTCCGCTGTGGGTTGACGAAACGCCGGTGGCCATCATCGAGCTGGAGACGGCCCAGGCGCTGACGCCGACCATGCGCAAGCATGCGCTGGCGCTGCTGCAGGTGATGCGCAACCAGCTTGGCATGCTGGACTACAGCGAGCGCGACACGCTGACCAGCCTGCTCAATCGCAAGAGCTTCGACGAATCCTTCTACCGCGCCTCGGCGCCGCTGCCGGTCGCGGTGTTGACCGACGACGAAGCGCGCCGCCGGGAATCGCCGCTGCGCTACTGGCTGGCCGTCGTGGACATCGATCACTTCAAGCTGGTCAACGACGGCTTTGGTCACCTGATAGGCGACGAGGTGCTGCTGCTGGTGGCGCGGGTGATGCGCGGCAGCTTCCGCTTCTACGACCAGCTCTACCGTTTCGGCGGTGAGGAGTTTGTGCTGCTGCTGCGCTGCGGCACCGAGCACGATGCGATGCTGGCTTTCGAGCGCTTCCGCACCCGCGTCGAGGCCTACCTGTTCCCGCAGGTCAAGCACATCACCGTCAGCATTGGCTTCACCGACGTGCGCACAGGCGACTCGCCGACGGCGGCCGTCGAGCGCGCCGACCAGGCGGTCTACTACGCCAAGCACAACGGCCGCAACCAGGTGCGCTGCCGCGAGGCCTTGCGGCGCGACGGCCTGCTGGCCGACGAAGAGAAATCCAGCGACGTCGAGCTGTTCTGACGCGCCCACTGCGACCGACGCGCTGGCGGCGCGTCAGTGGTTGCGGATCGCCGTCAACCGCTTGCTGGTCTTGCGCGGCGGGCTGTCCCTGGCCTGGACCGGGCCGCCACGCGCAGCGGCAAAGCGCGCCAGCGTTGCTTCGCGCGCCTCATCGTGGGAGACGACGGGCAGCGGGTAGTTCTCGCCCAGCGTGACTTCAGCAGCAGCCAGTTCCAGCGGCAAGGCCTGCCACGGCGCATGAATGGCCTTGGCCGACAGCGCGGCCAGCTGCGGCAGGTAGCGCTTGATGAACTTGCCTTCGGGGTCGAACTTCTCGCTCTGCGAGACCGGGTTGAAGATGCGGAAGTAGGGCTGGGCGTCGCAGCCGGTCGACGCGGCCCACTGCCAGCCGCCGTTGTTGGCAGCCAGGTCGAAGTCGTTCAGCCAGCGTGCGAACCAGGCCTCCCCCCGGCGCCAGTCCAGCCCCAGGTCCTTGACCAGGAAGCTGGCCGTCACCATGCGCAGCCGGTTGTGCATGTAGCCGGTGCGGCTGAGCTGCAGCATGGCCGCGTCCACCAGCGGATAGCCGGTGCGGCCCTCGCACCAGGCTTCGAACAGCGCGTCGGCTTCCTTGCCGTGTGCCCATTTGATGCGGTCGTATTCCGGCTTGAAGGCGTGGCCGTCCACGCGGGGGTGGTGGTGCAGGATCTGGTGATAGAAATCGCGCCAGATCAGCTCGGACAGCCACACCTCCGCGCCGCGCGAGCCGGCCTGCATGCGCTGCCAGGCTTCGCGCGCCAGGTGGCGGATCGAAACCGTGCCAAAGCGCAGATGCGGGCCCAGGTAGCTCGGGCCCTTGACGGCGGGGAAGTCGCGCGCGCGGTCGTAGGCGTCAATGCGGGCCAGGAAGTCCGCCAGCAACTCGTGGGCGCCGCTGCTGCCCGAAGGCAGGCGCATCTGGTGCAGGTCGGTGCGCTCGAAGCCGATGTCGTGCAACTCCGGCACGCCCGGCTCGCCCAGCTCGGCCGGCCATGGCGCCAGCGCCCCGGCATGGCGGGCCACTGGCCAGGCCTTGACGAAAAACGGCGTGAGCTTCTTGAGCCAGGCGTTCTTGTAGGGCGTGAACACGCTGTAAGGCGTGCCGGTGGCGGTCATCACCTCGGCCCGCTCGAAGACCACATGGTCTTTGCTGGTGTAGAGCGACACGCCTTGCGCGGCCAATTCGCCGCGAACCTGGTTGTCGCGTGCCAGCGAGGCCGGTTCGTCGTCATGGCTGGCGAACACCGCCTGCACGCCAAGTTGCGCAGCCAACTGCGGCAGCAGCGCGCGGGCCTGGCCGTGGCGCACGATCAGCCTTACCGGCTGGACGCCGTGCGAAAGCCCCAGGCTGTGCAGCTGGTCGTCCAGGTCGACCAGGCTGTCGCGGATGAACTCGACGCGGCGGTCGGCGCGCGGCAGCGGCGCCAGGATCTCGTCGTCGAACACGAAGGCGCACCAGACCTGGCGCGCGGCACGCAAGGCGGCGTAAAGAGCAGCATGGTCGTCCGCCCGCAGGTCGCGCCGGAACCATACCAGCGCCCGGTCCAGGGAATTGTGCATGGTCCGCAGTGTCTTCTGAATTTCCGGCGGGGCCGGAAACAGTGCGGGGATCGGCCCTGAAATAGAATGCCGGCCATGGCGGCCGACGGCATCAACCTCACCAACCAGTTTTTGATCGCCATGCCCGGCATGGCCGAAGACGCGTTCGCGGGTGCCGTGATCTACCTGTGCGAGCACAGCGAGAAAGGCGCGCTGGGCCTGGTGATCAACAAGCCGATCGACATCACGCTGAAAAACCTGTTCGAGAAGGTGGACCTGGCGCTGGATGAAGAAGGCCTGGGTGCGCAGCCGGTCTTCTACGGTGGCCCGGTGCAGACCGAACGCGGCTTCGTGCTGCATGACCGCCAGAACGACGACGCCAGCGCGTACAACTCCACGCTGAGCGTGCCCGGTGGCCTGTCCATGACCACCAGCAAGGACGTGCTGGAGGCGCTGGCCAACGGCCAGGGCCCGAAGCGGGTGCTGATCACGCTGGGCTACAGCGGCTGGTCGGCCGGCCAGCTCGAAGAGGAGCTGGGCCGCAACAACTGGCTGACGGTGGACGCCACGCCGGAGATCATCTTCGACACTCCCGTGGCCGACCGTTACCGCCGCGCGCTGGCCGAGCTGGGCATCGACCCGCGCATGCTGTCGACCGAAGCGGGGCATGCATGACGCCGCCAGGGCGCATTGCTTCGTCATCCTCCTCTTTTCTGGCCTTTGATTTTGGTGTGAAGCGGGTGGGCACGGCGACCGGCTCGGCGCTGCTGCGCCAGGGCCAGCCGCTGCGCACCATCGCCGCCGAAGGTGACGCGCGTTTCACGGCCATCGCGGCCCTGATCAAGGAATGGCAGCCCGATGCCCTGGTGGTCGGCGTGCCCTTTCACCCGGACGGCGCCGAACACGACAATACCCGCCGCGCGCGGCGCTTCGCGCGCCAGCTGCAGGGCCGCTACGGCCTGCCGGTGCACGAGGTGGACGAGCGCTACACGACCACCGAGGCGCTGGCCGCAGGTGCCGCCGATGCCGACGCCGCCTCGGCCGTTCTGATTCTTGAGCAGTTCTTTCGGGAGCACCTTTCATGAGCACCCTTTCACTCGACGCCGAGGCGCTTTACACCGAGCTGCGGCAAGGCGTGCGTGCGCTGCTGCGGCCGGAGCTGTCGCTGGTCGGCATCTGGTCCGGCGGCGCCTGGCTGGCCGAGCGGCTGCAGGCCGACCTGGGCCTGGCGGGCGGCCACGGCGTGTTGTCCAGCTCGCTGCACCGCGATGACTTCGGCGAGCGCGGCATGTCCGCCAGCATCACCAGCACGCAGCTGCCGTTTTCGGTCGACGGCCTCCACATCCTGCTGGTCGACGACGTGCTGTTCACTGGCCGCACCATCCGCGCCGCGCTGAACGAGTTGTTCGACTACGGCCGCCCGGCCAGCGTGCAGCTGGCGGTGCTGGTCGACCGCGGTGGGCGCGAGCTGCCGGTGCAGCCGGCCTACGCGGCCGCGCGCATCGTGTTGCCCGCAGCGCAGCGCCTGTCGCTGGCCCGCGGTGACGATGGCCGTTTCACCTTCACTGTCCAAGAGGAGCACTGATGCTCTCCAAGCGAAATCCGCAGCTCAACAAACACGGCGAGCTGATCCACCTCCTGTCGATCGAAGGCCTGCCAAAAGCGGTGCTGACGCAGATCCTCGACACCGCGGGCACCTTCCTGTCGGTCAATGACCGCGACGTGAAAAAGGTGCCTCTGTTGCGCGGCAAGAGCGTGTTCAACCTGTTCTTCGAGAACAGCACGCGCACCCGCACCACCTTCGAGATCGCCGCCAAGCGACTGTCGGCCGACGTGATCAACCTGGACATCGCCAAGTCCAGCACCGCCAAGGGCGAAAGCCTGGTGGACACGATTGCCAACCTCTCGGCCATGCACGCCGACATGTTCGTCGTGCGCCACAGCGAAAGCGGTGCGCCTTACCTGATCGCCCAGCACTGCGCGCCGCACGTGCACGTGGTCAACGCCGGTGACGGCCGGCATGCGCACCCCACGCAAGGCCTGCTGGACATGTACACGATCCGGCACTTCAAGAAGGACTTCTCCAACCTGACCGTGGCCATCGTCGGCGACATCGTGCACTCGCGCGTGGCCCGCTCGGACATCCACGCGCTGACCACGCTGGGCGTGCCGGAGATCCGCGCCGTCGGCCCGAAGACGCTGGTGCCGGGCGACCTGAAGGAAATGGGCGTGCGCGTCTGCCACGACATGGCCGAAGGCATCCGCGGCGCGGACGTGATCATCATGCTGCGCTTGCAGAACGAGCGCATGAGCGGGGCGATGCTGCCCAGCGCCGGCGAGTTCTTCAAGAGCTTCGGCCTCACCGACGAGAAGCTGGCGCTGGCCAAGCCAGACGCCATCGTGATGCACCCCGGCCCGATCAACCGCGGCGTGGAGATCGACTCTGCTGTCGCCGACGGCACGCACAGCGTGATCCTGCCGCAGGTCACCTTCGGCATTGCCGTGCGCATGGCCGTGATGTCCACCCTTGCAGGAAACGAAGCATGAAGGTCCTGATCCGCAACGGCCGGGTGGTCAACCCCGCCACTGGCCGCGACGAGCTGGCCGACCTGGCCGTGGCCAACGGCCGCATCGTCACCATCGGCAGCGTGTCGCCTGACTTCCAGGCTGATCGCGACATCGACGCCAAGGGCCTGGTCGTCGCCCCTGGCCTGGTGGACCTGGCCGCACGCCTGCGGGAACCCGGCCATGAGCACGAAGGCATGCTGGAGAGCGAGCTGAACGCGGCGGCAGCCGGTGGCGTCACCAGCCTGGTCTGCCCGCCCGACACCGACCCCACGCTGGACGAACCCGGCCTGGTCGACATGCTGAAGTTCCGCGCCCGCAAGCTCAGCCTGTGCCGGCTGTTCCCGCTGGGGGCGCTCACGCGCGGCCTGCAGGGCGAGGTGCTGACCGAGATGGTCGAGCTGACCGAGTCCGGCTGCGTCGGCTTCTCGCAGGCCGAGGTGCCAATCGCCAACACCCAGGTGCTGCAGCGCGCGCTGCAGTACGCGGCGACCTACAACTACACCGTCTGGCTGCGGCCACAGGACGGTTCGCTGGGCGGCGGTGTCGCGGCCAGCGGTGCGATGGCCACGCGGCTGGGCCTGTCGGGCGTGCCGGTGATTGCCGAGACGATTGCGCTGCACACCATCTTCGAGCTGGTGCGCGTGACCGGCGCGCGGGTGCACCTGTGCCGCCTGTCCAGCGCCGCGGGTGTCGAGCTGCTGCGCCGGGCCAAGGCCGAAGGCCTGCCGGTGACCGGCGACGTGAGCATCAACTCGCTGCACCTGACCGACGTGGACATCGGCTATTTCAACTCGTCCATGCGCCTGAACCCGCCGCTGCGCCAGCAGAAGGACCGCGAAGCGCTGCGTGCCGCGCTGGCCGACGGCACGCTGGATGCACTGGTGTCCGACCACACGCCGGTCGATGCCGATGCCAAGACCTTGCCGTTTGGCGAGGCCGAGCCGGGCGCGACCGGGTTGGAGCTGCTGCTCAGCATGGCGCTGAAGTGGGGCCAGGAAAGCAAGCTGAGCCTGCCAGAGACGCTTTCGCGCATCACCAGCAAGCCGGTGCAGGTGCTGGGCGACACGCTGGGCTCGCTGGTGCAGAGCGCCGGCCAGTTGGTCGAAGGCGGCGTGGCCGACATCTGCCTGTTCGACCCGGACGCGCTGTGGCAGGTCAAGCCCGGCGTGCTGAAGAGCCAGGGCAAGCACACGCCGTTCGACTTCGCCACCAGCGGCACGGCATTGCCAGGCCAGGTGCGCGCCACGCTGGTGGCCGGCCACCTGGCCTACCAGGCGCCCGCGCTGGCCTGATGGCGGGCGATGCAGTGCAGGGCGCCGTGCCTGGTGCCGAGGGGGGGCTGCTGAACGGCATCACGGCGCTGGCGCGCATGGTCCGGCTCTTCGGTCATGTGATGCGTGGGCTGGTGCTGATCAAGCTGCAGTTCGGCGGCATGACGCAGGCCCAGCGGCACGTGGCGGTGCAGGCCTGGAGCTTGCGGCTTTTCGCGATGATCGGCATGCAGCTGACGGTGCATGGCGAGCCTGCCGCCGAGCCTGCGCTGATCGCCGCCAACCACATCTCGTGGCTGGACATTGCCTGTGTGCATGCGGCGCTGCCGCGGGCGCGCTTTGTCTCCAAGTCTGACGTGGCGCACTGGCCGATGATCGGCACACTGGCCTACGGCGTGGGCACGCTGTTCATCGAGCGCGAACGCAAGCGTGACGCGCTGCGCGTGGTGCACCAGGTGGCCGAGGCGCTGCGCGATGGCGACACCGTGGCGGTCTTCCCCGAAGGCACGACCGGTCCGGGTCCGACGATGTTGCCCATGCATGCCAACCTGCTGCAGGCGGCCATCAGCGTAGGCGCGCCGGTGCAGCCTGTGGTGTTGCGCTACCGCGAGCCTGGCCTGGGCTTCAGCGTGGCGGCGCAATACATCGGCGACACCACGTTGATCCAGAGCATCTGGCGCATCGCGTCGGCGCGCGGCCTGGCGGTCGAGGTGCACTTCCTGCCGCTGCTGCCCACCGCCGGGATGGACCGCCGCGCGCTGGCCGAGCAACTGCGCGAGCAGATCCAGCAGCGGCTGGACACCTGAAGCCGCGCCCGGCCCTCGTTCACAGCTTCTCAGGCCTTCTTGCCCTGGTTCGCCACGGCGGCTGCAGCGGCCGCGGCGGCTTCGGCGTCGCCCAGGTAGTAGCGCTTGATCGGCTTCAGCTCGGCGTCCAGCTCGTAGACCATCGGGATGCCGTTGGGAATGTTGACGCCGACGATCTCGTCGTCCGAGATGTTGTCCAGGTACTTGACCAGCGCGCGGATGGAGTTGCCGTGCGCGGCCACCAGCAGGCGCTGGCCGGACTTGATGGCCGGAGCCAGCGTGTCGTCCCAGAACGGGATCACGCGGGCCACGGTGTCCTTCAGGCATTCGGTCAGCGGCACCTGCTCGGGCGAGAGCTTGGCGTAGCGCACGTCCTGGCGCTGGCCACGCGGGTCGTCGGCTTCCAGTGCGGGCGGCGGCGTGTCGTAGCTGCGGCGCCAGATCAGCACTTGCGCATCGCCGTACTGCTTGGCCATGTCGGCCTTGTTCAGGCCTTGCAGGCCGCCGTAGTGGCGCTCGTTCAGGCGCCAGTCCTTGACGACCGGCAGCCAGGTGCGCTCCAGCGTGTCCAGGCAGTGCCACAGCGTCCAGATCGCGCGCTTGAGCACCGAGGTGTAGGTCACGTCGAATTCGTAGCCCTCGGCCTTCAGCAGTTCGCCAGCGGCGCGGGCCTGGGCCACGCCGGTGTCGGTCAGCTCGACGTCGGTCCAGCCGGTGAAGCGGTTTTCCAGGTTCCAGGTGGATTCACCGTGGCGGATCAGCACGAGCTTGTACATGGACTTTTGGGGCGCGGTGTGGCGCGCTGGTGGCAGCTGCAAAGGCCCGAATTCTATAATTCGCGATTCCTTTCCTTACGGCCCTTGGCCGCCGAGACACGCCATGGGCAGCACGCAAGAATTCTTTGTTCAAAACTGGTACCTGATCGCTGCCGCATTGGTGTCGGGCGGGCTGCTGGCCCTGCCGTCGCTGCGCCGGGGCGCGCAGGGCGGCGGCGTCTCGCCGGCCGAGGCAGTGCGCCTGATCAACCGCGAGAAGGCCGTGGTGGTGGATGTGTGCGAGCCGGCCGAATACGCCGCCGGCCATGTGGTGGGTGCGCGCAGCGTGCCGCTGGACACGCTGGAGAAGGCCGGCAAGGAACTGCCGTCCAACAAGACCCTGCCGCTCGTGGTCGTCTGCGCCAGTGGCGCACGGGCCAACAAGGCCGCTGCGCTGCTGCGCCAGCGCGGCCATGAAAACGTGCAGGTGCTGGCCGGCGGCATGCGCGCCTGGCGCGAAGCCAACCTGCCGGTGGAAACCAGCAAGGCCTGAGTGGGCTTGGGCTGGCTTGTGCCGGCGCATGTCCTGATGCCGCCTGCGGCCTTGCCGTGCGGCCCTGCAGGCCGGTGGGCCGCGGCGGACAATTCAGGCCTGTCCTGACCAAAGCTGACGCCATGAACAAAGTCCAGATGTACACGACCCAGGTCTGCCCGTTCTGCATTCGCGCCAAGGCCTTGCTGAAGCAACGCGGCGTGGAATCCATCGAGGAGATCCGCGTTGACCTGGAGCCCTCGCAGCGCAACCTGATGATCGAACGCACAGGCCGCCGCACGGTGCCGCAGATCTTCATCGGCGACACCCATGTGGGCGGTTGTGATGACCTGATGGCGCTGGACCAGCGCGGTGGTTTGCAGCCTCTGCTGCAAAAGTCCTGAAACCCGTCCGCGGCCAAGTGCAGGCCCTGCGGCGTTGCGCCTCGGCCAGTGTCACAGGCGCTGCGCCATAATGCCGCCCGCAGCCCGCCACCATCCCGGGGCGGGCTTTGTCTTTTCCCGAAAGCGCTTCATGGCCGAACAAGACCAGACCCCCGTGTTCCAGCTGCAACGCATGTACCTGAAGGACTTGTCGCTGGAGCAACCGAACTCCCCGCAAATCCTGCTGGAGCAGCAGCAGCCGCAAGTCGACATCCAGCTGGGCATGGGCGCCGAGCCGATCGCCGAAGGCATCTTCGAGGTCAGCGTCACCGCGACCGTGACCACCAAGGTCGGCGAACGCACGCTGTTCCTGGTCGAGGCCAAGCAGGCCGGCATCTTCGAGATCCGCAACGTGCCGGACGCGCAGCTGTCGGGCATCGTCGGCGTGGTCTGCCCGCAGATGATCTACCCGTACCTGCGCGCCATCGTCTCGGACGTCTGCACCCGCGCAGGCTTCCCGCCCATCCTGCTGGCCGAAGTCAACTTCCAGGCCATGTTCGAAGCCCAGCAGGCGCAAGCCGCTGCCGGCGCCGCAGGCAACCCCGCAGCGATCAACTGATCCTCGTGCCAAGCGCTGCGCCGCCGCTGCGCATCACGGTGCTCGGCGCTGGCGCCTGGGGCACTGCGCTGGCGATTGCCGCCGCACAGCGCCACGAGGTGCTGCTGTGGGCGCGGGATGCGGCACAGGTGGCCGAGATGGTCGCTGCGCGCTGCAACACCCGTTACCTGCCCAGGCTTGCGTTCCCGGCTGGCCTGTTGCCCAGCGCCGACTGGGCGCGAGCGATGGCGCATGCAGCCGACGACGGTCTTTTCATCGTCGCCACGCCGATGGCCGGCCTGCGCGCCACGCTGGCCGCGCTGCCGGCACAGGCGCGGGTCTTCTGGCTCTGCAAGGGCTTCGAGGCCGGCAGCGGGCTGCTGGGCCACCAGATTGCCGAGCAGGAGCTGCCGAATGCGCGCGCAGGCGTGCTGTCCGGCCCCAGCTTTGCGCAGGAAGTGGCGGCAGGTTTGCCGACCGCACTGGTCGCCGCCAGTGCCGATGAGGCGTTGACCCGTCTGGCCGTGGATGCCTTCCATGGTGGCGCCTTGCGCGTCTACATGTCGCCCGATCCCATCGGGGTCGAGGTTGGCGGTGCGGTGAAGAACGTGCTGGCGATTGCGACTGGCATTGCGGACGGGCTGGGGTTGGGCCTGAACGCCCGCGCGGCGCTGATCACCCGCGGGCTTGCCGAGATGTCACGCCTGGGCGTGGCGATGGGCGCACGCGCCGACACCTTCATGGGCCTCACCGGCCTGGGCGACCTGGTGCTCACGGCCACTGGCGATCTTTCGCGCAACCGCCAGGTTGGCCTGGCGCTGGCCGAGGGTCTGGACTTGCCGGCCGCGTTGGCCCGGCTGGGCCATGTTGCTGAAGGCGTCTACAGCGCTGCCACCGTCACTGCACGGGCGCAGGCCCTGGGCGTGGACATGCCGCTGTGCGAAGCGGTGAGCCAGGTGCTGAACGGTGGGTGCACGCCGGCCCAGGCGGTGGCGCAGCTGATGCAGCGCGACGCGCGCGTCGAAACGCTTTAGACGCTGCCCTCGAAACCGCACTGCCGCCAGGCTTCGAAGACCGACACCGCGACCGCGTTGCTGAGGTTCAGGCTGCGCTGGTCCGGCCGCATCGGCAGCCGCAGGCGCTGTTCGGCCGGGAAGGTTTCGCGCAGTGCCGGCGGCAAGCCGGCGGTTTCCTGGCCGAAGACCAGCACGTCGCCTGCTTGCCAGGTCACCTCGCTGGGCCGGCGCCGGCCGTGGGTCGTGAAGGCAAAGCAGCGCGCCGGGTCGGGCTGCTCGGCGTCCAGGAAGGCCTGCCATGAAGCGTGGCGATGCACTGCGGCGTACTCGTGGTAGTCCAGCCCGGCGCGCTGCAGCAGCTTGTCTTCCATGCTGAAGCCCAGTGGCTCGATCAGGTGCAGCGCGCAGCCGGTGTTGGCCGCGAGGCGGATCACGTTGCCGGTGTTGGGCGGGATTTCGGGGTGGACGAGCACGATGCGGAACATCGCGGCATTGTCGCGTCTGTCGCCGCACTCAATCCTTCGGCGCTGCGGTCGGTGTTCGTGCAAGCACCCAGAGCCAGACTTGCGCTGCGCCGGCTTGCTGCAGCGTGCGTGCCGCCTCGAACGCGGTGGCGCCGGTGGTCATCACGTCGTCGACCAGCGCCACGCGCTTGCCGGCCAGCAGGCGGCTGCCGGCGGTGCTGAGCAGGAAGACGCCGCGCAGGTTGGCGCGGCGCGCGGCCGGGTCGGCCAGCAGCGACTGGGTTTCGGTGGCGCGCCAGCGCAGCAGCCAGTCCGCGTGTGCTGGCCTGTCCAGCGCCTTGCCAAGACGGCGGGCCAGTTCCCAGGATTGGTTGTAGCCGCGTTGCTGCGCCCGTTTCTCGAACAGCGGCACTGGCAGCAGCAGCTCCACGGCTTTGGCGCTGTGCTGCTGGTCTTGCTGGATGGCTTCAAGCAATGGCTTGACCAGCAGCCCGGCCATTTCGGGCCGGCCGCCGAACTTCATCGCACCGATCAGGCCGTCCCACGGGAAGCCGTAGTCCAGCGCGGCCAGCGTGCCGGTGACCGGCGGCGGGTCTTCGATGCAACGGCCGCAGCGCGGCGCTTGCGCGCGGGCGGCCGTCAAGGCATCCGCGGCCAGCGCCAGGCCGCAGCCGGTGCAGCGGCTCTGCGGCGCGGCAAAACGCTGCAGGCAGGGGCTGCACAGGCCGCCGCGCGTCCACTGGCGGCAGATGGGGCAGGGTGCGGGCCAGCGACCCGTGGCAAGCCAGGACATGTGGGCCTCAATATACTGGCGCGCCCGAAAAATTCTCAGCCTCCGAGCCGGTGTCCATGTCCGCTTCTTCGTCCCGGCTCGATCCAGCCGCCCTGCGCCGCGTGATGCAGCGCCGTCTTCAGGCTGGTCAGATGCCCTGGCTGCATCAGGAAGTCGCGCGCCGCATGGCCGAGCGGCTGTCGCTGATCCTGCGCACGCCGGCCCAGGTGCTGGACTGGTCGCTGGACGCCGGCCCGCCGTCCGAGGCGCTGGTAGCAGCCAACCCCGAGGCCACGATCACCGTGGTGGACGCCACTGCCAGCGATGCCGCTGCCACGCCGCAGCGCCCCGGTTGGTGGGCGCGCTTTCGCGGGGCGTCCGCTGCATTGCCGCGCGTTGCGCCCGCGGCAGTGCCTGCCGAGAGTGCCGACCTGCTCTGGTCCAACATGCTGCTGCATCACGAGGCCGAGCCACCGCAAACGCTGCGCGCCTGGCGCCAGGCGCTGAAGCCGGATGGCTTCGTGATGTTCTCGACCGTGGGCCCTGGCTCGCTGGCGATGCTGCGCGCGGTCTATGCGGCGGCGGGCTGGCCTTTACCGCATGCGCCGTTTGTCGACATGCACGACTTGGGCGACATGATGGTCGAGGCCGGTTTTGCCGATCCGGTGATGGACCAGGAGGTCCTGACGCTGACCTATGCCGACCCGACGCGCCTGCTCGAAGAGCTGCGCGAGTGGGGCGGCAACACCGAGCCACAGCGCCTCGCCGGCCTGCGCACGCCACGCTGGCGCGAGCGCTTGCTCGCGGCATTGCGTGCGCGGGCCGGTGCTGACGGCCGCATCGCGCTGGAGCTTGAGCTTGTCTACGGTCACGCCTTCCGTGCGCCGGACCGTGGACCACAGGTGGCCGCTGAGACCAGCGTCGGCCTGGATGCGATGAAATTGATGTTGCGCAAGTCCGGTGGCCGCAAATAGGCTCGGATAGAATTTCCTGATTGATATTGATCAGTCCTGGGTGCCCGGATCTTCGTCGGTCGATCGATTGAAGACCGGTGGCCCGGTCAGTGTGGGCTGTTCGGGTTCGCGCGCGCGTCACTGTCCATACGCGGGGCGGTACTGGACCTGATGCGGCCGACCCCCGATTCGCGGTAGCCTGCTCGCCGAGCCCGGTTGCGATGGCCGCTGGGCCGGACTGCCCGATGTGCGCTGCCGGGCTGGCGGTCCGCTCGCCGCGGCTGAGGGTGTGCGAGACGACGGAGAAGATCAGGGGCACGCTGCGGCAGTCAGTGTGATCATGGGTTTGGAACGGAACTGACGACAACGATGATGATGACGACCATGCTTTGCAAGAACGTCACGCGCACAGCCCTGGCGCTGGTCGCCCCGCTGCTGGTTGGCGCGGCAATCGCGGCGCCGGTCAATGACCTACCGGGTGGCCCGGGCGTCAACCAGATGGACCTGCAGGCCCCGGTGACACGCATTGCCACCGACATCCAGAACCTGCACTACGGGCTGATGATCGTCTGTCTGGTGATCTTCGTGCTGGTCTTCGGGGTGATGTTCTATTCCATCCTGAAGCACCGCAAGTCGCTGGGCGCCAAGCCGGCGAACTTCCACGAGAGCGTTGGCGTGGAGATCGCCTGGACCATCGTGCCGTTCATCATCGTCACGGTGATGGGCTTCGCGGCCACCAAGACGGTGGTCGCCGAGAAGGACACCAGCAACGCCGACCTGACCATCAAGGCCACCGGCTACCAGTGGAAGTGGGGCTACGACTATCTCAAGGGCGAAGGCGAGGGCATCAGCTTCCTGGCCACGCTGGACACCGCGCAGCGCGAGATGTCCGACGCAGGCGCGCCGCAGGGCGACAACTACCTGCTGAAGGTCGACAACCCGGTGGTCGTGCCGGTCAACAAGAAGGTGCGTGTCATCACCACCGCCAACGACGTGATCCACGCGTGGATGGTGCCGGCCTTCGGCGTCAAGCAGGACGCCATTCCCGGCTTCGTGCGCGACACATGGTTCAAGGCCGAGAAGGTGGGCGACTACTACGGCCAGTGCGCCGAGCTGTGTGGCAAGGAACACGCCTACATGCCGATCCATGTGCGCGTTGTCTCCACCGAGGACTACAGCAAGTGGGTCGACGGCAAGAAGAAGGAGATCGCCGCCAAGGCCGACGATCCGGGCAAGGTCTGGGAACAGGCCGCGCTGATCGCCCGCGGCGAGAAGGTCTACACCGCCAACTGCGCCGTCTGCCACAAGCCAGACGGCAAGGGCGCCGGCCCGATCAAGCCGCTGGACGGCTCGCCCAAGGTGCTGGATGCCGACAAGACGGTGCAGGTCCATGTGCTGCTGAACGGCCAGAACAATGGCGCCATGCCGTCGTGGAAGCAGCTCTCCGACACCGAGATCGCCGCGGTGGTGACCTACACCAAGAACAGCTGGAGCAACAAGACCGGCCAGACGGTGCAGCCGGCCGAAGTTGTTGCGGCCCGCAAGCAGCCTTGAATCCCCGAGCGATCTGAAAAGGAAAAGTCATGAGTGCTGTTCTCGACCATCACGGGGATCACGGCCACGCGCACGACGACCATGGGCATCCCCATGGCTGGCGCCGCTGGGTCTTTGCGACCAACCACAAGGACATCGGCACGCTGTACCTGCTGTTCAGCTTCACGATGCTGATCATCGGCGGCATCCTGGCGCTGTGCATCCGGGCCGAGCTGTTCAAGCCTGGCCTTCAGTTCTTCAACCCCGAACTGTTCAACCAGTTCACCACCATGCACGGGCTGATCATGGTGTTCGGGGCCATCATGCCGGCCTTCGTCGGCTTCGCGAACTGGATGATCCCGCTGCAGATCGGCGCGGCGGACATGGCTTTCGCGCGCATGAACAACTTCAGCTTCTGGCTGCTGATCCCGGCCGCGCTGATGCTGGTTTCATCGTTCTTCATGCCCGGTGGCGCACCGGCGGCCGGCTGGACGCTTTACGCGCCGCTGACGCTGCAGATGGGCCCGTCGATGGACGCCGGCATCTTCGCGATGCACATCATGGGCGCCTCGTCCATCATGGGTTCGATCAACATCATCGTCACCATCCTGAACATGCGCGCGCCCGGCATGACGCTGATGAAGATGCCGCTGTTCGCCTGGACCTGGCTGATCACCGCCTACCTGCTGATCGCCGTGATGCCGGTGCTGGCCGGCGCGATCACGATGACGCTGACCGACCGCCACTTCGGCACCAGCTTCTTCAATCCGGCCGGCGGTGGCGACCCGATCATGTACCAGCACATCTTCTGGTTCTTCGGGCACCCGGAGGTCTACATCATGATCCTGCCGGCCTTCGGCATTGTCAGCGCCATCATCCCGGCGTTCGCGCGCAAGAAGCTGTTCGGCTATACCTCGATGGTCTACGCGACCGGCTCGATCGCCATCCTGTCCTTCATCGTCTGGGCCCACCACATGTACACCACCGGCATGCCGGTGACGGGCCAGTTGTTCTTCATGTACGCGACTATGCTGATCGCGGTGCCCACGGGCGTGAAGGTCTTCAACTGGATCGCCACGATGTGGCGTGGCTCGATGACCTTCGAGACGCCGATGCTGTTCGCAGTCGGCTTCCTGTTCGTGTTCTCGATGGGCGGCTTCACCGGCCTGATCCTGTCGATGGCGCCGATCGACCAGCAGCTGCAGGACACCTACTACGTCGTCGCCCACTTCCACTACGTGCTGGTGGCCGGCTCGCTGTACGGCATGTTCGCCGGCTATTACTACTGGTCGCCCAAGTGGACCGGCGTGATGTATTCGGAGACTCGCGGCAAGATCCACTTCTGGGGCTCGCTGATCTTCTTCAACGTGACCTTCTTCCCGATGCACTTCCTGGGTCTGGCCGGCATGCCCCGCCGCTATGCCGACTACCCGATGCAGTTCGCCGACTTCAATGCGCTGGCCTCCATCGGCGCCTTCGGCTTCGGGCTGATGCAGGTCTATTTCTTCCTGTTCGTGGTCGTGCCTGCGATGCGCGGCAAGGGCGAGCCTGCGCCGCAAAAGCCTTGGGAAGGTGCCGAGGGCCTGGAATGGGAAGTGCCGTCGCCGGCCCCGTTCCACACCTTCGAAACCCCGCCCAAGCTGGACGCCAGCGCCACGCGCATCATCGGCTGATCGCATTTCCGAGTACGCACCTCCGTGGCCCTGACCCCCGAACAACGCAAGGCCAACCTGCGGCTGGCCCTGATCCTGGCGACGATCTCGATCTCGCTGGGTGTCGGCTTTGTGCTCAAGGTCTTGCTGACCCAAGGCCACTGAGTGCAGGCCCGCTTGCTTTCCTCTGACGGTCTGCCGCTTCATCCATGAAACTGACCGCCCTGCGCCGCGACAACCTGCAGATGACGGCCAAGCTGCTGGTCGTGACGTTTTGCATGTTCGCGTTTGGCTATGCGCTGGTGCCGCTGTACAAGCACATCTGCGAAGCGCTGGGCATCAACGTGCTGTCACTGGCCGAGCCGAATGGCGGTGGCGGCGCGCGCAAGCTGCCGGCCAATACGCAGGTGGACATGAGCCGCACCGTGACGGTGGAGTTCGACGCCAATGCACGCGGGCCGTGGGAGTTCAAGCCGGCGGTCAATTCGCTGCAGGTGCACCCGGGCGAGATGGCGACCGTGATGTACCAGTTCCGCAATGTGCAGGACCGCACGATGGCCGCGCAGGCCATTCCCAGCTACGCGCCGCACCAGGCCTCGCCGTATTTCAACAAGCTCGAATGCTTCTGCTTTAACGAGTACGTGCTGGCGCCTGGTGAAGGCAGGCAGTGGCCGGTGGTGTTCTACCTGGACCCGAAGCTGCCCAAGGACGTGACCACGATCACGCTGTCCTACACCTTCTTCGAGGTCGGCGGCAAAGTGCCAGCGGCACCGGCCGGGCACACCGCGCAGGCACCGTCGCCTGTGCTGGCGGACGCCGTGCGAGCGCCGTCATGAACCCCTTTGCATCATCCTGTTCCGCGCGGGCCGGGCGCCGGGCCGCTCCCAAGCTGGCCCGCATCCCCTCGGGGGATCGGCCGACGTATTCGTTGGACGAGGGGCTGACATGACCGACAAGCCCGCTGCTGAACCTTCGCTGCTGGCGCGCAAAGGCTCGTTCCTGGGCACGCTGAAGGCGGTCGCCTGGTCCTTCTTTGGTGTGCGCCGCGGCACGGATTACGAGCGCGACCTGGGCCAGCTCAATCCGCTGCACCTGGTGGTGGCGGCGGTCATTGGCGCGGCGTTGTTCGTGCTGGCGCTGGTGCTGCTGGCGAACTGGGTGGTGGGCAGCGGCGCGGCCGCCAGCGCCTAGCAATTTCAAAGTTTCGAGAGAAGACGAGGAGACCCCGAACATGTCCGCTCACATGCCCGCTGCCGGCAGCCCAGGCACCGCGCCGTACTACTTCATCCCGGCGCCATCGCGACACCCGGTGATGGCGGCCGTTGGCCTGTTTTTCGTCATCCTCGGTGCCGGCCAGTGGGTCAACGGCCACGGCTGGGGCGCGTATTCGCTGGCGGCCGGCCTGCTGATCTGGCTGACCGTGCTGTTCCAGTGGTTCAGCCAGGCGATTGGCGAAAGCGAATCGGGCCAGTATTCGGACCGCATCGACGTTTCCTACCGCTGGAGCATGAGCTGGTTCATCTTCTCGGAGGTGATGTTCTTCGCGGCCTTCTTCGGCGCCTTGTACTGGGCTCGCGTACATGCGCTGCCGTCGCTGGGCAGCATCGAGAACCAGCTGCTGTGGCCGGACTTCAAGGCCGTGTGGCCCAGCACTGCCGCCGGCATGACCGCTTCGCCGGCAGGCACAGTGGCGCCGTTCACCACCATGGGCCCGTGGCCCATCCCGACCATCAACACCGGCATCCTGCTGACCTCCGGCGTCACGCTGACGATTGCCCACCACGCGCTGATCGCCGGCCACCGCAGCAAGACGGTTGCCTGGATGTGCGTGACCGTGCTGCTGGGCATCCTGTTCCTGGGCTTCCAGGTCTACGAGTACCACCATGCCTACACCGAGCTGAACCTCAAGCTCAGCTCCGGGATTTATGGCTCGACCTTCTTCATGCTGACCGGCTTCCACGGTTTCCACGTGTTCGTCGGCATGCTGATGCTGCTGTTCATCACCATCCGATTGAGCAAGGGCCACTTCACGCCGCAGCGCCACTTCGGCTTCGAAGGCGCCGCCTGGTACTGGCACTTCGTGGACGTGGTGTGGCTGGGCCTGTACCTGGTCGTCTACTGGATGTGAGCTCGCTCGGCGATTGACAGAAACGCCGCTCGACGCGGCGTTTTTTGTGCCGGCTTCACCGCCCCAGCGGAATGCCGCGCGGCTCGATCCAGCCCATCTGCCAGGCCAGCAGCACCAGCAGGAACAGCGTGATCGACAGCCCCACGCGCAACGCCAGGGCCCTCGCCATGCGCTTGTGTTGGGCCCCGTCGCTGCCAGGCCGGCGCAGCATGAACACACCGGCGCTGGCCAGCACCACGACAATGGCGAACAGCGCCAGCAGGATCACGATTTTCATGCCGAGCATTATTTGCGTTCGCCGGACCCGGGAATGGGCAGGGTTTGCCGCATGGCAATGACGGCCGGCCAACGTCGCGGACTGGTGTTGCTGGCTGCCTTGTTGGGCATGGCCTTGATGGCCCGCATGGGCTTGTGGCAACTGGACCGCGCCAAACAGAAGCTGGCGCTGCAGGCGGAGATTAACGAACACGGCCAGCTGCCGGCGCTGGGCAACGACAGCCTGGCACGCACCCAGTTGCAGGCCGACGAGCAGGCCTATCGCCCCATCACGCTCACAGGCCACTGGGTGCCCGGCGCCACCGTCTTCCTCGACAACCGGCAGATGCAGGGACGGCCCGGATTCTTCATGCTGACGCCGCTGCGCCTGGCCACTGGCGACGCGGTGCTGGTGCAGCGCGGCTGGGCGCCGCGTGACCAGCGGGACCGCACGCGCCTGCCGCAGGTGCCGACGCCTGACGGCGAGGTGCGGGTCACCGGCCGCGTGGCACCGTGGCCGTCTCGGCTGACGCAGCTGGGCGAAGATGCGCCCGGGCCGATCCGCCAGAACCTGGACCGTGAGGCTTTCGCAGCGCAGCAAGGCCTGTCGCTGCGGCCGCTGTCGGTACAGGCCCTGGCGCCGATGGCCTTGGGCGGTGTGCCTCAGGACGATGGCTTGCTGCGCGACTGGCCACAGCCGGCGGTCGACGTCGCCAAGCATTACGGTTACGCAGCCCAATGGTTTGTTTTCTGCGCCATGATCGCGGGTCTTTATGTCTGGTTCCAACTCATTCGACCCCGCCGTGCCCGCGCATGATCCGCTGGCCATGACGGTGCACACGCCAGCCGTGACGCTGCCAGACGCACAGCGCAAGCGGGGCCGCGCGACGATGCTGCTGGTGCTGCTGGCCTGCCTGGCACCGGTGGCGGCGTCCTACTTCCTGTATTTCGTGGTGCGGCCGCAGACGCGCAGCAACTACGCCGAGCTGATCCAGCCCACGCGCGGCCTGCCGGCCGACCTGCCGCTGCGCAGCCTGGGCGGGCAGCCTGTACCCGCCGGCAGCCTGAAGAACCAGTGGCTGATGATCGTCGTGGCTGGCGGCGATTGCGACAGCCGCTGCGAAGCGCTGCTGTACGACCAGCGCCAGCTGCGCGAGATGATGGGCCGCGAGAAGGATCGCATCGACCGCGTCTGGCTGGTGGTGGACGACGCACCGCTGCGCCCGCCCATCGCCCAGGCCATGCAGGCCGGCGTGCCGGCGACGGTGCTGCGCGTGCCACGCGAGGCCTTGACAGACTGGCTGCAGCCGGCGCCAGGCCAGGCGCTGGAAAGCCACCTCTACCTTGTCGATCCGATGGGCGAGTGGATGATGCGCACGCCTGTGCCGCTGGCGCCAGAGAAGTTCAAGAAGGACCTGGAGCGCCTGCTGCGCGCCTCGGCTTTCTGGGACCGGCCGGGCCGGGAGCCGCGCTGATGCTGGACCCGCGCTGGGCGGTTTTCGTGCCGCTGCTGCTGGGCGCGGCAACGCTGGCGCTGCTGCCGCTGGGCTGGGTCTGGCTGCGCCGCCGCGGAGCGGATACGCCGGCCCGGCTGGCTGCGCTGACGGCCTTGACGCTGTTCCTGACCTTCGACCTGATTGCCTTCGGCGCCTTCACCCGGCTGACCGATTCGGGCCTCGGTTGCCCGGACTGGCCTGGCTGTTACGGTGAAGCCAGCCCTTTGCATGCACAGGAAGAGATCCAGTCCGCGCAGGCCGCGATGCCCACCGGCCCGGTGACCTGGCACAAGGCCTGGATAGAGATGGTCCACCGTTACCTGGCGATGGTCGTCGGCGCCCTGTGCCTGGTGCTGGCGGTGCTCAGCTTCATGGCCCGAAAACGCCTGCCGCATTCGCTGGCCTGGCCGGTGCTCACGCTGGTCTGGGTCATCGTGCAGGGCATGTTCGGCAAGTACACCGTGACGCTGAAGCTCTACCCGGCCATCGTCACTGGCCACCTGCTGGGCGCGATGGTGTTGCTGGCCTTGCTGATGCTGCAGCACCAAGCCTACCGCGATCGTGCATTGTTGCTGTCGCCTGCCTTGCGGCGCGGGGCGGGCGGCGTCCTGGCGCTGCTGGTGCTGCAGATCGCGCTGGGCGGCTGGGTCAGCACCAACTACGCCGTCGTGGCATGCCAGGGCTTTCCGCAGTGCAACGGCCAGTGGTGGCCGCAGGCCGATTTCCACCAGGGCTTCACGCTGCTGCGCGAACTGGGCCGGGCCGGCCATGGCGGTTACCTGGCGCTGGACGCGCTGGTGGCCATCCATTGGGTGCACCGGCTGGTGGCGGCGCTGCTGAGCGTGGCCATGCTGGCGTTCATCGTGGCCTTGTGGCGCCGGGGTGGCGAAGCCCGCGGCTACGCGCAAGCCTTGCTGGCCTTGCTGGCGCTGCAGGTGGCCAGTGGCATTGGCAACGTGGTCTTGCAGTGGCCTTTGCTGGGGGCATTAGCCCACAGTGCCGGCGCGGCTGCACTGTTGGCGACAATGGTGGGCTTGCTCGCCCGTGCCAGGTTGGCGCGGGTGCAACAGGTGTCATCTTCTCCGGCCGTTGCCGCGTCGCGCGGCCCTGCCTTGTCCACATGAGTCCGCCCATGGCCGCCGCGCCCGCTGTTTCGTCTCCCGCTCCGATGTCCAAATGGGCCCAGTACCGGGCGCTGACCAAGCCGCGCGTGGTGCAGCTGATCGTCTTCTGCGCCGTCATCGGCATGCTGCTGGCCAGCCCTGGCATCCCGCCGTGGCGGGTGCTGGTAGCTGGCACGCTGGGCATCTGGCTGGTGGCGGGCGCGGCGGCGGCGTTCAACTGCCTGATCGAGGCCAAGATCGACCAGCGCATGAAGCGCACCGCCTGGCGGCCGACCGCCAAGGGCGAGCTGGCGCCGCGCGACACCTTGCTGTTCTCGGGCGTGCTGTGCCTGGCCGGCTGCCTCATGTTGTGGATCTGGGTCAACCCGCTGACGACCTGGCTGACGCTGGCCACCTTCGTCGGCTACGCCGTCATCTACACCGTGGTGCTGAAGCCGCGCACGCCGCAGAACATCGTCATTGGCGGCGCATCGGGCGCCATGCCGCCGGTGCTGGGCTGGGCAGCGGTGCGGGGCGACGCCGGGCCGGAAGCCTGGCTGCTGTGCCTGATCATCTTCCTGTGGACTCCGCCGCACTTCTGGGCGCTGGCGCTGTACCGCGCCGACGACTACCGACGCTCCGGCCTGCCGATGCTGCCGGTGACCCACGGCGCCGAGCTGACGCGGCTGCATGTGTTCCTCTACACCATCGTGCTGCTGGCCGGCACGCTGATGCCGTTTGTCTACGGCATGAGCGGCTGGATCTACCTGGCCAGCGCGCTGGTGCTGGGCTTCTGGTTCATTGCCTACGGTTTCCGGCTGTGGCGCAATTACTCCGACGCGCTGGCCCGCCGCACCTTCTTCTTCTCCATCCTTTACCTGGCGCTGCTGTTCGCCGCGCTGCTGGTGGACCACTACCTGAGTCCGCTGCTGGCCGGCTTGCGCTGAGCCGGCTGCGTCGCAACCCGATGTCCGTTCGATGAACCCTCAAGCAACTGCCTGGTCCCGTCGCCACTGGCTGGCGGCGACCGCCGCGCTGGCGCTCGCCGCCTGTGACCGCCCAGGCGCCACCGCCGGCTTCAAGGGCGTGGACATCACCGGCGCCGAATACGCCAGCGGCCTCAGCCTGCAGGACGTGGACGGCCAGCCGCGCACGCTGGCCCAGTACAAGGGCAAGGTGGTGGTGGTGTTCTTCGGCTACACGCAATGCCCGGACGTCTGCCCGACGACCATGGGCGAGCTGGCGGCAGTCAAGCAGCAGCTCGGCGAGCAGGGCAAGGACGTGCTGCCGATCTTCGTCACGCTGGACCCGGAGCGCGACACCGGCCCGGTGCTGAAGGCCTACATGGCCAACTTCGGGCCGGACTTCATTGCGCTGCGCGGCACGCCGGAGCAGACGCTGGCGGCAGCCAAGAGCTTCAAGGTGTTTTTCGCGAAGGTGCCTGGCAAGACCGAAAGCAGCTACACGCTGGACCACACCGCCGGCTCCTACCTGTTCGACCGCCAGGGCCGGGTGCGCGTGTTCACCCGCTATGGCGGCGGGCCGGACGTGCTGGCGCAGGACCTGAAGCAGTTGCTGGCCGAAGGCTGAGGCCGGCTGGCCCCACAACGAAAACGGCTCCCGAGGGAGCCGTTTTGCATCGCAGGGCGGCGGAAGCGTTCAGGCCGCTTCCAGCGCCTTGCGCATCTTCTTCATCGCCGCCACTTCGATCTGGCGGATGCGCTCTGCGCTGACGCCGTAGTCGGCCGCCAGCTCATGCAGCGTCATGCCGCCGGAGCTGTCGTCGTTGACCTTCAGCCAGCGTTCCTCGACGATGCGGCGGCTGCGGGGGTCGAGCTGGTCCAGCGCATGGGCAATGCCGTCGCTGCCCAGCCAGTCGCGGCCACGTGCTTCCAGCACCCGGGTCGGCTCCTGCGTGTCGTCGGCCAGGTAGGCGATGGGGGCGAAGGTTTCCTCGCCTTCGTCGCCCTGCGGCTCGAAAGCCACGTCGCCACCCGACAGCCGGGTTTCCATCTCGACGACCTCTTCCGGCTTGACGTTCAAGTCGCGGGCCATGGTCGCCACTTCGTCAGGCGTCAGCGTCGCGCGGAAACTCTG
The DNA here is from genome assembly GCF_021043325.1 of Ideonella azotifigens. Lineage (NCBI taxonomy): Bacteria > Pseudomonadati > Pseudomonadota > Betaproteobacteria > Burkholderiales > Sphaerotilaceae > Ideonella > Ideonella azotifigens. The sequence continues at coordinate 992,923 of NZ_JAJNKD010000001.1, forward strand.
GTCGCCAGACTTGCTCTTCAGCGTCTGCTTCATCGAACGCAGGTTGAAGAACAGCTTGCGCTGGGCCTTGGTCGTCGCGACCTTGACCATGCGCCAGTTCTTCAGGATGTACTCGTGGATCTCGGCCTTGATCCAGTGCAGCGCGTAGCTGACCAGGCGCACGCCTTGTTCCGGGTCGAAGCGGCGCACCGCCTTCATCAGGCCGACGTTGCCTTCCTGGATCAGGTCGCCTTGCGGCAGGCCGTAACCCAGGTACTGGCGCGAGACCGACACGACCAAGCGCAGGTGCGACAGCACCAATCGGCCGGCGGCCTGTACGTCGTCCTTGTCGCGCAACTGGCGCGCGAACTCACCTTCTTCTTCCGGCGTGAGCAGCGGAATGCGGTTGACCGCGGTGATATAGGCATCCAGGTTGCCGATCGGCGGCACCAGGGCCCACGGATCACGCAAGGCCAGGGCGTTGGTGGAGGTCATGGTCATGTGGTGGTGGACTCGTGTGCCAGGAAATTGGTTCCGCGGATATTAGCACTCCCTCCGGTTGAGTGCTAAGGCGGGTCATGTGGGGTCGCGTGGGTTCGAGTTCCAGGGTTTTTGCTCCCCTAGAAAGAAGGGTGAAAAGGTCGTAAAAATCTCTGGGAGAACTCTTGAAGAAAAGATGACAGATGGCTAAAGTCGGTTCACGGTGCCGGGTGTGGTGATGGATTGCACGCCGGCAATGACCTTGTGGGCCAGCAGCGCGCCGGCCTGCGTGTGGATGGATTGAGTCTGAACATAGAGGGGTTGGAGATGTTGATGAGCAAGTCCTTGCCGGCTGCCGGCGTGATCGCTGCGGCCATCGCCGCGTTGCTGCCTTCGCTGGCGCAGGCCCAAACCGCTACCGCGGTGCAGATCTGCGAATGCCTGGTGACCGACCTGTCCACCGATGGCCAGTCCGCCACCGGCCAGATGTACGGCACCTACGAGACCTTCCACTGGAACGCCAGCACCGGCCTGACCCTGCTGGGCCGCAACATGGCCACCGAGATCGGCATTCCGCCGCCTGGCCTTCCTGCCATTTCCGGTGATGGCAAGAAGGTGGCGGCCACGGTGATGAACGACGCCAACACCTACGGCACCCAAGCGGTGTGGACCGCGGAAAAAGGCTGGACCGTGCTGAAGCCGCTGCCCGCCGATGGCGGCGTGATGGACACCGACGACGGTTCGGTCTGGGGCATGTCGCGCGACGGCAAGGTCATCACCGGCCTGTACTGGCGCCCGAACCAGAGAGGTGGCAGCGCACATGGCAGCGTCTGGAAGGCCAAGGTCGGCATGGTCGGCATGCCGACCGCTGGCGGCTCGGCCCGCATCGACGATGCCAACAAGGACGGCAACGTGCTGGCCGGCTGGGAAGAAGACCCCAACACCGGCAGCCGCCTGCCGGCCGTGTGGGTGAACGGCGAGCGCACCTGGCTGGACCTGAACTACGGCGAAGCCGAGGCAGTGAACGGTGACGGTGACATCCTGGTCGGCCAGGCGCCGGACCCGGAAACCGGCATCCCGGCGGCCGCACGCTGGAAGTGGAACGGCAAGAAGTGGGAGACCAAGATCCTGGGCATCCTGCCCAACAGCGATTGGGGCGGCATGGCCTATGCCAATGCGCTGTCCGACGATGGCAAGCTGGTCGGCGGCCTGGCCCGCACCACCTTCACGCCGGCCACCAGCGGCTTCCTCTGGACCAAGGCCACCGGCCTGGTCCTGGCGGCCGACTTCCTGAAGACCCATGGCTACTCGTCCAGGGGCTACAACCTGACCAACGTGATCGCCATCACGCCCAAGGGCGACAAGCTGGTCATCGTCGAAGTCATGAAGCGCTCGCCGTACACCCAGCGCAGCATGTTGATCACGCTGCCGGACGCGGCCATCGCGCCTTGAGTCCAGCATCCGCTCGCGGTCCTCGTGACCGATGCGGGTGTTTTTCGGGCCTGCCACTGCGGCAGGCCCGTCTTTGCTGGCGCCGTCGCCGGGGTTACTTCACCGATACTCGGGACCACCTAGTCCCGCACCGCTGGCCGCTGTTTCGATGTCTTCCCTCGCGCTTTCCCCGCTGTCCTCGTCGGATGCCACGGCCGCTGAGCCTGCCGACCTGCCGGCCCGTGGCACGTCGCCGGTGACGGCCGTTGCGACTGCGCTGCGAGCCGCATTGACGCCCTTGATCGCCGAGCTCGCCGGCATGCCGCCGCGGCCGATCCGGCTGATGCGCAGCGCCGGACTGGACAAGAGCCTGGCCAGCCGGCTGGTGCAGGCCACGCGCGCGGAGTCCGACGCCGAATTCCTGCACCGCCTGCCATCGCCCACCGGGCTGCGCATGCTGATCGACGGTGCCCAGGGCCATGCCGACGAGGCGCTGGTCAGCCCGCTGGCCGCGGCCATCGACGCCTTCCAGTCGCTGCTGGACCGGCTGCCCGGTGGTCGCCAGGGGCTGGATGCCCAACTCGGCGCCAACGAGGAAGACGTGCGCGCCCGCCGCGAGCACATGGCCCGCCAGGCCTCGTTCAAGGCCGTGTCCTTTCTGTTCGGCCACTACGCCGAGACCGTCAGCACCGCCTTGTTCATCGTGCCGAGCCCGGACGGCCGGCACCTCGATTTCATCGAAGTGCATCGCCGCATCGGCCTGCAGCGGGTCACACCCGGCACTGCGGTGCCGCTGCTGAGCCTGCATGTGCAGGACGAGGTCGCGCCCGATGGTGAGGAGCCGCGCATGCGCAGCCTGGCAGGTAGGCCCGGTACCGACGACGCGGCCGATTTCATCCTCGCCGAAGCCAGCGGCCAGCCGCTGCCGGCGCTGCAGCTGGAACGTGAAGGGCGCATCAACACCTTCGTGCTGCCCGGCGACAGTGCTGCCATCCCCAGTCCGCTGACCACTGCCTTCCGCGCCGACCGCGGGCACCAGCTGGACGATGCCGCCAGCAGCCAGATCCTGCGCATCTACATGCTGCACACCCCGTGCCACCGCCTGGTGCGCGACGTCTTCATGGCCGAAAGTCTGTGGCCGCGGGCCCGCCCGCGCATCACCTTCTTCCTGCCCGGCCCCACCGGCGTGCCGCTGGCGCCACCGGACCCGACCCATCGGCACTACCGGCAACTCAACCTCAGCGCCACCATCGACCCCCTGCCGCACGGCATGCCCGACGACAGCAAGCCCTGGGCGCTGGCCGGCGTGCCGGACCACCAGGACACGCTGGCCCTGGCGCTGCAGCGCGCAGGCTTGTCTGGCCAACGCTTCCGCGGCTGGCGCTGCGAGATGGCCTACCCGGTGCCGCTGATCGAGATGCAGATCGTGATCGACAACATCGATCCGGCCGCCAGCGCTGCGAGCTAGAAGCTCAGGTCTTCCGGCAACGCATAGCGGAAGCGCTTGGGATCGAACGCCAGCTCCCAGGTCTTCTGCGGCCGCTGTTCGCCATTGACCAATCCGCCGCCCGTGACGCTGAAGCTCAACAAGCCCTTGGCCGGCACCGGGCCGGCGCGGTAGGTCCAGCGGGCGTGGCTGCAGCGCCGCTGTTCTTCGGCTGCAGCCGTTTCCTCGTCGTCCACCTTGCCGTCGGCTTCGGTGACCGCTGTGCCGGCCTGGCCTGCCGTGGGTTCGCATGCGCTGCCAGGGCCGTCTGCCAGCGAGGCCGGGAAGCGGACCAGCTCGGCGATGTCGACCTCGTGCGGCGCCATCACCACCTGCCAGGTCGCCGCCGGCTTGTCCGCCGCCTTGGCGTCGTAGTGCGTGGTCAGCACCCAGCCCCAGGTCTTGGCGCCCAGCGCCATGAACTTCACGTCCTGCGGCTGCAATGGCCTGGCACCTTGCTCCTGCCGCAGTGGCGTGCTGACCTCCAGCAGCGAACCGTCGCGCTTGGCCATGTTGCCCTTGACCTGGAACAGCCCGGTCAGCGCCGGCTCCGCCTGGGTGGGCCGCAGCGGCGTGCCGGCGGCGACGAAATACAGCTCGTCGTCACCTTGCGCGCCGTCTTCCGGCCCCACCTTGGCCTGCTGCACCACCTGCATCAGGTAGTGCACCTGCTGCGGCCCGGTCCACAGCCAGCCCTTTTGCTCCGCAGAGTAGGCACCATAGTTGCGCTGCATCACCGCTTCGATGACTTCGTCGGCCTCGATGCGGATGGGCACATGGTGGCGCTGCGTCTGCAACCAGAACACGGTGGCGGCAGCGGCCAGCGCACCCACCACCAGCAGCGCATGGGGCAGCCAGGCTCGCGGGGTCTGGCGCACCGTGGTGGGCCGGGGCGTCAGCCGGGAGTCTTGCGAAGAATCCAGTGAGCTGGAGTCGTAGTCGTCGATGGGCATGGACAGCCAAGGGCCCGGGGCGGAACAGGTCGCCATTGTCGCTTGGCCGCGAAAGCCGGCAGGACCAACCGGTGCTCACCTCGCGGCGGTGGGGCTTGTCCGTGCGTCGTCTCTCCCTTGTGTCCTGGTCTGATCGAACGCGATCAATGCGCCGCTGCAGAGGCAGGGCTCTTCGCCTCGGCGAGGCCGGGCAAGGCCCGCTGGACGGCAATCTCCCTGGCGGCCTCCAGCCAGTTCGTCGGAACGGCAGCATCGTTCCACTCGACAGCCTGCCATTGGCCGCCCGGGCTGGCTTGACGGTACAGCGCCGAGCGCAAAGTCCTTGTCGGCTTGGCTGATCGACCCGGTGGGCCAGCACACGGCCAGCCAGGGTTCGATGACCAGCCTCTAGTGGCCTGTCAGCCTTGCAGTACCGCCCGCGGTCCCCAAGCCGCATGAACCGGCGGTTCAGGCAACCGGAACGGGTCGTTCTCTTCGATTTGACTCTCGGCTTCAATGGACGCAGGCCAGGTGGGCAGCTTGCAGCTCTTGAAGACCAGCCAGCGGCAGAGCGCCAGCGGCGCATACAGCGGTGACAGAGCGTAGCGGGCTTCATACCAGGAGGCGGGCATTGCCATCACGACCCAGTCGAAACAGTTCCGCCAAGACGTTCGGACAGACAGGTCAATGCGGCGCAAGGGAACTTGCAAATCGGGGGCCACGGCGCGAGCCTGCTCGGAAGCATCTTCGAACACATGCTCGGGGCCTTCTTCCATGTACCTCCGGATGAATTCCCAGATCTCCTCGATCTTTTCGTCAGCGTCGAAATAATGCCCCACGGCAAAGGTATGCAGGATCTTCCGATCAGCATCGCAAACGTGGCAGCGGAGGTCCCGCAGAAAGGTCTCGTCGCCATTGGCACGGCCGATATGGAAAAAGGCCTGATCCCACGGGACACTGACCACCCCGCCATCACGCTTGCTGAGGAACGCATGCACCATGCGTGTCTTGCGATTAAAGCGGATAGGGTAATAGGTGAATGTAAAAAAATCCTTGAGAAGGATTAATTTACTAAGAAATATACCGCTGCCCCAGAAGATAACCGCTAAGAAGACTTGGTGCCCCAGGAGGCTATTTCCGTCCCAATCAGTAAAGCCCAACTTTATTGCAGATGCAACCCAGAAACCGACGAAAAGCACCACAGCGAGTAGGCACATCAGTGTGGCAATCATGCCGCGCTGCCTGAACTGGCGATCAATGATCTCTATGAAAGTGGAGTTGAAGCGAATCAAACTTGCATGATTATCACTCCGGGAGTAACGGCGACCACGAAGGAGTTCGCGATCTTCTTCGCCGCCCGAAACGCGCTCGCCATGTGGAAATGGCTGAAACCATCCGCTGTACATTGTCAAGTCTCGCTTAAGGCCTTCAATGCCTCGAGTTCTTCAGCAAGTGAAGGGAATCCATCGCCATCTTCATGTTTTCCCCAGTATGACTTGTGCAACCACTTTTGGACTTTGGTTGGCTTGAAGTACCCGACTACCAGATAAATGGCTGCAACCACCAGCGATAGCAGGAACCCCCAAGGGCCGGTGTAGCCGATCAAAGTCAGAATGGCGCCGACGATGGAGAACAACCCCAGTGCAATGACGATACTTCCGTAGGTGGGACTGATACCCAGGGCCTGATACCCTTCTTTGAGCGCCAAGGCGCCGCTGATGAACCCCCCAACAGCCCCAATCACCTTGCCACCATAGCCCAGCAACTTGGCACGGGTGTCCAAGTTGTTGAGCAGGAATTTCACCGGCTGCCCCAGTTTCTGGGCGCCCCACGACGTGGCTTGAAGGGCTCCGCCGACCGATTCGATGATGGCGCCGCTGAGCGATGCAATGGCACCGGCGAAGGCAACCATTTTTGTCGTCTTCTCGGACCCATGGGCTTTTGCCATGTCCGTGTAGGCGCTTCGTAACGTGAGAGCGATGAAGAAACTGGCGGCGATGTTGATCTTCACGTCCCGCGCGAACATGTTGCGCATGCCCGATTCCAGCATGTCGTTCGCCTGCCGGAGTTGCAGCACACGGCCTGCGACGAGTTCGTCCCGCGTGCTTCGCAGGCTGCGTGAAGCGTACTCCTTCAAGCTTTCCGCCTCTACTCTGTCCACGAGCGCAATCGCGTTGTACGCATATTTTGTACCTCTCAATTCCTCGGCTTCATCCAGTATGGTTCTGACCTTCGTGCGATATTGATTGCTCTCCTTGCCAGAGTATTCTGCAATGGCATCCGCCAGTCGCCTTACAGCCATCTTTCGGGTGGTCACCGCACGCATGTCGATGAGCACGAGATTGGGATTTCCCGCCTTTGCGAGGGAGCCCAGCAGCGCCATCAATCGCTTTTCCGGCAACTTTGCGGCTGTCCATGCGGCTGCGTTGTCGAATGCAATGCCGATCTTGTGAAGCATGGGGCCGGCCACTTGCTGTGTCAGGCGTACCACGGCGTTCATGGACTTGTTCATGGCGGTCGGGGTCGTGACCGGTGCCTTGTAGTGATCGATTTTGGCCAACTTCTTGAAGCTGCCCCATGTCTTCTCCGCGATCTTGTCCCATTTGAACGGGTCGAGCTGCATGGCCTTGCCATCTCCGCCATCGCCAGAGGCGTTGTGCGTCCACTCCTTGAGGGCAGCGTCCTGGTTGAGCATCAGCGCCCTGAGGATGAGGCTTCGGGCCTGGGTCGGATCTTGTTCGAGTTGAGTCGAGATGAACTCCCATACGCCACGCCGGCCGGAGGCATCGTTCAGGACAACCGAGAGCTTCAGCGTATAGGCCTCGCCGTTCTCCGGGTCCGCCGGATCGAAGTTGTATTGGAAATACTGGGCCATCGCGTCGCTCTCCAGCCATTTGCGATAGATGGCATCCAAGGGGCGGACGACCTGTGATTCGAAATCCGACAACTCCTTTGGAAACTCCGTGTTCAGGTAATTGTCGACGGCGGTTTTTCGGTACAGGCGGACGTGATCCTTCTCCCATTCTTCGGCACCAATGACATCTTGACGTTCTTCCGAGATGTAGCGGAGATTGCCGTACTTCTCTGGGATTGAACTTCCACGCATGAACGGCCCCGCGTGGGCGGGCATGATGGACAGCAGGATCCCCCCTGCGGTCTGCTGTGAGTCGCGTGCGCTTTCGACGGCGCCGTTCTGCACCGCGAGCCGGAGCACTTCAACCGTTTGTGCCGACTCGCGCTTCCATCGCCGTTCGGGCTGTTCGTACCAGGCCACCAACCGGTTCAGGATCTGCTGGTTGAGGTCTGCCGCGATGCCCGTGGGGTCATCGAGCGCCACCATCATGGGCGGTACGCCATCGGACACCTTGGACAGCGCCTGCACGAAGCCATCCTTTGTCATCGCTAGCGATTCGAAGCGCGTCAGCGAGTCCGAAAATGCGGGATGTGGCAGGTTTGAGGAAAACCAGGCCAGCACATTGTTGGACTGCTGGCTGAATTCGGCGACCGCATCGAGGTGCGCAAGCGGCGAGCCAACGTGGGGCTGGGTCGTGGCCCCCTTGCCGTCCACCCAGGCGCGGGCGTCGATCTTCCGCATCGAGCTACGACGGTTGTCCTGGTTGGCTTTGTAGGCCTTCAACGTGGCTGGCGTCCAGGGCGTGTCCGAGAAGGTCAGGTACACGTTGCCGATGTGCTTCGCGTTCGGCAATGCGATGCACCGCGCCGCCTGGGCGCCGGGCCGCCGGCCGCAGGGTTCGCCCTGGGGGGCATCGGCAGGAGGGGCTGCCTGATCCAGGTTGAACTCGAAGAGGTAGCCTTTGGCGCTGACCTGGTATCCCTTCCAGCCGGCATCCCCCAGCTTTTCGTTGAAGAGGTACAGGTAGCCGGGCCGCACGGTGCGGAGGGTGTATTGGGTGAGTGCTGGAGGCAGCGCATACGCTGCCAAGCCGGCGCCGAACGGCGCGCGCAGCGGTGGGACGGGTTGCGGCAGCATCACATCCGTGCGCGCCACGGCGTAGAGGGCGGGGAACAGCAGCAGCCCTCTTCGATCACACAGGTCGCACTTGTTGCTCAAGTCGTCGCATGGCGACCGTGCGGGCGCCGCCGCTGCCGCGCCGGCCTTCTTCGCGGACTGGCTGGCGTTCTGGTTGTCCCATTGCCCGCCAGCCTCGCTGGGCAGGTACTTGTACGACGCCTGCCAGCGCGCACTCATGCCCTTCTCATGGCCCTGGGTTTTGGTGGTCCAGTGAAGGATCTGCAGGCCGCCAGGGGTCAGGTGGCACTCGGCGGTCACCGAGGTTGGCGAGGTGAAGTGCCAGCACTTCACGTTGCCGGTCTTGGGATCCCTCGCAACTTCGTACCAGCCGGGTTTGAATGTGGACATGTTCGTTTGCTTTCTGGCCCGACGGCGGTTCAGCCGCGGGTGGTTAAAGGCGCCAGCTGCCCCGCGTCTGCCAGTTCCTGCATCCCCGCGAGGTAGCTTTGCTCTCCGGCCCTGACCTGCCCGAGCAGCCGGCGCACGGCCTCGACGTCGTGCACGTCGGCCCCGAACTTCACCGCATTCACTGCGTACTGGATCTGGTCGTCCGGGTCGGCGAGCGCCTCGTCGACGATGGCGCGCCGCACGAGATCGTCCAGCTGGTCGAGCGACTCAGGCGAGGGCGGGGCGGGCAGCAACTCGTCGGCCTGCAGCTTCAGGGCGGTTCGGTTCAGCAGGTCCAGGCGGGCCAGCGCGTCGATCTGGGCAAGCGACAGCACCGGGCGGAGGCCGGTGGCCGGGCGATTCGCCACACTGCGCCGCCGCCAAGTTCGGGCAAGGCCATCGAACCAGGTCCAGGCCCGAGCTGGCCAGATGAAGCCATCAAGCTGTTGATCGGTGAAGATGCGTGGCAGGTGCTGGAAGACGCGCGGGTCCGGGTAGCGGAAAAAATAGGAGCGGGAACTGCGTTCTAGCCGCAGCAGCAGCTGCCGGCCCAGGCGGGCCTTCAGGCTGGCGAACGATTCACTGGTCTCGAGCAAGGCGCCGAAAAGGGGCGGCAGCTGTTGGGCCATGCGCGCTTCGGCCAGGTCCAGGCATTCAAGCCGCAACGCCAGCGGGATGTCACGCAGGCAGGCCAGTCGCGGCAACAGGCGCGCGTCGCATTCGAACTGCTCGGTGCCCAGCGGCTGGGCCTCGAGCGCGATCCACATTGGTTCATCGACATCGGACGGGTTCAGCAACGCGAAGTCTTGCGCGAGCAGAACGCGATGGTCGAGGACAGGCAGGTCAACCGTCATCGCCGGTCAATTGCCCGCGGCGACCAGAGCCGCACCGGACGCGTTGGCGCCGTGCATTCGGAATTCGCACAGCTTGACCTCGGCGGGTTTGGCGAGTTGGGCATTGGCTTGCATCGAACTTGGTCCAGTCAGATTCTTTTGTGCCGCCTTGAACTCCACCTTCCCCGGCCCCTTGAGCGTGATGGACCCCGACTGGATGTCGAGTGCCGCCCCCGCCGCGGTCAGCAGCACATGGTTCGGCGCGCCGATCAGCACATTCGCGGTGGTGCTCACCACTTCGACAGACAGGCTCGCGGCGAGACTGGCGGTCGAAGTATTTGCACTGGCCTGCAAGCTGCCAGTCGCGGCATGGATCGCAAGGCCTGTTTCCGCGTTGGGCTTGTTGGGGTTGTTGGCCTTGCCATGGGTGAACAGCACGACACCGCCGTTGGCGACCATGCTGTGGTGACCCTGGGCGATGCTGGCAATGTCCTGTCCGGCCGACAGCGTGAGGTTGGCGCCGCTGCTGGTGATGGCGTGGGCAGGCGTGAACAGGCCGATTCCGGCGGGCGCGGCCAGCACCAGCTCGGGCCTGCCCCAGGCGGGCACGCTGCCCCAGCCGCCTTCGATGGCCACGGTGCCGTCCGAGCTGGCCGGGTTGGCACCACCCTGGCGGCTGTCCGTGGCGGCCAGGCTTTCGTTGAGCGCCTGCATGCCTTGTTCTGCCGGCAACTGCTTGGCCGTGTCTTCCGGCTTGGCGCCTTGCACGTCGGGCTCGTCCTTGAGCTTGGCCAGGTGGGCCTGCGCCGTCTCGGCCAGCGTGTGCACCAGGTCCTGCGCGGCTTGCAGTTGCTGCAAGGGGTCGCGTGATTGCAATTGCAGGCCACCGGCGGTGCTGGGCGCTTCGGCATGGGCGCTGACCAGCAGGCCACTGCCGGCGCGCAGCGCACCGTGCCCCGCAGTGGCCAGGTCCAGGCCATGGCCGCGCGGGGCCAGGCGCTGGTTGTCGTCCTGCTGGATCAGGTGGCCCAGCTGCAAGCGGCTGCCCAAGGTGCTGGCGCCGAGCTCGATGCGGTTGGCGCCGGGGCTGTCGTCGAACACCAGCTGCGTGTAGCCGCCAAAGCCGCTGGCGCTGCTGCCCAACTCCTGGCTCTTGTGGCCCAGCATCACGGCCGGGTGCTGGTGGCCCTGGCGGTCGCCCGCAGCCGTTTCGCCCGGGAACCAGGCCGGCGCATTGCCGACTGCACCGGCTGCGCCCGCGGCCACCTGGTTAGCCTGCGCATCGGCCGTGCCTTCACCGTTGTAGGCCGAGCCGATGACCACCGGGCGGTCGATGTCGCCGCCGACAAACGCGACCGCCACCTCATGGCCCACGCGCGGGATGAACACCGCGCCATGGTTGTCGCCGGCCTGCGCCTGGCCCACGCGCACCCAGGTGAAGCTGGCGTCGCTGGCGGGGGCGTTGTCGTCACCGGCCGGGTGGCTCAGGCGGTGGCTGGCGCCCGCGCCGCGCTGCCAGTGGAACTGCAGCTTCACGCGGCCGTCGCGGTCGGTCATCACCGGGCCACTGCTGCCTCCGCCGCCCATTACCAGCGCCGTCTGCGTGCCATGCACCGTGGGCTTGCGGTGCAGCCGCACGTCGGGCTGGCCCAGCGTGCGCAGCGCGTGCGGGTCGAACAGATCGGGGCCGGCGTCGTCCGCTGCGTCGACCGCGTTGGCATGGACCTGCTCGCGCAGCACCCCGAAACGCGGTTCGCCAGAGGATGGTGTGTGGCCCGCAGCCAGCCGCACCGGCACGGCCAGCGGCTGGGCCAGCAGCGCGGCCTCGTGCAGCGGGCGATCGTCCGTACCGGATGCGTCGGACGAGCCGGTGCCCTGGGCCACCTCGCTGGCGAAGACCTCGCTGAGCGCCGTCAGCCGGGCTTGCTCGTCGGCCCGGAAGTTGTTGCGGGCGCGATGCTGCAAGGCCAGGATGACGAAGGTGTCGGCCTCGCGGTCGGTGCCGTCGTGGCGCGGGTGCTCGGCCAGCGTGAAGCTGCTGCCGGCTTCGGCGCGGCGCCACGGGCCATGGCCCAGCGTGCGCTGGCGCAAGGCGCCCAGCGCCTCGGCCTGGCGCTGCACCAGGCGCTGGCCCTGGTCGATGGACTCGTAGGCGTAGCTGCTGGGCGTGTCGCTGATGCTCAGTTCGGCCAGCGGACCGCCTTCCACGCCAGCCTGCACCGGCCGCGTGCTGCGGCTGCGGTGGTCCCAGCTGCTCAGGTCGACCCGGGCGCTGGCCACGCGCTGCACGCTGCGCCAGCGGGTCAGGCTGTCTTCGCCGAAGCTGTGGTCGCTGTGCGTGAAGCGCACCACCGGCTGGCGGTTCTCGGCAAAGGCGCCGTTGTGGTCGGCGATCACCAACGTGTGGCTGCCCAGTGTGTCGTCGTCGGCCGCACCGGTGTGTTCCCACCAGCAGAACAGGCCTTCCTCGAGCATCAGCCGCTGCACGAAGTCCAGGTCGCTCTCCTGGTACTGGGTGCACAGGCTGCGGCGCGGGTAGACCGAGGCGTCGGCGAGATCCCAGCGCCACAGCGGGGCGAGCTGGCCTTGACCCTGGTAGTCGGCAAAGACCGCATCGATGATCTGCGGCACCGACAGGTCCTGGAACACGAACGAATCCACCCGGTGGGCCAGCACGGCCAGCCAGGGCTCGATGACCAGCCGGTAGCGCGCCAGGCCGCCGTCCGAGCCGGTGAGGGCTGCGGCCACGATGTGGCCGTGCCAGGGGCGCAGTTCATCACGGCTGTCCTGGCACAGCAGCTCGACCAGCGCCGGCTGGCCGATCAATGTCTTGAGTTCCAGGTGCGCGTCTGCGCTGAAGGCATGCACCACGAGGCGCATGCCGGCGCGCGCCGGTCCCAGTTGCGCGTTGCCCGGCAGTGCGGGGCCGATGAAGGGGCCGATGCATTCCCAGCTGTGCAGGTCTTCGGCAAACAGCACATCTGCGCCCAGCGGCGTGTGCAGCCGCAGCAGGCGCTCGGCCTGGGTGTGGCCGCCCAGCAGGGACGTGACGGCGGCCGGCGCCGATGACCCGACGGCGGCCAGCATCGAGGTGGCCATCGAGGTGAGCGTCATTGCACGGTGTACTTGAAGTCGCCGCTCTTGCCGGCACTGACCTTGATGCGCTGCACCGCCTGGCCCTCGGCCATGCGCGCCAGCACCTGGCCCGCGATCTCGGGCAGCAGCGTGCCGTTGAGGATGTGGTCCACGTTGCGCGCGCCGGTGTCGACCTCGGTGCAGCGCGCCAGCACGGCGTCGACCAGCTTGTCGTCGTAGGCGAACTCGGCCTGGTGGTTGCTGCCCACGCGCCTGGCAATGCGGTCCAGCTTCAGGCGGATGATGCTGTCGAGCGCCTCGTCGCCAATCGCGTAGTACGGGATCACCTTCATGCGCCCGAGGAAGGCCGGCTTGAAGCTCTTGTAGAGCACAGGGCGCAGCGCCTCGGCCAGGGCCTCGGCTTCGGGATACTCGCTGGCCGGCTTGTTGACGCAGGCCTGCATGATCTGCGAGGAGCCGATGTTGCTGGTCAGGATGATGGTGGTGTTGCGGAAGTCGATCTCGCGGCCTTCGGCATCGTCCATCACGCCCTTGTCGAAGACCTGGAAGAACATCTCCAGCACGTCCGGGTGGGCCTTCTCCACTTCGTCCAGCAGCACCACGCTGTAGGGCTGGCGGCGCACGGCTTCGGTCAGCACGCCGCCTTCGCCATAGCCCACGTAACCCGGTGGCGAGCCCTTCAGGCCGGAGACCGAATGCGCCTCCTGGTACTCGCTCATGTTGATCGTCACCAGCTTCTTCTCGCCACCGTACAGCAGGTCTGCCAGCGCCAGCGCCGTCTCGGTCTTGCCCACGCCGCTGGGGCCGATGAACATGAACACGCCCTTGGGTTTGTTCGGATCTTCGAGGTTGGCGCGGCTGGTGCGCACGCGCTGCGCAATGGCGGCCAGCGCGTGTGGCTGGCCGATGATGCGTTGCCCCATCAGTGGCTGCAGGTTCAGCACGGTCTTCAGGTCGTCCTTGACCATCTTGCCCAGCGGGATGCCGGTCCAGGCCGCGACGATGGCGGACACGGCGTGCGCGTCCACCTCGATCGGCACCAGCGGCTGCTCGCCCTGCAGCGTGGCCAGCTCGGCCAGCTTGCCTTGCAGCGGCGTGGGTGGCGCGGCCGGGACTGCCGCTGCCTTGCTGGCGGCGGACCTGGCCTTGGCCGGCCTGGCCGCGACGGGCGGCGCAAGCACCACGGCGCCACTGGCCATGTCTGCCGTCACGGCGGCTTCGAGTTCGGCGCGCAGCTGCTGCACCTCGGCCACCAGCGTCTTTTCCGAGGCGTACTGGTCGCTCAGCGCGGTGAGCCGGGCTTGCGCCGCTTCACGCAGGCTGTGCAGCGTGCCCAGCCGGGTGTCATGCGAGGTGCCGATGGCGGCCTCGCGGGACAGCGAGGCAATCTCCGCATCCAGCCGGCCGACCTGCTTTTGCAGGTCTTCCATCGCGGCCGGCGTGGCGGCCTGGCCCAGCGCCACCTTGGCGCAGGCGGTGTCCAGCACGCTGATGGCCTTGTCAGGCAGCTGGCGGCCGGTGATGTAGCGTGCCGACAGGCGCACGGCCTCGGTGATGGCCTCGTCGCGGATGCGCACCTTGAAGTGTTTTTCCATCAACGGCGCCATGCCGCGCAGCATCGCCGAGGCCAGCTCTTCGGTGGGCTCTTCGACCTTGACGACCTGGAAGCGCCGTGCCAGCGCGGCGTCCTTCTCGAAGTACTTCTTGTATTCGCTCCAGGTGGTCGCGGCCACGGTGCGCAGCTCGCCACGCGCCAGTGCGGGCTTGAGCAGGTTGGCGGCGTCGTTCTGGCCGGCCTGGCCACCGGCGCCAATCATGGTGTGCGCCTCGTCGATGAACAGGATGATGGGATGCGGGCTGCGCTTGACCTCGTCGATCACGTTCTTCAGCCGGTTCTCGAACTCGCCTTTCACGCTGGCACCGGCCTGCAGCAGCCCCAGGTCCAGCACATGCAGCGCCACGCCTTGCAAGGGCTCGGGCACGTCGCCTTCGGCAATGCGCAGCGCCAGGCCTTCGACCACCGCCGTCTTGCCCACGCCGGCCTCGCCGGTGAGGATGGGGTTGTTCTGGCGGCGCCGCATCAGGATGTCGATGGCCTGGCGGATCTCGGCGTCGCGGCCAATGACCGGGTCGATCCTGCCCTCGCGGGCGCGCTGCACCAGGTTGCTGGTGAACTGGTCCAGCGCGGGCGTGCCTTGCGCGGTGGGCGCGGCCTGCTCGTCGGCGGCTTCGGCCTCGCTCGTGGAGGCGCCGCCGGTTTTCACCGATTGCTGTGCCTCTTCCGAGCCGCGGGTCACTTCGCCCAGGCTGTGCTTCAGCTCGTCGACCTTGACCCGCACGAACAGCTTGCTGACGCGGAAGGCCAGCTGGCTCAGCGCCGGCTCGGTGAGCAAGGCCAGCAGCAGGTGGGCGCTGCGGATGCGTGCATCGTGCGCGTCCAGCGACGCGATCAGCCAGGCGTTCTCGAGCAGCTGCAGCAGGTGCGAGGCAAACACCGGTGTGCGGGTGTTGCCGTTCTTGAAGCGCGCCAGCTCGCGTTGCAGGTCGGCCTGCAGCGCGCTGGTGGAGATGTCATAGCGCCGGCACAGCAGGCCGAAGTCGGACTGCGGCGACTCGAGCAGCGCCAGCAGCAGGTGCTCCACGTCCACCTCGAAGTGACCGTGCGACAAGGTGATGGACGCAGCCCGCTCCGCGGCGCGGCGGCAGGTGCTGTTGAGTTTGGCGATCAGCGTCTTGAGGTTGTTGCTCATGGAAGCGGGACGGGGTTGTCGTTGTCATGGCCGCGGTCTGCGGGGCTCAGGCCGCGGCGTGGATGTCGTAGGCCGCTTCTTCGCGGTCGGTGGCGCTGGGGCCGGACAGCAGGAAGGTGTTCCAGCCGAGGTGGGCGCCGCCTTGCTGCGGGTCTTCGCCCAGCTGCGCGGGTGCGATCTCTTCGGCCTTCAGGCACAGCCGTACCTCGTATTCGAGGCTGATGCCGGTGGCCAGCGTGACCAGCTGCTTGAGGGCGAGCGCGCCGGGGCCGCCGGGCAGGAAGCGGCGGTGCTGCGTGCGTGTCATCGGGCCGATGGACAGGCGAACGCGCAGGTCGCGCTGCCAGACGCGGTCGCCGATCAGCGCGTCGCTGCCGAGCGTGGCATTGGCCAGGCCGAGCGAGGTGCAGTTGTCTGCCTCCAGAGAGAACCAGCGGCCGACGAATTGGGTCAACGTGACCGGCAGGCCGAGGTAGTCGGCCAGCATCTGCTGCAGCTGGCGCGCACCGATGACTCGCTGCTGCAGGTGGCCGGCGTAGAACGCAACCGCGTCGTCGGCCACCGCGCCTTCCGGCGCCTGCATGCGGCCCTGCAGCCCCTGCAGGCCCAGTCCGGCGAGCGCCAGCGCCATCGGGCGGAACTGCCGCTGCGGGTCGGCTTCGAAGGCCAGCGGCAGGCGATGCTTGCGCCAGGCTTCATGGAACAGCGAGACGGCGCGGTGCTGGAAGATGTCGAGGAAGGCACGCGCCGCGCCGTCGCGGTCATAGACCTCGCGGGCCAGGAATTGTTCGGTGTACGACAGTGGCAGCGTGCCCATCACGCCGAGCAGGCCCATGAAGGCTGGCGTGAGCTCAATGCGCTCGGGTACCGGCGCCGCGGCGGGCAGTTCGGCGAGCGAGGCGGCCAGTGCGTCTGCCGCAGGGCCGGTGCCGGTCTGCGGCAACAGTTGCGCTGGCTGGCGCGCGTGGCGCTCCAGCGCGGCGATCTCGCTGGCCGGGAAGCTGAGCGACAGCGTGTTGCGGAACTGCAGCTCGGGCCTGGAGGCGGCGTCGTGGCTGTCGGCCCAGCGCTGCAGCAGGCGCACCGCCTGGTGAAAGCCGAAGCGGTGCGGCTCGGCGAACAGCCTGTCCACCGCGCTGGCCAGCAGCGCGCGGGCCGGCGCTGCGCGTGGCGGCGTGAGCGCCGCGGCAGGCGCGGGGATCAACGGGTGGCGGGCGGCATCCATGCGGGCGGGTAGCTCAGAGCAGTGGCATGTCACCGGTGCGCCGCGGGCAGGTGATCAGCACCTCGCCGCTGCGCTCGGAGATCAGCTTCAGCTGCACGAAGCTGTTGATGTGGGCGTACAGGCCGAGAAAGCGGTCCAGCACCTGAGAAAACAGCGTCAGCCCGCTGCCGACGAAGTGCTGCTCGTTGACCGTCAGCCGGACCTCGGTGCCACGCACGAAGCTGGCGAACGGGTTGCCCGGCAGGCAGGCCTGCGCGGCGCGGTATTCCACGCGGATCAGCCCTTCGAGCATGCGCTCGTTGTTGGCGCTGCGCGGCAGGTCGTAGAGGCGCAGCATTTCCTTCAGCGCGTCCAGCCCGCCCGCGGTCAGCGAGAGGTGGTTCAGCGACAGGTGCGAGATCAGCCGCCACAGCGCGCCGCGGTCGGCCTCGAAGCGCTGGCTGGCGCTGGGTTTGCGCAGCAGCTTGATCTCGCGCCAGCTGCCGCCGCCTTCGGCGAACAGGTCACCGCCGGGGCTGCCAATGCTCATCAGGCTGGGAAGGTCGCGGTTGGTGGCGCGCACGTCCAGCGACAGCGTGTCGGCCTGCGGCTGGCTGGGATTGAAGTGCAGGTCGACCAGGCCGATCTCGGTTTCGAAGCCCGGGCTCTGGCCGGCGTCCAGCGGGTGGCGCTGCGTGTACCAGTAGCGGCCCATGGCCTCGCCCTCGCGCAGCAGGTCGTCGTGCTGCAGCGAGTAGAAAGGCTTGAAGACCTGGATCGCTTCGCCTTCGGCCGTCTGCTGCACACGGTAGACCCGGTCCACCGCATAGACCTCGTGGCCGAAGGCGCGCCGGCCGTCGGGCAGCACCGGGTAGGTGGCCTGGCTCTGGGTGATGCGAATCGGGTCGGCCCGGGTGCTGAACAGGTTGATGACCGGCGCGCAGCCGAGCACGGTGTTGCGCGCGCTGGTCAGCTCCAGCATGCGCGACTCATGGCTGTCAGGCCGCAGGCCGCCCAGCGCGAAGTGCAGCGTGAGGCTGCGGCCGGCCTGCTGCAGCACGCCGGCAGGCAGCGGCACGTCGACGAAGTTGAACTTCTCCGGGAACGCAAAGTATTCGGTCAGCAGGCGGTAGGCCGGATGCGAGCGGGCGTCGAAGTCGATCAGCGCCTCGGCGTCGTCGAAGCCTGCGCCTTGCGGCAGCACGCCGCGGGCGGCCTGCCACGGGCCCAGGGCCTGGGTCTGGAACAGCGTGGCCAGCACCTTGCCGGTCATGGCTTCGCGCAGCGCGGTGACCAGCGAAGGATCACCGTCGATGAAGAAGCGCAGGCTGTCGATGCCCAGCCCGGCGAAGCTGGCCTGCGGCGACAGCAGCTCCAGCTGGATGGACAGCATCGCGGTGGTCTGCGGTGGCACGATGGTGCCGTCCGGCACCATCACCGCGCCCTGGAAACGCGCCGCGCTGACACGCAGCGGCAGCAGCTGCACTTCGGTGCTGGTTTGGAAGCGGCAGGTCACGCCGCGCAGCGGCCGGGTGTGCAGCGGCGTGCCACGCGGCAGCACCTGGGCCTTGCTCATCTGGGCCGCGGCGCCACCCAGGTCGAAGCTGGCAATCGCGCAGGACGGGAAGGGCCGCAGGTAGTGCGGGTAAAGCAGGCCGAGGAAGGACTCGGTGAACAGCGGGAAGTCGTCGTCCAGCCGCTTGTGGATGCGCGAGCTGAGCAGCGCAAACGACTGGATCATGCGCTCGACGTGCGGATCCTGCAGCACCTCGCCGCTGACCGAAAGCCGGCCGGCGATGCGCGGATAACGGCGCGCGAAGTCGTCCGCCTGGGTGCGCAGGAAGGCGAGTTCGCGTTCGTAGTGGGGCAGCAGGTCCTGCATGGGCGAACTCGGTGATCAGTGCGCGGCGCGCGGGTCGCTGCGGGCCACGGCGTAGCGGTTGGATCCGGGCTGCAGCATGGCGTCGAACGCGACCGGCTCTGCCGTCGGGCTCAGCTGCAGCTTGGCGCGGATCGAGAAGCACAGGCCGGCGCCGACCTTGGCCGTTTCGCGCACCTGCACCTCCACCTGCGTCAGGCGCGGCTCATGGGCGGCCAGCGAGCGCCGGATGGATTCGGTGATGCGCAGCCGGTCCCGGTCGCTGGCGACGTTCAGCGAGGTGATGTCGATCAGGCCGTAGGTCAGCAGCGAGCGCGTGAGCTGCGGGAAGGCCTGCAGGTCTTCGGGCGCGATGCCGGGGCGGGCGTTGAGCAGGGTCTCGATGTCACGGGCGACGGATTCCTTGATCTGCTCGATCGACCAGCGCGGGCTGGTGGCGCGTTGCTGGCCGTCGGCGTCTGCGCCGAGCAGCTTGTCCAGCAGCGAGGGACTGAAAAAATCCATGGGGCGACAACCAGCCTGGAACTGCGGCCTCGTGCGGCACGGCCCGGGCAGGCCGCACGGCACGCGGCCGGCTTGAATGCAAAAGAGCGGCACATGGCCGCCCTGGGTCCGCCGGGAGGCGCGGCGGACCATACCGGCCCGCTGGCTTCCCGGAAGCCGGTCCAAGGACCGGAGGATCAGACCGCGATATTCTTGCGCAGGTCCCAGCCCGCCATGCCGGTCGACGTGGTCGAGCCGTCCGGACGGTGCTGCTTGTATTCCCAGGTGATCTTGCCGTACTTCAGGCCGAAGGTTTCGACCGGCAGTTCGCCTTCTTCGATCACGGTGGCGACCGACGACACGACGACGTCTTCCAGCACGATCTTGTAGTAATCGACGCGGGATTGCGAGGTCGAGGTCGCGCTCTTGCCGCCGTAGGCGCGGTAGAAAGTGACGGTGACCTTGGGATACACGGTGCCGGCGGAAGCGGCACGGTTCAGCTTGGACGTTGCCTTGTCGATGTCCTTGGTGAACAGCATTTCGCCGTGTTCGGTGCGCTCGGCCGTGTGGCCGCCGGCCGACGAAGCGCTCGACGACTTCGGCTGGCGCACGAAGTGTTGGAAGGTCGAGACTTCGATTTCCTGGGCGTGCTTGGTGTCGGTGCTATCGCCTTGCAGCTCGCTCGCGCCTTCGAACTTGACGTAAATGTCTTTCATGGTTTTTCTTGCTCCTGTTAGATGACAGCGTTAGTGATGATTAGCCCTTCTGGGACTGCGGCAGCTCGGCGACGAGACGAAGGGACACGGAGAGCTCGTCAAGCTGGAAGTGGGGTCGGATGAAAGACACCGCCCGGTAGGTGCCCGGGCGGCCCGGCACTTCCGAGACCTGCACCTTGGCCTCGCGCAGCGGGTAGGTGGCCTTGGTTTCCTGCGTGGCGTTGTCGTCCTCGACCACGTACTGGCGAATCCAGCGGTTCAGGAATTCCTCGATGTGCGGACCGGAGGCAAAGCTGCCGATCTTGTCGCGCATCATGGCCTTCAGGTAGTGGGCGATGCGGCACACGCTGAACATGTATTGCAGCTGTGCCGACAGCACCGCGTTGGCATTGGCCGAGTCGCTGTCGTACTTCTTGGCGCGCTGCGTCGACTGGGTGCCGAAGAAGGCCGCGTAGTCGGTGTTCTTGCAGTGCACCAGCGGCATGAAGCCGAGGTCGCTCAGCTCCTTTTCGCGCCGGTCGGTGATGGCGATTTCGGTCGGGCACTTCAGCGCCACTTCGCCTTCATCGGTCTTGAAAGTGTGGGTCGGCAGGTCCTCGACCAGGCCGCCACCTTCCACGCCGCGGATGGCCGCACACCAGCCGTAGTTCTCGAAGGCCGAGGTCAGGCGCGCGCCCATCGCATAGGCGGCGTTGACCCACAGGTACTTGGCGTGGTCGGTGCCGTCCACTTCCTCGACGAAGTTGAAGCCTTCGGTGGCCGTGCCGTCCTTCGGGTTGAAGGGCAGGCGGCCGAGGAAGCGCGGTACCGTGAGGCCAACGTAGCGCGAATCCTCGGATTCGCGGAACGAGCGCCACTTGGCGTAGTCCACGGTGTCGAAGACCTTGGACAGGTCGCGCGGCTTGCCCAGGTCCGTGAATGTCTCCAGGCCGAACAGCTCGGGCGACGCAGCGCTGATGAACGGCGCATGCGCCGCAGCGGCCACGTGCGCCATCTGCTCGACGAGGTACATGTCCTCGGGCTGGCGGGAGATGTCGAAGTCGCCGATCAAGGCGCCGAACGGGGCGCCGCCGAAGGTGCCGAACTCTTCTTCGTAGACCTTCTTGAACAGCGCGCTCTGGTCGAAGTCGATCGCGGTCTTGAAGTCCTTGACCAGCTCTTTCTTGGTCGCGTTCAGCACCTGGATCTTCATGCCGGCGCCGGTCGAGGTGTGCTGGCAGAGGTACTGCAGGCCGGTCCAGCTGGACTCCAGCTTCTGGAACTCGGCGTGGTGCATGACCTCGCTGAGCTGCGCGGAGATCAGCGCGTCCAGTTCGGCCACTCGGGCATCCAGCGTCACGCTCAGGTTGTCCGACACCACCACGGTGCCGGCCATCACTTCGCGCACGAGTTCGGCAATGATGTCCTTGGCGCGGGTGTGCTCGGTCTCGGAGCGGGCAACCTTGCTGTGGGCGACGATTTCGTCGAGCAGGCTGGGCTCGGCCAGGGTGGTGCCGCCCGACGTTGCGGTGAGGGTCTGCGTCATGCGGGCATCACTCCTGAACGGGGGTGGATTCGGTACCGAGCTGCTTGAGCTTCTCGGTGTTCGACAGCACGTCGGTGAGCAAGTCGTCCAGCTTCTCGTTGCCGGCCAGCTTGTTGCGCAGGTCCGAGAGTTTGGTGCGTGCTTCCAGCAGCTTGCGCAGGGGCTCGACCTGTTGCACCACGGCCTCGGGCCGGAAGTCTTCCATCGCCTTGAACTCGAGGTTCACGCCGAACTCGCCGCCGTCGGCCGTCAGCGTGTTCTTGACGCGGTACGAGGTCTTGGGCGCCATGCCGGCCATCACGTCGTCGAAGTTGTCGAGGTCGACATTGATGAACTTGCGGTCCTTCAGCTTGGGCAGCGGCTTGTCCGGATCGGCCTGGCCGGAGAACTCGCCGAGCACGCCCACCACGAAAGGCAGCTCCTTCTGCTCGATGGCTTCACCAACCTGCACGTCGTAGGTCAGTTGCACGCGGGGCGGGCGGACTTTTTCAAGTCGCTTCTGAACGCTGTCTTTCTTGGCCATGGCGGATTCCTTCTGCGGCGCGTTGGAGGCGGGTGACGACGGGGCGCGAGCTCACTTGAGCTTGTCGAGCGGATTGGCGCTGGGCTTGGCAGCCGGCGCTGGCGGCGGGCTGGCCGGCGCGGCGGTTGCGGCCGCGGCTGCAGCAGGTGCTGCCGCGCCACCGGCGGCGGGCGGCGTGCTGGCCTTGCGCACCGGCGGACGCGGCTTGACGGGTGCGGCCGCGGCCTTTTGCGCGGCGTCGTCCGGCGACACGATGGGCAGCAACGCGGTTTCGCCCAGCGCTTCGCGCAGCGAACGGGTCACGGCCAGGGCTTCTTCGCGCGAGCCCACCGGGTAGGCGGCGTCCTTGCGCAGGGCCTTCAGCGAGCTGGCAGTCAGGCGCAGGCCGCTGACGGCCAGGATGCTGTTGGCGGTGGCGTCTTGCGGGTCGCGCTGCAGCACTTCCTGGCCGGCCAGCACGGCGTTGCCGTAGTCGGCGGCGGCGAAATAGTCTTCCGACAGCTTCAGCCACGGTTGCTTGGCGGTCGGGTAGGCCTTGGCGGCGCTGCGGTAGGCGTCGCGCGCCTTTTCGCGCTGGCCGGCTTGCTGGGCCTGGTCGGCCTGGCTCATCAGGTCTTCCATCGACGGCACTGGCGGCGGCGCTTCAGGTCCCTTGGTGGGCGGCGCGGCACAGGCGGCGAGGGCCAGCGCAGCCGAGATGGCGGCCCAGCGACCGCCACGGATCAAAGCCTGGGACAGCGCTGTGAGGGGCGTGCGAAGTGCGGGACCTGGGAAACCTTCAGAGGCGGAGAGCGCGGGGCCGCGGCGCGTCGACAACATGTCTTGTTACTTCCTTGTTATATGAAACTTTGTTTTCCGAGAGTGCTGTTTGCGAATCTCAGGCAGGGCACTTTATATGGCCGGATGGCGGCCGGCAAACCCTCCTTTAGGGGAGTCGATCTGGCTGCTCTTCGCCGGATTGCCCGATAGACTGTCGCGCCAGCCGAGCTTGTCTGGTGGGGGCTTCTGTCAAATTGCAGCAAAATGAAACATATTCGGAGTGCCGTCTTTCCGATCTCCCGCACCATCAAGGGTCGGGCCCGCAGCAGCCAGGAATGGGCGTTTTCCTCTCGGCAACAGTGCGCTTTGGCGGTGCTTTCGTTGGCGCTTCTGCAGGGCGGCTGTGGCACCACCAGCACAGGTGGTGCGCTTGACACCGCGTTACAAACCGTGGGCCTGCAACGGCCGCAACTGCAGGTACCCGATAACCTGTCGATTCCTCCGTCCGCGCAAAACCCTAAGTCGAGCAAGGTTGCATTGAGATTGCATGCGGCGCAGGTGATGAATATCGACGCTGCCGGGAATTCGTTGCCGGTGGTTACTAGAATTTACAAACTGAGAGACAAGTCTGCATTCATGCAAGTGCCGGACTCGGCTTTCCAGGACATTAAATCGGCGCGCACTTCAGAGTTGACCAGCGATGTGGTCGAGGTCAAGGAAGTGGCGCTCACGCCAGGCCAGCGCTACGAGGTGACGGAGGCCGTTCCCGCCGAGGCGGGCTACATCGGCGTGGTGGCGCTGTTCCGTGCGCCAGCCGCAGGCCGCTGGCGTTTTGTGTTCGATACGCGGGCCGCCGCGGCCACCGGGCTGACGCTTGGCGTGCATGGCTGCGCGCTCAGCGTGGCCACCGGGCAGGCGCTGGACGTGGCCCTGGAGCTGACCCGGCTGGCTGGCGTGCAATGCCCCGCGAGCTGATGCCGAACCTGCTGGCGGCTGCCTGGATTCGCTTCCCGTTTCTCCCTGCACAGGAATCATTCCCTTGATCCGCTCTTCCAAAGTTCTCTGGGGCGAAGGCCTGTTCCTGCGGCCGCAGCATTTCCAGCGCCAGGATGCTTACCACGAGTGGCGGCTGGCCGAGACGGCGCAGTCACTGCATCCGTACAGCTGGGGTGTGCGCCGGCTGAAGCTGGACACCGACGCACTGGCCAGTGGCGTGCTGCGCGTGGCTGAGTTGCAGGTGGTCTTCCCCGATGGCGACCTGTGCACTGCGCCGGCCGACGACGAATTGCCTGAGCCGGTGTCCCTGGTGGGCTGGCCGTCCGGCCTGTCGGAATGCGTCTATCACCTGGCGCTGGCGCCCATGCGCAGCACCGGCACCAATTTCACACCCGAGGAAGATGGCGGGCGGGCAGGGGTGCGCTACGTGCAGCGCAATGACGCTGCGCCGGACTGGTTCACCGGTGCCGTGGATGCCGACGTTGCCACGCTGCGCCGCCGGGTGCGCCTGCTGGCCGATGGCGATGCGCGCGACCACCTGACCTCGCTGCCGCTGGTGCGTGTGCGCAGGCTCGCCACCGGTGCCTTCGAGGTCGACACAGGCTTCGTGCCGCCCACCATGTCGCTGGCGGCTTCGCCGGTGCTGCAAGGCGTGCTGCGCCGCGTGCTGGACGTGCTGCAGGCCAAGGTCGAGGCGCTGTACGGCACGCACCGCGAACCGTCCAAGCACGTGATCGAGTTCCGCTCGGGCGACATCGCGTCGTTCTGGCTGCTGCACACCTGCAGTGCCGCGTTTGCCGGGCTGTCGCACCTGCACCATCACCCGCAGCTGCACCCCGAACGCCTGTTCGAGCGCCTGCTGGAACTGGCCGGCGCGCTGATGACCTTCTCGCGCTCGTTCACGCTGGCTGATCTGCCGGTCTACCGCCACGAGGCGCCCGGCCAGGCCTTCGAGCGGCTGGACCACATGCTGCGCGAGCTGCTGGAAACGGTGATCTCCACGCGCTATTTCGCCATCGCGCTGAGCGAGCAGAAACCATCGTATTTCCAGGGCCGGCTGGACTCGCAGAAGATCGAGGCCAACACCCGCCTGTACCTTGGCGTGCAGGCCTCGATGCCGCCCGCCGAGATCGTCGAAGTCATCCCGCAGCGCCTCAAGGTGGGCGCGCCGGACGACGTCGAAAAGGTGGTGCTGATGGCCACCGCCGGCGTGCGCCTGACCCACTTGCCGCAGGTGCCGGTGGCCATTCCCGTGCGGCCTGGCAACTACTACTTCGCGCTGGAGCCTCGCAGCCCCTTGTACGAACGCATGCTGCAGAGCCGCAGCATCACCATCTATGCGCCCAGCGGCCTGCCGGAGCTGCAGATGGAGCTGTTTGCGCTCAATGGCGAAGGCTGAAGCCTTGCTGGTGGACGGGTCCGCCTGACATTCAAGAAGATTTCCAGGGAAGCAGAATTCGATGAGCACCGCACCTTCACTCTTTGGCGCTGGCCAGGCGCCCCTGACCCAGTCCCGCAGCGCAGTGCAGGCGCCCGGCGCCGAACCGCGTGGCCTGATGGACCTGCTGTATCCCGGCTTCTACATGGTCTTCCTGCTGCGCAACGGCCATGCGCCGGCGGACGCCGAGGTCTTCCGAGAACGGGTGCTGAGCCTGCTCAAGCAGGTGGACCGCGGGGCGAAGAAGCTCGGGCTGGAAGCAGCCGATGTCTACCGTGCCAAGTTCGCCTTTTGCGGCTTGCTGGACGAGATCGTGCTGACCTCGAAGCTGAAGATCCGCGAGGCCTGGGTCGTCAAGCCGCTGCAGCTGGAGCTGTTTGGCGAGCACATGGCAGGCGAGCGATTTTTTGAGCGGCTCGAGAA
This sequence comes from Ideonella azotifigens, assembly GCF_021043325.1. Lineage (NCBI taxonomy): Bacteria > Pseudomonadati > Pseudomonadota > Betaproteobacteria > Burkholderiales > Sphaerotilaceae > Ideonella > Ideonella azotifigens. The sequence continues at coordinate 1,018,276 of NZ_JAJNKD010000001.1, forward strand.
GCTGCGCGGCGAGGGGGCCGTGCGGGTGCAGGTGCTGGAGGTCTACCACATGTGCCTGCTGCTGGGCTTCCAGGGGCGCTATGCCATGGAGGGCAGCGAGAAGCTGGGCTACCTGACCGCACGGCTGGGCGACGAGATCGTGCACATGCAGGGCAGGCGCGCAGCCTTCGCCCCGCATTGGGCGCCGCCGGACCAGATCAGCAACAAGCTGCGCAGCGAAGTGCCGCTGTGGGTCATGGCCAGCGTCTTTGCGGTGATCGGCCTAGTCGCCTTCCTGGGCCTGCGCACCCACCTGCGCAACAGCACTGAAAGCACGCTGGCCCCCTACAGCCAGGTGGTGCAACTCGCGCCCCAGTCGGCCTGGGTCACCATCACCTTGCCTTGAGGCGCTCATGCTGGAAGGATTGACGAGCCTTGCCACAGGCATTGAAGACACCCTGGATGCTGGCCTCGAGGCGCTGAAGAGCCGGCTGGACTTCACCGCCTGGCTGGAAGAGGGCGAGCGGCTGCTGAAGCTGCAGACCGCGCTCCCGGCCCTGTCCCTGGTGGCCGAACGCGCGGTGATGCGAGAGGCGGTAAGCCAGCCCTTCGAGCTGGTGGTGGACTGCCTTTCCACCTCGGCCTACTTCGAACTCAAAAGCCTGATCGGCGAGCAGATGACGCTCAGCGTCAAGCAGGCAGACGGCAGCTACCTGCCCTGGCACGGCTATGTCGCCGAAGCCGCCCAGCTCGGCTCGGACGGCGGCCTGGCCCGCTACCGCCTGGTCATGCACCCCTGGCTCAGCGTGCTGGCCCTGCGCCTGGACAGCCACGTCTACCAGGACCAGACCGCACTGCAGATCGCCGAAGACATCTTTGCCGACTACCCCGCCGCCAACTGGCGCCTGGCGCTGGCCGAACCCGAGGCCTTGCGCACCCGCTCGCTGTGCATCCAGTACCGCGAGAGCGACCTGGCGTTCGTCACCCGCCTGCTGGCCCAGGAAGGCCTGAGCTGGCACATCGAGCACCTGTCGGGCGACGCCGCCGCGCAGGCCGACGACGCCGGCTGCGCCCGCCACCGCCTGGTCATCACCGACGCCGGCAGCCCGCGCGACGCGCTGGGCGACATCCGCTTTGCCGCCCTCCACCCCACGGCGGTGCAGGCCGGCCTCGAAGACCCCGTCACCCACTTCCTGGCCCAGCGCCAGCTCACTGCCAACGCCGTCACGCTGGGCAGCTGGAACCACAAGCAGCTCGCCGGCAGCAGCGCCAGCCAGCCCAGCCAGCTGGACCTGGGCGACGTGCCCACGCTCGAGGTCTACAGCGGCAGCGGTGCCTACCGCTACCAGGATGGCGACGCCGCCGAGCGGGCCGCCCGCCTGGCCCTGGGTGCCCTGGAAAGCCTGGCCAAACGCTTCGAAGGCCGCAGCGGTGCCCGCCAGCTGCGCGCCGGTGCCGAGTTCAGCCTGATCGACCACCCGCTGTACGGCGCCAACACCAGCAGCGACAGCTACGCAGGTGCCGCCAGCGCCAGCCACCCGCGGCCTGACAACGCCTTCACCGTGCTCGCTGTCGAGCACCACATCGCCAACAATCTCGGCAGCCAGGCCGCCGAACTGCTGGGCACCACCGGGATTGCCCGCGGCAGCTACCGCAACCACTTCCACGCCACCCCCGCCGCCGCCCCGGTGCTGCCGCGCTGGCGCCCGGCCCGCAGCGCCCCCACGCTGCTCACTGCACGCGTTGTCGGCCTCGAAGGCGAAGCCATCACCACCGAGCGCAACCACCGCGTCAAGGTCCAGTTCCACTTCCAGCGTGGCCAGCGGCCCAATGCCGGCGGCCTGCCGCACGCCTACAGCGCCGACAGCGAAGGCAACGCCCCCGGCAACGAACAAAGCGGCACCTGGGTGCGCGTGGCCACGCCGGCGGCCGGCGCCAACTGGGGCAGCGTCTTCACCCCGCGCATCGGCGCGGAAGTGGCGGTGCAGTTCATCGAAGGCGACATCGACCGGCCTCTGGTCACCGGCGGCGTGTACAACGGCCCCCAGACCCCGCCGTTCTCGGCCGGCGAAGACGCTGGCGTGAACCATCCCGGCGTGCTCGCCGGCTGGCACAGCCGCGGGCTGGACGGCAGCGGCCACAACCAGTGGGTGGTCGACGACGCACCCGGGCAACTACGCACCCGGCTGTCCACCAGCTACGCCGCAAGCGAGATCGGCCTGGGCCACCTGATCAGCCACGGCACCAGCAGCGCCCAGCGCGGCGCCTGGCGCGGCAGCGGCTTCGAGGCCGGCACGCAAGGCTGGGCCAACCTGCGCGCCGGCCAGGGCCTGCTGCTGAGCACCACCGCCCGTGCCGGCACCTACGGCAGCGCGCAAGGCAGCCAGATGGACAGCCAGGAGGCCATCGCCCAGCTCAAGGCCGCGCAGGACCTGGGCCAGCGCCTGGGGCAGGCGGCGCAGGCCATCGGCGCGCAAGGCCTGCAGGGCCATGACGAAGGCCAGGACCTGGCCAAGCTGATCCAGGCACTGGACCCGGGCCAGGACGGCAAGCATCCCGACAGCGTCAACGGCCAGAGCGCCAAGGTGCCCACCGATGGCAGGGCACAAGACGGCGAGCCCGTGCCCGCGTTCGCTCAGCCGGCCGTCGTGCTCGACACCCCCAGCGCCCACCTGCAGGCCACGCCGGCCAGCATCACCCACTTCGCCGGCCAGCGCCTGGGCACGGTCACGCAAGGCGACCTGCAGGCCACGGCGGCCCACACCTGGGCCCAGGCCAGCGGCCAGACCGGCAGCGTCTACGCCCACCAGGGCGGCCTGCAGATCAAGGCCGCCAACGGCCCGGTGTCCTTGAGGGCCCACACCGACGAGTTGAAACTGCTGGCCGACCAGAGCGTCACCATCGTCAGCGTCAACGACGAAATCCGCATCAGCGCCAACAGCAAGATCGAACTGATTGCCGGGCAAAGCGGCATCACGCTCGAAGGTGGGGACATCACGTTCACCACGCCGGGGGCGTTCACGGTGAAGAGTGCGACGCATGGGTTCTTGGGCGGGGGGAGCCAGAAGCCAGCGTTGGCGGGACTTCCTTCAGAGCCTTGGCAGAAGCCGGGGCCGGAAGACCTAGAGTTTCGGTACTACACCGAGCTCGGCGAGGGCATTGCGGGCGTGGCCTACAAGGCCACGCTCAGCGACGGCTCTGTTCGCAGTGGTGCGCTGGACAGCGATGGTTACGCGCGCATTGGCGGCGTGCCTATCGGCACCTTGGCGAAGGTGGAATACGAGGCCGACAGCCGAGCGCCTGCCTCGCATGTGCAGGCCGAGGCCCATTCGGATTGGCAGGAATTCCTGGACCTGGCGCTGGAGCCGCTGACGACCAGAGCGCCCAACGACTCTACTGGCCAAGGCACGGCATGAGCGGCAGCAATCAACAACAAGCTTCGTCTGGGCTGATCGACGACGCCTGGAGCAGTGTGGTTGGCGGATTCGACTGGCTCAAGTCGGTCCTGCTCGGCGAGTTTTCGGACCATCGGTCGCTGTCGGCGATGGTCGCGGACATGCTGGTGAGCTTTGTTCCCGGCGTAGTGATCGTCACCAGCGCGCGGGATGCCGTGGCCGTGGTGCTACGCCTCGCACAGCACCCCGAGAAGCGCGAGGAGGTGATGGAGTGGGTGATGCTTTCGGCCTGCCTCATTACGCTGGCGCTTCCGCTGGTGATGGCGGCCAGTGGTGCTGTGGCCGCAGGCGTCGGTGCGGTCGTCACTGGCATTGCGGGCTCGGAACTGGGCGCTGCCTTGCGGGCAGTCATGCTGTTGCTGATCAAGGAGGCGGCCAAGCTGGAGGAGTTGATCCAGTTCCTGCGCAAGTTCATGAGCGGCGACATCTTCAAGTTCCTGCGCGCGGTGAAGTTCGCGCAGTACGAGGAAGCACTGGTCAAGGCGCTGGCAAAGATCATGGGCAAGCTGCTGGCCATCGTGCAGAACATGCGTGCGGTGCTAATGAAGCTGCCGGCGTTTGAGTACGTCACGCAGGCCATTGCCAAGCTTTCGGCCTGGGAGCAGAAGTTCTATGGAGTGCAGCAATCCGCCATCCAGCAACTGCCCAAGGCTTTGACGGAATTGCAAGTCCGCCTGGACCGTGCGCTGGCTCAGACCTTGCCCAAGGAGGCACACACCGCCGCCAGCGGCGTGAAGGCCGAGAAGCCGACCCTGGTCAAGCCCGAGCCGCAGCGCGTGGCCGATGTGCCGGGTCGCCCTCTGCGAAATGAGACTCCTCAATCCAAGCCCGCCGCTGCGCCAGCTCTTAGGCCAAAGCCGAAACCCAAGCCGGCCGCGGCAGACGCCCAGCCTCCCGTAACAAAGGCGCCAGATCCTGCCGCTCCGAAGGCGGCCGATGCCGATGCTGCTGCGCTGAAGGACAGACCAGATCGGCCCAATGGCGCCAACGACAAACCCAACGACAAGAAGCAGGCCACGCTGGACGCCGTGGCCATCGCCGATCGCGAACGGGTCACACAACTGTCGAAAGAAGCCAAGGAGGCCGAGGAAAGCGGTGATGCGGCACTGGCTGCCGCGAAGAAGGAGGAGGCCCGCGCCGTCCTGCGGCCCTACCTGCCCAAGAACCCGGGTGACTCCTGGGATGAAGTGATCAAGCGCCTGGACGTGTCCTCGCCAAAGGACGGGGCCGTGTTCTGGTCAGGAGATGCCAAGGCGGCCCAGGCCTATGCCGAGAGCATCCATGGCGTGACGCTAGAGACCACATCCGGCGGCCGCATAATCGACGGCTGGGACGAGGTCAACAAGGGCTACCCATGGAATGCCGATTCCGGCAAGGCTGGGCCTTATGCCAGTGATCTCTGGAAGGGCGTCTCCGCCAAGTACGCGGAAGGCGCCACCGGCGATGTGAATCTGGTGCAGACACCATGGAAACTGTGGGACCCAGGCACGATCTGGCAGAACCAGGAGAAGCCCATGCTGCTGCACTTGCAGGAGATGGGCCAGATCGACGACATCGGCATCCACGTCTTGAACAGTCAATCGCAGGCGATACCGCTTTCGCCGGGCTACATCGATGACCTCCTGAAATTCGACCCCAGACCACCCCCCATACCATGAGCGCGTCCTACCAACGCTTTCTAGACTTTTTCGAACTGGTCGGCACCGCCAGGCTTGACGGACTCGACCCGTCCTACTTCGAGCCGATGACGGCCGACGATCGTGCGCGCGCCTATGAGTTCCTGATGGCCCGTGTCCAGAAGGGCGGCACTGACGAGAGCGTCAAAGGATTGTTCCTCGCGGACGAGCGGCGTGCCGTGGTAGATGCTGGCGAGTTGCTGGAGGCCGGTCTTCTGCGCCCCGATGCAGAACTGCTCGCCGCGTGGCACATCTACCGGGTGACGAAAGACGTCACCAAGGTGGCCTACTTCCCTAAGCATATGACCGACGCGAAAGCCGAGCTGCGCGGCAACGCTGCCTACTGGGCACCAGCCTCGGCGCCGACGCATTCACTGGTCAAGGGCCTGCGGGGCATGGTGCTCACCGAAACCGAACGCCTGCCGCGCATCCATGCGGTCAACAAGCTGCTGGAGGTCCACGGCGTAACCAAGGAGAACACGGACCGCAAGGAGTACTCCCTGTACTACCGCGGCCTGTGGTCGGACGACAGCGCGGTCATCAACGCGACCATCGCGTCGCTCGACAGGAACCGTCCCCTCACCTACCTGGACAACTGAGTCACTGTCCGGGTCGCCGGCCCGCCGGGCGGAGCCCTTACCACCGAGCGCAATCACCGCGTCAAGGTCCAGTTCCACTTCCAGCGTGGCCAGCGGCCCAATGCCGGCGGCCTGCCGCACGCCTACAGCGCCGACAGCGAAGGCAACGCCCCCGGCAACGAACAAAGCGGCACCTGGGTGCGCGTGGCCACGCCGGCGGCCGGCGCCAACTGGGGCAGCGTCTTCACCCCGCGCATCGGCGCGGAAGTGGCGGTGCAGTTCATCGAAGGCGACATCGACCGGCCTCTGGTCACCGGCGGCGTGTACAACGGCCCCCAGACCCCGCCGTTCTCGGCCGGCGAAGACGCTGGCGTGAACCATCCCGGCGTGCTCGCCGGCTGGCACAGCCGCGGGCTGGACGGCAGCGGCCACAACCAGTGGGTGGTCGACGACGCACCCGGGCAACTACGCACCCGGCTGTCCACCAGCTACGCCGCAAGCGAGATCGGCCTGGGCCACCTGATCAGCCACGGCACCAGCAGCGCCCAGCGCGGCGCCTGGCGCGGCAGCGGCTTCGAGGCCGGCACGCAAGGCTGGGCCAACCTGCGCGCCGGCCAGGGCCTGCTGCTGAGCACCACCGCCCGTGCCGGCACCTACGGCAGCGCGCAAGGCAGCCAGATGGACAGCCAGGAGGCCATCGCCCAGCTCAAGGCCGCGCAGGACCTGGGCCAGCGCCTGGGGCAGGCGGCGCAGGCCATCGGCGCGCAAGGCCTGCAGGGCCATGACGAAGGCCAGGACCTGGCCAAGCTGATCCAGGCACTGGACCCGGGCCAGGACGGCAAGCATCCCGACAGCGTCAACGGCCAGAGCGCCAAGGTGCCCACCGATGGCAGGGCACAAGACGGCGAGCCCGTGCCCGCGTTCGCTCAGCCGGCCGTCGTGCTCGACACCCCCAGCGCCCACCTGCAGGCCACGCCGGCCAGCATCACCCACTTCGCCGGCCAGCGCCTGGGCACGGTCACGCAAGGCGACCTGCAGGCCACGGCGGCCCACACCTGGGCCCAGGCCAGCGGCCAGACCGGCAGCGTCTACGCCCACCAGGGCGGCCTGCAGATCAAGGCCGCCAACGGCCCGGTGTCCTTGAGGGCCCACACCGACGAGTTGAAACTGCTGGCCGACCAGAACTTCATCCGCCAGACCAACGGCAAGGTGACGCAGATGGGCCACTCGTGGATCAAGCTTCGCCTGCCCAAAGCGTTGGCGCGTGCGCCAGGAGATCTTGTCATCCTTTGCCGCCGGAAAGAGGGCGCCTACCCGAACTATCTCGCCTCGTGTAATCTCGCCCATGACTTCCCCTTTCCGCTCAGATTGAACTTCCGCAGTGAGTCAATGTGGTACCGATACCGCAACAAGATTGGGGAAGTCTCTTCGTATTCCAACCTGTTGCTGGAGTGAGTATATTAAATCGTATGATCGCTCGATTTCTGTCAGGTTCGGTATTGGCCCTGTGGGGCTGTGCCGCGTTTGGGGTGGATTGGTGTTCTGAGCTATCCCGCTCAAATAAGGAAATACAGTGGGAATGCTCGTCGCCAACGACTGCGCGTTTGACCATCGGGAGCGATCAGGCGGTGGTTCTAGGCCGAAATCGAAGGGGAGGCGTCGAGTTGGCGCTGCACTCTCTGAATGGTACGAAGGCCACTGACATTGTTCGTTTGGGTGTCGGGTCCGGTAGCCTAGACCTTTGTCGCGATGACTCGGTGAAGTTGTCTGTGGTATCTCTCGTTCCTTCAGTGGATCAGTCTTGTTCGGCCGATGATGCCTTGTGTCGCATCGTGCAGACTTATTCCCCGAAGGAGAAGATCATCATTCAAAGAACGGGTCTCGATGCCTTGCGCGTGGATGACGGTGCCTGTGATGCCATTTGGATATACACGTCGCCCGAGAGCGGCTCTTTTCAAACGATGCGGTTGAATTGATGTTCAGTGTGGCCCGCGATGGATGAAAGCATACCTCGAGCGGCCGGAGATGCAATTGAATTGAAAGGCGATATTTCCGCGATCTGATAATATTTCGTGCCCGGCGCCAATACACACTGGATCTCCGGGGTACTGCGTCCTTTGACAAAAGAGAAAGTATGCATTTCCACCACGGTTATTCAACTCGGTCATCGGTTCAGCAGAGTGCCAGACGTTTCCGATGACGGCTCGGTAAACGTTCTATGACTTTGCAGAGGTTTCTGAGGTCGCTGCAGAATACGAGCAGGTTCCAGTATGTCTTGCACACCATGTGAATCCATGACTGTCAGGTCTTGGTCACCCGTCGTCTTGGCCTTCTACTGCGTGGGCGCCGGCGCTGCGGCAGTCGCGAAGGAAGCACCGTTTTCCTTGACGCCGGTCCGAGATGTGGCGGGTGGTGGCTGCGTCGGCGAAACGAGGATTTTTGCTGAGCTTGCGGCGACCAAGGATTTAGAGGGCCGCCGCTGAATCCTGAACCGGCATTGCTGAAAAGCGGCGCCTGGAAATTCAGGAACGGCCGAGTTATTGAGTCGGCCCTGCAAAATCCATTTCAAGCGCAGCGACAGCAGTCATTTGATTCCTTGAGCCGCAGCGGTCACGTTGCAGACGGGGCATCGAAGCCGGAACGCGGGTGACGCAGCAGGCTGGCCATGGCCGCCGCATACAGCGCCAGCGCGGTCAGGGCCAACAGAAGACCGCCGAGGCCCAGTCGGGCTATGGCCCGCAGCAGCCAGCGGATGTTGAAGCCCGCCGCGCACAGCACCGCATGCAGCGCGTCGCCCTGCGCGCCCTTGAGCCAGCACCGGTCCATGCGGTGGTCGGCCTTGGTGTGGCCGATCAGCGGCTCGATGGCCTGGCGCCGCTTCAGCCAGGTTCTCTGCTTTGGACTGAGCGACTTGAACTTGCCTCGGTGGATCACCTCCACCGGCGCCAACTCCTTGTCCACACCGCGGTAGCCCAGGTCCACGATGGCGGTGGTGGGCTTGACCCCGATGTCCTGCAGCAAGTTGGTGGTCTGCTCGATCTGCGCGGCCAGCGTGTGGCCGTCGTACGGGTTGCCGGG